>NZ_LS483440.1:600000-1200000 GCF_900476045.1 Gemella morbillorum
TTCTATTGGTATAAGTTTGTTCATAATAATCGCCACAATAGCGCCAACTGCGATTGGTGAACCGATTAAATATTGTAAAAATTGTGGTGCACTAGCTTTAAGACCAGCAGGGATAAATAATAATCCGATAGTGAACATTAAAGGAACACCGATAATATATAATTCTCTTTCAGAGAAGTCAAGGTTTTTAACAACTCTAAACCCATTAAGTAGAATAATAATACATACTACTGCAAAAACTCCACCAATAACAGCAGCAGGTATAGAATTGATAATCGCTGAAAGTTTCCCTAAGAATGATAGAACAATAAACCAACCAGATGCAACGACAAAAACTTTTCTACTTGCGACACCGGTAATAGATATAATACCAGCATTCGTAGAGTAACCAGTAACTGGAGTTGCTCCTACTAAAGCAGCTAGAAGACATCCAATACCTTCACCGATAACTCCCCTGTTGATTTGAGTATCGTTAAGAGGCTTAACCATAACAGAGCTCACTGCGTACCATGTACCGGTTGTTTCAGCAAGCAGTACCATATAAATAATAATCATAGTAATAATTGCAGATGCTTCAAAATGTATATCATAGTCTAAAAATAAAATTTTTGGCATTGAGAAAAAACTAGCATCTTTAATTGCCTGAGTGCTAAAACCACCCATTAAATAAGCACAGAAAGTACCTATTCCTAATGAAATAATAACAGAAGAAATTTGGAAAATACGTTTTAACTTACTTGTTATATAATTTCCTAAAGATGAAAAGAAAATTAATGAAGCTGCAGTGATAAATGCAAGTAAGATATTTTGTTTCATAGTTAATCCATTTCCTTCAATGTAAATGTTGTTGACAAACGCAGAAGGTAGAAGTGTTAATCCAACAATCATAATAATAGTACCACTAACTATAGAAGGTATAAAATTTCTAACGATATATTTATAAATACCAGAATATCCAAGAATAATAACTAAAATAGCTCCAACGATGCTTGCGCCAAGAACGGTTCCCAGGTTCTTAGAACCCATATAGATTCCTATAATTGCTCCAAGCGGTATAAAAGATGGACCTTGACAGACAGGTAATCTAAGATAGAATAAAACCTGAATTAAAGAGGCAAGTCCGGCTCCTAAAAATGTAGATTGGATAAGCCCTGCAGCATCACCAGGTGATAATGCAAGTGCGGTTGCTAAAATAAATGGTGGTACATAAACGTCCATTGCTAAAACGTGTTGTAACCCTAAAATTGCGGATTGAGAAAATGGAATATCTTCATCAACTCCAATGGTAAGATGTCTATTTTTCTTCGACATAAAATGAAACTCCTTAAAAAATTTATTTAATAATCGAGTATAACTGCTCGTTCAGTTTAATTTTAAAATTTTACAAAATTAAATATAGTAATTAATAAAGACTAACTTTGTAAAGTGATTAAAATAACATTAATTATTTTTTTAAAACTCTTTTACCTTGAATCCAAACTTCACGAATATTTTCTTTTGTAGAAAGATAAAGTATTTTTTGTAGTAAATGTTTATCTTCTTCATTATCTAGGTAATTAGGTAGTTTATTATTTGGTGTGCTTATATCAATAACTTGAAAATCGCAAATGTACCCTTTTTTAAATATACCAAGCGGAAGTTTGAGTGCTTTTCCACCGCCGTGAGTTGCAAGATAAAATGCTTCAAAAATAGATACTTTTGAGTTGTTAATCCCACGTTGATTAGAAGGTAGATTATTATCAACTCCATCATTTAATAGGCGACTAGACATAACGGTTTGTTTGATATTATCATATAAACTTGGAGAAAAACCACCCGATATATCAGTTCCTAAACAAATATTTACACCTTCATTTTTAAGTTTGTTTACTGGTAGAACGGCGTTAGCGAAGTATGAGTTTGAAATAGGACAATGACAAACAGATGAGTGATTATGTGAGAAAATTTTTGCATCGCTACTGTTAATAAAATTTCCATGAGCCATAACTGCTTTGTCGGTTAAAAGACCAAAACTAGCCAATACTTCAGTATCACGACGACCAAATCTTTCAGAAACAAAATTATGTTCCCAATCACTCTCACTACAATGACTTTGAATGTAAGTATTATATTTTTTGGCTAAAACACCCAATCCTTTTAGTGCTTCATCAGTACAACTAGGAACAAAGCGTGGTGTAATAACTGGATAGACACCTTGAGGCACGTTTTTCCCTAATGCTGCAACATCCTTTATGAATTGTTCAGTATTTTTTAATGCTTCTTTCGTTGAATAATCGCGATAAAAATTTGGGTTCATAGTTTTATCATCCATAACGACTTTTCCGACGAATCCACGTTGACCAAGGTCAGCGCAAATTTTTGCAAGTTCAAGTGTTGCTTCGTTATGGATAGTACCGAAATACATAGCAGATGTAGTTCCGTTAGCAAGTAGAGTTTTTACTAAATCGGTATAAACTTCTTTTGCATAATTAACGTCTTCGTACTTAGCTTCTAAAGGGAAGGTGAAATTATCTAACCAACAACTAAGTTCATCATCAAGTGCTAATCCTGCTTGTGGCCATTGAGGAGCATGGATATGTAAATCTATAAATCCTGGTAAAAGTATCTTATCCCCAAAATCATAAAAATTTTGATGAGAAGAATATTCAGTTAATTTTTCCGCATAATTAGGATCATTATTTCTTATAACTTCATTAATAATTCCATTTTCTAATACTGTGATGATAGCATCTTTTAAAAATTCGATTTTTCCGTAGTGAATGCTATGAAAAAGAGATGCTTTAAAAATATTTTTTATAGTCATATGTTTATATCTCCTTATAAGTTTAATAAATATACCACAAGAACCGAACTATGTCAATAAAAAAAATATAAAATCAAGTGTAAAACATCTAACCTTGAGTTCTTTTTATATTTACCTTAGGTAATGTACGGTTTTAGAGATATAAAGGTGGATTTATAATAGTGGTAATAACTTCGATGTAATAATTTAAATATACATATAAAAAAGAGAAATATATATAAAACTCTTTATTTTTTAAAAATAAATATAGATATAAGAATATTATAAAAAATGAACAAATTTAATAGAATATTAGTTAGAAGGTAAAATAGTATTGCTTAATTAGAAATAATTTGTAAGGTAAGAAATAGTTAGAAAAAAAATAATAAAAGTGGATTAATTATCTTCTTTTATTATTTTTCTTTGTATATAAATTTTTAATAATTATAGTTAATATTATTATTAAGTATAGTATAATAAAGGTTTTTATGTGATATTGACTTATACTTATATTTAATGTATTTTTTATATAAAAAAAGTATAAAATAGGAAAGATTATTAGACCTATTACATCATAATATTTGTTATTCATAATTAAATTACTCCTAAAGACAAGATTAAAGCAGGCAACTTAAATGTTTTTATTTTCCTAAAACTAATATCTTTGGTTATATATTAGTTTATTTATTAAGTATATACTTGTTAACTAAAATATATCATGAAAGTCTGATAAAATCAACTAAGAAAATAAAAATACATTTTCTATAATTATTAATAAAGATATGGTAAAAAAGCTAGAGCGATTTGGGTAAAATAGCTAGAAGAGTAAGTCTTTTATTTTAATCATTTACTTTAGTGAACTAAAGATATAACAAGAAAAACTCTACTTTATAGGTGAATTTTTAAGGACGCTTCTTCAACTAATTAATAAGGGAAATAAAAAGTGTAGTTAGTAATGAGCTAAAACGTTCATATAAAAATATTTATACTTAAAGAGGTTTATACTTTTAAAAAATATACTACAATTTTTGAACAGTATTTAGTGAATATTTCCCCTTATAATTGCACAAAAAGATTTAGAACTCAAACCTAGAAAAATTATTATTTTTAATGAAATTTTTTTCGTTTTTTTACCTTGATAAAAAACCGAAGATATGTAATCTTCGGTATAATTATTATCTAAATTCTTTTCTTTCTTTTGAAACCAGGGCGTTCACTCTAGTTTTTGCTTCTTCTAAGTAATTTTCTCCATTTTTAAGAAGTGAGCAGATAATATCTGTTATTTCTATAAAATCTTCTTCAATATAGCCTTTAGTAGTCATTGCGGGAACCCCTAAACGAAGACCACTAGTCTTCATAGGAGGTAGTGTATCAAAAGGAATACCATTTTTATTACACGTTATATTAGCTTTACTCAATAAAAGGCTAGCATCATGACCAGTTACTCCATAAGTAGAGTACGTATCGATTAAACATAAATGGTTATCACTACCATCGCTAATAACAGGAATATTATTTTCTTTAAAAGTATTCACCATTACTTGAATGTTTTTTAGAACTTGTTCTTGATAGATTTTAAATTCTGGTTTTAATGCTTCTGCAAAGCAAATTGCTTTAGCAGCTACGATATGTTCTAATGGACCACCTTGTGCCCCGGGGAAAATCATTTTATTGATTTTTGTTGCAATTTCTTCATTGTTCGTTAAAATAACTCCACCACGTGGGCCTCTAAGAGTTTTATGGGTTGTAGATGTTACAACATCAGCATAAGGAAGAGGGCTAGGATGAAGCCCAGTAGCCACAAGCCCAGCGATATGAGCCATATCAACCATAAGATATGCACCTACCTCATCAGCAATTTCTCTAAATTTAGCAAAGTCAATTATACGAGAGTAGGCACTAGCTCCAGCAATAATCATTTTAGGTTGGTGTTCTTTGGCTAATTTTAAAACTTCATTATAGTTAATAGTATGAGTATCTTTTGTTACTCCGTAAGATACAACATTATATAACTTTCCAGAAAAGTTTACACGGCTTCCATGAGTTAAGTGCCCGCCAGCATCCATACTCATACCTAAAACAGTATCACCAGGAGAAAGTAATGCCATATACACCGCGATGTTAGCACTAGAACCTGAGTGAGCTTGAACGTTAGCAAATTTTGCACCAAATAATTCTTTAAGACGCTCGATAGCTAAGCTTTCAATTTCATCAACAACCTCACACCCATCATAATATCTTTTACCAGGATAACCTTCAGCGTATTTGTTAGTTAATATACTTCCAGTAGCTTTTAAAATATCTTGCGATACAAAGTTTTCACTAGCTATAAGCTCGATATTCGTATTTTGTCTGTGTTGTTCTTTTTCAATAAGTTCAAAAATTTTATCCATAAAAACACTCCTTTATAAATAATTTGTAAGGAAAAGAAGAGGTATCATTTTTATACTATATTACTATATAATTAAAAAACAGAAATTGTACTAATTGATAAATACAATTATATTCTTTACCTTATAATTCAATATAATAGCATATACTTTAAGAAAAGCAAAATAAAAGTAATTCACATAATTTTCTGTTTTGTGTAAATATATAATGAACGTAGTTAATATATTTTAAAACTTTCTTATTTTTAGTGTTACTGGCCTAAATTTAGTAGAAATTAGAAAATATTTATGCTATAATAATAAGCGGAATACGTCTGTATTACTATCGAACCAAAATTTTAAGGAGAAAATTTAATATGCTTGTAGATAAACCATTGAAGCTGTTTTCATTGAACTCTAATATTCCATTAGCGAAACAAGTAGCAAAGTCACTAGGAGTAGAGCTAAGTAAATGTAGTGTTAAAAAATTTAGTGACGGAGAGGTTTCTATTAATATAGAGGAAAGCGTACGTGGATGTGAAGTTTTTGTTATTCAATCTACTAGTGGTCCTGTAAATGACAACTTAATGACACTATTGATTATGATTGATGCATTAAAACGTGCCTCTGTAGATACTATTAACGTTGTAATACCTTATTATGGGTATGCACGTCAAGATAGAAAAGCGAGAAGTCGTGAACCAATTACAGCAAAATTAGTGGCAAACTTATTAGAAACTGCAGGAGCAAATCGTATTATTGCTTTAGATCTTCATGCATTACAAATTCAAGGATTCTTTGATATTCCAGTAGATCACTTGATGGCAGTGCCTATTATTGCTGAATACTTCAAAGGCAAACTTTCTAATATGGAAGAAGTAGTTGTAGTATCACCAGATCATGGAGGAGTTACTCGTGCGAGAAAATTAGCTGATGCTCTTAATACACCTATTGCAATAATTGATAAGAGAAGACCTAAACCAAATGTTGCTGAGGTTATGAATATTGTTGGAAATATCGAAGGGAAGATTTGCATTCTTATCGACGACATAATTGATACAGCAGGTACAATTACTTTAGGTGCTCAAGCACTTAAAGATAGAGGGGCAAAAGAAGTTTATGCAAGTTGTTCGCATGCGGTATTAAGTGGACAAGCATTAGAAAGAATAGAAAATTCTCCAATTAAAGAATTAGTATATGCTAATACAATAGATATACCTGAAGAGAAAAAATTAGATAAAATGGTTCCACTATGTGTTGGTGATTTAATAGCTAAGGCTATTTATAGAATACACCATAATGAACCAGTAAGTGTTCTTTTTGAATAATTTTAAAAAATAAAAATAAAAAGGAGGCAACGAGTTCGTTGCCTTCTTTAAGTAGTTCTAATAGAGTCGATAGTAAAATATATATTGAAAGAGGCAACAAATGAAATTAATAGTAGGATTAGGAAATCCAGGAAAACAATATGAAAATACAAGACATAATATAGGTTTCATGATTTTAGACGAACTTGCAAAAGCGTGGAATATAAATTTTGATAAAAATAAATTTAATGCTGATTATGCGATAACGTACTACAATGGAATTAAATATTTACTTATAAAACCGACAACTTACATGAACCTTTCAGGTGAAGCGTTAAGAAAATTTTATGATTATTTTGAAATTGACATAGAAGATATTCTAGTAATCTATGATGATTTAGATACAAAGACAGCTAACTTTAAATTAAAAGCTAAAGGAAGTAGCGGTGGTCATAATGGTCTCAAGAGTATTATAAGTCACCTTGGAACTGAAAAATTCAATCGTTTAAAAATAGGAATAGATAGACCAACTCCACCTATGAAAGTAGTAGATTATGTGCTAGGAAGATTTTCTAAAGATGAAATGATAGATATTGAAAAGATTTACTCAAAGAGTATAAATTGTATAGAAGATTTTTCAAAAATGAGTTTTGTGGAATTAATGAATAAATATAATTAGTATAAAAGCAGTGATAAAAAATGAGTAGGAAACTTGTTTTGAGTCCTGCTCTTTGTCATGGAAAGATAAGGAGAGAGCATGTTAAAACAAGAATTGTTGAAGATAGTAGATTTTGATTATGACAAAAAAATTAATAATATTGGAATTTATGGACAAAATATAACAACAAAAGTATTAGAAATTTATAATGAATTTGTTAAAAGCAATAAGAATGTTGTTGTAATTACACAAGATAAAGCGGAAGCAGAAGAACTTTTTTCATTGATTACTACATTAGAAAAAGAAACATATATTTATCCAGAAATAGATATTTTAAAAAGACACACAGCTAAAAGTAATGATTTAGTACAAAATTCTATAAAAGTGCTGGAAAACTTAGTTTCAAAAGTTCCAAGTATAATAATTATTCCTATTGAAGCAAGCTACAGAACATTAAAAGATCCTGAAAAATTTTTGAATACTACATTTGAAATTAATATAGAGACATTAATAAATTTTGAGGACTTGCAGAAAAAACTAGTTAATATGGGTTATAATCGTGTTGACAGTGTCGATGTAGTAGGAGAATTTTCGAAAAGAGGAAGTATAGTTGATATTTTTAGTCCATTAAATGAAAAACCTATACGCTTGGATTTTTTCGATGATGAGTTAGATAGTATTCGTACTTTTGATGAAATTACGCAAAAATCTCTAGAAAAAGTAGAAAATGTGACTATATATCCAACGAATGACTTTTTCTTAACGAATGAAGAAAAAGATATTGCCGTAACAAAAATATTAGAACGATTGAAAGATGAAAAACTTAAACAAGAGGAAAACTATAAGGATATTAGTGACTATTTACAAGAAAAAATAGAAATATATAGAGCTACTGGGGATTTTAGTGAATTAGAGAGTTTTTCTAATCTAATATATGAACATACTTTTAGTATTGCAGATTATTTTACAGAGGATGTTGTTATTTTCTTTGATAATTATCATAAAATCACAGAAAAAGTTGAAAGTTTGCGTCAGTATTTCTTAACAAATTTACAAGAAATTAATAGAACATATATTCACCAAAATATTGTTGATGATAATGCATTTGAAAAAATTCAAAATAAAAAAGTGAGAAAGTACTATTTATCTAATTTAAAATTAAACGAAAAGATTATAGAGAAAAACTATAATATAGATATTACGGACCTGGTGTATTATGTTAATGAAGAATACTTAACTAAAGAAATAAGAGAAAAGTTAGATAATGATTATAAAGTTTTAATTTCTTTAAATACTCAAAAACAAAAAGATTATGTTGAAAAGATTTTATTTGATAATTATTTTTATGATGATATTTATTACGGAATAAAAAATGGGAAGATTTTCATTGACGTTAATAAATACCATTTGAAAGGTTTTGAAGATAAGAAAAATAAAATATTTTTATTAACACCGCGTGAATTATTTACAGAAGAAGAACGAAAAAAACGTCGTGTAAAATTTAAATATACAAATTCTGAAAAAATAAGAAATTATCAAGAATTAAATATTGGCGATTATATTGTTCATATAAGCCACGGTATTGGTCTTTATGAGGGAATAGAGAATATCGAAGTCAACGGAGTGTATAAAGATTTTTTAAAAATAGTTTATGATGGTGGAGATGTTATTTATGTTGATATTAACAATATGAATTATATTCAAAAATATACTGCTTCAACAGATAACAGAAAACCACAACTAAATAAACTTGGAACTAAAAAATGGCAACAAGTAAAAATAAAGTTCGTCGTGAAATTGAAGATATTTCGGAAGACTTGATTAAATTGTATATAAAACGTGAATTAAGTTCAGGTTATGCATATAGTTTTGATAGTAGCTTGCAACAAGAATTTGAAGATGACTTTTCTTTTATACCTACCGATGATCAATTAAAAGCAACTGAAGAAATAAAACGTGATATGGAAAAACAACGTCCAATGGACAGGCTCTTATGTGGAGATGTAGGTTTTGGGAAAACTGAAGTTGCCATGCGTATTGCGTTTAAAGCAGTTATGGATGCAAAGCAAGTAGCAGTTTTAGTACCAACAACACTTTTAGCTGAGCAACACTATGAAAACTTTGTTAATCGTTTTGCAAACTTTCCTGTTAATATAGAGGTAGTTAGTCGTTTCAAAAGTGCAAAAGATATTACAGAAATTTGCAAGAGATTACGAGAAGGGAAAATTGATATTATTATCGGAACACATAAACTTCTTAATGATAAATTTAAATATAAAGATTTAGGTTTATTGATTATTGATGAAGAGCAACGCTTCGGTGTTAAACACAAAGAGAAGATAAAACACTTAAAAAATACGATTGATGTTCTGACACTAAGTGCAACACCAATACCAAGAACATTACATATGAGTTTGATAGGTATTCGTGACTTGTCAGTAATAGAAACCCCACCAAGTGAACGACAACCGATTCAGACTTTTGTTACCGCGCAAAATAACATGATAGTTAAAGAAGCGATTATGAATGAAGTTTCTCGTGGTGGGCAGGTATTTTATGTTTATAATAGAGTAGATAGCATAGATGAAAAATATTTGGAGTTGAAAAGATTATTGCCAGATATAAATATCGCATACGCACATGGTAGAATGACACAACGTGAACTTGAGCGTATTATGTCTGATGTAATTGATAGAAAATATGATTTATTAATTACAACTACAATAATAGAAACAGGAATTGATATTTCTAATGTTAATACTCTTATTGTAGAAGATGCAGATCGTTTTGGTCTTAGTCAGCTATACCAACTTCGTGGACGTGTAGGAAGAAGCAGTAGAGAAGCTTATGCTTATTTAATGTATCAGCCATTCAAAGCTCTTACAGAAAATTCTGAGAAAAGATTATCAGCAATTAAGAATTTTACAACTTTAGGAAGTGGATTTAAAATTGCTATGCAAGATTTATCAATTAGAGGAGCGGGAGATGTTCTTGGTGGCCGACAACATGGATTTATTGACTCTGTAGGGTATACATTATATTCACAAATGTTAGAGCAAGAGATTCAAATGAAAAAAGGTATATTAGAACCTATTTTGGAACGAGATAAAACACAAGATGCAGAGTATTATGAAAATATAATAAAAGAATCCGCTCCAAAACTTCAAAAAGATCTTTTTGAAGCAGAAAATGATGATTTTGAGATTAAATTAAATGTAGATGCATTTATTCCAAAAGAATATATTAGTAGTGATGCAGACAAAATAGATTTTTATAAGCGATTAAATAGCGTTATTACTGATGAGGAAATTGATAGTATAGTAGAAGATTTAATTGATAGATTTTCTGATTTTGGCACAGAGGTTACTAATTTAATTGATATTTGTTACTTAAAAGTTAAAGCAAAAGAGTCGAGAGTTACAAGTGTTAAAGAACTTGCAAACAAAGTAATTGTAACTTTTGAAAAAGGTATAGTAAATAAATTAAAAGGAAAAGAATTGTTTGCTGCCTTGATGCCACATAAAGATGTGAGAATTATTGCTAAAGATGGGTTCTTTTTAGAAATAGATAAAAAAGAGCGTTACAATATTCGTCGTATTAGAGATATGATAAATCTAGTAAAAGAAAATATGGAGGAAACTAATGACAAAGATTAGATGCCCATGGGTAAAAGGAGAGTTAGATACAAAATATCACGATACTGAATGGGGAAGAAAAACTCATGATGAAAGAGAGTTGTTTGAGTATTTAATTTTAGAAGGGATGCAGGCTGGACTTAGTTGGTCATTAATTCTAAAAAAACGAGAAAATTTTAGAAAAGCTTTTGATAATTTTGACTATAATATTTGCGCGAATTATAGCGATGACTATTTAAACTCTTTACTAGAAGATGAGGGTATTATTAGAAATAAGTTAAAAATATATGGTGTGAGAAAAAATGCATTAGCCTTTTTGAAAGTAAGAGAAGAATTTGGAACTTTCGACAACTACATTTGGCAATTTACAGATTTTAAAACACTTAGTTCAAATCTGAAATCTTATAAAGATGCGCCTAGTAATACTGAATTATCAGATAAAATAAGCAAGGATATGAAAAAAAGAGGATTTACTTTTGTAGGAAGTACAATCATATACAGCTATATGCAAGCGATAGGAATGATAAACGATCACCAAGTAGACTGCTTTTGTTATAGCGACTGTAGGTAGATAAGTATTAAAATAAAACTTGTATAATTGTATTAAAATTTAACTATAACTTTACTTTATATCGAATAACGTCTATAATAATAAAAGTGTTAAATTTTATGATAGGATTTAGTATGAATAAGAGAACTGTTAGTATTGAAGAAATTATAGAAAACAAAAAATACATTAAAATATTCGATGATGAGATAAAAAAAATAAGAGAAATTCCTAAAATGCCTAAATGTGAATTTATCCATATCGGAGCAACAAGTACAACAGATGTTATTGGGGAAAAAATAGTTGATATACTTGTTGTTGTAGAAAATTTACATGAGATAACAACATTTGACGAAAAAAGATTAAATAATATAAGTTATCATAGAATAGCTCATAATGGTACTAAGGGTGTAATTAAGTATGCGAGACTTACAGACTATTTTTCTATGAGCTATGATGTAATATTATATGTAGTTCAACGCGGGACAGAAATACATAACGATTTTTTAAAATTAAAAAAGGTTTTTGAAAAAGAGGAATTAAAGGCTGAGTATAATGAATTTAAACTTATTAATAAAGAATATACGTTTAAAGATTACTCAAATAAAAAATTAGAGTTTATAAATAAAATGTTAAAGAAGGTAGAAATAGATGATTAAAGCACAAGGTATAGAAAGTGTTGTTCGTAATAGTGAAGTATTATTTAATGAACCGCTAAAAAAATACAGTTTTACTAAAACGGGAGGCAATGCTGAGGTTTTAGTACGTGTAAAAACAGAAGAAGATTTTCAGAATATAATCAAATATAGTTATGACCACAAAATAGAATTGACTATTTTAGGAAATGGATCTAATGTTTTAATTTCTGATACTGGAATAAGTGGAATTGTTGTTATAACTAGTGATATGAATAATATAGAATTATCGGAGGAAAATATATTATCGTGCTATGCAGGAACAACATTGAAAGAACTTACTGATTTTTGTATAGAAAATAGTTTGACTAATCTTGAATTTTCATGCGGTATACCAGGAAGTGTAGGCGGTGCAATTTTTATGAATGCTGGAGCTTATGGTGGTGAAATGAAAGAAGTAGTAGAAAAAGTAGAAGTTTTTGATAGAAAAGGTAATAAGAAAGTGTATTCTAATGAGGACATGAATTTTTCTTATAGACATTCTGTAATTCAAGAAACAGGAGAGATTATTTCTAAAGTTTACTTTAAAATGATAGATGGAAACAAAGAAGAAATAATAGCTAGAGTTAATGAACTAAATAAAATGCGTGAAGAAAAGCAACCATTAGAGTATCCTTCATGTGGTTCTGTTTTCAAAAGACCGGTTGGTTATTTTGCAGGGAAATTAATTCAAGATGCTGGTCTTCAAGGATTGACTGTGGGAGGAGCTCAGGTTTCAACAAAACATGCTGGATTTATGGTGAATATAAATAATGCTACTTGTGAAGATTATAAAAACTTAATAAAAAAAGTTCAAGAAGAAGTATTTAAACATTCTGGCGTTAAACTAGAATGTGAAGTTAAAGTTCTAGGAGAATAGTAAAAACGTTAGTCATAATTTTATGACTAACGTTTTTTTTAGGAATGTGCTAATATGCTTAATAAGATTATTTTTGACTATCAATAAAATTCTTATATGCATTAAGATTTTGTTCGTTTTTATTATTTGTTTTAGGTGTATAGAATAAAGAACCTACCAAGTTATCAGGTAAATATTGTTGTTTTACATAGCCACTTGGATAAGAGTGGGGATATTTATAGCCGACTCCACGATTAAGTTTTTCTGCTCCAGAGTAATGGCTATCACGTAAGTGGTCTGGAATAATAAACTTAGGATTGCGATTTGTTTCAGCTAAGGCATTATCGATTGCCATAATTGCACTGTTTGATTTTATCGAAAGTGCCAATTGAATAACAGCATTTGCTAAAGGAATACGAGCTTCAGGAAGACCCAGCATTCTTGCACTTTCTACCGCGGCATGAACGAATGGACCAATATTCGGATTTGCAAGCCCGATATCTTCATAGGCTATAACTGTCATTCTACGATAAATAGTATCTAAATCCCCACTGTCAATTAGTAGTGCGAGGTAATATAACGATGCATCAACATCACTTCCTCGAATAGACTTTTGAAAGGCGCTAATAATATCATAAAAAGCGTCGCCATCTTTATCATAGTTTTTGAATTTTCCTAGTGATAAACTCAGAAGTTTTTCCTTTGTTATATGTTCATCCTCGTTGGATAAGTTATATAAAATTTCAAATGTATTAAGTGAAAATCTTAAATCACCTGATGAATTAAGTGCGATAGCTTTAAAGACATCGTCATCAATAGAAAGATTTTTAGAAAATATGTCATTGTTTTTTGCTATTTTTTTTAGATAATTGTAAATATCATCTTCATTAATTTGTTTTAGTTCAAAAATCATAAGGCGAGATCTTATAGCAGGATTAACAGTATGATAAGGGTTGTTGGTAGTACAACCGATAACATAAATATTATCATATTCAATTTCAGGGAGAAGAATATCCTGCATAGGTTTTGTCAATCTATGGAATTCATCTAAAAGTAAAAGAACTTTTTTAAATCGTTTAGATTCTTCAATGACCGTAGTTAAATCCTTTTTAGAACAGTTTACAGCATTCAATATTTTGAATTTATAATCTAATTCGTTAGCTAATGCATTTGCTATTGAAGTTTTACCCGTACCAGGAGGTCCATATAAAATAAATGAAAACATTTTTTCGCTTTCTACTATTTTTGTTAGAACTTTATTTTTTCCAATAAGATGTTGTTGTCCAATTATATCAGTAATTTTTTTGGGACGAAGTTCATTAATAAGTGTTTGCATATTTACCTCCTAATTTTTTAATTCAACTTGATTATACCATACAATTTTAAATTTTACATAATGTAAATTTTATGGTAAAATAAATTCATCATCAAAACGGGGATGTTTAGGATTCGACAGGGATGCTAGTCTTCTTGGTGGCATGTAGGAGGGTTGGCTCCTTTAATAACACACTCAGTTAAATATAACTGGCGAAAAAACAAATTACGCTTTAGCAGCTTAATAGCTAAAGGCTGATTACTTTGTTCGACTGTGGCAAAGCTAATCGGTTCATTAATAGCAGTCTACGATTTATCACTTCCGTTTGTAGTGGTAAATAAGAGAATAATCAAACTCGTTTTTCATTGCCCGTTTATCGGCTTAAGTGAAAAATTAAATTTAATAGGTAAACTAAACATGTAGAAGCTAAGGGGAGGTTTTCTTGGACGCGGGTTCAAATCCCGCCATCTCCATACTATTGCTAGAGTAGAAATACTCTAGTATTTTTCTATTTTTCTATATATTAGTTAGCGAAATTAATTTTTTAATTTTTTTCTTATAAAAGTTAATTATAATTATTTGCTAATATAAAGATTTATATAGTATAATAATGGTGTAGAGAAAAAATATCTTGGGAGGCGGTAATTATGATGAAATTAAAGTCAGTATTTAAATTTGGTGATTTAGACAACCAAGAAGAAGTTTATAATGGTGGTGTAATATCTATACTTCTAGCGATAGGTAGACATTTATGGTTGAGTATAACCAATATTGTTAAAGCATTAGGATATACTTTATATCTAGTAACTTGGTTAGTTTATGCAATGTTTGTAGTGTTGGCTATAGGATTGTTATTTTACTATCTTTATTTAGTAGCATTAGCACTATTCTAGAATATTATATTATAAAATAAAAACAGCTGTAAAAGTGTCTTTAAATGCTCTTTTACAGCTGTTTTATGTAAGAAGACAAGTTTGTAAATAATTATTAATTATGCTATAATATATCTATAATCAAAAGGAAGTAAAAAAGGATGCTAATTAAATTCTCAGAAAAGCTTTATTACACAAAACAACGTTATATGTATTTGGAACCAACCATTGGATATGTAAAGGGAGAAAATTTTTCTGTTATGCTTGATGCGGGCAATGGTCCAAGCCAAGTAGCGGAGTTTCTAAAAGAACTTGAGGAAAATTCTTTGCCAAAACCAAGTTATGTTATTCTTACTCATCATCATTGGGATCATAGTTTTGGTGCAGGATACTTAGATATTCCAGTGATTTCTACAGAACGAGCAAAAGATTCTCTAATAGAATTATCTAAGTTAAAATGGGATGACGAAAGCTTATATAAAAGAGTGGAAGTGGGAACTGAAATAAAATATAGCGCAGATGTGCTAAAAAAAGTCTATGAGAATTATGAAATAAAAATAAAAATTCCAGATATGCCTAAAAGTGCAGATTTTAATCTTAACTTGGGAGGAATAAAGATAACTTGTTTCAGTAGCGATAATTCGCATTCTGATGATGCATTTTTAATTTATATTGCTGACGAAAAGGTATTATTTTTAGGAGATAGTCATGCTAAAAATTATTATACACAGCCAATGAGTTATAATAAAATCAAACTTCACGATTATATCGATAAGATTAGTAAAATTGATTTCGAGTATGCAATTCCAGGACATGGAAATATTTTTACGAGAAATGAGTTACTAACTTATTTAGAAAAAGAATATATAAAAATGAGGTGATTAAATGGCAAATTTATATTTGTACCTTGATTGGATTATTTTAATCTTAATGTCACTTACATTTTGTCAACAACTATTCTCAAAAAAATTTAATTTTTATGGAGTACTTTCCATTCTAAGTTTGGCAATATATATTGCTTTACATTCTTATTCAACGGGGTTAAGTATTTTTGTATTTGTTCTTTTCCTTGGAGGAATAGCACTTATTGGCTTGGAAATGTTTATACCAGGAGGAATAGTTGGGACTGTAGGTATAATTACCTTGATTTATGCAATAATTTATGTTAATGAATCAACTTATAATATTGCATTCATCATAATTGTATCATTTATGTTAGGCGTAGGTTTATATTTATTTAATAGAAAACTGTTAAATAAAAAATTAGCTTTCTTAAATCAACTAGTGTTGAATGATGCAATTTCTACAGAAGAAGGTTATGTTGCAAGTGAGAGCCGAGTAGATTTAATTGGTAAAAAATTGCTAGCGTATACTGACCTTCGTCCAGCGGGAGTAGCAGCTCTAAATAATGTAAAATTTGATGTAGTTACAGATGGGGATTTTGTAGAAAAAGGTAATGAAATTGAAGTTATACGTGTCGAAGGTATGCGTATAGTTGTAAAAAAAATTTAATAATTTAAAGGAGGAAATGTTATGCCAGAATTAGTTTTCACAGGTATAATTTTAGTGGTAGTACTAATTGTATTATCAATATTTTTCACTTTCTTTCCGCTTGGACTTTGGATTAGTGCTATAGCAGCTGGTGTTAAAGTTAGTATCTTTACACTTGTTGGTATGCGTTTAAGACGTGTTATTCCAAGTAGAGTAATTAATCCGATGATTAAAGCTCATAAAGCGGGATTAGCTGTAACAATAAATCAGCTAGAAAGTCACTATTTAGCTGGAGGGAATGTAGATAGAGTTATTAATGCTCTTATTGCTGCACACCGTGCAAATATAGTAAGCTTAACATTTGAACGATGTGCCGCTATTGATTTAGCAGGACGTGATGTGCTTCAAGCCGTTCAAATGAGCGTTAACCCGAAAGTTATAGAAACACCTTATATTGCAGGGGTAGCTATCAACGGGATTGAGGTTAAGGCCAAAGCTCGTATTACAGTTCGTGCAAATATTGAAAGACTTGTTGGGGGAGCTGGGGAAGAAACAGTTATCGCTCGTGTAGGTGAAGGTATTGTATCAACTATCGGGTCATCTGAATCACATACAGTAGTATTAGAAAATCCAGATAGAATTTCTAAAACAATTCTTGATAAAGGTCTTGATGCAGGTACTGCATTTGAAATCTTATCGATTGACATTTTAGATGTAGACATCGGTCAAAACATTGGTGCAAACTTACAAACAGAACAAGCTATTGCTGATAAAAACATCGCGCAAGCTAAAGCTGAACAACGTCGTGCAATGGCGGTAGCAGCTGAACAAGAAATGAAAGCAAGAATTCAAGAAATGCGCGCGAAAGTAGTAGAAGCAGAAGCACAGTTACCACTTGCTATGGCAAAAGCATTCCAAGATGGGAACTTAGGTGTTATGGATTATATGAATTATAAAAACTTAGAAGCGGATACAGGAATGAGAGATTCAATCAAACGTATGTCTCAACCAGAAACACAAGAAAAATAATAACTAAATAAAGGAGGGGCTAAAATGACATTTATAATTTTTGCCGTACCAATTATAGTTATCATATTTTTAGTTATTTTTATTACAGTTTTTGCTTCAGATAGTAAAAAATATCATAAAAATTTAGATAATTCCAAACAGATGGAACTAGAACGTGCAAGAGAAGCTGCATTAAGAGCTGTTGAAGAAATGCGACGTATAAAGGAATCTATGGATACGGGATACGAAACAAACAAGAAAGTGCCGATGCAACAAGAAGTAACGTCTAGTGTGTATAGTAAATTAAGTGAAATGAAACCTTCGCGTGAACTAATACAACAAAAAGCTCAAGCACGAAAAAATATAGTTTCAGTAGAAAATAGGACAAATAAAAATACTATTAACGAATATCAAAAATATTATAATGACAATTATAATAAAGGAAGAAGTAAATTCAATCAACAGCGAAATTTCAGACAACAAACATTTGAACAAAATAATATACCTAGATTAGAATTTTCTAGAGAAAATCTGGTAAGAGGTTTAATTGCAAAAGAATACTTGAATAGGAAACAAGGTGGTAAAGTATGAATACGGCAATATTTTTTGCATTAATTGCATTAATTTCTTTTGTTCTAGATAAAATGAAAGATGGTAATCAAAAAAAACAAAATACCCAAAAAACCAGAAAGCTAAAGAAAAACCCAAAAGTTTCAGAGAAAAGTTCTCAAGAAATTAAGCGCTCAAATGAATTTAAAAATAGACCTAAAAAAAATACTCGTGTAATAGTAGATAGAGAAAAAGAGATATATTCAAACTCTAAAATTATCGATAAAGAAAAAATTGTTAATGATGTAATTTTTTCAGAAATTTTGTCAAAACCAAAAAGTAAAAGATAAAAATTAGGAGGTATAATTATGAAGAAAACTTTTAACTATATAAGTTATTGTATATATTCATTTATACCTCTTTATTTTGTCCTGTTAATTTATACTATAATAAAACAGGATCCGATAGATACAATACTATGCTTAGTTCTTATTTTATATTCTATTTTTTCACTAATTTTATTAGTTTGTTCTAGACCTAGCGATATTTTTGTATGCTCAAATAAAGAATTAAAAAAACAACGAGGAATCGATTATGGATACTTGATTTTAATGATTATTATGACATTTTTAATTATAAATGAAAAGCTGTATTTTAGTTTTAAATTAGCGTTCTTATTAATTATATTTTTTATTTTATTTAAAATTTTATTCAAATATAAAAATTACAGTTTAACATTATTAGGATATAAAATGTACTTTATTCGTGATAAGATAATCTATAGCAAAAAAAATGAAGAAGAATTAAATAAGTTTTTGAAAGAAAAGAAATTTTTACAGATTATAAAGATATCTGATAACATATTTTTAGAAATCGATAAGTATGGAATGACAAAATATTATTGTAAAGATTGTTAATTATAGTTTAGGATATGAGTATATAAATAGAAATAATAGATTATATATAAAAAACATATTTTATTTTAGCAGAAATTATAATAAGAATATAGAGGGAGTAGAGTTATATAATTATAGTCGTTAAAAATAAAAGGAGATTACTATGAGAGCTGTCGATATTATAGATAAAAAAAAGAAAAGGCAAGAACTAACTAAAGAAGAAATAGATTTTCTATTAGAGGGTTATTTAGCAGGAATTATCCCTGATTATCAAATGAGTGCTTTTTTAATGGCTGTGTATTTTAACAATATGACAAAAGAGGAGTTAACGTATTTTACATTGAAAATGCGTAATTCAGGGGACATAATTACTTTTGATAATCTTGATTATTACTTAGTTGATAAACATTCTACTGGAGGAGTTGGTGATAAAGTTACAGTTGTCTTAGGACCAATTTTAGCAGCTTTAGGAATGGCTACAGCTAAACTTTCTGGAAAAGGGCTTGGTCATACAGGAGGAACTATTGATAAATTTGAATCAATAGAAAATTTCAAGTTTAGCTTAACAAAAGAAGAGTTGGTAGAAGTAGCAGGTAAAACAGGAGTTGGACTTATGGGATACAGTGATAATATTGTACCATTGGACAAAAAAATTTATGCGTTACGTGATGTTACAGCAACAGTAGATAGTATCCCGTTAATAGCCAGCAGTATTATGAGTAAAAAGTTAGCCATACAATCCGACTTAATAATACTTGATGTTAAAGTAGGTGATGGTGCTTTTATGAAGACTATAGAAGATGCACGTGAATTATCTCGTCGAATGGTTGAGATAGGTAATAGTGTTGGAAGAAAAACTATTGCTGTTCTTACTAATATGGATGAACCATTAGGATATAATATAGGTAATGCTAATGAGATAATAGAAGGTATCGAGGCGCTAAAAGGTCATTGGTCGGCTGATTTAAAAGAAGTTGTTTATGAAATTGTTTATATTGCACTTAAACATAAAGGTGAAGTTGAGACTTTTGAAGAGGCTAGCGAAAAAATAGATGAAGTAATAAAAAATGGGAAGGCTTTAGAAATTTTAAAAGACTTTATAGATCTTAGTGGGGGAGATGGACAGGTAGTTAATAACTATAAGTTATTACCAGAACCAAAATCAATAATTGAAGTTTATTCAACTAAAGATGGTTTTGTAGAAAAAATTAAGGCTGAGGAAATAGGTAAGGCTGCTATGGTTATAGGTGCCGGGCGCGCAACGAAAGAAGATGAAATAGACCATGCAGTAGGAATATTACTAAAGAAAAAAGTAGGAGACCTAGTAAAAAAAGGTGACCTAATAGCAGAAATTCATTATAATGATGATAAAAATATAGAACAAAGCAGGGCTATGATTATAGATGCATATGTCGTTGGTTCTAAAGAACAAAAAGGTATAAAAAATATTTTAGAAATAATAGAATAGAGGTAGAAATATGGAATTAAATAAATATATTGATCATACTATATTAAAAGCAACAGCAAGTCAAAAAGATATAGAAAAATTATGTGCAGAAGCGGCTGAACATAAGTTTTATAGTGTTTGTGTCAATGGTTGCTATGTGAAAGATGCTAAAAAATACTTGGAAGGAACAGATGTGAAAGTTGCAGCTGTAGTTGGATTCCCGCTAGGAGCAATGACAACAGCAGCTAAAGTTTTTGAAGCGAAAGAAGCAATAGAAAATGGTGCTAGTGAGATTGACATGGTTATAAATGTCGCTAAGTTGCAAGATGGAGAATATGGATATGTTGAAGAAGAAATCCGTCAAATAAAAGAAGCTATAGGAAAAAATGTTTTGAAAGTTATAATAGAAACATGCTACCTTAGTGATGAAGAAAAAGTTAAGGCTTGTGAATTATCATTGAAGGCAAAAGCTGATTTTGTTAAAACTTCAACTGGGTTTGGTACAGGTGGTGCAACATTTGAAGATGTCAAGCTTATGAAAAGTGTTGTAGGAAACCACGCAAAAGTAAAAGCTAGCGGTGGTGTAAAAGATAAAGAAACTGCTGAAAAATATGTTGAATTAGGTGCAGAGCGTTTGGGCACAAGTTCAGGTATTGAAATAATAAAATAATTAAGATAATAAAAAGGTTAGCTTAGTGTTTAAATTAATGATTAAGCTAACCTTTTTAATTGTTTTTTATAGCTTATTAGCGGTATTTATTGTATAATAGAAAATGGTTTATTGTGTACATCAAATACTAGAGGAACTTAGTATTTTAATATTTGAAGCGTGAATCATAAGAAATTCACAATGGAGATAAAAATAAAAAGGAGATTTTTTATGTTATCAAAGTCATTTGAACAATATAAATTTAATGAATTTGTAAATAAAGCAATAGTAGATTTAAAATTTGATAATCCTACAAAAATTCAAGAAAGAGTATTCTCACCTGTATTAAAAGGTAAAAATATTGTGGCAAAATCGCAAACAGGAAGTGGGAAAAGTCACTCTTTCCTATTACCAATTTTTAGTAAGCTAAATGTAGAAAAGAAAAAGACTCAAAGTATAATTTTGGCGCCAACACGAGAATTATCTCGTCAACTTTATGATATGGCAGTCCATATTGCAGAGTTTAGTGAAGATGATATAAAAATTACGCTATGCATTGGTGGTCAAGATTTGAATCGAGATATAGAAAGAGTATCAAATGCACCACACATTATAATCGGAACGCCTACTCGTGTTTTAGAATTAGATCGTGCAAGTGCTCTTGCTATTAAAGAAGTAGAGACTTTAGTTATCGATGAATGTGATATGATGATTGATTTAGGTTTTATGGAAGATATTGATAAAATTTCTAAACGTACTGCAGAAAACTGTCAATTCTTAGTATTTTCAGCAACTATTCCTACTCAAATGAATCATTTCTTAAAAAAATATTTGAAAAATGCTCAATATATCGAAGTTGATAATGCGAAATTTGGAAAAATTGAATACATTCTAATTCCAGAAAAAAGTTCAACGCGTTTAGAAAAACTATATGAAATTACAACAGTTATTAATCCTTATTTAGCACTTATTTTTGCGAATAAAAAAACAGAAGTTGAGGAAGTAAGTAATTATTTAATTTCAAAAGGACTAAATGTTGGAGTTCTTCACGGAGATTTAACACCACGTGAACGAAAACAAATGCAACGTCGTATTAATAATTTAGATTTTACTTATGTAGTTGCTAGTGATTTAATGAGTCGAGGAATCGATATTGAAGGTGTTAGCCATGTAATTAACTATAATATTCCTAATGATTTAGACTTCTTTATTCATAGAGCTGGACGTACAGGGCGTGCTGGTTTAAATGGCGATTGTATTACAATCTACAATAATAAAGATGAAGAAAAATTACAAATTCTTGAAAGCCGAGGAATAGAATTTAATCACCAAGATATAAAAAATGGTGAGTTTATTGAAACTAAAGATAGAAATAAACGTCAAAGTAGAAAAAAAGTTGTTGCTGATCATAATTTAACGGAAAAATTAAAATCAAAAGTGCGTGTTTCTAAAAAAGTTAAACCAGGTTATAAGAAAAAATATAAATATAAAATGGATAAACTTAAACAAAAAGAAAGAAGAAAATTCGCTAAAAGAAGTAATAAAGCAAATAGAGGTAAATAATGAAAAATTTAAAGATTGGATCTCATGTATCAATGTCTGGGAAAGACATGATGTTAGGCTCTGTTAAAGAAGCAGCGAGCTATAGCAGTGATACATTTATGATTTATACAGGTGCTCCTCAAAATACGAGAAGAAAATCTATTGATGAATTACGTATTGATGAAGCGCATAAGGCAATGGAAGAAAACAATATTAGTGATATAGTAGTACACGCTCCGTATATAATTAATCTTGCTAATACAATAAAGCCTGATATTTATCAGTTAGCTGTTGACTTTTTACGATTGGAAATAGAAAGAACTGAAAAAATTGGTGCTAAAAATATAGTTTTACACCCAGGTTCTCATGTTAAAGCTGGTGCTGATGTTGGTATAGCTAGTATAATAAAAGGACTTAATGAAGTTTTAACAAAAGATATGAAAACAAATATCGCTCTTGAAGTAATGGCTGGTAAGGGTAGTGAGTGTGGACGAACATTTGATGAAATTGCAAAAATAATCGACGGTGTAACTTTAAATGAAAAGCTTACTGTTACTTTCGATACATGCCATGTCTTTGAAGGTGGGTATGACATAGTAAACAACCTTGATGAAGTACTAACTGAGTTTGATAAAATAGTAGGGCTTGATCGTATTCAAGTTTTACATATCAATGACAGTAAAAATACTTTAGGAGCACATAAAGATCGCCACGAAAACATTGGTTATGGTGGAATTGGTTTTGAAGCAATTAATCGTATAGTTCATTTACAAGAGTTCACTAATATTCCGAAAATCCTAGAAACACCATGGTATGGTGAAAATAAGGACATAGCACCGTATAAAGATGAAATAGCTATGTTAAGAAGTGGAGAATTTATAGATTTCAAAAAATAAATTTTGGAGGTTATTATGACAACAACAGAAGAAAAAGTTGATAGAATCATGAAGCTTTTAAAAGAAAAAGGATATAAATATACAGATAAAAGAAAGTCTATGGTAAAGTTGTTAGTAACTGAAGATAGATATATAAATGCAAAGTTTGTGTCGGAAACCTTAGGAAAGGTTTATCCAGGGCTAAGTTTTGATACGATATACCGTAATCTAAGTACTTATGAAGAACTAGGAATTTTAGAAACTACAGAGATAAAGGGTGAAAAATATTTTAAAATAGGATGTTTAGAAGAAGATCATCACCATCATCACCACATTTGCTTAGGGTGTGGTAAAGCAAAAATTATACATATTCATGTCTGTGATAATCTAAAAATTGATGAATTAAAAGGATATAGGATTGATGGTCACAAATTTGAAGTATATGGACTGTGCCCTAAATGCTTAGAAAAAGAGGAAAATAAATAATGTTTGAGGGTATATTGCCGATTTATAAGCAACGTGGAATAACTAGTCATGATGTTGTTTTCAAAGCAAGAAAAATCCTAAAAATGAAGAAAATAGGACATGCAGGTACGCTAGATCCAGAAGTAGATGGGGTATTACTACTTTTATTAGGCGGAGCAACTAAAGTTAGTGATTACGCTATGGATTTGGGTAAAAGCTATCGTGCGGAAGTATGTTTAGGTATTAAAACAACTACTGAAGATTTGACTGGCGAAGTGTTAGAAGAATGTAACATTGATGATATCGATATAGATAAAATAAAAGATATTTTACAAACCTTGATTGGGGAAATTGAACAAACTCCGCCAATTTACTCAGCTGTAAAGGTGAAAGGAAAAAAACTTTATGAATACGCACGCGCAGGAAAGTTTGATGTAGAAATTCCGTCAAGAAAAGTTAATATCTATGATGTTGAGTTTATTGAGGGTAGTGATTATTATAAAGATAATAAATTTTATTTTTCTATTAATATCTCTTGCGGGAAAGGAACTTATGTCAGAACTATAGCTACTGATATTGGTAAAAAATTGAATTTACCGAGTACAATGAGTAAGCTAACAAGGACTCGTAGTGGGAAAATAGAATTAGATAATTGTTTAACACTTTTAGAAGTAGAACAATTACTTGAAAAAAATAAGCTAGAAGAAAAGTTATTAAAAAAAGAATATGCCTTAGAGGAATATCAGTTTGTAGAAATTCCTAAATTTAGGGCGCAACAAGTTATGAATGGACTTAGATTTAGAAAAAATCAATTCCCAGACTATGATTTTACAGATGGAATAGTATTCACATATGAAAACGAGGCAATAGCTATTTATTATCTGAAAAATCCAGATGATGAATTATTACATGTGAAAACTACATTTCCAAAAATAATAGAGTAGGTAAATAAGAAATGAAAATTTTTAATATTTCTGATTACAATATAATAGAAAAAAGTAATAAAAAGAGGATAGCTGCATTGGGTTTTTTTGATGGGGTTCATAAAGCTCATCAAAAGATAATTTCTGAAATGGTATCAGAAGCCAGGGAAGGATATGTACCAACAGTAATTACACTAGATAAAAGTCCAAAAGAGTATTTTGCAAAATCTAAAGAAGAATCTTTAACTCCATTAAAAAAGAAATCGAAAATTTTTGAAGAACTTGGTGTAGAGGAAGTTTATTATTTGGAGTTTAATGAACAATTACAAAATTTAGAAGCAATAGAATTTATTGATAAAATTTTAAAAAAATTAAAGGTTGAAAAGGTCTTTTTCGGGTATGATTATAAATATGGTGTAAAAGGTTCGGGCACACCAGAAATGATTCTAGATTCTGGAATAAAGGTTAGTATTCACGAAAAGGAAGAGATAGAGCATCATAAGATATCAACAACAACTTTAAAAAGCTTTGTTATAAATAATGATTTTGTTTCATATATTAAATTTTCAGGTAGAGCATATTCTATTGTTGGTACAGTAATAAAAGGTAAACAATTAGGTAGAACAATTAATTTTCCAACAGCTAATCTAGATTTAACAGAAAATTATTTATTACCAAAAACGAACGGAGTTTATCTTACTAAAACTATGGTTGGTAAAAAAATATATAAATCATTAACAAATATAGGATATAATCCAACTGTATCAGGCATTAAAGATAAAAAATCTATAGAGACTCATATTTTAGATTTTGATGAAGATATTTATGGAGAAAAAATAGAAGTATATTTTTATGAGTTTCTCCGACCTGAAAAAAAATTTGATAGTTTTAATCATTTAAAAGAACAACTGCAAATAGATAAGGATGTTTGTGAAAAAAAGATATTTTAAAATTTTTCCACTTGAAATTAATAAAAAAATAGTGTACAATAACTAAAGTTCCTTATTCGTGGTCTAGAAACACTCCAGATTCTATACTAGGATTAAGGGGAAAATAAAATTATATGGAGGAAATTGCAATGGCAGCAATTAGTCAAGAAAGAAAACAAGAAATTATCGCTAAATATCGTACTCATGAATCAGATACTGGTTCTCCAGAAGTACAAATCGCAGTATTAACTGCAGAAATTGATGCTTTAACTGAGCACTTAAACACTCATAAAAAAGATCACGCAGGTCGTCGTGGATTACTTAAAAAAGTTTTCCGTCGTCGTCACTTACTAGACTATTTAATTAAAAAAGATATCCAAAGATACCGTGAATTAATTAAATCTCTAGGATTAAGAAGATAATTTTTTAAATACTTATAGGAAAGCCGTTTGAGACACTTCGGCTTTCCTTTTTTTATCGATTGTAACGGAATTGTAACGACTTTTATTACATCTCCATATATTTAGCAAAATCATTACCTAAATTATCTTTTTGTAATTGTGTAACGTGAGTATATATATTCATAGTAGTTTGAATATCTGAATGACCTAACCTATGTTGTACAGCTTTAATACTCATATTACCACTTTCAAATAGCAAAGAAGCGTGAGTATGACGAAAACCATGTATTTTTATTAATTTAAAATTATGTTGATTACATATCTTTTTTAATGTATAGTTAGGGAAAAATATCCATTTAAAACCATTCTGACTATTACAAAATACAAGTTGTTTAGTTTTTGGAATAATGCCAAGTTTTAAAAATTCTTCTCGTTGTTTTAATTTCCATAATCTTAACAACCGTGCAGTTTCTGTATCTATAGAAACATTCCTAATACTACTTTTACTTTTTGGTGTTTGGATAACAACAGCAGTTTTTGTACTTGCTAAAGTTTTATTTATATCAATAGTGTTTTCTGAAAAATTAATATCATTCCACGTTAACGCCAGTATTTCACCTTTTCTTGCTCCAGTAAATGCAAGTAGTCTAAATAGAACTTTCCATTCAGTATTATTGTAGCTGTCTACTATTTCAAGGAATTGTTTTAATTCATTTTTAGTATAGTATAAAGTATCTTCACTTTTAGTTTTTTCGTTTCTTTTGGGAATAGTTGCATTATCCATAGGATTGAACTGGATAATTTGCATTTTAACAGCATATTTTAAGATTAAACTTGTATAACTTTTCAACTTTTTTACATGACTATAAGAAAAGTCTTTATTTTTGTTTAAATATTTTTGACAAAAAAGAGTAGTTATCTTTTTTACTTTTACATTCCCAAAATACTCTAATATATGCTGTAATACGTTTTGTGTAACATACAGTGAACTAGGTTTGACGGTATCCTTATAACTTTGAAACCATAATTCATATAACTCATAAAAGCTGATATCATTACTGTTAATGTAATTCTTATTATCATATTCTGTTCGTAAGTTTGCTATGTATATTTCAGTTTCACGTTTTGTTTTAAAGCCTGACTTTGATTTTCTTATTTCTTTACCGGTTAGTGGATCTATACCAATGTAAATATTTCGAAATTTATAAAATTTCTTTCCGTTTTTTTCATATTGTTTAATCATTTTTCATCATTTCCTTTCTATCTAGCACATATCAAAGAAATTAATGATTGAATTGATATTATGTATATGATATAATATACACATCTTAAGTAGTTTTGAGAGATCTATTAATATATGACGATATATTAATTCTCGAAACGGACTTACTGTTATTAAAAAACTCTCTAACTCTTGGCGGGGTGCAGGGAGTTTTTTTGTATTGCAATCTGCAATACAGCTATTTTAAATTTAATTTTTCTTTAGATTCCACATGAATATATGCTTTTTCTTTTTCGTCCCATAAATACATACTGTTTGTTGGAGTTGAAACATCAAATCTTTCTTTTTGAGATACATTTATTTCAAAAGCTCTGTAGTTGATAGATTCGTTTGTTCCTGCAGATATTATTGCTTTTTGCGTACTTTCGTTGTATATTATTAGAAATTTTTGATGATAAGCATCTCTTTTTTCTTCCCATGCTTTGATGAAATTATTAATCTTCTCATCTGTCAATCCAGACCATTCTTGAGAATTTAATTTGATTATTCCAAAACTTATGTATTTTATATTTGGATCTTTTCTATTTTCATATTTAATATTCTCAACAGTTAATTTCTCTTTTTGCTCTTCTTTTTGTTCTTTTTTTGTCTCTTCTTTATTCTCTGTTTTTGATGAACACCCCGTCAATGTTATTGATCCTGTTAATATTAAACTTAATAATAACCTACTTTTTTTCATTGTATTTCTCCTTTGTATATTTTGGCGGTTTTAAACCATAATGGATAGCTAGTTAACTTTAGCTATCTAAATACTTAATTCTTTCTTCGCATATTCTATAATCAATCTTAAATGATTCTGATATGTGAGTAATATTGTTTATTTCTTTAATTTCTTCATCTGACACAATAAAATAGCTTGCAAATAGGTCAGCTTCTATCTCTTGCCTTGATAATGGTACTCTTGAAATACGTCTAAGAAAATGCAAGTTTGAACCTCTGTGCAAAATAAAGTGTCCTAGTTCGTGAGCCATAGTATATCGTTTGTCCTCGTCAGATAAGTTATTATTAATGTGTATGTAGTGATATGTTTTGTTACTAATTTCTAACGTATGATATAGCCCTTTATTTGTTCCTAAATCGTTAAATAGTATTGTTACTCCTAATTGTCTAGCGATATTGAATGGATTAGTTGTTCCAAATTCCTCAACTAAGGAATAGTAGACATCTTTAATTGTCATTTTCAGTTTTGTGACGTGCCATAGCAATTCTTGCTGCTTGCTCGATTGAAGCACGCACTAATTCTTTTGTTACTTCATCCATTGGTTCCCCGCTATACATTAAGGCTTGATTACTATTTAAATTGTCCATTAAATCGTTAACCATATTTGCTATATCAATTTCTTTTTGGTTTGCTTTATCTTCTACTAAATCAGATTTATTTATCCCAAAATAATTAGCCATCATTTCTATTTTATCTATTCTAGGATAAGATTTTCCGTTTACCCAATCACTTATTGTTGAATAACTTATTCCTAAACTTTCAGATAGTTGGGTTCTTGAAACTTTATTAATTCTTAAATATCTTTTCAAATTATTGCTCATTGTTTTTTTGTTACCTAAATTACTCATGTTATCACCTCTTTTATGCTTTTATTATACGATATTATCGTAAAAAATTCAATCTTTTTTTAAAAAAATACGAAAAAACCGAAAAAAATACTTGACTTTACGATTTAACCGTAATATAATAAATTCAGGAGGTGAGGAAATGATACCTAATAAAACAAGGTTACCTTTGGCAGAATGGAGAAAAAGAAAATTGAAATTATCTCAACTAGAAGCCTCTAAACTAATAGGTGTAAGCAAAGACACTCTTAGTAATTATGAGCGCGGAACAAGTTTTCCAGATGTACCCATAATAAAAAAAATTGAAAAAGTATACGGTATAAAATATGACCAAATTATTTTTTTAACTTACGTTAACGATTAAATCGCAATTATTTTTTTTAATCATTAGTTACGGTTTAACCGTAATCTTAATAAAAAAAAGAAAGGAGAAAATTAATGGTTGAAAAAGAAAAAGTTATAAATAATAAAACATTAAAATCTGAAACAGTAGTGACAGATGGGAAAAATTATTCGAGTATAAAAATTACCCCCAACTCTATTGAATTGAGGGTGGGGAAGATTAAAAGTTAATATAAACTTTATCTTCTTTTTGAATTAATTCTTTATTTGATTTAAGTATGATCCTATCTTTATGCTGCTCAAAATATAATATTACTTCTTTAGGCAAAAGTTGAAGTTGAGCAATCACATCTTTACTTTGTTCGATAATAATTCTTGTAATTTCACCGTCACCAACGAAAGATGTATCAATATTGATTTTACCCTCAGTCAAAACTAAAGAATAATTTAAACTAATATCATTCATTATAATTCACCTCCTTTGAGGTAATTATATCACAAAAAGAAAGGAGTGATTAATATGTTCTCTAGTGATTTTATTGACAAACTTATCGACACAATCGCGGAGAAAGTTTATCAGATTTTAAAAGAAAAGTTAGTTCTTGATAGAAGGTTTAACCAAAAAGAACTCTGCAGAGAGTTAAATATAGGTCAAGATACCTTAGCTGAACTTAATATTCGAGGACTTAGACCTACTAAAGTAGGTAGACAATACATTTACCTAGAAAGCGAAGTTAATAAGTTTTTAAAAGAAAATACAATTTAAATTTAAGAGATCTAGCACATATCAAAGAAGTTAATGAAAGGGGTAAAAGAATAGAGATGAGCGTTCAATTTAAATGTATATATGTGGTGCTTATGTTAATAAATTTATGTTTAATTATTTACGCCCAGAAAACGAAAAATAGAACTTTAGAGATAGTCACCTGGGCGATAGTATTACATGTTCCGTTTATTTATTTCATATTGAGCTATTAATAGTGAAAGAAGGTCAAACATTTATGAAAGAGTTTAATAAGTTAATAAATGAACGTTTAAAAGAATTAAACATGAGTAAATACAAGTTAGCAAAGTTAACGGGGATTTTTGAACAAACAATTTATTCCATTTTAAAAGGGGAATCAAAGAATCCTAGATTAAATCACGTAATTAAAATAGCAACGGTATTAGACATAGATTTAAACAAATTGAAAGGAGAACAGCAATGATTAAACATTTACAAAAAAGAACATTAAACCTAATATACTGGACATTTACAATAATTTTCCTGTGTGCATTAGCAATGACTAAATTTGAGTTCGAACAACTTTTTGCAGGATACATATTAGTAACTGGGTCAATGTGGGTTGGATTTGATAAGAGATTTGAAAAGTATTTTGAATAGGAGGAACAAATTGAATAAATATGAATTACATAACAAATTAATAGAATTACAAGAACTGCAAAGAAAAGTTGATAGTCATATCAAAATATGGAACAAAATACACATAGAAACTGCTTTATGTGAAGAATTTCACGAATGGTACAACGCTATAGGATTTTTCAAAGATTGGAAACAAAATAAAACTCCAAAAGAAAAACAACTTGATGAATTAGCAGACTGTTTAGCATTTGCACTATCTCTAATGAACAATGATAAGCAAGTATATAGCATTGATAGATGTGCTTTTATTCTAAAACGTATTGAAAATAAAAATCATAAAAAAGCTATGATCAATGAAATTGAAACGGGATACTTATTTAATAAGCGAGTTGGAAACACTGTATATATCCAATCAACAGAGTTTGCTATTGAGTTAATCCTAGATATTGCAATGATTTATTATTCTTTAGAAGCTTTGTTTGAAGCGTACATTAAAAAATCAATGGTTAATATTCAAAGGCAAAAAGAGGGGTATTAAAAAAAGCAGCCGTTAAAACAACAGCTACTTAATAAAAAATTCAATTATAAAATAACACAAAAAAGGAGAAAAAGCAAGTGACAGAAAATAACATTAAAGATCCACAACATTACAAAATTGGAAATTTAGAAACAATAGATCTAATTCAAAAAACAGTAAAAGACTTTGGCAGTGTTTGTCAAGCTAACATTTTGAAATACGGAATCAGAGCTAATAAGAAACACGAAAATCCAAAGGATGATATTCAGAAAATAATTAGATATGGTGAATTTTGGTTAAATCATTTAGAGGATAAGCCAGCAAGCAGTCCTCGAGTTGAAGAAATAGCAACCATAGACAAGTTAAAAGATATGCTGAACGAACAAGAGAAAGAGCTTATCCAGGATAAGAAGATTAAGTGTGTTGTTCTTGACGGTAAGCAAGTTCCAAAAGAGATTGCACAAGATTTATTAGATAGGTTAGGAGGTATGTAGCACAATGGGAATTAGAAGATATTCCGACATTATCGAAGATATCCGTTTTATGAGTAATAAAATATCTGACATACTTGACGAAGTACATTTTGACAGTTTGGAAAGACGAAAAATAAGAGAAGCACAAGATATCTTAGACAACAAAGTCTGTGAAATGGAGGATTTTAAAAATGAGGAAGAATGTTGGAGTTAATTTAACTCAAGCAATTAGGAATTATATTTTTAATAATCCTGGTTGCAGCAAATATGATTTGGTTAATGACTTAGGTTTTCCTTATTCCAAAATGAGGATGGCTATAAGTAAACTAAAAAATAATGGTGAAATTTTAATCGAAAATGGATGTTATACGGCTCTGGAAAGCTTGTCTTATTTAAAAGAGTATAATCAAACACCCGAAGAGTTCTCAAGAAGAGAATATCTTAAAAAATTAGTAGATGTAGTAATATCCAATATCCAAGAATGTACTGACCACAATATTAAGATCCAATACATTCAAGAAGGCAGAAGATTATTAAAAGATTTAAAATAAAGGAGATTTTTAAAAATGGAATTAAAAGTAAACGTAAATGTAATTATTGCGAGCAAAGAAGATGTGAATTTGTTGGAAGATGTTCTTATTAAACTGGGTAATGGTGAATTTAATGTGGGAAGCATTTCTACCCAAAATATATCATCAGTTCCAACTAATATAAATCAACCAGTTCAAGAAATTCAAAATGTTGTCCCAATTACCCCAGCGCAAAATACCGCTCCAGTACAAACTCAACCGGTGCAAACAGCAGTGCCAACGACTGCGAAAACTTATACTTTAGAAGATTTACAACGTGCTTCTGGTGCATTAGTGCAAGCTGGAAAAATTCAACAGTTGCAAGGCTTATTACAACAATTTAATGCTGTATCATTGGCACATTTAGCACAGGAGAACTTTGGAGCTTTTGCGCTTAAATTAAGGGAGTTAGGGGCGGATATCTAATGACTGAAATTAATCACAAAGAAAGGGCGCATGCTAAGCTTAGCGCTAGCGGTGCTAGTAGGTGGGCGACTTGTCCTGGTAGCGTGCAGATGGAAGATGGTATTCCAGATAGCGAATCTGTGTATGCAAAGGAAGGGACTTTAGCGCACGAATTAAGTGAACTTAAACTTAAGCATTATTTAGATCCAAAAGGATTTGGAAAAAGAAAGCTTAATGCAGCAGTTAAAAAGCTTAAAGAAAATGGATTATATCAAACTGAAATGGATTCTTATACAGATTCTTATGTGGATTTCATTAAAGAAAAAGCCTTGAGTTATTCATCTCAGCCTTACATTGAGATTGAAAAAAGAGTTGATTTTTCTAGCTGGGTTCCGGGAGGATTTGGGACTTGTGACTGTATTATTATTCAAGGCAACACGCTTTCTATCGTTGATTTGAAATACGGTAAAGGTGTTCCTGTTTCAGCAGAACAAAATGAACAGCTTATCTTGTATGCGCTGGGTGCTTACGAAGCGTTCAGTCTGATATATCAAATAGAGCACGTTGAAATGAATATAGTTCAGCCGAGACTTAATAATATATCTAGTTGGACTGCCAATTTAACAGAGCTTCTCCTGTGGGGCGATTATTTCAAAGTACAAGCCGAAAAAGCGTTAAGCGGTGAAGGTGAGTTAGTCCCTTCTGCTAAGGCTTGTAAGTTCTGCAAAGCGAGAAATATTTGCACTGCTAGAGCTGAGAATAATTTAACTCTTGAGTCTGAAATACATCTAAACCCTAATGAGATTCCAAAAGATAAGCTATACGAGTATATCTCAAGAGGTGAGGATATTGCTAAATGGGTTAATGATTTAAAAGCTTATGCGCTTAACCTATGCTTAGCTGGTGAAGATGTGAAAGGTCTTAAGGCGGTAGCTGGAAGAACTTCGCGCTCTTGGTCTAACCAGGATGAAGCACTTAAGAAATTAATAGACGGAGGTATTGATGAAGCGATAATTTATGATAAAGTGCCTTTAACTTTGGCTAAACTAGAAAAAGCCTTAGGCAAAGAACAATTTACAACGCTAGTAGGTGATATGGTAGTAACCAGCGAAGGTAAGCCTACACTAGTGTTTGAAAATGACAAACGACCTTCAATAACAAATACTGTAAATGTGACAAGCATTTTTAAACCATTAAATTAAAACAGAAATTAAGGAGATTATAAAATTATGACAAACGAAACAACAGCAGTAGTACAAAATGTAAGATTAAGTTATGTGAACGTATTTAAACCATATTCAAACAGTCCGGAGCAAGCTCCAAAATATAGCGCGACTATTTTATTACCAAAAAGCGACTTAGCAAGTAAGCAAAGTTTAGATGCTGCAATTCAAGCAGCTACTCAAAAAGGTCTTAACGAAAAATGGAACGGGATAATGCCTCCTGTGGTTGCTAATCCTATTCATGATGGAGACGGAGTTAAACAAGATGGGACTCCGTTTGGTGATGAATGTAAAGGGTGTTGGGTGTTTACTGCCAGTTCAAACGCTGACAGACAGCCTCAAATAGTAGATAGAAATGTTCAACCTATATTGGACCAGTCTCAAATTTATTCAGGAGTTTACGCAAATGTAGCAATTAATGTTTTTCCTTATATTCATACAGGTAAAAAAGGTGTAGGGTTTGGTTTAACTCACATTCAAAAAGTTAGAGATGGAGAAGTTTTAGGTGGCGCTCCTGTGTCGGCAGATAAAGTATTCAACGCGTTAGGTGGTGCTCAACAATCAGCTAATCCATTCCCTAATCCTCAACAATACCAACAACCAATGCAACAACCAATGCAACAGCAACCTGTTCAACAATATCAACAACCAATGCAACAGCAACCTGTTCAACAAAATACTTTCGGTGTAGATCCAATTACAGGACTTCCACTTTAAATTTAAAATTTAGGGGGTTATTAAGCCCCCTATTAATAGGAGGAGACTATGCAGCATTTAAGTATAGATATAGAAACTCGAAGCAGCGTCAATATTGCCAAGAGTGGGGCCTATAAATATGCCCAGTCAGATGACTTTGAAATATTAATGTTCTCCTATAAGCTTAATGATTTGCCAGTACAATTAGTGGATTTAAAACAAGGTGAGAAGATCCCCCCTTATATAGTAGGATTGCTTGATGATGAAAATTGTATTAAGCACGCATATAATGCTGCTTTTGAATGGTTTTGCTTAAATCAAGCAGGATATGAAACCAACATATCTCAGTGGAGATGCACTATGGTGCATGCTACGTATTTAGGGCTTCCTGCAGGATTAAGCATGACTGGTAATGCAATAGGGATTGCTGATGATAAAAAGAAATTAACAACTGGAAGCAGGTTGATTCAATACTTTTCTGTTCCATGTAAGCCAACAAAGACTAATGGTGGTAGAACGTGGAACGACCCACATCATGATTTAGATAAGTGGAAATTATACTGTGAATACAACATGCAAGACGTCGAGGCAGAATATACAATTTACCAGCATTTAAAAGCTTTTGAAGTTCCATCAAAAGAACAAAGACTTTGGGAAATGGATATTTTAATGAACTCTAAAGGAGTTAAGATTGATAAGGCGTTAGTTGAATCTATTTTAAAAATTGATGCTGAAAGCACAGAGAAATTAACAGAAGAAGCTTATCAAATTACAGAACTTGAAAATCCTAACAGTATTTCACAACTTAAATCTTGGGTAGAAAGTCAGCTTGATGAAGATTTACCTGGTTTAACAAAAGATGTTATTTCCAATTTACTTTCTAGAGATAATTTGCCTTTAAAAGTTAAAAGAGTGTTAGAAATTAGACAGCAACTTGGTAAAACTAGTGTAAGTAAATATTCTGCTATGGAAAATGCAATGTGTGAAGATGATAGAGTTCGAGGATTATTGCAGTTTTACGGGGCAAACAGGACTGGCCGTTGGGCCGGCCGACTTGTTCAAGTTCAGAACTTACCTAGAAATTACATAAGCACACTAGACACTGCTAGAGAGCTTGCAAAATTAGGAAATTTTGAGGGGCTTAAAATTCTTTATAATAACGTTCCTGATACACTTAGTCAGTTAGTAAGAACAGCTTTTATAACAAGTAAAGATAAGTTTATAATAAGTGATTTTAGTGCTATTGAAGCACGGGTAATTGCTTGGCTTGCTGGTGAAGAGTGGGTTAACGAAGTATTCGCAACTCACGGAAAAATCTATGAAGCAACAGCAAGTCAAATGTTTAATGTTCCGATTGATAAGATTAAAAAAGGTAATCCTGAATATGAACTTAGACAGCGTGGGAAAGTAGCAACTTTAGCATTAGGATATCAAGGCGGAGAGTCAGCTTTAATAGCAATGGGGGCTGACAGAATGGGGCTATCTGATGACGAACTTACGGATATTAAAGTTCGTTGGAGAGAAGCTAACAAGAACATTGTTCGCTTGTGGTATGCCGTCGGAGATGCTGTAATTCAAGCTATGAACGGCAACGGCACTCAATATGTAAGAGGGTTAGAGATCCAACGTGAATGGGATATGATGTACGGTTTAGATTTTATAACAATTAAACTGCCAAGTGATCGGAAATTGTATTATCCAAAACCATTCTTACAGACTAATCAATTTGGAAAAGATGCACTCCATTATTATGGGGTCAACCAAACAACTAAAAAATGGGAAGTCAACTCTACTTACGGAGGTAAGCTTGTCGAGAACATAGTGCAAGCAATAGCTAGAGATTGTTTGGCAGAAACATTATTAAGATTGTACGAGAAAAATTATGACGTTGTAATGCACATCCACGACGAAGTGGTTATTGATGCTTACGACGATGAAAAACTAGAAGATGTAAATAATATTTTAGCCGAGCCAATTAATTGGGCTCCAGGATTAATATTAAAAGGCGCTGGATTTGAGACTAAATATTATATGAAAGATTAAGAAAGGAGGTTAAAAAGTGCAAGCAAATAGATTATTAGGAATTGCAAAAGCAAATCACAGAAAAGCGACTGTTTGGCAAAATACAGACATTAGCTGGCTTGATTTTGTAGAAACTTTAAAATCTCCGGTTAGAACACAAGAGAAATATGAGGAATTTCTCAAACTTAAAAAATCAGAACAAGATGAGTTAAAAGATGTTGGGGGCTTCACTGGGGCTAAGCTTTTAGATGGCCGAAGAAAAGCAACGAACATAATCAGTCGTGATGTTGTCTGTTTGGATTTAGATAACATTCAACCAAATATGACGGACGATATTTTAAAAAGAGTTGGTTCGCTTGGGTGTACAGCGGTTGTTTATTCAACTAGAAAACACAGCAATTATACACCTAGACTCAGGGTTCTTATTCCACTTGATGAGAGTTGTTCTCCAGATGAGTATGAACCGATTGCTAGAAAATTAGGTAGCTTGTTAGGAATTGAAAATTGTGACCCGACTACTTTCGAGGTTAACCGATTTATGTATTATCCCTCATGTTCGGTGGATAGTGATTTTATTTATCAATTTTACCCAGGTCAATTTTGCAGCCGCAAAGGCATACTTAACATGTATGATGATTGGACTGACATTAATACCTGGCCACATGTACCAGGACAAGACACCAGACAAAAACAACTTTTAGCTAGACAACAAGACCCTCTACTAAAAATGGTTTAGTTGGTTCATTTTGTAAAGTTTACGATATTACATCTGCAATACAAACGTTTATTCCTGCTTTGTATGAATCAACGGCCACTCCTGATAGATACACTTTCACGGGCGGAACAACATCTGGCGGTGCTGTGATTTATGATAATAAATTCTTATATTCTCATCACGCGACGGATCCATGTTGTGGCCAACTTGTTAACTCGTTTGACCTAATAAGAATACACAAGTTTAGCAATTTAGATGATAACGTAAAAGACGGTACACCAGTAAGCAAATATCCATCATATACAGCAATGAAAAAACTAGCTCTTGAAGATGCTAATGTAGCAGTTTTGATGAATAGTGAAATGGTGGCCAACGCTAAAGATATATTTAATGTAGTTGGTGAAGAAACCTCTAAAGATGACGAATTAGACTGGCTTTCTCAACTAGAAAGAAGTGAAGAAGGTAAAATTCAAAAAACTATAAATAACATAGTATTAATCTTGGAACATGATCCAAATTTAAAAGGGAAAATTGCCATAGACACATTCAGTAACAGAGGCTTAGTTTTTGGCAAGCTTCCGTGGGATAAGCATTACGACGCAAGCAAAGACCACAGGGACTGGTCAGAGGTGGACGATGCATCTTTTTCAAGATATTTGGAAAGTGTCTATAAAATAACAGGTCAAGATAAGCAAGACAAGGCACTTTTAATAGTCAGTGATAGCAACAGAATTAATTATGTGGAACAATATCTAACCAATTTAAAATGGGATGGTGTACCAAGAATAGACACCTTACTAATAGATTATTTTGGGGCGGAAGACAACGCATTTACAAGAGAAGCTATTCGAAAAAGTTTAGTCGCTGCGGTAGCAAGAGCCATTATTGGTGGAGTTAAATTTGACGTTATGACAATTCTTGCTGGTCCTCAAGGAGTTGGGAAAAGTACATTCTTTTCTATATTAGGCAAAGAGTGGTTTAACGACAGCTTACAAACTTTCGAAGGTAAAGAGGCTTCTGAACTTATCCAAGGAAGCTGGATTGTCGAGGTAGGAGAACTTACCGCAATGAACAGGCATGATACTAATGCAATTAAGCAATTCTTGAGTAAAAGAGAAGATATATACAGGGAAGCGTATGGAAGACGTACAAGCAAGTATCCCAGAAGATGTGTTTTCTATGGTACGTCAAATGATGATGAATTTTTAAAAGATCCAACTGGAAATAGACGTTTTTGGCCTATTGATATTTGCTTAGGTGATATTAAAAAAAGTGTTTGGGAGGATTTACCAAAAGAGGTTGACCAGGTATGGGCCGAAGCATATACCCTGTTTGTAATGGGTGAAAGCTTGCAACTTAGTAAGGCGGCCGAAGAGTTGGCCAATATTGCACGGGAACATCATAAAGAGTCTAACGCGAAAGAAGGCTTGATACGTGATTACCTTGATAAACCTATTACTGAGAACTGGTATTCTCTTGATAAGGGTGCAAGATTACAGATTTTATCAGGTAAATTTGATAATGATGCACCAGTAGTTTACAGGCAAAAAGTTTGTGCAGTTGAAGTTTATGAAGAATGCCTAAAAGGTGATTTACGATTCATGAAAAGAAGTGATGCAAAAGAGATAAACCAAATAATTAGTAATATAGTTGGGTGGATTAAGGAAGAAAAATCATCACGTTTTGGAGTTTACGGTCCTCAAAAAGGATTTAAAAGAGTGTAACTTTGGGCGTAACTTTGGTGTAACTTTCAAAAATCAAAGTTACATATCTAAAAATCAAGTGTAACTTTGGTGTAACTTTCAAAAAATATAAAACATTATTATATCAATGTTTATCCATACCAAGTGTAACTTTAAAAGTAGAAAGTTACACCTAAAGTTACACCTCATAAACGTTGATATAATAACTCTAATTAATATTTTATATATACTTTTGTAACTTTAAATACTATATATAATATAAAAATAAAGGAAATATAGAAATTATAGAAATAAATAAATCTATAAATTCTATAAATTCTATGTTTTATATAATGTATAGGAAAAATAAAGTTACAAGTTACAAATTTAAAAAATCTGAAATTGATGATTAGGTTGAATAAAGATAAATGATAGAAAAGCAAATTGAAAAATATTTAACAAAGAAAATTAAAGACTTAAAAGGTTTGTGTTTGAAATTTGAGTCACCTGGATATACGGGTGTACCAGATAGGATTATTATTTTAAAAAATAAACCCGTTGCTTTTGTTGAATTGAAAAGACCTATAGGTGGTAGATATTCAGCAAGGCAAAAATTAGTAGAGAGAGATTTTAATAGGTTAGGTCAAAAAGTTTATAAAGTAAAAAATAAAGAAGAGGTAGATAAGTTAGTAGAGGAGTTGATAAAGTGAAAGATTTTATTCCACATAAATATCAATTAACGGCAATTAATCATGTAATCAATGTTCCTAAGTGCGGATTATTTCTTGATATGGGGTTGGGAAAAACAGTATCAACCTTAACAGCAATTAAAGAATTAAAATACAATAGGTTTCAAGTTAACAAAGTGTTGATTATTGCACCGAAAAAAGTGGCAGAGGGAACATGGTCGAAAGAAAAAGATAAGTGGAGTCATACAAAAGATTTCAGAGTAAGTCTAGTATTAGGAAGTCAACAAAAGAGGATTAAAGCTTTAAGTGTAAGTGCCGATATATATATTATCAATCGTGAAAACATTCCATGGTTAGTAGATTATCTGAGGAATGATTGGTATTTCGATACGGTTGTGATTGATGAAAGCAGTAGTTTTAAAAATAGTCAAAGTAAGAGATTTAAAGCTTTGAAAATGGTGCTACCTAAGATTAATAGGTTGATAGAGTTAACAGGAACACCAAGTCCTAATGGAGTTGAAGATTTGTGGGCCCAAATATATTTACTTGATCAAGGAGAGAGATTAGAGAAATATATCACTCATTTTAGAAATAGATATATGGAGCCAAACAATAGGAATAGGAGTCAAATTTTTGATTATAAAGTTAAAGAAGGAGTCTACGACCACATTATTAATAAGATTTCAGATATTTGTATAAGCATGAAAACAGAGGATTATTTAGAACTTCCAGACTTATCTTATAATGAAATTCCAGTTATTTTAAGTGACAAAGCTAGAAAAGATTATGACAAAATGGAAAGAGATTTTGTCCTGGAGATTGAAGATGCAGCAGAAGAAATAACAGCAGTCAATGCAGCAGCCTTATCTAATAAGCTATTACAAATCAGTAATGGGGCTGTCTATGATAGTTCAGGAGTGTACACCGAAGTTCACAACGCAAAAATCGATTCTTTTCTTGAGTTGGTAGAAAGTTTGCAAGGCCGAAGTTTATTAGTTTTTTACAACTTTCAACACGACAAAGAACGAATTAAGAAAGCGTTAGAGAAAAGCAATTTAGTAGTTCGAGAACTTAAGACGGTTCAAGATGAGGATGATTGGAATGCAAGAAAGATTGACATTTTACTAACTCATCCGGCAAGTGCAGCTTACGGACTTAATTTGCAAGAAGGCGGGAATCATGTTTGTTGGTTCGGTTTGACGTGGAATTTAGAACATTACCAACAAGCTAATAAGCGACTACATAGACAAGGCCAAAAGGAAAAAGTAATAATTCACCACTTAGTGACTCAGGGAACGAGAGATGAAGATGTAATGAGGGCCTTAGACAGCAAAGCAGATGTGCAAGAAGAGATTATGCAAAGCTTGAAAGCAAGAATTAAGAAAGTTAAAGAGGGGGTTAATAAATGACCAACCTACAAAAAATAATGGATCAGATGAAAATAACTGATAAAGAATTACACAAAGTATCAGGAGTACATTTTAACGTGATTAAACTAATCAGAACTGGACAAAGGCTGAGTCCAAGATTTAAAACGTTGAAAAGGCTGGCAGATGTATTAGGATGTAGTCCAAAGGATATAGGAGGTTAAGGAGTATGATAGGAAACAAAGAAAGAATAAGTTTATCACTATTCCTTTTTGGGGTATTGATAGGAACAATACTTATGGCAAGTAACTCATTTGTTTTTAAAAAAGAAAATGAAGAACTAAAAATACAAAACCATAAATTAGAACAAAAACTATTGAAACTTTATGAAGAGCAAGCAGAACAAACAAAAAGAACAGCAGAGAGAAATGGAGTAGGGGGTTAGGGTAATGACAAAAAACAAACTATTAGATTTAAATAATCATTTATTCGAAGTCTTGGAGAGAATTAACGACGACGAGCTACAGGGTGAAAAACTACAAGAAGAAATGGCTAGAGCCAAGACTATAACTCAAATTGGAAATACTATAATCAGCAACGCAAGTTTGGCTTTAGAAGCTAAAAAATATAAAGATGAGTTTGGAAGGGGAACAACGTTACCGTTGATGATTGAAAATGGAAAATAGTGGATGGTTTAAAAAAGGGTGTAAACCAAATGAGACAAGTTTTAAAAAAGGAAACATACCCTGGAATAAAGGTTTAAAAGGACTTACGGGAGCAAATAGAACTAGCTTCAAGAAAGGAAACTTACCTCATAATACAAGAGAAATGTATTCAGAGAGATTAAGCAAAGATGGATATATTGAAATAAAAGTGGGAAGAAATAAGTGGCTAGGTAAACACAGATATATCTGGGAACAGCACTATAAAAAGGAAGTTCCAAAAGGTAAAGTAATTATTTTTCTTGATGGAAATAATAGAAATTTTGATATAGATAATTTAAAACTTATATCCAGAGGAGCATTATTAATTCTGAACAGGAGATATAGACATATCTTAAAAGATAAAGAATTAATGAGATCGTGTGTTGATTTGAGCGAATTAATATACACGTTAAGTAAGAAGAAAAAGTAGGAGGGTAGGAAATGAATGAAGTTAGAATAAAACTTTGGTTTAAAAATGGTGAATTTCTAGAAACTTTAATTGATGCCGCTGATGTTATCGATATAAAGAAGGCTTGTGACAGGGTGCGGCAAGGAACAGTAAGAAACAAGGATTTAAAAATCACTGTTTCAAATAAAACATTTTATGTCGATGATGTAGAAAAAGGGGTATATTGTCGCGATTATCCGTTTACAATACACGAACCATTATCAACTGTAAAGATTGAAGAAAGAAATGGGATAGAAGATGAATTTAATGATATAAAATATAAATTCGACGATTACATAACACGTATAGAAGAAAGATTTTTAATCGCAATGATAATGTTCACATTAATAGTTTTAACATTAGTTGCAGCATGTCGAATTTTAGGAGGATAAGAAAATGTTACAGCCAAAAGTGTATATTAAAAAATTAGATTTAGTATTGCCAGTGGAAATTATTAATTTTCATGAAAAAACAGTTGAAGTTTATTTAAACGACAATGCAGACTATGTGCAGTTTGATTTTGATGAAGTGAGATTTTTAAAAAACACTGGATATAAAGATAAAAACGGCAACTGTATCTGTGAATACGATATAGTCAAGTATCATGATGATGGAGAAGATGAAGATTTAAAAGGTAGTATCTTTATAGTAGTCAAAGAACAGTGTGGAACATCTTATTATTTAGAATATCACGGTTTTAATATGGCTAATCTAATAAATTCATATCAAGATATAACGGTCATAGGTAACATATGCGAAAGTGAGGAGTTGGTGGAGTGAAGTATAAACTAATAATCAAGATGAAAAACGGAGAAGTTTTGGAGTTTCTAACGGACATAAGGTCTATTAATAGACTGAAACTTCGATATGGAATTAGAAACAAAAATTCAACCATTGAAATAGTAGGTCAACTTATTAAGATTAGTGAGATAGAGAATTATAAGTATGCGAAAGTTGATTTTGATGCGGGGATATTTTAGGAGGTATAAAAATGAACAAAGAACAAAAGATACAAGAGTTAACTAAACGAATAGAAAATTCTCAAGCAGAGATAGACGAACTAAAGAAAGAGTTAGAGAAGTTACAAAAGAAACCTTATAAAATAAGTTATCCGAAAGATGGTGCAGAAGTGTATTACTTTGACGATTACACAGGAGAGATAGAAAAAAGGTTATTTGATATAGACCATAGCTATGATAAATATTTATACGAAATAGGTCTATCTTTTCAAACAGAACAACAAGCCGAGTAATTCCTAAAAGAACAAACTTTAATTAAGAAGATAAAATGTTGGGCGAAAGAACAGCAGGGGGATTGGGAGTTTGATTTGGATGAAGACATTACTAAATACGACATATATTATTCTGGAATAGAGAAGAAACTTAATATCTTTGCCGCCCACACTGTAACCGAGTTTAAAAAACTGCCTTATTTCAAATCAGAAGAAATAACCCAAGCTTGCATTGATGAATTTGGTGATGAAATTTTGGAGGTATTTTGCTAATGAAGATTTTAGATAAGATAGAAAAAAAATTAGAGCAAATTGCAAACGGAATAGATACACACCCTAGAACAACATTTACATTTTTAGGTTTGTTAGTATTAATAGCGTTTATATTCTTTTTGCATAGTTTAAGTCGTTTGTAAAAGGAGGACAAGTAATGAAAATTGAGGATTTAAAAGAAGTTAACATTTTAACGCAATATATTAACGGCATAGATGATTTTATTGATACATACAATGAAAATTCAAAAAGTATTGCAATAGATAACGGAATTTGGAGTATGGGTATTAAAAAAGGTCAAGAACACGAAATAATAAACGCATTAGAGAAGATTAAAAGTAATTTAGCAGAACAACTAAAAGAGTTAGGAGTAGAAGTATGATTGTAGATTATGAAAAGGTAGGAAAAAATGAATAGAGAATATACAGTGGATGACGCAAAATTTTTTTTAAAGAACTATAAAAACATACAAATGGAATGCAACGATTTTTTATTAAATGCTTATCAACCGGCAGACAAGAACGAGGTTAGCACGCAAAAGACAGGTAGGGAAAATGAGAGAAACATCATTAAAAAGCTTGATAACAAGGTATATCAAGAGAATAGACGTGTGTTGAAATGTATTGAGCAGTTTCTAAAATCTCTAGATCCCGAGAGTTACAGAATAATATATGCTAAATATTTTAATCGTATGAAGAACTATGATATAGCTAACAAATACCATATGGATATTTCAACTGTTAAAAGGATTGTCAAGCGATTAATGGACGATTTTTTAAAAATTTTAAATAATTTCTAAAATGATGAGCCCAATGAGCCTTTTTCATGTGTTAAAATGGTAGTGTGGGAATTTTAGGTGAGGTAAATTTTTCATAAGAATCTCCAACATATTTTTTATTATTAATTTACGAAACAAGATCAAGCTGTAGAAATAGTTAATCCTTACCTAAATTCAAATCATATTTTTAAAGACAGTCGAGAGATTGTCTTTTTATTTTGTCAAGAAAGGTGGTGGAAAGTTGGCAAAATTGACATTAAAACAACGGAAATTTGCTGATGAGTACATCATTAGTGGAAACATTGAACAATCAGCATTAAATGCGGGTTATTCGGCTAATTACTCAAGAAGTCAATCGCATAAATTGTTGGCAAATGTTGGCATAAAATCCTACATAGACGAACGACTCAAAGAGATAGAATCAGAAAAAACAGCAACGCAACAAGAAGTACTTGAGTATTTAACCTCAGTAATGAGAGGAGAGCATAAAGAACAAACGCTTATAGGACGTGGTCAGGGATTTCAAGAGATCACTAATATATCAGTAAGTGCCAAAGACAGATTAAAGGCTGCCGATATTCTCAACAAGATTCATATGGCGAGAGAAGAGAAGAGTGCTACTGCCACTGAAAATATTGTAATTGTGGATAGGTGGGAAGATGGCTAAGTTTGATGTTCAAAAGAACGTGAATCCACATTTCAAAGATGTTTGGCTTTCTAAAGTGCCTTACAATGTGTTAAAAGGCGGAAGGAACAGTTTTAAATCTTCTGTAATAGCTTTAAAATTAATTAAAGATGTGTCGAAAATGATTGCTAAAGGTGAGAAAGCCAATGTTGTAGTAATCAGGAAAGTGGCAAATACTATTCGAGATAGTGTCTTTAATAAGATAAATTGGGCCATAAACATGTACGGCTTAACAGATTCATTCAAAAGCACAGTATCTCCGTTTAAAATAACTCACAAAGTCACAGGTTCAAGCTTTTATTTCTATGGCGCAGATGACTTTCAAAAGTTAAAATCGAATGATATTAACAATATAATAGCTGTATGGTATGAGGAAGCCGCAGAATTTGACAGCCAGGAGGAGTTTGACCAAACTAACATTACTTTTATGAGGCAGAAACATAAATTAGTGCCGTTCGTGAAATTTTACTGGAGCTATAATCCCCCTAGAAATCCTTATGCATGGATTAATGAGTGGAGTGAAGAAATGAAAACAGTTGAAAATTATCTAGTGCATGAATCAAGTTATTTGAATGATGAATTAGGATTTGTAACTGATCAAATGTTAGCAGATATCAACAGAATTAAAGAAAATGACTTTGATTATTATCTTTATATTTATTTAGGTAAACCAGTGGGAATAGGGAATAATGTCTACAATATGACTTGCTTTCATCCATTACAAGAGTTACCTAGCAATGATAAAATCATAGGAATATCTTATGCGCTCGATACAGGACACCAACAAAGTGCGACAGCGTGTGGCGCTTATGGTATTACTGCTAAAGGTAACGTAATATTACTTGATACGTTTTATTATTCTCCTGCAGGAAGAGCTGTTAAAGCTGCGCCTAGTGATTTAACTATTATGATTAATGATTTTATTTCTAGAGTGCAAGATCTCTACAATGTGCCAACTATTAAATTAACAATAGATAGTGCAGAGGGAGCATTAAGGAATCAGTATTTTAAAGATTTTGGGATTAGATGGAACCCAGTTGCTAAAAGAAAAAATCAAACCATGATTGATACAGTAACAAGTTTATTAGCGCAAGGAAGATTTTTTTATTTAGATAACGAAAACAATAAGATATTCATTGAAGAACACAAAATATACAGATATGATGAGAAAACTATTAAAACACCAGAACCAAAAGTAATTAAAGAAGATGATCACACGGTTGACGAATTTAAGTATTTTGTTTTGGACAATGCAAAATTATTAGGATTAAAAGTATAGGAGTTTAACAATGGGGCTTATACAAATTATTAAGAATTTTTTTAAAAGGAGCAAGTACACAATGCGAGGTAGTTTAACAAGCATATTAGACCATCCGAAGATAGTTGTATCTTCAGAAGAATACAATCGAATAAAGAACAATTTAACATACTTCCAGAGTAAGTTTAAAGATGTTACCTACCTTAACACGGACGGAGAACAGCGCACAAGGAAGTTTAATCACTTACCATTAGCAAGAACAGCTTGTAAGAAGATAGCTGGACTAGTTTATAACGAACAAGCAGAGATCACAGTTGATAATGAAACAATTAATGAGTTTGTTAACGATATTCTTTTAAATGACAGATTTAACAAGAATTTTGAACGATATCTTGAGAGTTGTTTAGCATTAGGTGGAATGGCAATGAGGCCTTATTTTGATGGCAAAACTATTAAGATAGCATTCATTCAAGCACCAGTATTTTTACCATTGCAAAGCAATATGCAAGATGTAAGCAGTGCAGCTATTGTTACTAAAACAGTTAAAAGCCAAGGTAAGACTAATACTTATTACACCTTAATTGAGTTTCACGAATGGAATAATGAAGACTTAACGATAACTAATGAGTTGTATAAATCTACTAATTCAGAAACAATAGGTAGTCAAACGTTGTTAAGTGAATTATATGAGAATCTTGAAGAAAACATTGTGATTAAAGGATTAAGTAGACCGTTATTTACTTATTTAAAAACACCAGGAATGAACAACAAGGATATTAACAGCCCATTAGGACTTTCAATATTTGACAATGCTAAAACAACGATTGATTTCATTAATAGAACATATGATGAATTCATGTGGGAAATAAAAATGGGACAAAGAAGAGTTGCTGTTCCTGATGGATTAACAAACATGACTTTTCAAGCTGGCAAAGACAATAAGTTCGTGACTAAACGAAGATTTGAAACTGATCAAAATGTGTTTGTTCAAATAGGAGGAGGACTTGACGATAATAAAATCGTTGATTTAACTACACCAATCAGAGCTGATGATTATATCAAAGCTATTAACAAAGGATTAGCAATGTTTGAAATGCAAGTTGGAGTTAGTGGTGGAATGTTTAGTTTTGACGGAAAGACAATGAAGACAGCAACAGAGGTTGTCAGCGAAAATTCAGACACTTTCCAACTAAGAAACAGCATTGTGTCACTAGTAGAACATTCAATCAAAGAGCTTGTAGTATCTATTTGTGAATTAGGTAAGGCACATGGAATATATAACGGTGAAATACCTAAACTTGAAGATATATCTGTTAACCTTGATGATGGAGTGTTCACAGATAGAAATGCAGAGCTTGATTATTGGGTTAAAGCATTAGCAAGTGGAATTGTTAGTAAGCAGTATGCTATTTCAAAAGTGTTAGGAGTAACTGATGAAGAAGCTGGCAAAATGTTATCCGAAATTAATGATGAAGCACAACCAGACCTTGAAAGAACTGACGAGGTAATCTATGGAGATAAAGAATAATGACGGTAAATATTGGGTAAAATCAAAAGAAGTTGAAAAATTGTACCACGAATTAACGATGCAGATGATGAACAATATTATCAGGAGATTAAAGCAACGTGGGACGGCTGATTTAATCGATAATCCTTATATTTGGCAATTAGAAAAATTAAATGATATGCACCTATTAACAGAAGAAAGTGTAAGAGATATTTCAAAACGAACAGGAGTAGCTGAGCATGTGTTCAAAGATGTAATTGCTAACGAGGGGTATAAGATTTATCGAGATAGTCATCAACAATTGGCACAGGCTTTAAAAACTAATGTTAAACCTAATCCGTTAGTTCAAGATAGTTTGAACTCGTTAGCAAAACAGACAATGTTTGAACTTAATAATCTAATTAATACAACAATGCCGAAAGCTCTACAAAATAATTATAAAAAGACTTTAGAGAGTGCGGTTGCTAGTGTAGTGTCTGGTACAAAGTCGCACAATAAAGCATTATCAGAAGCGGTTTTAAAAATGTACGAGCGAGGATTTACAGCCTTTAGAGATAGAGGTGGAAAAACTTGGACTGTAGAGCGTTACGCACAAACGGTAATACGCACAACGACATTTAGGACTTATCGAGAAATGAGGGAACGCTCCGCAGATGAATTAGGAGTGGATACATTTTACTACAGCACTAAATCAAGTGCTAGAGAATTGTGTGCACCTCTACAACATCAAATAGTAACTAAAGGAGTAGCAAGAACTATTAATGGTGAAAGAGTGTTAAGTTTACCGGACTATGGATACGGCAGTCCCGGAGGTTGTTTAGGAATAAACTGTGGACACTATTTGACACCATTTGTAGTAGGTGTGAATTATAAACCTGATTTACCTGATTATTTAGAACACTTATCTGAAGCGGAAGCTAAACAAAACGCTCTTGATAAAGCGAGATTAAAAGCATTTGATCGTGAGATTAGAATTAACAGAGATAAGCAAAAGTTAATAAGGAATTTAGATGATAAAGAGATGTTACAAAAGTTGAAATTGAGAGAAAAAACTCTTTTAGGCGGGCGTAAGAATCTTATAGAAAAGAATCCCACAGTAGTTGATAAGTATCCTGCTAAAAATGTTGAAGATAAGCCGAAAAAGGTGTATAATAAAGATAGGAGAGATTATAAGGTTTTAAATATTTCTCAAATTGAGAAATTACAGAAAAATAGTGATACTGTATATAATAAATTCACTGATAAAGAATTGAAATCTTTAAAATCTTATACACAAGGCGGCTATCAACAAATTAATGATTATTTAGTTGGTGATGAATACTATAAACGTGGGGAAGATGTTAAAAATATTGATTCTGCCATTAGAAAGTTTAAGTTAGATAAAGATTTGATAACTTTTAGAGGTACAAAAGCTAAATATTTTAAAGGTGTTAGTGAAGGGGATATTATTTCAGGTAAAGTATTCTATTCAACAAGTTTAGATAAAGATCAAGCAATGGCTTTCTATACTGATATAAAAGATTATTACGAGGAGGAAGCTAAGTTTTTAGAAATTCACGTCCCTAAAGGTACAAAAGCTTTATATATTGGAGCGAATACAAATTATGAAGTTAACGAAAAAGAATTGTTACTTTCTAACAAATTGAAATATAAGGTTAAAAAAATTGATGGGGACCGAATGATTTTGGAGGTGCATAACGATGAGTAAAAAGAAATTAACAGAAGTCGAATTTAAAAGATTTAGTTATTTACGACACATCCCTAATTATAATAAGACTGATAATGAATTTGAGGAATATCGCCAATTTGCTAAAAGAGTAGGACTTCCTGATCCTGATAGAAATTCAAAAGTAAGACCGTTACACGAAAATAAAGCACTTAGTAAATAATACTAGGTGTTTTTATTATGTAATTTTTCGTCCTAGACATGACGTTAAAAGGTCTTTTTATTATGCCTTGCACGGTGTAACAGTGCTAAATAAAGTCTAAAGGACGTAAAACGAAAGGAGCTTAAATTTATGAGCCTAAAAAGAGAAATGTTGGTTGAAGCAGGGGTTACAGATAAGGATGCGATTGATAAAATCATGCAAGCGTACGGTGCAGGTTTGGAAAACGCAAAAAATCAAGCGAAAACAGAATTGACTGCTGAAAATGAAACATTAAAATCACAACTTGAATCACAAAAAACTAAACTTGAAGAGCTTACTAAAAGTAATGATGCTAATTCAGAGGTTAAACAGGCTTTAGAAAAATTACAAGAAGAATACAATCAATTCAAGGTTGATAGTGATAACAAGTTGGCACAAATAAATAAAACAAATGCTATTGCTTTGGCACTAAAAGATGTTAAGGCACACGATAGCGATGTTCTGATGAAACTTATCGATGTGGATAAGATTGAGTTAGGAGAAGATGGAAAGCCTAAACTTGATGAGGTAGTTAACTCGTTAAGAGAAAGTAAACCTTTCTTATTTGAACAGGAACAACAAGCGAACACACCTCAAATTTCAGTAGGGGGCAATCCTAGTGGAACTGGACAAAATACAAAAGATCCATTCCAAGCAATTATAGATTTATATAAATAAAAAGGAGAAAAAATAAATGGGAACAGAAAATAATAATTTACCTGTGCGCCAATATGCGCCTCAATATAAACAAGTTTTATCAACAGTATTTGATGTAAAGAAAGCATTTGAAGGAGCGTTAGCACCTATTCAAACATTAGACGGTGTACAACACAACTCAAAAGCTTTTATGGTTAAAACTAACGGAACACCTGTAGTAGTAGGGACGTATAATACCGATGCAAATACAGCATTTGGAACAGGAACTGGAAAAGGAAGTAGATTTGGGGAGTTAAAAGAAGTAATTTATGGAGACACAGAGGTAAACTATGATTACACTTTAGCAATCCACGAAGGTATCGACCGTTACACAGTTAACAATGATTTAAATGCTGCAGTAGCAGACCGATTAAGATTACATTCAGAAGCACAAACGAGAGAAATAAACAAACGTGTGGGTAAATACTTGTCTACTAATGCAGGGAAAACAGAAACTTTAGCTGACTTAAAAGAAGTAACTATTCAAAAGCTATTCAATACGGTTAATGTATACGTTGTTAACACGGAGATTAACGCTCCTGTTAAATGTTATTTAAGACCGCAACTTTACAATGCTATTGTAGATATGGCTTCAACAAATAAATCAAAAGGATCAAATGTAAGTTTAGATTCTAACGGTTTATTAAAATATAAAAGCATTGAGTTAGTTGAAACTCCTGAACAATATTTTGAGAATAACGTAGTTGCTATTTTCTCTCCTGACGGTATTGTAATTCCATTTGTTGGTATTGAAACAGCAAGAGCGGTTGAATCAGAGGAGTTTGACGGTGTTAAACTACAAGCAGCTGCAAAAGGCGGAACTTTTGTTCTAGATGATAATAAAAAAGCTATCATCAAAGTAACAAGCACTACACCATTGGCTTAGGAGGAAAAATAAATGGTTAAATATATAACAAATGTAGAATTTAAAGACAGATACACTTGGGAAATAATTCCGAAAGGAACAGAGTTAGAATTAACAGAGGAAAGAGCGGAAGAAATCATCAACGTATTAGGGGAAGAAGCTCTTATTAAAGAAGGAGAGAACAGAACTCAGGGAGATGTAAAAGAAGATATTGAAGAAGCTCTTATTAAAGAAGGAGAGAACAGATCTCCAGGAGATGTAAAAGAAGATGATAAAGAGGTTGAGTAATTCAGCCTCTTTTTTAGGAGGTTAAACAATGAATTATTTAACTTTGGAAGAATTTAAAGAACTAGGTTTTGCAGAAATTAAAGATTTTTCAGATTTAAGGCAAAGAGCAGAAATGGCAATTGACTTGTTTACAAATTATTTTTATCAAAATAACAATTTAGAAGATGATATTCCCCCTAGAAAAAAAGCAGTTAAACTTGCTATTGCTAATCAAATACGTTATTTAAATGAGTCCGGCATTCTCACTGCCGAAGATAAAGTAACGTTTAATAGCGTAAGTATTGGACGTACCACTTTTAATTATGGGAACGAAAACAACGCTAACCAAGAAGCTAGTAAGCTTAATTTATCTTTAGACACTATGAACTTACTAAAAAGCGTAGGATTTGGTTATAGAGGAGTTTGTTATGATAGATAAAAGACTTCTTAAAGATTCTATTTCGGTAAGTTTAGCAGGAGAAAAAGATAGTTGGGGGAAAGTTAAATATCAACAAACTTTCGAGGTTGAAAATGTTAGATTTGATAGAAGTTCAATAGATAAGTCAATAAACACTCAAAGTTTAACTAACATTACAAGGTTAAAATCGGGGATTATTTTTATTTATCCAAAATATTCAAACGTTGAGGTTGATGATAGTTGGCTACAAGCCAAAATTAATGATTATCACGGAGAATATAAAGTAATTGGGATAGAGACTAATTACTTTAGGGGAAAGGTATTTTCCTATGAATTAACGGTGATTTAATGAGTTTAAAAGTATCATACGATTTAACACCATTAGAGAAAAAATTTGGTCCAGGCAATGTGAAAAACGCTAAAACCATGGTAGCTAATCAAATAGTAATAGACAGCGATAAATATATCCCAAGCGATGGAAAAGGGGTATTAAGAGCTAGTGGCCATGCTAGTAATGGCGCAGCTATTTGGAATACTGTCTATGCTAGAGCGCATTTCTATGGTACTAACGGGATAGTAACGTTTAGGAAATACACTATTCCGGGAACCGGCAGTAAGTGGACTGAAAAAGCTTCTGACGTTAATATGGGACGTTGGGAAGAAATAGCTAAGAAAGGATTGGGGATATCATGATAAACAACGATTTTCAAGAAGTACTTTGTGGTTATTTAAACTCATTAAACTTACCTCTAAAAGCAAGGTTGGATTACTTTAACGAATCAGACGATTTAGTCATCAATCTGATTTCTGGAGGGAAAGTGGAACAATTATATATGGACGGATCACAAGAAATTAGTTTACCTTTTGAAATTGCCGTAAAAAGTCAAGACAATCAAAAAGCAAACTCAATAATGTGGACTATCCACTCTGCTTTATCTGATTTTAATATACAATTACCTAGTTTAAACGGTTCTTATCAATTTTTAAGTCTTGAAGTTGGTAAGCCAGCCATAAATGGAAGAGATGAACAAGACTTTTTTATTTACACGTTAAACATAAAATCAAAATTAGAAGTATAAAAGGAGAAAACTATATGACAAGACAAAAAAACGCGCTGAGAAAACATTTTATAGCACCATTTAATCCGGCTAACCCAACAACGGAGCCTGAGAAACAAGCGTTTAAACTATTAGCAAAATATATTAAGACTGTTAATGATGAAACTGATGAAGATACAGATGATGTAGCTTGGTACGACGGCGACGGTACACCAGAAGAACAGGTTAATTCTGTAAAACCTGGATATTCGTTTGAAGGAGATTTTGACGTTGAAGACGAAGCGCAAGCATTAATTGCTAGTTTAAAATACAAAGTAGGAGATGCGCGTAAAGTTTGGTTTAAAGTAGTTTCGGCGGATAATAAGAAACAATGGACTGCAGTTGCAAATGTATCCGGAATAAAAACTGGAGAAGGCGATGCGAATGAATACGAAAAATTTGAAGTAACGATTAAATGGATAACTTTACCAAAAGAAACACCAGTAGCATAATTTAGGAGGTAAAAAGCATGGTAGTAATTAAGAAGTTTGAAAATACAATTCCGATTGATTTTGGAGAGTTCGAGTTAAGATATGTGGCAAGTGATGAAAATTTGCAAAATCTAGTTAAGTTGAGTGAAAAAGCTAATAAAGTAGAAGAAACATTCAAAAATTTAAAAGGAACGATAGATGATTTAAAATCTATTTTAGAGTTTACAAAAGAGTTATGGATTGAATTATTTGATGAAGAGACCTTTATTAAAATTTACGAGTACTGTAACAAATCAACTATCCCAACTTTTATTGCTTGTATTCAAACAATTAGGGGGTTAGCAGACGAAATTCCTAATTTGGTAAATGAGAATACGTTAACTAAATATCTGAGCAACTAACCATGCTTGATTTATCTCACAAATTAAAAGATGAATTAATCGTTGGTAGTGAAAGATATGAGCTAGATTTATCTTTTGACAATGTGTTAAGGGTGTTTGATATGCTGCAAGATGAGGAAATCTCAGATGAATTTAAACCTTATCTTGCCCTTGTTATATTTACCAAACAAGAGCTTGATAATTTCACAAAATATAATTTTGAAGATATAGATACTATCTTAAAAGAAATTTTTCAAGAGCATATTGAAAACGAAAAACTCAATCCTATTGAATATGATTTAGCCGGTAATCCAATGCCGGAGCGCAGGGGAGAGGAAGAGGAGCAATTATATAGTTTGAAATTCGATTCAGATTATATATTTGCTTCTTTTTTTCAGGCTTATAACATAGATTTGATTGAGCAACAAGGTAAATTACATTGGAAAAAGTTTAATGCACTATTAAACGGTTTGCCAGACGGGACAAAATTTGTAGAAGTTATCAAAATTCGTTCTTGGAAACCAAGTAAGAGTGATAGTTCGGAATATAAAGATCACATGAGAAAACTTCAACGCTTATATGAACTTCCTATCGACGATTAAAATTTAAAAAGAAAGGAGGTAAATATATTGGCAGAAGGTAAAGTTAAAATAGATGTCAACCTTAATGAGAAAGGTGCTACCGCCGGTATAGGTAGGTTAAAAGGAGCATTAAATGGTCTTGAAGGAGCTGGAAATAAAGTAGGTTCTGTTTTTAAAAGTGTGTTAGGAGCTAATTTAGTAAACTCAGCTATTGTTGGTAGTATTAGAGGAATATCTAACAGCGTTAAAAGCATGACTAACGAATTAAACAGCTCTGCGAAAGCGTGGAAGACTTTCGAAGGTAATATGCAGATGATAGGTAAGTCTGCAGATGAAATTGCTCAAGCGAAGTCTGTTATGCAAGATTATGCTACAAAAACTATTTATAGCGCTTCCGATATGGCTTCTACCTATTCACAATTAGCAGCGGTAGGAATTAAGGAAACAGATAAGTTAGTAACTGGATTCGGTGGTCTTGCAGCTGCTGCAGAAAATCCACAGCAAGCAATGAAAACTTTAAGTACGCAAGCCACTCAAATGGCGGCTAAACCGAAAGTAGCATGGCAAGACTTTAAGTTAATGATGGAACAAACTCCCGCAGGAATGGCTGCCGTTGCAAAAGAAATGGGAATGTCATTAGCTGAGCTTGTTAAAGGTGTTCAAGATGGGACTGTTAAAACAGAAGACTTCTTCAACGCGATTAAGAAAGTTGGAAATAATGATCACTTTTCTAAAATGGCGACACAATTTAAAACTGTAGACCAGGCAATTGATGGAGCAAGAGAATCGATAGCAAATAAATTAATGCCCACTTTTGAAAAGTTCAACAAGTTCGGGATAAAAGCTATTGTAGGAATCACAGAAGCTTTAGAAAAGCTCGATTTTGGTGCATTAGCTGATAAAGTTGGAAAGTTCCTCGATGGGATAGACATAGAAGGGATAATCAATGGAATAGCATCCTCAATAAGAAATGTGGTAACAGTAGCAAAAGAATTGTGGAAAGGATTAAACGATAGCGGAGCAATTAGTGCAGTTATTAGTGCATTCAAAAACATTAATGGGGCAATTAGCAACGTTATTAAATCTTTAGCAAATAGCGGGGTAATAAGCACAGTAGCGCAAGCTTTTGGTGTATTAGTTAACGTAATTGCTAGAGTTGTTGGTGCTTGTGCAAAATTTACCGCATCTTTACCACCAAGTGTTATAAGTGGCATTGCATATGCCCTACTAGCAATAGTAGGTTCGTTAAAAGCTATTAAGTTAGCAACAAAAGGTTTAAATTTTATTAAAAGTTTAAATCCTTTTAAATTGTTTAAGAAGAACGCTGTTAGCACTTTAGAAAGTGCAGGTAAAGGAATTAGTAAATCTGTTGAAGGGATAGGTAAAGGAGTTCAAAAAGCTTCCCAAGGGCTTGGAGATGGAATAAGAAAAGCGCTACAAGGAGTTAGTTCGGTAATTCGTTCTTTAGGAACTGCTGTTGCAACAGCTTCTAAAGGGATTGGAACTGGATTAGCGATAGCATTTAGAGGTTTAGGTCAAGCTATAGCAATAGTACCACCAACCACATGGTTGGCATTAGGGGCTGGAATTGCATTAGTTTGTGTAGGACTTGCGCTTTTAGGAACTCAAGGTGATGGAGTTGCTAAGGTCTTTCAAGCCTTAGGAAGTGCCGTGTCACAAGTTATTCTTGCTTTAGGAACTGGCTTATCAGCCGTTTTAGTTTCATTAGGTAGTGTTATTCAATCGGTTGGAACAGCTATTCAAAGCGTAGGTAATGGAATACGATTAGTATTTGAAGGAATAGGAACAATTATCCAATCGGTAGGTATCGCTATTAAAGGGACTTTAGAGGGTCTAGCTCTAGCATTTACTGGATTTGGTAATGGGGTACGACTTGCTCTTGAAGGAGTGGCAAGTGTTATTCAATCAGTAGGGACTGCTATTAAATCAGTTCTTGAAGGATTAGGAACTGCATTTGAAAAGTTCGGTACTGCCGTAAAAACTGTGTGTGAAGGTGTAAAAACAGTAATTGATAGCATAGGTGACTCAATCAGAAAAATTCTTGATGGGGTAGCGAACGTTATTAAAAGCATCGGAGAATCAGCAGAAAAAGCTGGAAATGGATTCAGATTATTTGCCGAAGGGGTGAAAACTCTAGTTGATTTAAATTTAGGTGATTTGGTCGCTACTTTAGCTGCAACTGCTTTAGGTGTGGGGAAAATTTCTGCACACGCAGGAGAAATGACTACAGCAGGAACCGGAATGCAAACGATGGCACAAGGTTTATTAAGTTTAGGAGAAGCAGCCAACTCTGTTCAGGGGGCCTTGACTTCTATTCCTACTTTAATTACAAACCTAAATACATCATTAAACGGATTACCTGCAACGCTAATTTCAACATCAACAGCGGTTCAAACGTTCAGTGTTAGTGTTGTTGCATCTCTAGCCGGATTAATGAGCGCCAGTGGATATATAAGTTCGTTCAATTCTGAAATATCTACAATGGGCTCAACACTATCTAATGTAAACGGAGTTGTAAGCGGATTTACTTCAACACTAGCGAGCGTTGGCTCTGCAATGGGCGGTTTAGCCACTTCTATATCAAGTGCTATGAGCAGTGCGCAAAGTGCGGTTCAAGGAACTTGTCAGCAAATGACCTCTATTCTCCAACAGACAGCTAGTAGAATGGCAATGGAAGGAAGAAAAGCCGGGCAGGAAAGTGGTAAGAATATTGCTGAAGGACTTAGAAGTAATGAGGGTAATGTTCGTTCAGCGATGGAAAGTATCAAGAATACTATCCAAAGTATAGGACAAAGTATTGTACCGGTTGCTCAAAACATTGGTGCTCAGGTAAGTAATGGTGTTGCTCAAGGTATGTATTCGGCTTTAGGAGCTGTTACTGCTGCAGCAAATGCTATTATAAGTGAAGTTGATAGAGCGTTAAGAGCAAAAGCTCAAATTCACTCACCTTCAAGACTTACTGATAAACGAACCGGACGACACTTAACTGGAGGTGTTGCTCGAGGAATGGTTAAGAATATGCCTGTGTTAAATAAGGCGCTTGATATGTATCAACGCACTATTTCAGCGTTTAAACCTAAACCGCCGGAAGCAATGTTGAGTTTAGGAACTAATTCGTTAAGATTTGCTCCTGTTGGAAGTAACTCTAATAGTAGCGTAACGAACAATAAAACTAATAATTATGGATCACTTCTTCACATTGAAAATCTACACACAAATAGTAAAGAAGATGTTAGAAAAATCTATAATCAGATTAAATTCTTAGTAAAAGAGGAGGAAGATAGACTTTGATAACTAAATATATTACTTATGATAAGCTTAATACAAAAGAATTAGGACTAAGATTAGTTGATGATATTGAGTTAGAGTCTTCTTCTAACTCAGTAGAATTAATAGAGATAGACGGTGTTAACGGGGCTAAAATTAAAGATAATAAAAGATTGAATGTGGTAGAACGTGCTTTTCCTTTCAAAATATACGATGAAAAAGCTAACGTAGAAACCACTATTGAAAAATTAAATGATTATCTCGTTAATATAGAGCCGAAATGGTATGATTTTGGATTGAGTTGGGATAGTAATTATCTTTATAAAGCGTATTTCTTTGAAACTTTTAAAATTGAAGGGACTTTAACTAGTAAGAAAAAATGTATCTTAAATTTCAAAATTCATCCTGTTAAATACTTGAAAACAGGACTTAATAAGATATCAGTTTCTAATGGCCAAATATTAAGAAACCCAGAAAGAAGAAAAGCTAATCCTCTTATTAAATTAAGAGGAACAGGAGATATTAATTTGAATATTAATTCTCAAATATTTAGGTTGAAAGGTGTTAGTGGACACATTAATATTGATTGTGAAACTCAATCGGCCCACTGGGATAATAAAGAACCGCAGTACGATAAAGTGTTCACTTATCCATTTCCACACCTTGAAATAGGAGATAACACAATAACATGGGATAATAATTCTTTTGTGGTTGAAATCACTCCAAGATGGGAGGCGTTAGTTTAATGGCCTATCCGATTTTATACAAAGCAAATGAAACAAACTTTGAACATTTGGGAGTATCGGTTCTTTCTGATGCTTCTGAATGTTATGTGACCAAAGAAAAGAATGGTATATATATCCTGGAATTTGATTACCCCGTCAACGGTAAGGATATTAAAAAGATAGAAGAGGGAATGTTGATAAAGGTCGATACTGGATATCGAACTAAAAATCAACGATTTGAAGTTTCTAAAATAACTAAAACAAAAGAAGGTTACAAAATCTATTGCCAACATATCTCACAAGCAAAAACATCGAAGAACGCTCTCAGACCTGATGTTTCAGTTGATGGTGATGCTACAAGAGCACTATTGACTTGGAGAGATAATTTGCTTGATAGTAGAGAAGAGTTTTTTGTATGGTCCGATATTTTAACCAATAATAAGACTACCTGGAAAATTGAAAGTATCGATAATGCAAGAGAAGCGCTTGGAGGTAAAGCGGGATCTATTCTTGATGTATGGGGCGGAGAGTATGAGTTCGATAATTTGAATATCAAACTCCATAAACAAATGGGGGTAGATAGTCCTACAATAATTGCTTACGGAAAAAACTTATTAGATTTAGAGCAGGAACAGTCGATTTTAGAAACTTATACCACCGTATTCCCTTTTAAAAAATATACAGACGACAATAATCGAGAACAGTTAATCACTCTTCCCGAGATTTTAATTGATAGTCCACATGTGGGAAAATTTACGCACAAAAGAATATTAAAGATTGACTTTTCTAATGATGAAGATTTAAAAACTGTAGAGCATTTGAGAAATAAGGCTAATTCTTATATTAAAAGTAATAATGTAGGAGTGCCTAGTGTAAATCTTAAGTTAAATTACCAGGACTTATCAAAAGTAGAGGGTATATTTGATACTCCTGCGCTTGAAGAAGTAGATTTATGTGATAGGTTAAAAGTATTTTACCAAGATCTAAATATACTTAATGAAAATGCTAAAGTAGTAAAAGTAGTCTGGGATGTCATTCTTGAAGAAAATCACGAAATAGAGGTTGGAGACAGCAGAGCTAGCTTTAATAGTGGCGCTAATGCAAAAATAGAATCTCTTCAAACTCAAACAGATAGTTTAAACGCTAGAATTAATGCCCTACTGGAAGAACAAGAAGCAATATTTCAAAAATACTTTAATGAAAAATCAAAAGAAATTGAGGATTCTGTAAAATCTGGGATAGAAAAAGCAAAACTTGAAGTCGAGAAAAACCAACGAGAAAAAGCTATTGAATTAGAAAATAAAATAAACACTTTCAAAACAGAAGTCAATTCAACTATAAAAGAGTTTAACAGCAAATTATCCAGCTTTGATGGTGGTAATTTAGATGAACTTAGAAAGAAAATTGAAGAGACTAACCAAATAGCTGAAACTACAGTAAAAATGGTAGGTACAGATGATAGTATCACTTATAACAAAAACAGATTAGAAGGTGCTACCGAGCGAGAGATACCACTAGGAACAGCTTACATAGAATTATCTCACAATGGAGATGGTTTTGAAGTGGGGAAAGAATACACTATAAGCTGGGAAGCAGAGTGTAGAACCCACGATTTTACTGATATAAAAGTAGTATTTAACAAACCATTACCTTTTACCGCAAGAGTAAGTTTAGTATCGAAAAACAACCTATATCCTAGAATAGATAAAGTGCTAGAAAAAGGAACAAAAGAAGTGGACTTACTTCACGTCTATAGTTCTACATATAACAACTTATTACTTAGCGATTGGTTGGAAATGGTATATACAACAGTAGAAATATCTAATAAAAATGTTTTGAATATCAATATAATTTTTAAAAAGATAGCGGATGCTAATGACCATCCAGAGTTTACAGAAGATTGGATGAAAGAGTGGCAAGGAGAATGGAACGAACAACCGCAATATATAATAGATGGAGGTGTCAACTAGATGTCAATAGAAAAAATACCTTTAAGAGTGCAACATAAAAGAATGGCAGCTAATGAGTGGCGAAACAGCTCCCTTATCCTCCTGGATGGAGAAATAGGTGTAGAGAGCGACACAGGATATTTAAAAGTTGGTAATGGTAGAAGTAGATTTAGTGAGTTGCAATATTTAACAGGACCTAGAGGAGCTACTGGTGAGCGTGGTTTAACTGGACCACAAGGCCCGGCAGGGAGAGATGGACAAGTTACTTTTGCTGCTTTAACTCAACAACAAAAAAATGAACTTAAAGGAGAGCGAGGGCAACAAGGGGAACGTGGTTTACCTGGACAACCCGGAAGAGATGGAATAAATGGAACACCGGGAATTAATGGGCGCGATGGGGTAAGTAGTTACACTCATATTAAATATTCTAATAATTCTAATGGATACGGAATGAGTGATGATGCTAATTCTCTATACATTGGTATATATACGGGAACAAGTTCAACACCACCAAATAGTTACACTTCTTATAAATGGTCGAAATTCAGAGGAGCTGACGGATTGCAAGGCTTACAAGGAGCAACCGGAAGAGCGGGTGTAGACGGAAAACCCGGACAAAATATAATCAACCAACAAAATAATCAACCTATGAAGTATTGGGCGGGTACAGAAGCTCAATATAACGCTATTCCTACCAAAGATGCTAACACAATATACGACGTATTCAAGTAGGTGCTATTATGGAAAGATTAAAAATAATAGTAGGTGGTAAAGAAATAGCGAAAAGATATGTAGGAGATAGGTTAGTTTGGGAAGGTATCACTTTGATTTTGAGGTTGAATTATGCAACGGTTTTAAAAAGAAGAGGAGAAGTGATGTTAATAACATTATACGGAGGGGAAATGAATACCGATAATGTTACCAAAATAGTGTTAGATGACTTAGTATTGACTGAATTTAACTCTTTAAGATTGGAACGCTCTAATTTTAAATTAAAGCTATCAGACGGAGAAATGGCAAAGTTAAAAGAAGGAAGAATAAATATTGTTGAGTTTTGGGGAAGGGGGTAGTGTATGGATATAGAAATTCAAAATAAAAAAAATGAAGCACTTTTTAAAAATGGTAAATATCAATTTACATTTATCCCTAAACTTCCTACAGAAAAAATTAAAATACATCACATGGGATGTGTTGGAGATACTAGATTAAATCACATTCAGTTAGAACAAGGAACAGAAGTTACTTATTTCGTTGCACCGGACAAGAAAGTCAATTCTTTAAGTGGGATATTTAAACAATTAAGAGATTTAGATGTTCAGATGCGAGACCAAAACAGCGAGCTTTGGGGGAAAATTAAACTTAATAATACTGGTGCTATCCTAGATTTTTATAATGAAAACATTAAAACTCAATTAACAACGTTAGCTGGTAAAGTTAATTTAGCAATTAGTGAACTTGATAATAAAGTTTTAAAAAAATCAGATGTTTCTGTTACATCTAATGGGATAACATTAGGAAGCGGAAAAACGATTGATGGACGAACTATTGCTAGTATTATGAAAGTTCAACCTGACAGTATAGACTTGATAAGTCCTCTTATTAGAGTTACCGGAGATATGGTTTTAGATGGAACGCTTGAAGGTAGAAAAATCAAAGCTAATACTTTGGAGACAGGACACCACAAAGCGGGAAGTATAACTACAGAAATACTTGCAGCTAATGCAGTTAAATCAAACAATCTATATGTTGATAATGCGATGATTATTAAATTCTTGGCTAATAGTGCTTTTATCACAGAATTATTTGCTAAAAAAGCATTTATTAACCAACTACAAACAGTCAAGATAAATTCTACTCAAATAGATACAGAAAGCCTTAGAGGTAAAACTATAATCGGAGCTGAAATTACTGGGCGAAGCAGAATTACATTAGGCGAATATGGATATATGCAGCCTACAGAAAGTGGAGGGCTTCAAATTAATTCGCCTCACAACTATTCAAGTAAAGATGGCATAGGCATTCAGATAGTAGGTGGACGTGATAGAGGAAAAGATGTTCCTTACGGAATGTTTATTTACCAAGACAGTGATTTTACTGTAGGAGGTAATACTCCTGTAGATACAAACGCATACTTATTGACAGTTAAAGGTTTTATTAATACAAAAGGAGTCAACAACCTAAAATTTGCTAATCATCATGATGGCAGTACGTCTGTTGGGGTTTGGGATAGAAATGTAGCCTTACTTTTTGATAGAGAAAATAATGATATGTTTTACCATTACAACGGTAAAAATTATAGTTTATGGGAAATTGTTAAACAATATTTTGATACTACTTCTGATATTAGGTTGAAAACTGATATTATTAATTCAGAAGCTAATGCTCTTGCTAAATTAAAATTATTTTCATTCAAGAGTTTTGATTGGAAAGAAAGAGAAAATTTTGGAATTAAACCTCATACAGAAATAGGTTTAATAGCTCAAGATGTAGAAAAGATAGATAAGACTTTTGTGAAGTTGGTCGGCGAGTATATGACACTAGATCATTTCAATTTGCTAACTTTTAATCTAAAAGCAACTCAAGAACTTTATTATCGTGATATAGAAAAAGATAAAAAATTAATCAAGTTAGAAAAAAGAATTAAACAGATGGAGGAAAAAATACATGCAGCATAACGAGGTACTACCAATACATTTAATAGCTCAAGAATTAAGCGAGAAAACAGTAGAGCTTGCTCATTACAAGGTAGCTTATCAACAACTTAATGAAGAGGTGGAAGAACTAAAAGGGTTAAAAGAATTGATTGACTCTAACAAGGAACTAAAAGAGTTGGTAGAGGAGATAAAGTCTAAGGAGGATAAATAATGGCATTAGAACTTATTGACAGAGCGGCAATACCGGAAGCCGGAGGATACAAAAGTGTATCTGTTAACTTTTCATTGAGAAAAGGTAGTGTATTTTTAACTGGCGGAGCTGATTTACCGGGTAAATACGCTACAGTATCAGATAATGAAATATTAGAGGAAATAAAACGTCAATTAGCAATTCAAATGTACGAAGGCGACTCTACACCGGCATTAATCACAGAGTATGCTAATTTAACTCGTCAAATGATTGTTTTAGGAAGTGGTAATGTAGATCATAAAGCAAGGGAAAAAGCACTACATAAACTAGTTAATAAGGTCAATAAAGGTAATGATAAATTGCTTATGATCTTGCTGTTAGATGTACTGGATGCTAAAACTATCAATGATAATAGAGATATTATTATTGATACTTTTGACTCTTACGAAGTAGGGGTTGATTATTCTGTAGGAGATAAATTCAAATACGATAATCGACTATTTGAAGTGTTAGAAGAGCATACATCAGTAGAAGTATGGAAACCTACAGGAGAGCCTACTAAGTACAAAGAAATAATTTTAACGAGGGAGGAAACGGACAAGAAAGAAGATTTAGAAGATGAAGCAGGACGTTATATCACAAAAGCACAATTAAATGATGCAATGGCAGGAGTATTTCAAGCAGTTATGAAAGCTGTAGAAGAAATGTTTGAGGAAGAAGAAGGAGGAGAAGAAAATGGAAATACTGAACACGCTAGCAATGGGGTATCACACAGCGAAGGGGGTATTGAGAGTAATGAGACCAAGTAGATTAAGATTTAAACCTACTGATTTTTTAGTTAGACTTCATGTAGAAAGAATAATCGGCGGTGGACGTACGATTGAAGATGTACCTAATATTGGTAATCTTAGAGAAGTTGTTCAACAAGAAGTAGATAGAATTTTAAAAGAAGCGGAAGAGAAAAAAGGGCAAGAATAATCTTGCTCTTTTAAATTTATAAAGGAAGTGAGGACAATGAATTTGTTTGAGTGGTTAAGACAGTTTATAGAAACGGAAGATGGGAAGATACTATTTATATTAACAATGATAGTATCCGCAATGATTATTGATTTTCTAACAGGAACGATAGCAGCAAAAGTCAACTCCAATATTACCTTCAACTCGAAAGCTGGAATTAATGGTATTTTGAGGAAATTGGCTAGTATTTCAATTATGGTATTTTTCATTCCGTTATCAGTATTAATACCAGCGGGAGCGGGAGTAGCGTTAGTGTATACCCTATATATCGGATATTTAGTAATGGAGTTAAAAAGTATCGCTGAAAACTTAGGTAAAATGGGAGTGGACATAGAAACATTGAAAGATATTATAGATTTACTAAGTAAAAATAAGGGAGGTAAATAATATGACAGAGTTACAACAATTTATAAGTCCAGCGGTAGTTGGGATATGCTGGTTAATCGGAAATACCCTAAAATCAAGCGTACCTAAGTTACCTAACAATTACATTCCGTTAGCGTTAGGATTGATAGGTGCTATTTTAATGGTCGTATTGAACGGATTTAGCGGTCAAAATTTAATAATTGGTGTAGTTAGTGGACTTAGTGCTACTGGAGTACATCAAGCATACAAAGGTTTCTTGAAAGAAGAAGAGAAACCTAAAAACGATAACGAACAACGTTATCCGGGAGGTAATTAATTATGGCTACACAATTAGAAATGATTAATTGGGCGAAGGCTCAAGAGAATAAATGGATTGATGTAGATGGTGCTTACGGTGCGCAATGTGTTGATTTAGCAATGAAATATTGTCAAGTATTTGGTGGAATGATACCACATGGCAACGCTATTGATTATTTAAACAATGCTATTCCTGAAAGATGGACACATCATTCTAGTGGAGAAATTCAACCGGGAGACCTCGCTATTTGGAAATGGGGTAGCTGGGATATATACGGACACATCGGTATCGTTATTTCTGTTAATGGTCGATATGTTACTTCTGTTGAGCAAAATGTGGATGGAGCAGCAGTCGGAGTAGGTGGATACGCTCGCATTCGTACGCGTGATGATAGCTGTTTAGTTGGATTTATTCGTCCAGCTTATTCTGAAAATGGTTGGGTTAAAAACGAAACTGGTTGGTGGTACGATTTAGGAAATGGAGACTATTATAAAGATTGTTGGAAATTAATCAATGGTTCATGGTTTAAATTCAATGAAGAAGGTTATGTTCTAGAAAATCAATGGTATCATGATGAAGAAAAAGACCGTTGGTATTGGTTGAATAAAGGCGGATATATGGCGAGTAAAGCATGGCGATATATCAATAATAAGTGGTATTATTTCCACGAAAACGGAGAAATGGCGACAGGTTGGATAGAATATCAAGGTAGATGGTATTACTTAAATCACGGTAATGGAGATATGGTTTCAGAAGAATACCGAAAAATTGGCGATACATGGTATATGTTCAACGAAAACGGAGAAATGTTAGCTGATAAGAAAATTGAAATTGGTAAAGATGGAGCAGTAAAAGTGCTAGAATAATATTACACCCCCTTTAATTAGGGGGTTATTTTTTTGTTGACAAATACAAAGAATGATTGTAAAATAAATAATACCTAAATACCATTCCCCCTTTAACTTCGGTTAGGGGGATATTTTATTGACAAAATTGAAAATTAATAGTATTATAAAATCATAGATAAATACGGTATTTTATTATTTGAGAGAATGTTTATTTTGAATCTAACTCATTCGAGTTCAAATAAAGATTTATCTAAAACGCCATTAGGCTGAGCTGGTGTCAGCTCATTTCCCCCTTGACGAAAGTTGAGGGGTATTTTTTATGATCTTTTTAAAACTTTTTTCAAAAAACTATTGACACGCTTGAGCGTGTATATTATAATTAAAGTACGAAATAAGAAAAGAGGTACAAGGAAATGGGAAAATTCATAGAAAAAAACGGTAGATCTCTAATGAAAGAAGTAACAAAAGAGCGTTTGCTTAGAGCACAATCAATTTTTAAATTTGTAAAAGCATCAAGATATTACACTAATACATTTGATATCATAAGAAAAAATGACCATACAGTCCTTGAAATGGTAAGTATTTCTCATTGCAGCAGATATTTAAGTAAGCCAGAGGTTAAAATGGTAACAGTAATTGTGAGAGGAAATGACGAAGAATATATTAACTCTGAAAATGAGTGGAGCGATAGAATCGACGTATTCGAATTTTTACATGAATTAAAACTTGATTATTACGGAGTGACTAAAATTTTCAATGGTGGAGTAAAAATCGGAGATAAAGATTACTCTTCTACAATCGTTCCTTTTGAATTTAGAGAATCTAAAAAAATGAAATTATACAAAAATGTCAGTTCAGAAGACTTAGAAAAAATCTTAAAAGAAGGTATTCTTCCAATTTCAAAAACTGGGAATGATAACTGGGAAGGTAATAGACGAGCTAATAACTCAACAGAAGTAGTCTACTTGTTCAATCCAACAACAGATGTTACAAGCTTCACACAATATGGAGATGTGGTCCTTGAAGTTGAAGTAGAGGCTTACAGAAATGAAATTGCACCTAACGATTCTAACCGCGGACAATATGAAGAATACATCGTCGCAGAAGTTAAACCAGAAGAAATAGTAGGAGTTAGACATGAATAAACTATCAGAAGCAAAAAGAAAAGCAAACAAGAAATGGGATGATAAGAATAAGGAGCGTAAGAATTATATCAACAAGCGCTCTACAGCTAGAAATTTCATCAAGAATATGGATCGTGAGGATATCGAGGAGTTTGAGCAGTTAATCCAGGAGCGTAAGGAAAGAAAAGACTAATGTTTTTTTTTAAAAAATCCCTATTAATTTTTTTGATATGTGCTAGATAATTAATTTAGTTTTGGTAACGAACTTGTAACGATATTTAATAAATTGTAAGGTTTTACAAAAAATTACACTAAGTAAAAACCTTATAAAATAGACTTTAGAAAATATTAGTTTCTTCTATATTATATAAAAAATATCCTCTAGGATTAAGAAGATAATTTTTTATAAATTGGAGAGGTTTAGAAACTTCTCCAATTTCTTTAGAAAAGTATTGACATAATATAGAAATGTTGATATACTATTAAGGTACTTTCATTAAGTACTAATTAAATAATGTCTCAGTAGCTCAGCAGGATAGAGCAACGGCCTTCTAAGCCGTCGGTCAGGGGTTCGAATCCCTTCTGGGACGTCTGAAAAAGCAGGGTAGTTTATCCTGCTTTTTTTATATGAAAAATAAACATCAAAATAAAAAAGATGAGAAATTAAACAACACTCATCTTGACTTCGATAACTTTATTCACTTCTGGTATTTTTTCTTTTATGTTTTTTTCAATAGCAAATTTCAAAGTGATATGCGAAAGTTCACAATGCGCACACTCCCCTAAAAATCTTATTTTTAAAATACCATCTTTATAATTAATAAATTCAATATTTCCACCATCAGCTATTAATTTAGGACGAATTTTTTCTAATTCTAACTTAATTTTATCCACTGTATCATAATATTTTTTATCCAAAATATAAACACCTCTCTCCATCTAATTATACTTGTAAAGTTTTAAAAAATCAACATATTAAATAAATTAATAAAAAGTAAGCAAGTTACTATTATTTTCTTATAAAAACGTTTATAATAATATATAGAAAATAAAAATAAAGAGGGAAAATTCTATGACAAATACAGGAGAGCAACTAATCTTAATAACAGATATAGCTGTAGAGAAATTTCAAGAGTTGTTGTTTGATGCTGATAAACGTGATAGTTATCTGAAAATAGCTATTGCTTTAGAAGGTACTCAAATGCACTATGCTATTGATATAAAAGATGAAGTGGAAGAAGGAGATAAAGTCTATAACTTTGGAGAATTAAAAGTTCTTGTAAATGAAGAAGACGAGCTGCTTCTTAAAGGTCTTGAAATTGACTATGTACAGGATGAATTTGGAAGTGAATTCACACTTCACAATCCTAACATGATAGAAATATATGATGATGAAGAAGGCGGTTGCTGCGGAAGTGGCTGCTGCTGCTAATAACAAATAATTAAAAGGAGAAAGTATACTATGAAAAATGTAGTAATTTTAGGTGCTGGTTATGCAGGACTAACAACATTAAAAGGATTAAAAAAAGCTGCTAAAGCTGGAGAGGTAAAAGTAACATTAGTTAATAAAAATTCATATCACTATGATACTGTTAACTTACACGAAGTTTCTGCTGGAAACATTCCATCAAGAGACATTTGTATCGATATTAAAGATGTAGTTACACCAGGAGTTAGTTTTGTACAAGATGAAGTTATTAAAATTGATACTGAGAAAAAATTAGTATTAACTAAAAAACATGAAATTGATTATGATGTATTAGTAATTGGATTAGGATTCCAACCTGAAACATTTGGTATTGAGGGAATGGCAGAAAATGCTATGCCAATAGCAGACGTATTAGCAGCAGAAAAAATTGCAGCTACACTAGAAGATAACTTCAGAAAATATGCTACTAGTGAAGAAAAAGATGTTAAAGATATTTCTGTTATCGTAGGTGGAACAGGTCTTGCTGGTATGGAGTTTTTAGGTGAATTGGTACACCGTAAAAAAGAATTATGTTCTAAATATGGAATTGATGAAAAATTAGTTAAAATCTATGGATTAGATGCGGCTCCAACATTACTTCCAATGTTTACTAAAGAATATAGTGATTATGCTAGAAAATACTTAGAAGATAACGGAATTGAAATTATTTTAGGTGCTGGAATTAAAGGTGCAACTGCAGACAGCTTTATTATTGAAGTTGAAGGAGAAAGAAAAGAACTAAAAGCTAGTACATTAGTATGGACTGCTGGAGTTCGTGGTAATAAACTTATGGATGAAACTTTCCCAGAATTATCGAAACGTGGTCGTTTAGTAACAACTCAACAATTAACTGTTCCTGGAATGGAAGACATTTATATAGTAGGTGACTGTGCAGCGTTTATCGAAACAGGTCAAGAAAGACCATATCCAACTACAGCACAAATTGCTAACCAAATGGGAGCTTACGTAGGTGCTCGTATTAGTGGAAAACCAGTTGGAGACTTCAAATATATCAACCGTGGTGTTGTATGTTCTCTAGGACATAAAGATGGTATTGCAGATGTTATGGGTGGTAAAAAATCTAAAGGATTTAAAGCTGCTAAATTGAAAAAAATCATCGAAGCAAAAGCTATCTATGAATTAACAGACGTTATTACAGCTCTAAAAAATCAACGTATACTTTAATTTTAATGAGAAAAAAACTCAACTTTTTGTTGGGTTTTTTTATTTTTCATCATAAAAACAAATAGCTATGAAGTGGGATTCAGTTTGGACAATAATTATCAAGTTTTCTAGCACGCTTAATTGAAAAATAGTCATAAATATGGTAAGATATAGTGTAGGGAAAATTTAACCAATAAAGTAATGAGGAAAAATTATGATATATAAAATAGCAAATACACAAGAAGAATATGAACAAATTTTCAAGTTAAATTATGAAACATTTGTTGATGAAATTCCTCAGCACCAAAAAAATGAAGCTAAAAAATTAAAAGATAAATTTCATGATAAAAACATATATATAATAGCAAAAAAAGAGAATGAAGTAATTGGAATGATTTCGCTATCTGATACACGTCCATTTTCTTTAGATGATAAGTTGAATAATATAGATACATATTACAAAGAGGAATATAGAAAACCCGTAGAGATTCGATTATTGTCAATAAAACATCAATATAGAAAAACAAAGGTCTTTACAGAATTAATTCAAAGAACATTTAATTATATTATTCAAAACTCTTATGATGTCGTCTTTATTTCGGGAACAGTGAGACAAGAAAAATTATACAAACATATAGGTTTTGTTCAGTTCCACGAAAATGTAGGTACTAAAGATGCAGAATATATGCCGATGTATTTAGATTTGACTGCTGAAAATAAAATTATTAATAGACTTGCAGCAGCTCAGCGTATCAATTTTTTACCTGGTCCAGTAGATTTATCGGATGATGTGGTTGGTAAATTATCAAAAAAACTGTATTCACATAGAAGTAATGAGTTTGTTACATTGACAAAAGATACTTTGGCCAAATTAGAAAGAATCCTTGATGTTAAGTGTGCAACTATACTTCATGGTTCAGCTACTTTAGCTAATGAAGCTATTATGGCTCAGTTAAAGGGACGTGGGCTTAGTAATGGATTAGTTCTTGCAAATGGTGAATTTGGAAATAGACTAATACGTGAAAGCAAGCGCCATGGTCTAAATATAGACGATTATAGCGTAGGTTTTGGAGAGAGTTTTGATTTAGAATTATTAGATAGAAAGTTATCTGAGGACAATTATGACTTTGTCTATTTAGTTCATAATGAAACTAGTGTTGGAATTTTAAATGATTTAGATAAAATAACAGAAATTGTAAAAGAAAAACATAATAAGGTTTTAGCTGTTGATGCTGTATCAGCGGTTGGAGCGATCAAGTACAGTTATAGAAATGTAGATTATGTTGCATGTTCATCAGGAAAAGCATTTTGTTCTGTTGCAGGTCTTGCAGTGGTTGGATCTAATTGTGAATTGGTACCGTTGGAGAATACACCATTATACTTAGACTTGCATTATGCGAATAAGATGGTTTCTATACCATTTACACAACCATCAATTTTAATGGAAGCTTTAAACACAGCTTTAGATGCATTTGAAACTGATGAAAGATATGAAAAAGTTCAAAGTAAGTATGCTTATATGAAAGAAGGGTTAGAAGCTTTAGGCCTTCCGATTATGAAAATTAAGAAAAATGAAGTATCACCTGTTATAATAACGGTAGAACTTCCTGAAAGTATTTCTTCGCTTAATATAGGGGCTTCACTTGCGATAAATAATGTATTTATTCATTATAAGAGCTCATACTTAGCAGAAAGAAATATAATTCAATTTTCATTTATAAACATAAACACAACTAAAAAAGAAATAGATTATACATTAAGTATATTAAAAGAAATGATAGGAGAGAATTAATGCCAGTATTTAAAGTATTTTACCAAGAAAATTCAAAAGAAATTCCAGTAAGGGAGAATACGCAAGTATTATTTGTAGAAGCTGATGGAGTTCCTGCAGTTAGAAAATACTTGGATGACAGAAATTACAACATAGAGCTTGTTCAAGAATTAAGCGATGCTTATTTAGAATTTGAAAAACAAGCGGAAGATTTTAAAGTGGAGAAAGTTAATGGATAAAATCATTAAAAAAAATGAAGTAGGTGTAGCTGCTATTGGTGGACTAGGCGAAATAGGGAAAAACACTTACGCTATTCAATATCGTGATGAAATAATTATTATCGATGCGGGAGTGAAGTTTCCTGGAGATAATATTTTAGGAATCGATTATGTAATTCCTGATTACTCATATATTGAAAAAAACATAGATAAAATAAAAGCTTTAGTAATAACTCATGGTCACGAAGATCATATAGGCGGCTTACCATTTTTACTAAGAAAAGTGAGTCTACCTATTTATGGAGGACCTCTTGCTATTGGATTAATAAGATCAAAATTAGAAGAACATAATTTATTGGCAAGAGCAGAATTAAATGTTATTGATGAAGATACTATTTTAGAGTTTAAATATTTAAAAGTGTCATTTCATAATACAACGCACTCTATTCCAGATTCTTTCGGAGTTATAGTTAATACACCACAAGGAAATATCGTACATACAGGAGATTTTAAATTTGACTTTACGCCAGTAGGGCAAGGAACAAATCTTCACAAAATGGCAGCAATCGGTGATGAAGGTGTATTATGTTTACTTTCAGACTCAACTAACTCAGAACGAGGAGAGTTTACCCAAAGTGAGAAAGAAGTAGGGAAAACAATTTCTAATATACTTCGTAAAGAAAAACATCGTGTAATATTTGCTACATTTGCTTCTAACGTTTATCGTGTAAAACAAGTAGTTGAAGCATGTATAGAGCACGGAAGAAAAATCGTTGTTTTTGGTCGCTCAATGGAGAAAGCTATCAAAATAGGTACAGAGTTAGGTTACATCAAAGCACCAAAAGATACATTTGTTAATAGCAAATATTTAAACCAAGTAGACCCAAACAAACTTCTTATTTTGTGTACAGGGACTCAAGGTGAAGAGCTTGCTGCGCTTAGTAGAATTGCTAACGGTACGCATAAAAAGATAACTATTATGCCGACAGATACGGTAATTTTTGCAAGTTCAGCTATTCCAGGTAATACATTATCAATTAATAAGAATATAGATTTATTGTCAAAACTAGGTGCTAATGTAATTACATCTAGCGTCAATAATGTCCATACTTCTGGGCATGGATCAAAAGAAGAACAAAAATTAATGTTTAGATTAATTAAACCTAAGTATTTTATGCCTATTCATGGTGAATATCGTATGCAAGTTATTCATGCTCAAACAGCTGCTGAATGCGATATTCCATTAGAAAATTCATTTATTATGGAAAATGGTGAGGTGCTAGCCTTAACAAGTGACAGCGCTCGTATTGCAGGAAAATTTGAGGCATCTGATGTGTACGTAGATGGTCTTGGAATTGGAGATATAGGAAGCGTTGTTATAAAAGATAGAAAAGAACTATCAGAAGAAGGTGTAATTGTCGTATCAGTTGCACTAGATTTTAAAAATAAAAAATTACTTAATAATCCGGATATAATTAGCAGAGGATTTGTTAATATAAATGAATCTATGGAATTGTTTGGAGCATGTAAAGGCGTTGTAAAAGATACAGTTTTAAATATACTTTCCGATGAAGAAGTTGGAGTGTATCAAATACGCCATCAAATAGTAGAAAAATTAGGAGAATTTTTAGAACAAGAGATTGGGAGAAAACCTGTAATATTACCTACAATATTGGAGGTGTAAATATGAAATATAGAAGTGTGTTTGATATTATAGGACCAATAATGGTAGGTCCGTCGAGTTCACATACAGCTGGAGCTGTAAGAATAGGATTATTTACCAGATATATATTTGGACATCAGCCTGAAAAAATAAAAATAACATTATATGGCTCATTTAAAGAGACATATAAAGGACATGGAACAGATATAGCGTTAATAGGGGGATTGTTAGGATACAATACCTCAGATAAGCGCATTAGAACTAGTTTAGAAGACGCTAAAGAAGCAGGAATAGATTTCGAATTTATAGAAAGTGAAGTTGAGCATATTCATCCAAATACCGCCAAACTTGAAGTAGAGGCAGGTAGACATAGTCTGGATTTAATAGGAAAATCAATCGGTGGAGGAAAAATGGTTATTTTCGAATTATTAGGATTTGACGTAAATCTCTCTGGAGACTTTCCTAGTTACTTTGTTTTTTACAAGTTTAGTGAAAAAAATAAAATACATTTACTTTCAGAAATAAATAATATATTTGGAGATAATAAAGTAAGTGATAATTTTTCTGATTCAATATTAGAAGGAGTAAATTTACTAGTAGTGGAAGTTTTGGAAGAAATTAGTACTAAACAAATAGAGAGAATAGCTAGTTTAGAATATGTTAATGAAGTAAAATTCGCAGATAGATTATAGGGGAACCGTTATGTTTACAAGTTTAGAAGATATAGTGGAAAAATCAAAATATGAAAAGAAACCTGTTTCGGAGCTTATGATTGAACAAGAAGTGGAGTTGAATGGAGTTAGTCGTTCTGCTGTGGAAAAATTAATGAAACGCAACTTATCAGTAATGATGCAAGCCGTAGAAGAGGGGCTAGCAGGGGTAAGTTCAAAGACAGGACTTACTGGAGGAGATGCTAAAAAATTACAAAATTATATAGAAAGTGGCCAATCAATTACTGGTGGTGATTTTTTGACGGGGGTTGCAGCTGCAATAGCTACTAATGAGGTTAATGCTTCACTAGGCTTGATTTGTGCAACACCTACAGCAGGTTCAGCAGGTGTGTTACCTGGTTGTGTTCATGCTTTAAAGCAAAAGTTTAATATAGATGAAGAAACACAATTAAGAATGCTATTTACAGCAGGGGCTTTTGGTTTTGTTGTAGCCAATAATGCATCTTGTTCGGGAGCAGAAGGTGGATGTCAAGCTGAAATAGGTTCAGCTAGTGCAATGGCTGCAGCCGCGATAGTAGAGGCTATGGGTGGTGATGCAGAAACGAGTGCGCATGCTTTCGCAATTGCTTTAAAAAATATGCTAGGTCTTGTTTGTGATCCTGTAGCAGGATTAGTTGAAGTTCCCTGTGTAAAACGTAATGCTGCAGGAGCATCTATAGCAATGATGGCAGCAGACATGGCACTTGCAGGTATTAAGAGTCGTATACCTGCAGATGAAGTATTAGAAGCCATGTATAAGATTGGTTTAGAAATGTCGACAACACTAAAGGAAACTGCCAGAGGAGGCTTGGCAATTACAAAAACTGGAGAAAAATATAGGAGTTTATTATTCGGTAATGATTAATATATTGGAAAAATCAGTAGAAACTATAAAAGGCGTAGGAAAAAAATATCTACAAACATTGAACGAATTAGAGATATATACTATTCGTGATGTATTGTATAATATTCCTTACAGAGTGTCTAGTTCTACTGATTTTTCTATGTCTGTTAAAGATAATGAAAAAGTAGTTGCAACAGGGAAAGTAGAAACACGTGTTAGTACACAGTTTTATGGAAATAAACGAAGTCGTTCATTCTTTTCATTATCTACCCCAACAGGAAGTATAAAAATAGTGTTTTTTAATCAACATTATCTTAAAAAGAATCTTTTAGAAGGCCGAGATATCGTAGTAAAGGGAATCTATAACAAAGCTAATAATACGATAACTGCTTCTAGCATTTCTTTCGGAAAAGAAGAAAAAGCGGAAAATAATGATAAAATAGAAGTGTTTTATCATTTAAAACAAGGAATAACTCAAAAAAGATTTATAAAGCTTGTAGAAGAATCATTTAATATGATTGATGAAGAAAATGTTATTTTAGATTTAGTCCCTGAAAACTTCAAAGGAATTTGGAAACTGGAAAAAATCTTATATACACTCCATTTCCCAAAAGATGTTGAGCAGTTTGATAAAGCACGTAAAATGTATGCTTTTCATGAGCTATTTAATTATCAATTGAAATTACAGTTGCAAAATATAAATAGTAGGTTAGAAGATGAAAGATACAGAATTTGTATAAATAACAATGATATTCAAGAATTTACACAACAACTTCCGTTCAGTCTGACGAATGCTCAAAAGAGAGTAATAGACGAGATTGCAGCTGATTTAAATACACCTTATAAAATGGATAGATTGTTGCAAGGTGATGTAGGAAGTGGAAAAACAGCTGTAGCAGCCGCAACTTTGTATGGAGTTATAAAATCTGGATATCAAGCAGCTATTATGGCGCCAACAGAAATTCTTGCTAATCAACATTTTGAAACTTTTTTTGAATTTTTCAAAGAACTAAATATATCAATAGCACTGCTAACAAGTAACACACCTAAAAAAGAACGCAACAAAATTTTAAGTTTACTTGAAGTAGGTGAAGTAGAATTATTAATTGGGACACATTCTTTAATTCAAGATGATGTCATATTTAAAAATTTGAAATATGTAATTACTGACGAGCAACATCGTTTTGGTGTTAGACAACGGAAAATTTTAAGTAATAAAGGAGAGGCGGTAAACTCATTAATGATGACTGCAACGCCAATTCCTCGCAGTCTTGCGATAACATTAATTACTGATATAAAAGTCTCAACAATAGATGAACTTCCAGCAGGTCGTAAAAAAGTTCAAACATATAAAGCGAATAACAAGAGTTTTTATAAAGTTTTAGATAATATCATGATGGAGCTTGACAGCGGTCGACAAGGTTATGTAGTGTGCCCATTAATAGAAGAATCAGAAAAGATGGATCTTCAAAATGTAGAAGATATTTATGAGAAGATAAAAGAATACTTGCCAGATTCATATAAAATAGCTATTCTACATGGTAAAATGAGTAATAAAGAAAAAGATGAGATAGTTGAAAGATTCTTAAATAAAGAGATACATATTTTAATATCAACAACGGTAATAGAAGTAGGAGTAAATGTTCCTAACGCAACATTTATGATTGTGGTTGATGCACATAGATTTGGACTTGCGACATTGCATCAACTTAGAGGACGCGTAGGAAGAAGTAAGTTTCAATCATATTGCATCTTGATAACTGATTCAAAAAGTGAGAGAATAGATATTATGTGTTTGGAAAATGATGGATTTAAGATTGCAGAGTTTGATCTTAAGCAACGAGGTCCTGGAGATTTTTTTGGTACGAAACAAAGCGGTGTTCCAAGTTTTAAAGTTGCAGATTTAATTAATGATGTAGATCTTATGTATTTAGCTAAAAGATTAGCTCTAAAAATTATAGAAGTAACAGATAATAAGAATAGGTTACTTCAGTATGTAGGTTTAGAAGAAACAACAATATAGGAGGAATAGATGAGCAAAAAGTGGAAAAATAGATTAATAAATATTCTTATTGCAGTATTATTACTTACCTCGGTAGTACTTATTTTTAAAAATCAAATTAGAGAGTACTTAACAGGAAATGCTAACAATAAAATAATAACTGCGTACAAAAATGGTAAAGGAGAGGTAGATATACCTTGGTGGCAAAAATTATTTACTGATAATGCCTCGAAAATAAAATTAACAGATTCTATGTTAGGAATTTTAAAAATTGATTCTGTAAATATTCAAGAACCTATATTTCAAGATGTCACAGAGATTAACTTGATTAATGGTGTTGCGACAGCGCAAGAACCTTCAACATTAGATGCTCAAAATGTTGTGATAGCTGGGCATAGTGTTCAAGGAGTAGGTATAAGATTTAATAATCTTAGCAAAATAAAAATGGGTGACAAAGTTCAGGTTATTTCAAAAGATAAGCTACGTACATATGAGGTAAGTAAATTATATGATGTGGCTGCAACCCAGGTAGAAATACTAGAGCAACATAAAGATCAACCTAAAAAACTTACATTATTCACTTGCGATAATTATAATCCTAAAACAGGAGAATGGGAAAGTAGATTTGTTGTTGAAGCTAAATTAGTAGGAGAAGAGAGTGCATAATATTATGAAAATAGGAATAGATATTTTAGGGATAGATAACCCAGAAAGAATTATTAACTTTGTAAATAACTATAAAGACAGCGAAGTAGAATTATATGTTTATGGATTGGAAGAAACATTAATAAAAATAACAAAAACCGAAAATATTGTAAAAAATGTTTGTACAGAAGAAGTATATATGTCAGATGATTCGGCGCGAGTTCATAGAAAGAAAAAAGATTCTTCTATGATTAGAATGCTAGATGATTTAAAAAATCAAATAATAGATGTAGCTATTACTGGGGGTAGTACAGGCGCATTTATGGCAAGTTCAGTATTTATGATTGGTCGTATCGAGGGTATTTCAAAACCAGGCTTAGCTTCTCTACTACCAACAAGGTCAGATCATAAGTTTTTATTAACAGATCTTGGGGCGAATGTTGAGGCAAAACCGGACGATCTACTTAATTATGCAAAACTTGGTCAATTGTATATGAAGTACATTTATAATATAGAAACACCGAGCGTAGCATTGTTGAATGTAGGTGTTGAAGAAAGTAAAGGTAACAAAGTTTATAAGGATGCACATAAGCTTATGAAGGCCGAAGTAGCAAACTTTAAGGGGAATATAGAAGGTCGAGAAATATTAGAGCATCAATTTGATATAGTAGTGGCTGAAGGCTTTGCAGGAAATGTTTTATTAAAAACTATAGAAGGAGTTGCGAAGTCATTAGGAAAAATGATAAAAGGAATTTTCTTACAGAACTTAAAAACTAAAATAGGGGCATTATTAGTAAAAAAAGGTATTAATGCATTTAGGAAAAAATTTGATTACAGTGAATATGGTGGAGCATTTTTACTTGGAATAAAGAAACCTACAATAAAAGTTCATGGTGCTGCTGATGAAAATGCACTATATTATGCTGTTCAACAAGCAAAACAAATACACAAAACAAAACTTTATGATATAATGATAGAAACAATGGAAAAAGGAGAATAAAAAATGGCAATTTTAGAAGAAGTAAAAGAAATAATTACAAGATATGTAAAAGTTGAACCAGAAAAAATCACATTAGAATCAAAACTTAATGAGGATTTAGATGCTGATTCAATTGATATTGCCGATGTAGTAATGGATATTGAAGAAAAATACGGATTTGAATTTTCTGATGAAGATGCAGAAAATATTGTTGCTATTAAAGATTTAGTAAAAGTAATAGAAGAAAGAAAATAATAAAAACTTTATGAGTCTATCTCAAGAAGTTAAATTAAATATTATATGGAGAATTTAGTTTTGTATTATAAAAAACTAAATTCTTTTTTTTAATATTTATGCTTTTTACATAATACTGATTTCTTGATTTTTTAAAATGAAAGAATTAAAATTAATATGTTAAATTATGAGAAATCATAAGTAATCATAAATTATGGAAAAAGGAGAATATAAATGAAAAACTTTTTTGGAGAAAAATATAGTAGGTTTGCTATTAGAAAATTTACTATAGGAATCATTTCAGCTACTCTTGGAATATTTATATTAGATAATACACAAATTAGTGATAATTATGCTAAAGCAGAAGATAAATTAAATATACATTATAGATATGTTAGTGACGATGAATTAACACAAAAAGAAAAAGAATTAATAGTAAAAGAGCTTCCTAAAGTTGCAGAATCGAATGAAGAAACTTATTATTTAGTTTATAAACCTTCTCAACAAATGAAGTTAAGTACTCTCCCTAATACAGGAATACATACTGGAGTAAATGGTATTTTACTTGCTGGAGTAGTAGGTATGTTAGTAGTAGCTGTTACTCGTGGAAAAAATAAAAAGTATAAAGTATTATCAGTAATGTTGGTTACAAGTTTAGGTATAAGTATTTTGCAAAGTCCTGTTATCGCAATGGATAGTCTAAAGTTATCAGTGTATAATACAGATTTTAGTGTGTTGAAAAGTGGAAAATTACCAAATCCACTAGAAATTCCTGGGTATAATTATGTAGGATTTATAAAAAATGAATATACTAATTTTAAAATAAATAAAACTGATAAGGCATTGGAGAATATAAGGAATAGTGATTCTAGTGAGGGTTCAAGAAATAGGAATATAATTAAACCAGAATACAAAGGAGAACAATCAGGAGCGATAGTAGCACCTGAAAAGGTAGAAAAACCAGAATACAAAGGAGAACAATCAGGAGCGATAGTAGCACCTGAGAAGGTAGAAAAACTAGAATACAAAGGAGAACAATCAGGAGCAATAGTAGAACCAGAGAAATTAGAGAAACCAGAATATACAGGAGAACAATCAGGGGCAATAGTAGAACCAGAGAAATTAGAGAAACCAGAATATACAGGAGAACAATCAGGGGCAATAGTAGAACCAGAGAAGTTAGAAAAACCAGAATACAAAGGAGAACAATCAGGAGCAATAGTAGAACCTGAGAAGATAGAAAAGCCAGAATATACAGGAGAACAATCAGGAGCAATAGTAGAACCAGAGAAGTTAGAAAAACCAGAATATACTGAAAAGATTGAACCATTAAAACCTGAAACAGATAAATTACCAAAAGAAAATATTATGGAAAAGAATGCTAGTGCAATGCTTAATATGAGATTTATATCAAACAATATAGAAAATTCAGGTGTAGGTTCAGCAACTTTTATATCGCCTAATGTACTCTTATCAGTAGCGCATAACTTTATTACTAGTTCTAAAGATAATATGACAGGGGAGCTAATAGGATCTGAAAAAGAAAATATTTATGAGTGGATAACACCAGATGGAAAAAAAGGAACGTTTAGTGCAAAAGATATTCATTTTTATAATAAAAAAGAGTATCCTAAAGGATATATTAATGATTTAGCTGTGATAAAACTACCAAATGTTAATAATAATCAGTATGTTAGTTTGACTTCAAATTATAATAAAGTTAATGTTGGGGATAAATTAAATGTTTATGGTTATCCTAAAGGAAAATATACTCATCTTAAAGATGTGTCAGTAGAGTTAGAACAACAATATGCAAAAAATACATATGGTGTACAGTATCAAGGTGGGGCACCAGGTATGAGTGGAGGAGGAATACTTAATGATAAAGGAGAAGTGATAGGTATTCACCAAAATGGGGGACAAAATCGCTCAGGTGGATTAATTCTATCTCCAAATCAATTAGAATGGATTAAAAGCATTATTGAAGGTAAGGAGATAACTCCAAAATATGATGAGATAGAACGCCCCAAAGAAGATAAAAAAGAAGAAAAATATCAAAATTAAGAGCACTCTTAACTTCATATTAAATAATTAGAGAATGTAGAAAAAACAAGAAATATTCATTTTAATACTAGTGGAAAATGAATATTTCTCGTTTTATTTTTAATAATTAACATAACCTATGTTAACAAGTTTCGCCACCTCAAGAAGAACCAGCTCCAGCTGTACAACCGTAGCAATGCATACCTGTTCTAATTCTACGAACACCAATATGTTCTTTAGCGAGTTGGTTAACATGCTGTATTTCTCCAGAAACGTTTAGTTTTTCAATTAAATTAAAATCACAATCATAAAGAGAGCCATCTGGACCAATAGAAATCATATTACGACACATAAGACCAGGTAATGTATCTGGATTATATGCACGGAAAAGTTTATTCATATAGTCTTCGTACAAGTCTTCACGATGTAAAAATTCAGAAAAACGACCGATAGGATTATTTGTGATTGCAAATAAGTTATTAAATACAATTCCAAAGTTATCGAAAAGTTTTTTCTTATAAGTTTTTTCTAGAGCTTCTTGTTTTGGTGGTAAATATGCTCCATTTGGATTGTAGACTAAATTAATAACTAAATCTTCTTCTTTACCATAACCAAGTTCATTTAGACGTTGTAATACCTCTATAGATTTAGGGAAAACTCCTTTACCACGTTGTCTAGTAACAACTTTTTCATTATAATAGGGGAGAGATGCGATAACTTGGACTTTTAAATCACGATATAATTCAGGAATATCACTATATGCGGGTACAGCTAAAATAACTAAGTTTGTTCTAACCATAACTGTTTTTGCGTATTTTGAAATTTCTTTTAAAAACCATCTAAAGTTAGGGTTCATTTCAGGAGCTCCGCCTGTTATATCCATAATTTTATAGTTACCAACTTTGAATGCTTCAACAATTTGTTCGAAAGTCTCACGAACCATATTATTTTTCCTGTGAGGACCACCATCTACGTGACAGTGACTACAAGTTATATTACATAAACTCCCGACATTTATTTGCATTGTATCAGGATATTCTTCGGTAAGTAAGTATTGTTTGTCTTCTACCATATCGAAGAATTTAGGAATGTTTAACTCTGACATAATAGTTCCTAGTTAGTAAGTTTGTCAGAAAGCTCTTTACTTTGAAGACCGTGTACTAAAGTAATTCCTGCTTTCATAGCTGCTGCAACGTGAATAGCCTCAGCGATTTGATCTTGATCACAACCTTCACTTAAACAAGTACTAGTGTAGGCGTCTATGCAGTAAGGACAAGCTTCAGAATGTGCAACAGCAAGGGCAATAAGAGCTTTCTCACGTGATGTTAACTCACCTTCTGCCATAACGTTACTGTAATAATTCATAAAGTTTTTCCAGTGCTCTGCAGCATCTTCACCGAATTTACCTTCTCCAAACTCTATTAAATGTTTCTTTTTAAAATAATCAGCCATATTTATTCTCTCCTTTAAAAAATATATAATTCCATTATAAATCAGAATAGAAAAATAATCAAAGAAATGACAAATTATACATAAAATAAAAAAGATTTCTTCTCAATTAAATCGGAGGAAATCTTTTATTAAAACTTATCTTATATCACGATACATCTTGGCGATTTCTTCTACAGGTACACCACGACGATACATTTTTTGATATTTTTGCATTTGCCACATAGTTGTTTTTACGTGGCCTTTATAGCGACGTGTAGAGGTTGTCACAGAAGAATCGATAACTGTAATTTTATATCCATTAGCGCTTAAATCTTCTGAAATTCGATAATCTTCCATAATTGGCATATCTTTATATCCTCCAACTTTTTCAAAAGCTTGTCTAGAAAGAAACAATGCTTGATCCCCAAAAGCTAGGTTAGTAATACTTGCGCGCATATTAGAAACAATAGAATTAACACGCATAGGAAAACTATTTGGATAGAATTTAATTTTTAGACAGCCAACCTCAGTAGGGCAATCAATAACTTTTTGTATAACATCTTTTTGAAGAACGCTATCGGCATGAATAAACCAAAGTATATCACCGCGAGAAATTTCCGCTCCAAAATTCATCTGATTTGCACGTCCTTTCCTAACAGAAACATGGTACGAATACCCAAAATAAGAAAGTTCTTCTAGTATATCTAAAGTTTTATCTTTGCTGCCACCATCTACAAAAATAACTTCATGTTTCTTAATGTCGTATAAACAGTATAAATTGAAAATAAAGTCTCGAATAGTTGTTTCTTCGTTATAAATAGGAACTATAATAGAAATCATAAAATTCCTCCATAAAAATGATAATTAATGTCTATATTATAGCATATATCTAGTCACAAAAAAATAAAATCTTCATAAATAAATGTTTTTAGAAAATATTGACAAACAACTGTATCTATTGTATAATCACAGTAGATACAAGAGAGGTGGAATAATGAAAATAAAAATTTCTAATTTATCATCAATACCAATTTACCAACAAATTGCAAGTGAAATAAGAAATAAAATTTTATCAAATGAACTTATGTCAAATATGCAACTTCCTTCAATCCGAGCTTTATCTAAAGAATTAGAGGTAGGGATAATAACTATAAAAAAAGCTTATGAAGTATTGCTACAAGAAAATCTTATTTATTCAAAAGGAGCAGTAGGATATTTTGTAAATGAGATAAATAGGGAAGAAATATTGGTGATTAAAAAGGGAGAATATTTAAAAGAAATAGAAAAAGTTTTTGAAAAGGCACTTGATGATGGTTTAACAAAGGTAGATGTAAAGGAAATTATAGAGATAGTATTGGGGGAGAGAGATTATGGTAATAAAGCTAAATAATTTAGAGGTGAAAAAAGGAAGCTTTAAGCTAGGAGCTATTAATTATACATTTGATAATGGTTATGTTTATGCAATAACGGGAAACAGTGGAAGTGGTAAAACACTATTATTACAAAGTATTTTAGGAAGCATAGATATTAAAAAAGAGATGGTTTTATATAATGACTTGAATTTTTATGAAAATGAAATAGAGATAAAATCTAAGTATTCTTACGTAGCAGATAATCCATTATTTTCAGATAAATTAAGTGTGGAAACAATCATAAGTAAAATTTCAAAATTAGATTCTAGATTTAATAAACAGAAGTGTTATGAATATTTAAAAAAATACAATATTTATAAACACAAAAAGATTTATGAATTATCTCAAGGAGAAAGAAAGATTTTACTTTTTGGTATAGGAATTTTTACTGACTCACAAGCTTTAGTTTTAGACAATCCATTGGCGGGAGTAGGATTAATAGCTAAAAGAGAGATGCTTTCGCTGATTCGAGAGTATATGGAAGAAAATAAGATTACAATAATAGTTACAGAAGATCCTAGTGTAATTCAAAATTTAGCAGATTATATACTTGTATTAAAAGATGGACAGATAGTTATAGACGAAGATGTAGTAGAATTACAAGATAGATATCGTAATAAAAATATTGAGGAAATTTTGATTTCTATATTGAAGGGAGTTGTAGAAAATGAATAAAGTAAAATATGAAACAAAATGGGGAGCATTGTTAAATATTATTTCAAATAGAAACTATTCCACCCCACAAATTTATAAAATCTTTTATTTTGGATATTATTTTCTAACATTGTTGATAATATTTGCTACACTGTTTAATAAAAATTATGTAATATTATCAATTTTAGCATCTATAGTCTTTGTGATAAATGGAAGAAAGTATGAAGATAGAGAAAGGCTTATAACTGAATACTTGCCAATTTCATTTAAAGAAAGAGTAAAACAAATATATTTCACAACGTATATATTTTTAGTACCAGCAGTATTAGTAGATTTTACATTTCGATATACTTATTACCAAGCAAGTATTATAGAATATGTATATGTATTACTAGCAGTAATAATAATATCAAATTTAGCAATTATTCAAATGATTCTGACTAAACGTTCATTTTGGAATTTTATAGCAATGGATTTACTACTATACGCATTAGCTGTGAAAATAATAACAATAATATTAAATGGATTGTATTTAACAACATTTGATAATACAAAATTTAATTTAGTAAAAATATTGATGTTAATAGTATTGGCAATAATATTTCAAGTATTTAGTACCAAATTTATAACAGATTCAAGAAGAAAAGAAACTATAAGTAGGCGCTACGAAATAATATTTATAGGTGCGATAACCTTAGCACTAGCACTACAATTGTATCAAGGTATGTATTGGGCTGGTAAATAAGCATAAAAAAGCAGAGTAAGATATTTTGAATGAAGAGGAATATCATTATTCTGCTTTTTAACTTATAATGGATTGAATTAGTTAGAAATAAAAAAGAGTACTTCCGAAGAAATACTCTTTAAATTAAATTCTTATTTGAATTCAGCTGTATTAACACGAACTCCAGGTCCCATAGTTGTAGTAACAGCTACAGATTTGAAGTAAGTACCTTTAGCAGCAGCTGGTTTAGCTTTAGCTAAAGCTTCTTGAACAGCTTTGAAGTTTTCTACTAAATCTTCAGTAGAGAATGAAACTTTACCGATTGGAGTGTGAACAACACCAGCTTTTTCAGCACGGTATTCAACTTTACCAGCTTTGATTTCATTAACTGCTTTTGTAACGTCCATAGTTACTGTACCAGTTTTAGGGTTTGGCATTAATCCTTTAGGTCCTAATACACGACCAATTTTACCAACTTCTCCCATCATATCTGGAGTAGCAACGATTACGTCAAAATCAAACCAACCTTGTTGGATTTTAGTGATATATTCACCTTGTCCTACGTAGTCAGCTCCTGCTGCTTCAGCTTCAGCTGCTTTATCACCTTTAGCGAATACTAAAACTTTAGCAGTTTTACCAGTTCCTTTTGGAAGTACAACAGCTCCACGAACTTGTTGATCGTTTTTACGAGTGTCAACTCCTAGACGGAATGCAACTTCTACAGTTGCGTCAAATTTTACTGTACTTGTTTTTTTAGCTAATTCGATTGCTTCTACTACAGAGTATAGACTAGAAGAATCTACTAATTTAGCTGCTTCAAGATATTTTTTACCTTTTTTTGCCATTATAACTATCCTCCTATTCTCCTATTAAGATACCCATACTTCTTGCAGTACCTTCGATCATACGCATTGCTGCTTCTAGAGAAGCTGCGTTTAAATCTTCCATTTTTAGCTCAGCGATTTCTTGAACTTGTGCTTTTGAAACTGTAGCAACTTTGTCACGGTTAGGGACAGCAGATGCTTTGTCAATTTTAGCAGCTTTTTTAAGTAATACTGGAGCCGGTGGTGTTTTAGTAACGAAAGTAAATGAACGGTCTTCATATACTGAAATTACCACTGGGATAATTAATCCTGCTTGGTCTTGTGTACGAGCATTGAATTCTTTACAGAATCCCATGATGTTTACACCAGCTTGACCTAACGCTGGACCAACTGGTGGAGCTGGGTTAGCTTTACCTGCTGGTACTTGTAATTTAACTACTTTTATAATTTTTTTAGCCACGATAAAACCTCCTAATATATTTTTCGTGATGTGGTCATTTGAACGTTGTATAAATTTACGTTCTCCCACTCAATCAAGTCTTGTATTTTTACATACTTGAATATGATAACATACCAACAATTATATTGCAAGTATTTTGTTGATATTTTTATGAGAAATATTTAATTTTAATTCAGAAATATTAATTAATATATTATGTGATTAATAATACTTAAAAGTAAGTTTTGAAAGTTTGTCTTGTATTGACTTTTTAGTGTCAGTAGTGTAAAATTATACTTATGGTGTATTAACCGTTTTATTGAGTATAGTTTTAAATAAAATAATTTAGTATATCATAAGAAATTTTTTCAATAGAAAGAGGTTGCAAGATGATTTATGGAATAATCAGTGTTGCAGCTTTACTTGTTGGACTTTTATTTGGATATATTATTTCAAAAAATTCGATTCAAAAAAGATTAGAATTATCTAAACAAGATGCAGAACATATTATTGGTGAAGCGAAAAAAGAAGCAAGATATATAGTAGAAAAAGAAACTACTATTGCAAAAAAAGAAGCTGAAGAGATAATTAATATTGCAAATAAAGAAGTAGAATTTAAAAAGCAAGATATTCAAAGACAAGAAGATAGAATTCTTCAAAAAGAATCTTCATTAGAACGTCAAACAGAACTTTTAAACAAAAAAGATGAATTGTTAAGTTCTAGAGAGATGAAATTGGAAGAAAAGTCTCAATTACTTGATGAAAAAAGTAATGAGGTTGGTCAACTTAAGATTCAACAAGAAACAGAGTTGCAAAGAATTGCAAACTTAACAGAAGAACAAGCTCGTGAAGAGATTATGGCTACAGTGGAAGCTGATATGGCCAAAGATATGGCAATCTATATTAGAAATAAAGAGTTAGAAGCAAAAAGTACAGCGGATAAACGTGCTAAGGAACTTATTGTTCAGTCATTACAACGTTTTGCTACAGATGTTGTTAGTGAGACAACAGTATCAGTAGTAGATCTTCCCAGTGATGATATGAAAGGACGTATTATTGGACGTGAGGGTAGAAATATCCGTACTTTAGAAACTTTAACTGGGGTAGATTTAATTATCGATGATACTCCAGAAGCAGTTATCTTATCAGGATATGATCCAATTCGTCGAGAAGTGGCTAAATCAGCTATTAAATCACTTATTGATGACGGACGTATTCATCCTTCTAAAATTGAAGAAGCTGTAGATAAAGCAAAAAGAAATATTGATCAAGTAATTCGTGATGCAGGAGAGCAAGCTACATTTGATTTAGGTATTCATAATATGCATCCTGATTTAGTAAAAATAGTAGGTAAGTTGAAATATAGAACAAGTTATGGACAAAATGGACTTCAACACTCAATGGAAGTAGCTTATATTTCTGGGCTTATTGCTGCTGAATTGGACTTAGATGTTGCATTAGCTCGACGTGCAGGATTGCTTCATGATATTGGTAAAGCGCTTGATCATGAAGTTGAAGGTTCACACGTTGAAATTGGTGTTGCGTTAGCTCTTAAATATAAGGAAAATGCGATTGTGGTTAATGCAATTGCTTCGCACCACGGAGATACAGAACCAACAAATCCTATTTCAGTTATAGTTGCCACTGCGGATGCACTTTCAGCATCTCGCCCAGGAGCAAGAAGAGAGTCATTAGAACATTATATTAAACGTCTACAAAAACTTGAGGAAATTGCAAATGAACATAAAGGTGTTGAGAAGACCTTTGCTATTCAGGCGGGTCGTGAGATTCGTGTAATTGTAAACCCTCAAGAAGTTGACGATACGAAAACTTATAAAATTGCCAAAGAAGTAAAAAATAAAATCGAAGAAACGATGCAATATCCGGGTAATATTAAAGTCAATGTTATTCGCGAAGTAAGAGCTGTTAAGCTAGCAAGATAAAAATAAAAAAGTGATTGATTTAAAATTCAATCACTTTTTTATTTTTATTAATGTAATAATATTGAATATAGTAATGGTTAGAATTTGAAATCTAATAGATTATAAATATATGTAAAATTTTATTTATGTGGATTAAAAGATATTGTTATATAAATAATATTAAATTATTAGCAATAGAATAATATTTGTAAATAATTTTTGATTATTTGGTGAGAAATAAAGTATTATAAAACAGTTTGAAAAAAACGTTTTTATAATGTATAATAATTTATATAAATAAATAAGGAGAAAAATTATTATGGCAAATATGACAAAAACATATCTAGAGCCGCAGGAAATTTATGAATATACTAGTAAGAAAGGTGTTGCAAAAGCTACTGCTAATCTTAAATATATGCTTAGTTTAGGTTTCTTAGGGGGAGCATTTATTTCAGTTGGTTATCTGGCATATATTCGTGTAGCAGGGACATTACCACATGAATGGGGTGGATTAGGAACTCTTTTAGGGGCAGCTGTATTCCCTATTGGACTTATATGTATTTTAGTAGGTGGGGGAGAATTAATTACAAGTAATATGATGGCCGTTACGTTATCTGTATTTGATAAAAAATTAAAACCGTCGTTATTATTAAAAAATTTAATTGTTATTACACTAGCTAACTTAGTTGGAGCTTTATTTGTTGCATACTTTTTAGGACATCTAACAGGTCTTACAGAAGGAGCAGTTTTTGAAAAAACTGTACATACAGCAGAGGCAAAGATTAATGCAAATTATATTCAAATGATTTGTTCAGGAATAGGTTGTAACTGGCTTGTTGGAATGGGAGCTTGGCTTGCATTCTGTGCTAAAGATACGAGTGGAAAAATTATAGGTGTTTGGTTCCCTATAATGACATTCGTTGCTATTGGATTCCAACACGTTGTGGCAAATATGTTTGTAATTCCAGCAGCTATGTTTGGAGGAGCAAACATTACTATGGGACAATTTTTAAATAACATGGTAGGTGTATTTATAGGAAACTATTTAGGTGGAGCTATCTTAGTAGCAGGGCTATATACATTAGCATATAAAAAGAAAAATACAGAAAGTAATAGTTAATTAAAACGTAAGATTAAATTAGTATTTATAAATAAAGAAGAAGCCTAGAATATTTTTTCTAAGCTTCTTTTATCTATTATTCTTCTACTTTTACTACCCAACCAAACTTATCTTCAACTTTTCCAAGTTGGATTCCAGTAAGTAGGTCGTAAATTTTACTTGTCCATTCACCTGGTTTGCCATCTTTTATAATTTCTAATTTCTTAGTTCCATCGAATAATTCTCCAACTGGAGCAATTACAGCAGCAGTACCACATAAGAATACCTCATCAAGTTTACCATTGTCATACGCTTCGTAAACTTCGTCTAAAGATAATTTTCTTTCTTCTACTTTTTCTCCCAGTGATTTAAGTAGTTCGATTACTGATGCACGCGTAATACCTGGAAGGATAGATCCATTTAGTTCCGGTGTAACAAACACTCCATCAATTTTGAAGAAGATATTCATAGCACCACCTTCTTCAATGTATTTTTGTTCAACACCATCTAGCCATAGTGATTGAGAATAGCCAAGTTCTTGTGCTTTTTTCTGTCCTTTAAGAGACCCGGCATAGTTACCGGCAGTTTTAGCGAAACCAAATCCACCGCGAACTGCACGAACATATTCGTGTTCAACAAAGATTTTATTAGGCTGTAAACCAGCTTTAAAGTAACTTCCTGATGGAGATAAAATAATGATAAATTTAACTTCATTATTTGGATGAACTCCTAAAGCTTCTTCAGCTCCGAAAACAAATGGTCTAACATATAATGATGTTCCTTCAGACTTTGGAATCCAATCTTTATCTATAGAAATTAATTTTTTCAATGCTGCTAATGCAAACTCTTCATCAAGTTCAGGAAGAGCAATACGGTCAGCAGATTTATTTAAACGTCTGAAGTTTTGCTCAGGACGGAATAAAACAGGCTCTCCGTTAGCCATATACGCCTTCATTCCTTCAAAGATGCTTTGACCATAATGTAGGACGTTTAGAGCTGGAGACATTGGGATTGGACCGTATGGAACGATACGTGGATCATACCAACCTTTTTCTGGAGTCCAGTCCATAACGAACATGTGGTCTGTAAATACTTTACCAAAACCTAATTTATCATCTGGTGTCTTTTCTTTTGGGGAAGTAGTAAGCTCTACTCTGATATCATTTACTGTTAATTTTGTCATATATAAATCTCCTTCATGTAACCATTTAATTTACTTAATATGTATTATAATACTAAAAAAAGAATTTTTCAATACTTTTATTTAAATTTTCTGAAATTTTAAATGAAAAATCGGATATTTTATGTGTGAGGATTGAAAAATTAACTAATAATAGTCTAAAAACAATTCATTATAATTAATAGCATTTTTATTTTTATCCAAATTATGTTACAATATTATCAATATTATAATTGAAAAAAATATGGTGTTTATTGGATTAAATACATATTTATTATGAAATATAAAAAATGCTAAATAAGCGTTGATGATAAGTTGATCGTTTATAAATAATAGTAGAGAGGTTTATACTCATGAAAGGAAAATTCATAACTGTAGAAGGATCTGATGGTTCAGGGAAAACTACATTTATTAATTCTGCAACTGAATATTTAATAAAAAAAGGTTATAAAGTGATAACTACTCGTGAACCTGGGGGTACAGTATTTAGTGAAAAAGTTCGTGAACTTTTATTTGATAGTTCAAATGAAATAGATGCTAAAACAGAGAGTTTACTGTTTTGCGTAAGTAGACGTGATCATATTATAAAAAAAATAATTCCATATGTAGAAGAAGGATATATAGTTATTTGTGACCGTTTTGTTGATAGTTCTATAGCATATCAAAGCTACGGTAGAGGACTTAATAAACAAGATATAATTGATATTAATAAATATACTACTGATGGTTTAGAGCCTGATTTAACTCTATATTTTAATGTAGATGTGGAAATAGGGTTATCTCGTACAAAAGGTCGTGATGAAAATAATCGAATGGACAATGAAAGTTTGAAGTTTTATAAAGATGTAAAACGTGGATATGATGAACTTTCTAATGATTATAAAAAACGTATAAAGGTTATCGATGCAAATCAAGATTATGAAAAAGTAGAGAAAGACGCATTTAAAATATTGGAAGGATTTTTAAACAATGAATTTTAATAAAGACGATATTGCTGTAAAATCTTTAACAAATTCATTAAAAAATAATAAACTATCCCATGCCTATCTAGTAGTAAGTGAGGATAGTTTATATTGTGATGAGTTTATTTTACAATTTGTTAAAGCAGTTTTTTGTTTAGATAATAATTCTAAAGACTTTAAAAATTGTGGGAAATGTAAAAATTGCACTAGCATAGAACATAATAACTATGTAGACTTCTATAAAGTAGATACTGAAACGTCAATAAAAAAAGAAGAGATACAATTACTAAAAAAAGAATTTAGTATTAAGTCCTACTATGGAAAAAAGATATATTGGATAAAAGACATAGAGAAAATGACTGATCAAGCAGCTAATAGTCTGCTTAAATTTTTAGAAGAGCCAGAAGAAGACATAATAGCTATTTTGAGTTGTAAAAATACAAGTGCAGTTTTACCAACAATAATTTCACGTTGCCAGCAAATTAAGCTTGTAGGAAAAAAAGAGGAAAAACTAGAAGGTAAAGAATTTTTAGAAAAAATAATTTTTGAATTTAAAAATAAATTTGAGTATAAAAAACACTTTGCAAATATTTATCTTTTAAACGAATTAAAAAATAAGGAAGAGATACTTGATTTTTTTGAAACAGTTAATAAGAAAATAGAAATTAGCTATACTATGTCCTCTTCTTTAGAAAATATAAAGAATATCAGTCGAGTTCATGAAAAAGTGTTACAGGCAATTTATGATATAAAAGCTAATGTAAATTCAGTATTAGTGTTAGAAAAATTTTTATTTTCACTTATCCTTGATGAAAATAGGCTAGATTTTCTTGGAGAGTAGAGAAAATGACTGAGAACATAAGAGAAGATATAGTATCTAAAAATTATAAAATTTTACAAAAAATAGACCATTATAGTATGTCGACAGATTCTTTTTTATTACCTTATTTTTCCAATGTTCCTAAAAGTTCTAAAAAGAAGATAATAGAGCTTTGTAGTGGGAATGGAGGAATTTCTATTATTTTACGTGAGAAAAGTCAAGCACAGATAGAAATGTTAGAAATTCAAGAAGATTTGGTAGAATTAAGTAGAAGAAGTATTGAACTTAATAAACTAACTGGAATAAATGTTAAAAATGGAGATATAAAGAAAATAAAAGATTATTATAAGCCATCATCGTTTGATTATGTAATATGTAATCCGCCTTATTTTCCAGTGAAAAATATGCCTAACCAAAGGGAAAAGTTTAATCATAATATCTCACGTCATGAAATATTATGTAATCTTAGTGATGTTATAAAATCTATAAAGTATTTATTGAAGCAAAATGGTAAATTTAGTCTAGTTCATCGCACATATCGTATTTCTGATATAATATCAGAATGTGGAAAAAATAGTTTAGCAATAAAGAGAATAAGATTTGTTTATAGTAAAGAATCTAGTGATAACAGCAAAATAGTGTTAGTAGAGGGAAGTATTTCTAACGTAAGTGACATAAAAGTCGAACAACCTTTATATATCTATAAAGAAGATGATACATATACAGAAGAAATGAAGAAGGTGTACGGAATTGACAGTTAGTTATATATATGTAGTAGAATGTGCAGATAAAAGTTTTTATACAGGATATACTACAGATATAGTGCGTAGAATAAAATTGCATAATGCTAAAAAAGGAGCTAAGTACACTAGGGCAAGAGGCCCTGTCACTTTGGTATACTTTGAGGAGTATGAAACAAAAAGTGAAGCGACAAAAGCAGAAAGTTCGTTTAAGAAACTAACTCGTATGCAAAAAGAAAAATATATTTTAGTGAATACTAATAAGGAAAAAAAAGAGAAGATAAAAAACTATAATAAAAAAATAAAGGAGGATTAACATGTTATATTTAGTGGCAACTCCTATAGGTAATCTTGAGGATATAACTTTAAGAGCGTTAAAAGTTTTAAAAAGCGTAGAAATTTTAGCATGCGAAGACACAAGAAATACGCAAAAATTGCTAAATCATTATGAAATAACAGGTAAAAAGTTAATAAGTTATCATGAGCATAATGAAGAAAAAACGAGTGAAAAAATTATAAGTTATTTAGAAGAGGGAAGGGAAGTAGCACTTGTTACAGACGCGGGAATGCCTTGTATTTCTGATCCCGGATATATTTTGGTAGAAAAAATAAAAAAGGCAGGGCTTCCTATTACGACATTACCTGGAGCGAATGCTGGATTAACAGCCTTAGTAGCTAGTGGTATTGAATCTTATAATTATACATTTTATGGATTTTTACCTAGAAAATCAAAAGATTTAAAGCTGAAATTAGAAGAAATTTTAAAAATGAATACTACTTCTATTTTATACGAATCACCTTATCGAGTGAAAAATCTAGTAGAAGAGATTTCAAAAATTTCCCCAACTAGAAAGATTTCCGTGGCTCGAGAATTAACAAAAATGTTTGAGCAAATAGAAACTTCTTCAGCAGAAGAAATTCTAGAGATGTTAGGAAATAAGATAAAAGAAAAAGGAGAGTTTGTTGTTATAATTTCTCCAAATAAAGATGAGAAGTCAGAAGAAGTTAATGTTGATGAGTTAGTAGAACTTATTTACCAAAAAGTTCAAAGTGGGGTAAAGAAATCTGAAGCTATAAAAAATATTGCAAAAGAATTTGGTATAAATAAGAAAGAGGTCTATAGTTTGTATCATGAAAAGTATGATTAGTTTATTTATAATTAATATCTTAATAATATTATTTTTTATTTTATCATTTTGGTATAAAGTATTTTTTATACCCGTATCTATTTTATTAATATTAAATATAATAGCTATTTATATAAAAAGTTCAACATTAGATAAAAATGAACAAAAGAAAAAAATAGTATTGCATAAAGTGAAAAATTCTTTATCCATTATATTGGGATATTCAGAAGCACATAATGATGGTATGATTTCTAAAAACGATATGGATGAAAAAATAAATGAAGAAATAGCAGAAATAGTAGCGATAATAAAAGAAGAGATTTATAAATAAAATCTCTTCTTTATTTATGAAAATTGGTAGTTTTTGCTTTTTTTCTTCGTTTTGTCCACGTTTTAGCAGAGAAGAATACAACCAATGGTATCAATTCTAAACGACCAAGTAGCATAGAAAAACATAGAATTACTTTTGTAAAGTAGGGTATTGCTGAAAAGTTACTCATCGGACCAAAATGATTAAAGGCTGGTCCAGCATTACTAATAGAAGTAACGGTTAATGAAATTGCATCTTCAAAATCATTTATTTGGAATGTTACTAAAAATAATATAATAACAAAAATAAATCCAAATAATAATAAATAATTAGCAAGCGGTGTAGTATCTTTTATAACTTTACCATCTATTTTAAACATTGATATTTTCCTTGGGTTAAGTGCCTTACCAATAGATTGTTTGGCGTTTTTTATAAAGAATATTAGACGAGGTATCTTAATTCCACCTGCTGTACCTCCTGTACATCCTCCAACAAGCATTAAAATAAGAATAATCATTTTAGAAAAAACTGGCCAGATATTAAAATCATTATAAGTAAACCCGGTTGTAGAAACTATAGATGATACTGTAAAGAAAACATCTAATAAACTGTGGTTAGGAGTATCATAAGAACGATAAATATCTAAAAACATAATTACAAATAAAATACTTATCATCCCTAAAAACCAACGTAATTCTTCACTTTTTAAAACTTTAAAATAATGTTTAAAGATAATAAAATATATTAAACTTAAATTCATTGAAAATATAAGCATGAATATAGCAATAACTACAGTTATGTAAGTACTATTGTAATAACCAATACCAAGGTTTCTTGGAGCAAATCCACCAGTTCCAGCAGTAGAAAATGCTAGATTAATACTATCAAATATACCAATACCACCAGATAATAACAGAACAAACAAAATTGCTGTTAAAGCTATATAAATTCCGTATAAATATCTTGCGGTTTGTTTCATAGATGATACTACTTTCCCAAAATATGGTCCAGGAACTTCAGCTTTCGCAATATGAATTGTATGAGGAGAACGCGGTAGAATAGCTAACGCAAAAACAATAACCCCCATACCTCCTATAAAGTGGGTGAAACTTCTCCAAAATAGGAGACTTTTACTTAAACTTTCTATATCTTGCAGAATAGTAGAACCTGTCGTTGTAAAACCACTAACTGTTTCAAAAAGACTATCGATATAACTAGGAATTTCCCCAGATAGGTAAAAAGGTAATGCACCTATAAGAGAAAATGCAATCCAAGTCAGAGTTACAATAACAAATCCTTCTCTTTTGTAGAAATCACGTTCACTGTCATCATCAGTAATTGTATTAATAGTAGAATACAAAACAAAACTAATTATGGATGCAGCAAGAAAAGCTACTGTAACATTCGAAGGCTCTTTGTAAATTAAAGATACTATCATAGGGACAACTAATAATCCAGCTAACAATTTTAGCATCCTAGCAAGAACGTAAAAAATCATTTTATAGTTCATACTTATTGCCCCCTAGAAATAATATCATCGATATGCTCAATTTTATGTTTATAACTAACGACAACAACGTTGTCATCTAATTTGATTTCATCATCACCATTAGGGAAAATTTGTTTATTGTTTCTTATTATAAATGCTATTAACATATTAGGGTTTATAGCTAAATCTTTTAGTTTTATGCCGAGGATTTTAGCGCTATTATTTGTGATTTTAAACTCTATTACTTCTGCTTGGTTATTAGCTATACGATAAAAGTTTTCAATATCAGAATGTTTGCTACATTGCAGAGATTTTGTGTATTTTGTAATAATATTACCAACGATTTCTTTAGGGGTAATATAAGAATATTGTCCAATATCTTCAGCAATTTGTTTAAGAGAAGCGCGATTAACTTTTGCAACAGTCTTTTTAATACCAAGCTTGTCTGCATAAAGATTTATAATGATGTTTTCCTCATCAAAACCAGTTAGAGAAATACAACTATCAAAAGTTTGGATTCCCTCTTCTATAAGAGTATCACGATCACTACCATCAGCCCAAATAACATCAATATCAGGAAAGGTTTCGCTAAGGGCGATAGCTTTATTTTTATCGATTTCTATGACTTTTACATAAAAATTAGCTATTTGTAAAAATTCAACAAGGTAATAAGCTATTTTTCCACCACCAATAACAAGAGACGATGTAATTTTTTTCTCCATATTATCTTGATTACCTAATAGTTTGTAGAACTTTTTCAAGTTTTTGTTTGCGGCTGTAATATGAACTTTATCGCCTACGTTGAAAACATAATTACCACGTGGTACAAAAACTTCTCCTTGTCTTTCTACTAAACAAACTAATGAAGGAAAATCAATTATTTTTTTACTATCTATTAAAGAGACACCATTTAATATACTGTTACTATTGATGATAACTTCTAATATATTGAATTTTCCACCAAAAAAACTTTCAACTTTTATTGCAGTTGGATACTTTAACATATGAGAGATCTGTTTAGCAGCTTCATACTCAGGGTTTACCATAAGATCTATACCTAGTGATTCACGTAAGAATTCTTTTGTTTTTGAGTACTCAGGATTTCTAATTCTTGCTATTGTATATTTTGCTCCCATCTGTTTAGCAGCAATACAACAAATCATATTAATTTCATCACTTGCTGTAACAGAAATAAACATATCCGCCTCCGCTGAATCTGCTCTTGTTAGCACTTCATAGTTAGCGCCATTACCTAATATTCCATTAATGTCATATGTTTCAACAAGTTTTTCAACACGTAATTCATTAGTATCAATAATTGTTACTTCTTTAAAGATGTTAGAAAAATCGGCACAAAGTAACTCACCAACTTTTCCACCACCCACTATAACTACTTTCACGAATAAAACTCCTTTTTTGAGTGATAATCATATTATAAAATTATTATCAAACAAAGTCAATTTTAATGTAAAAAAGTTTCATACTTTAAAGTAAAAAATTATAATATATAATATAAAGCTGTCCATAAACATAGAATAAGTGTGAAGTTCAAAGGGAAAAATAAAAAGAAAAGTATAACAATATTTTGATAAACTATACCAAAATTCATGAATTTGTGATATAATTGTAAAAGGGAAATTTTATCGCTTTTCATCTAATTAAGTAATAAATTTGTGATGAAGGAGGAGTAAAATGGCAAAAATTTCTAAACAAGACATAGATTATATTTTTGAAAATATAGATATAGTTAGTTTAGTTAGTGAGTATATAAAGTTGGAAAAACGAGGACAAAACTATTTAGGATTATGTCCTTTTCATAATGAAAAAACTCCATCATTTACTGTATCTCCTGACAAAAAAATTGCCCATTGTTTTGGATGTGGGAAAGGTGGTAATATTTTTCAGTTTATATCATTAATAGAAAATATTACATATAATCAAGCAATTGTAAAATTGGGGACAAGATTAGGACTAAATTTAGAGTCGAATGAAAGAAAAGAAGTTAGCTATGATTTGAATAATGAGCTTGATTCTATGTATTATGGTCATTTACTTTTAGCAGACTATTACAATTATATTCTATTAAATACAAAAGAAGCTGAAGGAGCGTTGAAGTATTTATTAGATAGAGGCTTAAGTATTGATGTAATAAAATATTTTAATTTGGGATATGCACCACGAGACAATAATATCGCGTTAAATTTTTTTAAATCTAATAACTTAAATTTAGATTTAATGGTAGAAGCAGGCTTATTGGGGAAAAATGATAATAACGATTACTATGATGTTTTTAAGGATAGAATAATGATTCCTATAAAAGATAATAAAAATCAAGTTGTTGCATTTTCAGGAAGAACAATGTCTCAGGATAAAAATGTACCTAAATACTATAATACTCATGAAACAAAAATTTTTGAAAAACGAACGGTATTATACAATTTTTCAGATGCTAGATCTTTTATAGCAAAAGAGAATGAAATTATTTTGTGTGAAGGATACATGGATGTTATAAAAGCGTACCAAAATGGTATAAAAAATGTAGTAGCCTTAATGGGAACTAATATTGATAATAATAAGCTACATGAAATTTTAAATTTAGTTAACAAAGTCACTTTAAGCCTTGATAATGATGTTGCAGGAACAGAAGCGCAAATAGAAATAGGAAATAGAATAATAAAGAAAACAGACAATGTTTATAAATTAAAATTTTCTGGAGCTAAGGATTTAGATGAATTTTTAACGGATAAAAATTTGAAAAATACAAATTTCGATGCACAAAGTTACGTCACTAATAACAAAGAACATTTTATTAATTTTAAAATAGAGTATTGTAAAGATGTAGCTAAGACCAACATTGAGCAAAGAATTAAGTTTAAAAATGAAATTTTAACTAATATTTCTTATGTAGAAGATGAGTCATTAAAATACATATTATTAACATACTTAGCTGAGGAATTTGGAATAGAACGTCAAGTCCTTAATAGAGAATTAAATCAATTACAGACAAAAAGAAAAAAACAAACCTCGCAATGGGTAGCACCAGAAAATCCAAAGTTGTTGTTTAAGGCATTAAATTATGATAAAAAAATGTGTAAACTATTTAAATACTTCTTTACAAGTAGAAATATTTTTATTGATAATTATTCGAAATTGGAACAATGTCAGTTTTCACAAGAGATATTTGAAAGATTAGTAGATTATTTAATTATTTACTACAACAATAATCTAGAATTTCAAATTTATAAATTTATTCATAGTATTGATGATGAAGAGGTTGCACGATTAGCGACTTATATAGATGAAACAGACTTTTTAATAGAAGAAAATCCAACGAATGAAATTGTTATAGATTATATAGCATATTTCAAGAAAAAAGAGATTAGTATTGAGAAGTTAAAAGAATTACTAAAAGTTGCTATTCAAGAAATGGATGTAGAAGCACAAAAAGAATTGCTAGAGCAATTGAAAAAGTATAAAAAGTAAGGAGAAGAAGATGGCTAATAAAAAGATAAAAGATTTTGAAACAATAAGAAAAGAATTATTGGAAAAAGGTAAAAAACAAGGTGAGCTTACTCAAGAAGAAATTATAGAAGCTTTATCTAAATTAGACATTTCTTCAGAAACAATGGATGATTTTTATGAAGAATTAAATAATGAAGATATTATTTTAATTAATGAAAATCATGAGGAAGAAGAGGAAGAACTAGATTTAGAAGATTTATCAGTGCCTGCTGGGATTAGAACTAATGACCCAGTAAGAATGTATCTTAAAGAAATTGGGAAAGTACCTCTTTTATCAAAAGAAAAAGAATTAGAATTATCAAAAATAATTGAAAGTGGAACAGAATCAGAAAAGGAACAAGCTAAAAAAGATTTAGCAGAAGCAAACTTACGTCTTGTAGTTAGTATCGCTAAAAGATATGTTGGACGTGGAATGTTATTCTTAGACCTTATCCAAGAGGGGAATATGGGATTAATTAAAGCCGTAGAAAAATTTGATTATTCTAAAGGGTTTAAATTTAGTACATACGCTACATGGTGGATTCGTCAAGCAATAACACGTGCTATTGCTGACCAAGCAAGAACAATCCGTATTCCAGTACATATGGTTGAAACGATTAACCGACTTATTCGTGTACAACGTCAATTACTTCAAGATTTAGGGCGTGAACCTAAACCAGAAGAAATTGCTAAAAAAATGAATATGACACCAGATAAGGTTAGAGAAATTTTAAAAATCGCTCAAGAACCAGTATCACTTGAAACACCAATAGGAGAAGAAGATGATTCACATTTAGGAGATTTTATCGAAGATAAAGATGCTCAATCTCCAGTGGAACATGCTGCTAATGAATTGTTAAAAGAACAATTAGAAGAGATTTTAGAAACATTAACAGATAGAGAAGAAAATGTTCTAAAACTTCGTTTTGGCTTAAAAGATGGGAAAACACATACTTTAGAAGAAGTAGGAAGTGCCTTCGGAGTAACACGCGAACGTATTCGTCAAATAGAGGCTAAGGCGATAAGAAAATTAAAACACCCTTCTAAATTAAATAAATTAAAAGGGTTTATGGAGTAAATTTTATGAATATTGATATAATAGGTTTTAGAAGATAAAAATTGTTATTTGGGCATATTAGTGTGTACAAAAATTTAGCTAGAAAAACATACAGAAATATAGAAAAAATTTAAGGCAGTGAATAACTGCCTTTTTAAATTAATGACTTTAGGCTGCTTGAAGATGCAGAGAGTTTTAGAAGCAAAAAACTACCCCTTTTAGATATATACTCTCCTTACAGGATAATATTTTTTGCAGTAAGGAGAGTGTATATAATCTAAGGTGGTAATTATTTATATACATTTTATTTTTTCTTCTAGATAGCTTTTATTATGAATTATTACATTTTAAACATTTAAAATCTATGTCTTAGCTCTATAACTTTTCCAATGATAACTACGGGTTTAGATTTTATATCTTTTTTTGAGTAAAACATAGGAGGATATTTTAAGTTAGTAGAAATTAAAATAATGCCATCATCAGTTTTTTCTAATTTCTTACAAGTAGCGATATTTCCGTTAATTGAAACTATAACGCTATCACCACTATCAGCATCTGATTGTCGTCTTACTATGATAATATCATCGATTTTCATACGGGGTTCCATACTGTTATCTTTAATTTTTAAAGCAAACAACTCTCCTTGATTGAGACATAATGATGATATTTCTTCAAAATTAAATATATTTTCCACAACAGATATCGGGATACAGGTTGAAGTTTTAGTATTTTGTGATTGTTTTGAGATATTATCTTTGCAGCCCATAAGATATTCCATCGAAGTATCAAGGTATTTAGCTATTTTTTCGAGATTATCAATAGGTATTTTTTTGGTATCTCCATCTTCATATCTTTTGATTGTAGTTTCATGCACTCCTAAAAATTCAGCTAATTTTCTTCTTGACATTTTTTTATTTTTTCTTAATTCAAATATTCTATATCCTATAGTATTTTTATTCATTATTAACTCCTCCTTCTATGACGCTTATTTTAACATTTAAATTGCAAAAACGCAAGAAATTGAAGTTGTAAACTAATGTTTTGAAAAGAAGAGAAGAAGTGATAATATGTAGTACATAGATAATAGAATGTAGTAGATTAAAAAGAATATCATAATATTTAATATTTATAAACCAAATAAAAAAGCAACATAAACGTTGCGCCTTTTTATTAATATCTTATAAAAATATCACCGTTTTGATTAGCTGGTCTAAAAAGTATTACAAAAAATTATATAAATGCTATGATTGTTGGAATAAATGTCCAAAAAAATAAAATACTTAATATTCCTTTTGTATTTTTCTCGGCAAAGAAATATTGAATTCCCCATGCACCTAAGAATAAAATTAAAAGTAAATTAATTACTTTATTCACATATCTTCAAGGTATATATTCTGTATCAGTATTTGAATTATAATATTGGATAGACATAAATTTTCCTTCGAAATCTTTTTAGCATAATACAATTTAGAACATAAAATAATTAAAGAGGATTTTGCTTTAATAATTTTAAATTTAAGCAAATATCCTCTTAATAATTATTATCTTTTTGTTTTTAAATTTTCTTTCCAATCTTGTAGACCATTTTTTAACATGTAGACATTAGTGTACCCATGTTTTTTTAGCGTAAGAGCAGCACGAGGAGCTAATGTTCCGTTTTTATCACAAAGATAAATAGGTTGGTCTTTTCTAAGTGAAGAATATAGGAAATTAAATTGAGAACTAGGCATATTTCTAGCCCCGTTAATATGAGCGTATTTAAAATCTTCCTTTTCTCTGACGTCTATCAATTGAACTTTTCTAAGATCTTTTCTGAATTCCTCATAAGGAAGCTTTGTAACGGCCCCTTTTAATCTGAAGTAATTAAATAATGCAACAGCACCAAAAAGAGCTAGTATTATTAAAGATGATACTAAAAATGATGACATAATGTACTCCTTTGTATAATTATTAATTAATAAAAGCATTATATCATAATTTGTAATTTTGTTCAATATTGATTATAATTATAAGAGTAAACGCCACCTATGTTCGAAATAGCAACACTTTTGAAAAAATTATACTATGGTTTTAATGTGTATTTTGAAGTATGAATAAAATAAATTAATATGGAGAAAAAATGATTACATCGGTTAGTAACAAAAAAATAAAAGATTTAAAAAAATTAAAAGAAAATAAAAATATAAGAAAATATAAAAAATATCTCATAGAAGGTAAACATCTGATAGAAGAAGCACTAAAAGTAGGTGTTGTAGAAGAAATAATTATCGGAGAAAATTTTTCTGATGAAAGTTTATTAACATACTTTACTGGAGAATTAACCGTAGTATCAGAAAGTATAATGAAGTCTATTACAGAGACTATTACTACACAAGGTATTATTGGTGTATGCAGAATAGAAGAAAAACAATTAGATATAACTAAATACAAAAAAGTATTGATTCTTGATAGAATACAAGATCCTGGGAACCTTGGAACTATAATAAGAACAGCAGACGCCTTTGCTTTTGATTGTATTATTTTAGGAAAAGGGACAACAAGTCTTTATGGTCAAAAAGTTATCAGAAGTACGCAAGGAAGTAATTTTCACATAGATTGTTTTGAAAATATAGATATTAAGCAATTAGTTACAGAAATGAAAGAATTTAACATTTATGCAACATCGCTAAAAGCTGATAAATACTTAGAAGAGTTAGATAATATAACAGGTCGTGTGGTGATTATTTTTGGTAATGAAGGTTCAGGTGTTGCTGATGAAATATTAGATGAAGTAAATAATTTACTGAAAATAAATATGCCAGGTCGTGCCGAAAGTTTAAATGTCTCTATAGCAGCAGGAATTGTCATGCATTATATTTCTAGTATTTTGAAATAATAAATTTACTATTTTAGTTAATTATGGTATTATTGTAGATGTAAAAAAATTAAGAGAGGTGAAATCTAATGTTAAAAACACTAGCTGTTGATAAAAGAGGAAATATTTTAACAGATGTTAATTTAGAACGACTTAAAGATCAAGATATAGCTTGGTACTGGGTAGATTTTGATAATCCAACTCGTAGTGAAATAAATTTACTATCAACTTTTTTTAAATTCCACGAATTATTAATAGAAGACTGTCTAACACTTTTACAAAGACCGAAAATAGAAATAACAAGACAACAAATATTTTTGGTATCACATGTTTTAAAAAATATTGATGCCGATTATGAAACTATTAACATGTTTGTTGGGAAAAATTATATTGTAACGTTTCACCTCTCTCATATTCGTTACATTAATAAAATAATTCCTAAAATTTTGCAAAAAGGTGAACAATACTCACCATTGCATGTAATGCATATGTTGGTATCAGAAATCGTGGAAGGGTATATTCCAATCATTTCTAAAATAGAAAATCGTTTAGATGAAATTGAAGAAACTGACTCATATACATCAGGTAGCAAGATTATGGATGAGGTATTTGATTTGCGCAGTGACTTGCTTAAACTACGCCGTGGGTTACTTCCTATGCGCGAGCTTATTCATAGATTTTTAGTTTCTCGTCGTGTGGAAATGACAGATAACGATAGAAAATATTTTCACGATATCTATGATGACCTTGTGCAACAAACAGAGATAATTGAAGCTAATAGGGAACTTGCCAGTGATATTCGAGAAAATTTCATGACATATAACTCGCTGAAATCTAATAACATTATGATGACACTTACTGTTATATCTACGATATTCTTACCATTGACATTTATAGTAGGACTTTATGGAATGAACTTTGACTATATGCCAGAACTAAAGTGGAAGTATGGCTATTTTATTGTTTGTGCGTTAATGTTAGGAGTAGCTGTAGGAATGCTATGGTTCTTCAAGAAAAAAGGTTGGCTTGATATGTTTAAATAATATCAACAAAAAGGATATACTTATGAATATTTTTAAATTAACAATACTGTTTACAATGATTATACTTGCCAACTATTCAATGTTAAAAATTGATTTTAGTAAGTTTTTCAAAAGAAATAGTACTCGAGAGATAAAGATACTAGTTAGTCTGTTATCGTTGGTAATAGGGTATATTTCTTATATGACTATAATTACTATATATGAGTTATCGCTCACATTAGTAAAATAAATATTTAGAGAGGAGAGCCTATGAAAGAAAATAGCAAAAAAGAATTAAATAAAGAATCTGAAATAACAAAAGAAGATAAACTACTAGCATTTCTTGGTGGTAAGTTTATAATATACATATTACTAATCGTTATTTTATTAGGGATAGCAATTTACTTATATACAGAAATTTCTTATATTTTCACGCCAATAAATGCTATAGTATCAAGTATTATGACGCCTATTATTGTAGCGTATATATTTTACTATATTTTAAATCCGTTGGTAAATTTCTTTTCAAAAAAGATGCCTCGATTTTTAGCGAGTTTATTAGCCATTGTAGTTGGAGTTATCGTTATTTTAGTCGTTATAATAGGTATGGTTCCAATAGTAGTGGAACAAACAAAAAATTTAATAACTTCATTACCTAGATATATCGAAATAGTAAAAGGGTATCTAGATACTTATTCAGACAACGCTTATGTTCAAGTAGTGATAGAGTATATAAACAACAATCTGAATATTTCCCAGCTTAGTTCAAAAGCAGTAGAAGTTGCAACATTAGTAGCGCAAAATATAGCGTCATCTTTATCTTCGACTGCATCAGTACTTATCACAATGCCGTTTGTATTGTTCTTTTTACTAAAAGATGCTACTACATTTAATAAGTATTTTATAAGTATTTTACCTAAAAAATTAGAGAAACCTGTAGCTGAAACTATTGAAGAAATAGATGATAAAGTAGGATCATATATTCAAGGACAGATGCTTGTATCATTATGTATAGGGGTAATGTTATTTATAGGATACAACATTATAGGATTACATTATGCTTTTTCATTAGCAACTATAGCAGCATTTTTAAGTATTGTTCCTTATCTAGGACCTGTTATTGCCATAACACCAGCAATGTTGGTGGCAGCATCAACAAGTTGGGTAATGGTTATTAAAATGCTAGTTGTTTGGGGAATTGTTCAATTTTTAGAGGGAAATATTATTTCTCCAAATATTATGGGGAGAAGCATGAAAATGCATCCTCTGACTGTAATCTTTGTTATTTTAATCGGAGTAAACATGGCTGGGGTTGTAGGTGCAATCTTAGGAATTCCAGTATATTCTATTTTAAAAGTATTAATAGTTAAATTATTAACATCATTAAAAAATAGATATGATAAATACTATGGATAATTACAAAAATAGCCTTAAAATTTAATTAGTTTTAAGGTTGTTTTTTTAGTATATAATATAGAGTTTGTATATTAGTTTTAAAAGCTAGTTTTTTATGATATAATTGTATAATTAAATAAAGTGATTGAGGTTTAGAATTATGAGTATGATGAAGAAATTTAATAATTTATTTGTAAATGAGGATGATTTTGGAGATGAAATTGTAGAAAAAAATTCAGCTTCGATTGAAAAACAAAAAATAAAAAATGTAAAAAAAGAAGTACCGGTTAGCAAAACTATGGAAACTGCTGTACCACAAGCTAAAACAAATAATGTAATTTTAACAGAACCTTTAGTTTTTGCTGATAGCAAGGATATTATTGATGATATTAAACGAAATAAAGTAGTAATAATCAATTTGAGTAAATTAGATTTAGAAACAGCGGATAGATTATTAGACTTTATTTCTGGTGGTATTTACGCATTAGGAGCTAGATTAAAAACTATCGGTGAAGATATTTATCTATGTGTACCGAATGGTGTAGAAGTATCTGGAGATTTTTACGAAGGAGAGTATTAATATTGCTGAATATAACAGAGTATTATTGGGTTTATAAGTTTATTCATTATTTATTTTCTTTTTATGAATATAGCATATTAGCTTATATTCTTACTTCATGGGTTCCGCAAATTAGGAATAATATTATAGTTGAGTTTTTAGCAGCTATCTGTGAACCATATTTAAAAATTTTCAGAAAAATTATTCCACCTTTTGGTATGTTAGATATCTCTCCAATTATAGCGTTTATTGGACTTAATATTATCCAAAGAGTATTGATTAGCTTATTATTCACGGTTTAATTTAATTATGAAAAAGATAAATGCGTTATCCTTTTTAACACAAGAAGAAAGAGATGCCACAGAAAAATTATTACAAAGCGTTAGTATTTCTGATAATAGGAATACAGTGACTAAATTTTTAACAAATTTTGAACAGGTTATATTAAAAAAAATTATTATGTATAATTACAGTGATATGAGTATTGACTTTTTTGGCGGAACAGCAGATGCTGAACGAAAAAAAGCTAAGATAATCGCTAATGAGTATTATGACATTGATTATGAAATAACTTGTTTGAGGGCAAATTATAATAATAAGTTTGATAAAATTCAACATCGTGATGTACTTGGTGCGGTTCATAATATGGGGATTAATTTTAATAGAATTGGAGATATAGTAGTTCTTGAAAGAGAAATCTATATTTTTGTGGATTATGAGATTGCCGACTATATTATGATGCAATTAACTAAAATAGGTAGGATAAATTTACAATTCGAAAAAATAGATTTAGTAGAAGTTAATATTGAAAAAGAATACGAGGAATTTGATATTGTAAGTTCTTCATTCAGGTTAGATTCATTAGTGGCCAAAATTACTAATAAATCAAGAAGTAAAGTTAAAGAATTTCTAGAACAAGAGTTTATAAAATTAAATCATTCTGTAATAAAAAATGGAGAAAAAAATTGTGTCAATGGGGACGTGATTTCCATAAGAAAATATGGGAGATTTATTTTAAAAGAGTATACTCAAAATAAAAAGAGCTTAAAATATAGAATAAAAGTATTAAAACTTGTATAGAATAACTGGCATTATAATGCCAGTTATATTTTTTATGTTTATAATTATGAGCGTTTTCATTTTTCTTTGGTAAACATTGTGGTATACTAAAAAATGTAAATTAAAATATAAAAAATACGAGGTGAGTAAATAAATGAAAAAAATATTTTTAACTATTTTTTCTATTATTTTGATATTTTCTTTAGCTGCTTGTTCTCAAAAAAGTTCGACTAAAGAAGAAAAAGTATTAAAACTTGGTGTTGTACCTAGTAGTAACAGCGAAAAGCTAGTCGATGATTTAGAACCATTCGCTAAAGCACTAGGAGAAAAACTTGGTGTGAAAGTTGAAGTCTTCACTGCAAGTAGCTACATAGGGGTAATTGAGGGGATTGGTAGCGGAAGTGTTGACTTTGGTATTGTTCCACCGTTCTCAGCGGTACTTTCAAATAAACAAAGTAATACAAAAAATTTACTTGTAGGGAAAAGTTTGAATGGTAAACCAGGTTATCACGCTGAAATTTTTGTGAGAAAAGACTCGAATATAAAAAGTTTAGAAGATTTAAAAGGAAAAAAAGTAGCCTTTGTTGATCCATCTTCAGCTTCAGGGTATGTCTATCCTGGGGCAATGTTAAAAGATGCGGGTATTGATTTAAATAAAGATATAAAATATCAATTCAGTGGTGGTCATGATAAAAGTATACAATTATTGCTAAATAAAGATGTTGATGCAATAGCAAGTTATGAGAATGTAATAAAAAAATATACTAAAGAATTCCCTACACTTAAAGAAGACGTACGAGGCTTAGCAAAGAGTGAGTTGATACCTGGAGTGACAGTTGTAGTTTCAAATAATGTTGATGAACAGCTAAAAAGTAAAATAAAACAGGCATTATTAGAAATACAAAAAGAAAAAGAGACATTAGGAATATTAACAAATTTATTCAATATAACAGGTTTTGAAGAACCAGATGATAATACATATAAAGCTGTTGAGAAAATATCTGAGAAAATGAATATAGATTTGAAAAAAGTAAAATAAACTTAATAACATTATTAAGTAGTATTATTTATAGTTGATTTTCTTGTACTATCAAATTATAAAGTGTTAGATAATGAATATAATAATTAAATAGGAATATTAAATATTTTTTTAATAATTATAAATTTAATTTTCAATAAAAGCAACTTCTTTAGAAGTTGTTTTTATTTTAGATTAACATTGGTTTTACATATATTTACTACATTAACTTTATTTAAAAATATATGATTGTAGTTTCTAGTAATAAAAAATAAAAAATTATATAAAAGTATTGACTTTATGTTAATACTTTTGTATAATAAGTAATGTTCATTGTAAAGTGAATATTTATCCACAGTAGCTCAGTTGGTAGTAGCATCTGACTGTTAATCAGAGGGTCGCAGGTTCGAGTCCTGCCTGTGGAGTTGGAGTAGTACTCAAGAGGCTGAAGAGGCGCCCCTGCTAAGGGTGTAGGTCGGGAAACCGGCGCGAGGGTTCAAATCCCTCCTGCTCCGTTTTTTTTATTGGCCCGTTGGTCAAGTGGTTAAGACACCGCCCTTTCACGGCGGTAACACGGGTTCGAATCCCGTACGGGTCACCATTTGAGAATAAGAGTTAGGTCCCGTGGTGTAGCGGTTATCACGCCTGCCTGTCACGCAGGAGATCGCGGGTTCGATTCCCGTCGGGACCGCCATTTTGCCTTGATAGCTCAGTTGGTAGAGCAATGGATTGAAGCTCCATGTGTCGGCAGTTCGACTCTGTCTCAAGGCATTTTTTTATTTTTATAGCATTTTGGCGGTTGTGGCGAAGTGGTTAACGCATCGGATTGTGGTTCCGACATTCGTGGGTTCGATTCCCATCAGCCGCCCCATTTTATTGAAAAGTAAGTAGAAGTAATATGCAGTTTTGCATGTTACTTTTTTATTTTTGAGTTATTTTCAAGCAAAAAAATAGCTTCTTACACTAAAGAAGAGTAAAATAGTAGATAATTATAATAAGTTATAGGTATAGGAGATAAAATTATGGTAAAAACATTTGAAGAAAATCTAGAAAATTATAAGATAATTGATTCAAAAATTGCATTTGAAAAATTAGAACAAGAAGATAAGTTTGTTTTATTTTTAGGTAGAGCAACGTGTCCATTTTGTCAAAAATTCATGCCAAAGTTAAGTGAAGTTGTTGAAAAAAATAATATAGAAGCATATTTTATTAACACAGAAAACTTTGAAGATTTACAAGGTATAGAGGTATTACGTGAAAAATATGGCGTAAAAACAGTTCCAGGATTACTAGTTTCAGAAAACGGTGAAGTTAGAGTAGTATGTAATTCTAGTTTAACTGTAGATGAAATTTTATCATTTATAAATGCATAATCTTATTGACTTGCTATTTACTAATAGCAAGTTTTATTTGATTAATTGCTGAAAAAAATAATATAAAGTGATATAATAGTGTTTATGAAATATTACTATTGTGTAGTAGTTTGTTTTATGCATTGCTATAGATATATGGGGGATATAGAATGAAAAGTGAAAAATTAGAGATTAATAATCTAGTTTTTAATTATGCAGATAAAAATGTTTTAGATGATATATCTTTTAAAGTGGAAAGTGGAGATTTCGTTGCTATAGTTGGAAAAAGTGGAGCTGGGAAATCGACATTATTAAGATGCCTTAATGTTTTGAATAAACCTAAACAAGGTGAAATAATATTTGGTACGGATAATATTTTAAAATATGGAAAAAAACAATTAAACTTGGTAAGAAGAGAAATAGCATTTATATTTCAAGATTATAATGTTTTAGATAATTTATATACTGTAGAAAATGTTCTAACACCATATTTAGCTAAAAAGTCATTCTTTGGATTATTAGCGGGATATACAAAAAAAGATTATCTGGAAGGTTTAGAATATTTGAGACAAGTAGGTCTAGAAGAAGAAGCATTTAGAAAATCTAAGTATTTATCAGGTGGACAAAAACAAAGAGTGGCTATAGCTAAGGCTTTAGCACAAAATCCTAAATTGTTACTGGCTGATGAACCGGTAAGTAGTTTGGATGAAAAGAATACAACTTTAATAATGGATACTTTTAAAAGACTAAACAAAGAAAATAAAATAACAGTATTAATCAATTTACATGATGTTAATTTGGCTAGAAAATATAGCACAAAAATACTTGGTTTAAAAGATGGAAAGATTTTATTTTATAAAGATTCTGATAAGGTGAGCGACGATGAATTTGAAGAGCTTTATAGTTAAAAGACAGCTGAAAAGATTAGTTATATGTATTTTTATACTTTTAGTTTTTATTATAGGATATGACTCATATCATGTGGAAAATTTTTCTACAGGATTTTCAAGAATTCATAATTTATTATTAAGGATGTATCCGTTAGACTTTACAATAATTAAAGAACTATATCCACCAATTATTGAAACAATAAATATTGCGTTATTTTCATCAGTTTTAGCACTAATTACCGCGTTATTTTTATTACCTATCTTAACTAATATTTTATTTAAATTTAAAATAATTCCAAAAGTTATAAGTGGAGTCTTTTCTATATTTAGAACTATTCCATTTCTAATTATTGCAGCAATATTAGTAAGTTTATTTAGTACAGGAGTATTTAGTGGCTTTGTAAGTATGTATATTATAAATCTATTAACAGCTTCGAAGCTATTAAAAGAGTACGCAGAAGAAATAGATACAAAACATCTAGAAGCAATGGAGTCGCTAGGTGTATCAAAATTTATTATTTACAAAAATGGAATCTTATCTAACTTAAAGCCATTTATAATATCAGTTTATTTCTTAATGCTAGAATCGAGTATAAGAGGAGCTAGTGTTTTGGGATTAGTCGGTGCAGGAGGAATAGGGCAAAGGTTATGGCAAGAGCTTAATCATCTGCGCTATGATCGTGTATCATTAATAATTTTAATATTAGTAATTTTAATTTTTATTATTGATTTGATTAGCTTCTACTTTAGAAATCTAGAAAATAATATAAATACAACATATAAATCGTTTATTTTAAAGAAAAATATTTTCAGAAGTTTATTATTAGGAATTATAATTTTTAGTATTATATATGTTAGTAATTTTATTGATATCACAGGGGAACGATTTGTTTTAGGAATAAAACAATTAAATGCCTTAATAACAGGTATATTAAATCCAGATTGGGCATATAGCGGCAAGATGAGTGCAGCGCTTCTAGTGAGTATAGAAATAGCTTTTAGTTCAACAATTTTTGCGGCTTTAACAGCAATATTTACTTCATACTTATCATCAGCGAATCTTTTTGGTAAATATAAAGCAATAGTAGGAAAAGTAATTATTAATATATTTAGAACATTTCCACCAATTATTGTTGCATTAATATTTTTTAGAGGATTTGGTCCAGGTGCGATAAGCAGCTTCTTTGCCTTATATATTTATACAGTTGGAGTTATGACGAAAATGTATAATGAAGTACTAGAAGGGATTAATGATAATATTTTGCTTACTACAAAAAGTTTGGGACTAGGTAATTTTACAAGTTATATAAAAATAATATTTAATGGATATTTTCCAGAGTTTATTACTATAGCACTGTATCGCTTGGAAGCAAATATAAAAAACTCAACAATACTTGGTATGGTAGGTGCAGGAGGAATAGGGCATCTGCTAGTTAATAATATAGAATACAGAAATTGGAATAGAATTTCTATGTTGCTAATAGGACTATGTATTTCTATAATAATCATAGAAAATATATCATATTTAATACGAGTTAAAGTAAAAAAATAGAAGGAGATTAGGATGCGTTTAAAAGTAGGAAAAATAGTAAATACTCATTCTTTAAAAGGAGAGGTAAAAGTTATATCTTCAACAGATTTTGAAGAAGAGCGCTTTAAAAAAGGGAGTAAATTATTAATAACTCGAGGTAATCAGCTAATAAGAGAAGTTGTTGTTCAAAGTTATCGTAACCATAAAAATTTTCTTCTTGTTAAGTTTGAAGGGATTGATTCAGTTGAGGAAGCAGAAAAATTAAAAAATCTACAAATAAAAATTGATTCAGATGAAGTAGGAGAGTTAGAAGAAAATGAGTTTTACTTCCATCAAATTATAGGATGTGAAGTGTTTGATGAAAATGATAAAAATCTTGGAGAGATTATCGATATTTTAACGCCTGGTGCTAATGATGTATGGGTGATAAAAGGAGAAAATGGTAAAGAGATTTTAATTCCGTACATAGAGGATGTAGTGAAAAAAATCGATATTACAAGTAAAAAAGTTAATATTGAGGTTATGGAAGGGTTAATTGATTAATGAAAATAGATATTTTGACATTATTTCCTGATATGTTTGATGCACTTAATCATTCTATTTTGGGAAAAGCAAAAGATAAGGACCTTATTGATATAAATATTGTTGATTATAGAAAATTTTCTGAAAATAGGCATAACCAGGTAGATGACTATCCTTTTGGAGGCGGTCAAGGAATGGTACTAAAACCAGAACCGATATTTAATGCAGTAGAAAGTTTGAATAAAACTGATAAAACAAGAATTATTCTACTTTGTCCACAAGGAGAAAGGTTTAGCCAAAAGAAAGCTGAAGAATTATCAAAAGAAGAGCATTTAGTTTTTATTTGCGGTCACTATGAAGGTTATGATGAAAGAATTCGTGAATATCTTGTAACAGATGAGTTATCAATAGGAGATTTTATTTTGACAGGTGGAGAGTTTGCTGCTATGACTATGGTTGACAGTATAGCTAGGCTAGTTCCTGAAGTTCTTGGGAAAGAAGAATCTCACAAAGATGATTCGTTTTCAACGGGTTTATTGGAATATCCACAGTATACTCGTCCTAAAGATTTTAGAGGGATGTTAGTTCCTGATGTATTAACATCTGGTCATCATAAAAATATTGAAATCTATAGAATGAAAGAAAGCCTAAGAAGAACATATTTAAGACGACCAGATTTACTAGAAAACTATGAACTAAGTGAACAAGAAGAGAAACTTCTTACTGAAATAAAAAAAGAATTAAAAAATTAACATAAAATAAATGACATATTTAAAATTTTAATGTATAATAATATTATAGTATGTATTTGCAAGCACAGGAGGATTAGAAGTAATGACAACTTCATTTGAGGAATTATTAAACAGCTCAGAAATGCTAAAAAAAGGAGACAAAGTAACAGGTACTGTATCAAAAATAGAAAACGATAAAGTATATGTAGATGTAGCAGGAGCACAATATGATTGCGTAATTTTACGTAATCAAATTACAAGAAAACCATTTGAAAATATTGAGGAAGTATTATCTGTAGGTGACGAAATAGAAGCACAAGTAACAGGTATTCGTGCAGATCGTGAAAAAAGATCTGAAGATGTTCCAGGTGTAATTTACTTATCACATAAAATTTTAGAAAATGCTGAATTCAGAAAATTAATGGAATTATCTTGGACACAATTAATTGAAAAATTTGAAAAAGGTGAATTTATCACTGCAACAGTATCTGGACAAACTAAAGGTGGATTACTTGCTGATGTAGAAGGATTACGCGCGTTTATCCCAGGTTCTTATATTGATACAAAATTCAGAAAAGATTTATCAAAATTTGTAGGTCAAGAATATACATTCAAGATTGAAGAAGTAGACAAAGATAAAAATAAAATTATCTTAAACAGACGCGTAATCTTAGAAGAAGAAAGAGCGAAAAAATTAGCTGAAGTTTATGGAAACATTAACGAAGGTGATGTAATTGAAGGTAAAGTAAGTCGTATTACAGACTTTGGTGCATTTATTAACCTTGGAGAAGTAGATGGACTATTACATATTTCAGAAATTTCTCATGCTCGTGTTTCTAAAGTTTCAGATGTTTTAGCAGTAGGAGATATAGTAAAAGTTGCTGTAATTTCAGTAGATAAAGAAAACGAAAAAATTTCATTATCTGCAAAAACTTTATTACCAACACAATGGGAAGTAGCTCGTGCAACAATCAAAGTAGGAGATGTATTAGAGGGAGTTGTTCGTAATACAACAGCATTCGGTGCTTTTGTTGAAGTAATGGATGATGTAGAAGGATTAGTACACATTTCTCAACTATCTCATGAGCGTGTTGATAATGTAGAAGATGTGCTTAAAAAAGGAGATAAAGTAACTGTTAAAGTATTAGACATTGACTTTGAAAATGAAAGATTATCTCTATCTATTAAAGAATTACAAGAAAAACCAGTCAAAGAAGAAGTAGAGGTAAAAGAAGAACCAGAATTTGACACTTCTTATTTAAAAGATGAAGATACTTCATTTAGCATGGCTGATAAATTTAAAGATATCGAACTTTAATTCAGAAATAAAATAAAGGCAGTAGATTAACTGGTCTATTGCTTTTATTTTTTAAGTAGGTATGAGAGTTAAAACAAATATATAAGGAGGAACTAAAATGGCAAAACCAACAGTAGCTATTATAGGAAGACCTAATGTAGGAAAATCGACAATTTTTAATAAAATAATTGGAGATAGACTTTCTATAGTAGAGGATGTTGCGGGAGTTACTCGTGATAGAATATATTCAAAAGCAGAATGGCTAAACTATTCATTCTTTATGATTGATACAGGTGGAATAGAATTAGAAGATACACCATTCCAAAAACAAATTCGTGCACAAGCAGAACTGGCTATAGATGAAGCAGATGTTATTATCTTTTTAACTAATGGTCGTGATGGTGTTACTAGTGATGATGAAGAAGTAGCAAAACTTCTATATAAAACAGATAAACCTGTAGTGCTTGCGGTTAATAAAATTGATAATTTTGATATGAATCATATGATTTATGACTTTTACTCATTAGGTTTTGGGGATCCATTCCCTATTTCAGGATCTCATGGACTAGGTATTGGAGATTTACTAGATGAAGTGTGTAAAAACTTTAAAGTATTGGATGAAGAAGAGGAAGACGAAAAAATTAGATTTTCTCTTATTGGAAGACCTAATGTTGGTAAATCAAGTTTAATCAACACTATACTAGGGGAAGAACGTGTTATTGCTTCGGATATAGCTGGAACCACACGTGATGCTATTGATACTGACTTTAAACATAATGGTGATGAGTATGTTGTAATTGATACTGCGGGGATTAGAAAACGTGGTAAAGTATATGAAGCATGTGAGAAATATTCTGTTTTACGTTCACTAAAAGCTATTGAACGTTCAGATGTTGTTTTGGTTGTTCTTAATGCCGAAGAAGGTATTATTGAACAAGACAAAAAAGTTGCAGGATATGCTCATGAGTCTGGTAAAGGTGTAATTATCGTTGTTAATAAATGGGATGCTATAGCAAAAGATGATAAAACTATGAAAGAATTTGATGAGAAAATTCGTGATAGTTTTGCATACTTAGATTATGCAAAAATAGTTTATGTATCAGCAAAAACAAAACAGCGTGTTTTCAATATATTCCCATTAATCAAAGAATCTTACGAAAATAGACAACGACGTATTCAAAGTTCTACATTGAATGAAATTGTTGTTGATGCGGTATCGATGAATCCAACACCACAAGATAAAGGTAAGAGACTTAATATTTTCTATGCATCACAAGTTGCAATTAATCCACCAACATTTGTATTCTTTGTGAATTATCCGGAACTTATGCATTTCTCTTATGAAAGATTTTTAGAAAATAGAATTCGTGATTCATTTAATTTTGAGGGTACACCAATTAAGCTATTAGCTAGACAAAGAAACTAATAATTAACTATTAGAACTTATCTGCGATTTAACTTCAAATATAAAATATTATAGGCTAGAGGTTGAAAATGATTTTGTAAAACAGGTATAAAGTAAAGTTTACTTTTTCCTGTTTTATATATTGAAAGAAAACATAAAGTTAATAAATATTAATAGTAAAAAATAGTCAAAATACTAGCAAATAAATTTAGAACATGGTATAATCTTTCTTATATACTTTAGTAATTAGGAGGTAGATGGTATGCCAATAGGATATTATGGAATGTCAGGTACATATATATTTTACTTTTTATTGATAATGTTGATTCCTTTATGGGCACAATTTAAAGTGAAACGTACATATGAAAGATATAAAAAAGTAAGAACAAAATCAGGATTAACAGGAAAAGAAGTTGCAGAGATTATTATGCAAGCTAATGGAATAACAGGTGTGGAAGTAGTAAAAGGTGAAGTAGAACTATCAGATCATTATGATCCAACGAGTAATCGTGTTGTATTATCACCAATTGTTTATTCGCAACCAACTGTAGCATCAGTAGCAATAGCTGCTCATGAAATCGGACATGTTATTCAAGACAAAGTTGCAGATTATAAGCCGATGAGATGGAGACATTCTCTTGTTCCTTTAGCAAATCTTGGAGGAAACTTATCAACAATTTTAATCATAGTAGGACTGCTATTAACAACTTTAATCAGCCAATTCAGTCAATTTGGATATACTATTGCTTGGGTAGGGGTAGGTTTCATGTTTTTTGCAGTGTTATTTCAGATAGTTACATTGCCAGTGGAATTTGATGCTTCAAAACGAGCACTAGAACAAGTTGTAGATTTAAATATAGTAGATGAACAAGAAAATAGACATTGTCGCAAAGTTCTTACTGCCGCAGCTTTAACTTACGTAGCCGCAGCACTAGTAGCTTTAATGGAAATGTTAAGATTTATTTTCATTTTACTTAATAGTAGAGATTAATTTAATATAATATAAAAAATAAGAATAAAAGCTATGCTATATTATATAGCATAGCTTTTTTATGTATGTAATATAGCATAGCTTTTTTATGTATGTAAATTATTGTTTATATAAATATAGAATATTAGCGTAAAGAGATATTCTCATATGAATTTATATATAACAATCTATTATTGAACTTTTTTAGCAAAATAATTTAATCTTATAAATATAAATTAATATTTATATATTAACTGTACAAATATTATAGATAAAATTATAATATATTTATTTATAGTTGAGTCATATAAATAGTAAAAATATATTTGTACCAGACATATTTTTTCTAGATTAAGTTGTTGATAAATAAGTAAAATAATAATATAATTAATATATAAAATTAAAAAGGAGGAAAACATTATGAGAGGATTAGCAATGAAGAAGATAGGGGAAATTGGTTGGGTAGAAAAAGAGAAACCATATTGTGGCCCAAATGATGCTTTAATTAAACCATTAGCATTATCTCCATGTACATCTGATGTGCATACAGTATGGGAAGGTGCAATTGGAGAAAGAAAAGATATGATTCTAGGGCATGAGGGCTGTGGAATCGTAGCTGAAGTTGGGGATCAAGTTAAAGACTTCAAGGTTGGGGATAGAGTAATGGTTGCTGCTATAACTCCAGATTGGAATTCACTAGAAGCACAAGCTGGTTTTGCGATGCATTCAGGGGGGATGCTAGCAGGGTGGAAATTTTCTAATTTTAAAGATGGAATGTTTGGGGAGTACTTCCATGTTAATGATGCAGATGGAAATTTAGCTCTTATACCAGAAGGAGTGAGTATAGAAGAAGCATGTATGTTATCTGATATGGTTCCAACAGGGTTTCACGGTGTAGAATTGGCAGATGTTCAGTTTGGAGATACTGTATTAGTAGTGGGTATTGGACCTGTAGGTTTAATGGCTGTTGCAGGAGCAAACTTAAGAGGTGCTTCAAGAATCATTGCAGTAGGTACTAGACCAGTTTGTCGTGAGGCTGCTAAAAAATATGGAGCAACTGATTTTATTGGATATAAAGAAGGGCCTATTGATGAGCAAGTATTAAAACTTACTAATGGTGCTGGTGTTGATAAAGCTATTATTGCTGGTGGTACTGTAGAAACTTTAGAGCCAGTAATTAAATGTTTAAAACCAGGTGGTAAAGTAGGGAATGTAAACTACTTAGGTGAAGGTACTTATATAAATATTCCTCGTGTTGAGTGGGGAGTAGGTATGGGGCATAAACAAATCTTAGGAGGATTAATGCCTGGAGGTCGTTTGCGTTTAGAAAAACTTGCAAAATTAATTCAATGTGGAAAATTAGATGTTACTCATTTATTAACACATAAATTTTACGGATTTGATAAAGTTGAAGATGCTTTATTACTTATGAAAGACAAACCAGCTGATTTAATTAAACCAATAGTTATTTTAGAAGAAAAATAAAATTTAAGAGGAAAAGCTAGTTGGCTTTTCCTCTATTTGGTGGTGTTTTTATGAAAATTATTTTAATTACTGGGTTTTTAGGAGCAGGGAAAACGCGATTTATTAAAACATTAGTTGAAAAAACAACTAAAAGTATTGTTATTTTAGAAAATGAGTTTGGTGATTTAAATCTTGATGGTGAATATTTAAAAAATAATAATAACAATCAAGATGATATTAAGGTTTGTGAATTGACTAATGGATGTATATGTTGTTCAACTAATCTTGATTTTACACACTCTATACTTACAATAGCAAATACTATAAATCCGGAATTTTTAATTATTGAACCTAGTGGAGTAGCAAAAATTAAAAATATTATAGAAAAAATAAAAGTTATTAGCTATGAAAGAATTGAATTAGGGTTACCGATACTAATAATTGATTCAAAAAATTTAGATAATATCTTTAATAATTATAGCGAGTATTTAGATGATGAGCTTAAATATAATGGATTAGTAGCAGTTAGTAAATCTGAAAGTATGACAGACCAACAGTTTTTAAAAATTAAAAGTGAACTAAATATTAATAATAAATCGGTATTTCCATTAGCGCACTATTCTAAATGGGAAGATGATATTTGGGAATATATATTTAATACAAGTGGTACAATTGAGAAAATAGGAAACGAGCTATCATTAAGGCTGAAGGTAAATAAAAATAAAATTGAGAAAAAATTAGACCAGTATACTATTGAAAATATACAAATAAATTCACTAGATAAGCTTAGTTATTTACTTCTTTATCTGATGTCTAAAAGATTAGGTAATATAGAAAGAGTTAAAGGATACCTAACAATAAAAAATAACAACTATAAATTTGATTTAGTTGGAACTAACTATGAGATTACTGGAAGTGAAGAGACATTTGGTAATAATGTTGTAATTATTGGTACAGATTTAAAAAAAGATAAATTAAAAACCTTGTTCATAGATTAAATAAGGAATACTATAATAAATTCTAATATAATTAGAATTTATTATTTTTTTATGTGCGTTACTTTCATAAAAACTATATTAATGTTATAATATCAGAAGAACATATAAGTGAAGAGGTGTAAAATGATTTACGGGATAGGTTGTGATATAGTCGATATTCATCGCTTCGAAAAGTATGTTGATAATAATAAACGACTAGAAAAATTATATACAAAAAGAGAATTAGATGAGTTTTATAAAATATCTAATCATAGAAGAAAATTGGAATTTTTAGCAGGACGTTTTGCAGTGAAAGAAGCAATGTCAAAGGCATTAGGAGTTGGAATTTCGAAAGACTTTTCTTTTCATGATGTAGAGGTAAAAAAAGATGAATTTGGAAAACCTTATATAGAATATAAGGGCTTTCACACACACCTTACGATAAGTCATACTGATTCAACTGTGGTTGCATTTGTTATTTTAGAAAAAGGGGGACAAAACAATGATTAATGATAGACCAACACATTTACGAGTGAATTTAGATGCAGTATTAAATAACTATAGAAAACTAGATAAACTTAATGGATTAAAAACTGGTTTAGCAGTAGTTAAAGCCGATTCTTATGGACTAGGAGCAAAAGTTATTGCAGATTATTTATATAAAAATGGGGTAAGACATTTTGCGGTTGCAACACTTGAGGAAGCACTTGAATTAAAAAAATATATTAAAGAAAGTTTACTTTTAGTATTAGGTGTAACTAATCCAAAAAATGTAAAATATGCAGTAGAAAATAATATTTCTTTAACTTGCCCTTCAAAAGAATGGTTTGAGGAAGCACTCAAAGAACTTGAAAAAATTGATGGCAAGTTAAAGCTTCATATTAAACTTGAAACAGGTATGAATAGAATAGGAACGTCTGAGGTGGAGGAGCTTATGGAAATTCATAATCTTTTCTACTCTGAGAAAGTGGAGTTTGAAGGAATATTCTCCCATTACTCTAATGCAGATGGTGAAGATAATGAATATGACGATTATCAAACAGCTAATTTTAATAGTTTGGTTAAGCTATTTAAACTTAAACCGAAGTATATTCATATTGAAAATTCAGCGGGAACAATAAAATATAGTGATAGAAATGATATTTGTAATTTGTCAAGAATAGGTATAGCTTTATATGGATGTTACCCAAGTTCAAATATAGAAAGACTGAATAAGTTATCATTAGAGCCAGTAGCTTCATTAGTTAGTAAGGTTACTCATGTGAAAAAAGTACCTAAAGGAACAAAAATTGGATACGGGATTTCTTATGAAACTCAAGAAGATGAGTATATTGCTACAATTCCAATAGGCTATGCAGATGGTCTATTAAGAAGAGCACAAGGCTTTAAACTGAATGTAGCGGGAGAAGAATGTGAAATTGTAGGAAGAGTATGTATGGATCAACTGATGGTTAGATGCTCAGAAAATATTAAAGTGGGGGATGATGTTCTTGTCTTCGGTGAATACAATAATCAAAAAATTTCAGTAGATGATTTTGCTGATTATCAAAAAACTATTAGTTATGAGATATTTTGTTGTATAAATCGTAGAGTACCAAGAAAATATTACTTAAACAATACGGAGTTATAGAATGTACGGAATTATTACAAAAAATTTAGCTAATAAGCTAAAGATAAATGAAAAGTATGTTACTAATGTACTTAATTTACTTGAAGAGGGTAATACAATAGCTTTTATAGCGAGGTATCGAAAGGAGCTAACTAATTCTTTAGATGAAGTTGCTATAAAGCAAATTCAAGATGAATTTAATTATTTAAAGTCACTTGAAGAAAGAAAAGAAGAAGTAATTAGATTAATATCAGAAAAAGGTTTATTAACGGATGAACTAAAAAAAGATATTTTAGCTCAAGAAAAATTACAAAGAGTAGAAGATTTATATCGCCCATTTAAAGAGAAAAAACGAACTAAAGCGACAATAGCAAAAGAAAAAGGTTTAGAAAATTTAGCTAACTTTATATTGAAATTACCTAAGAAATTAGCAGATTTAAATAAAGAAGCGGAGAAGTATATAAGTGAAGAAAAAGAAGTAAATAGCATTGAAGATGCTATTACTTATGCTTTAGATATTATTGCAGAGAATATTTCAGATAATGCAAAATACCGAGAATATGTATTAGAAAACACAAGAAAATTCGGCCAAATTACAGCTAGTGTAAAAAAAGATGGTGAGAAAAAAGATGAAAATGGTACATATAAAAATTATTATGAATATGGTGAACAAGTTTTAAAAATAGCTTCACATAGGATATTAGCACTAAATAGGGCAGAAAAAGAAGGTATTATCCGAGTTAGCATAGAAAATGACAAAGAAAGATTATACAATTACATCCTTCGTGGGTTAACAAGAAATTATCCAACGGAAATAAATGAACTATTATTAGAGTGTATTGCTGATAGTATGAAACGTTTAATTTATCCATCGATTGAAAGAGAAATTCGTAGCGATTTAACTAAAAAAGCTGAGGAAGATTCAGTGGTCATTTTCTCTGAAAATCTAAAGCAACTGTTAATGCAAAGCCCACTAAAAAACAAAAAAGTTCTAGGTATAGATCCGGCATTTAGAACAGGGTGCAAAATGGCGATAGTAGATGAATATGGTAATTTTATAGATAAAATGGTTATTTATCCACATAAGCCTGCTTCAGCTGAAAAACAAGAAAAATCAAAAAAAGATTTAATTAAATTTATTAATAAACACAATATTAATTTGATTGCTATCGGTAACGGGACAGCCTCACGAGAAACTGAAAAATTTGTAGTTGATACTTTAAAAGAAGCGGGATTAAAATTAGACTACGTAATAGTTAATGAAGCAGGAGCAAGTGTTTATTCTGCTAGTGAGGTAGCTCGTGAAGAATTTCCAGATTTTAATGTGGAAGAACGAAGTGCGATATCAATTGCACGTCGTATTCAAGATCCACTTAGTGAGTTAGTAAAAATTGATCCGAAATCAATAGGTGTAGGACAATATCAACACGATATAACTCCGAAGTACTTAGAAAAAGAATTAACGTTTGTTGTAGAAACGGCCGTTAATAAAGTTGGAGTTAATGTAAATACAGCATCAGTTTCGCTACTATCTTATGTATCAGGAGTTAATAAACAAATTGCAAAAAATATCGTGGCATATCGTCAAGAAAATGGGAAAATAGAAACTATTAAAGAAATTGCTAAAGTTCCAAGGTTAGGTAAAAAAACTTTTGAGCAATGTGTAGGTTTCTTTAGAATACCAGATAGTAAAAATATATTCGATGCAACAGGTATTCACCCAGAGAGTTATAAAGCAGCAGAGGCATTACTTAAAGAGCTAAATCTATCTACAAAAGAAGTAGGTACAGAAGAATTTTCTAGTATTGTAGATAGTGTTGATAAAAAACAGCTGGCTGAAAAAATTGGTATTGGTATAGAAACTCTTGAAGATATTATAAAAGATTTAAAACAGCCTCTTCGAGATGAGCGTGAATCTTTTGCTAAACCATTATTAAAATCAGATATACTTACAATTGACGATCTTCAAGTTGGTGTCAAGTTGGCAGGAACAGTGAGAAATATTACACAATTTGGAGCGTTTATTGATATTGGATTAAAACAGGATGCAATGGTTCATGTTTCTAAAATTAGCAAAAACTATATTAAAAATCCACTAGATGTTCTTAGTGTAGGGCAAATTGTTGATGTTTACGTTATAGACATAGATAAACAAAGAGGCCGTGTTGCACTAGCAATGTTTAAAGATTAAGGAGGTAAAAATGAGTAATAATAAAACAAGATACCTTCCTAGTATAGATAGTTTGAGAGCATTAGCAGTTTTAGCGGTTATTATTTATCATATTGATGTAAATTATTTACCTGGTGGATTTTTAGGAGTTGATTTATTCTTTGTCTTATCAGGGTATTTAATTAGTTCATTAATAATAAAAGAATATAAAAAAACAGGAACTCTTAATTTATATAATTTTTATATGAGAAGGGCGCGTCGACTACTACCAGCTGTTTATTTTATGATAACAGTTTGTTTGCTATTCATGGTATTGTTTAATGGAGTTTTACTTCGAAAAAGTCATCTTGATGCGGTATTTGGTTACATATATTCAAGTAACTGGTGGTATATTTTTCATAAACTTGATTATTTTGATAGTTTTGGTGCGCAAAGTCCATTTAAACATTTATGGTCACTTGCGATAGAAGAACAATTTTATATGTTTTTCCCACTAATATTCTTAATATTCAATCGTCGAAAAAAAGAAGAGGGGCAATTATCTTCATTAAATAAAAACTTTATATATATTGTATTAGGATTAATTTTAATATCATTAGTAACACATATCTTGTTATTTGATATTAATAATATAAATAGAATTTATTTTGGAACTGATACACGAGCGTTTTCGTTATTAGTAGGAGTGGTAGGAGCATTAGTTTATCCAATGGATAAGTTATCGAGTCCAACAAATGCTAAAGAAAGTGTACTATATAGTGTAGCCTCTCTTACTTCGATTTCTACATTAATAGCAATAATGTTTTATGCAAGTGAATATAATACATGGTTGTATAGGGGAGGTTTTTTATTAGTTGCTGTTTTGGGATTAATAATAATTATAAGTAGTGGCAAGCAGCATACATTTATTTCAAAAGCGCTATCATTCAGACCGATAGTTTTTATAGGGAAAATTTCGTATAGTTTATACTTATGGCATTTCCCAATTATCGTATTAACAACACCAGTTTCAGAAATAGGAAACCCAAACTTATTTTACGTTACTTTAAGAATTATTCTAACGGTAATAGCAGCCACACTAAGTTATTTATTTGTAGAAACACCGATTCGAAAACTGGGATTCGTAAACTATATTAATTTACTATGCAAGAGAATACGAAAACTTCGTTTAAATGTAAAACGTGGAATAGTTTCAAGTTTTGCAGTCGTATTAATATTATCTGTGATGGGATTATTCGGAAAAGGTGTTCCATTCCTTTCTACAGCTTTTGTAAAAAAAATGGATGCAAATAAAGAAAGTCAGTTTTTAAATAATGATAATAACGCAGAAAATAATCCTAATCAATCAGAAGAGAAAAAAGAGAATGAGGAAAATAATAAAGAAGAAAAAAAATATAGCACATTATTAATTATTGGTGATTCTCTAACAGTTGATATAGGGGAAAAAGTAAAAGAAAAATACCCAGGAGCTATTATTGATGGGAAGATTAGCCGTCAACTAACAGCAGCAACAACAACCGCTCAAAATTATACTAAGTATAATAGTGAAAACACAGCCGTTATATTCCAATTAGGAACTAATGGTCCATTTACAGAAGCGCAAGCCGAAGAGTTGATTAAACTCTTTGATAAATCAGATATTTATTTTGTTAATGTAAAAGTACCACGTGCATGGGAAAAAACGGTTAATACAGCTCTAAATGACCTTAAAGAAAAGCACCAAAATATTACTATAGTGGACTGGTATACTGTAGCGAATTCACAAGGGGATTATTTCGAACCAGATAGAGTTCATTTAAACCAAAATGGAATAGCAGAAATGATAAATTCTATTGAAAAGAGTTTAAAACATCCAGTAGAGATAAAATAAAATATAAGGCTTTGAGACAATAGAACTCAAAGTCTTATATTTTTAATTAAGAATGGTGGAAGTTTTATTCTTCCATTGAAAAACAAATGTAATATATGGTATAATTATTAAGTGTATAAATTTTAAAAGATTAAAAGGAGATAACTATGACAAAAGTAAGAGTAAGATATGCACCATCTCCAACAGGAAACCTACATATCGGAAATGCAAGAACAGCATTATTTAATTATTTATTTGCAAAACATTATGGAGGAGACTTCGTTTTAAGAATTGAAGATACTGATTTCAAACGTAATAAAGAAGAAGGAGAACGTAGCCAACTTAAATATATGGATTGGTTAGGTCTTGATTATGATGAAGGTATAGGAAAAGAAAAAGAATTTGGTCCATATCGTCAATCAGAAAGAATAGAAATCTACCAAAAATATGCAGAGCAACTTTTAGCAGAAGATAAAGCATACAAATGCTACATGACAGCAGAAGAGTTAGAAGCGGAAAGAGAAGAGCAAGTTGCAAATGGGCTACCACCACGTTATAGTGGAAAACATGCTCACCTTACAAAAGAAGAACAAGAGCAATTTGAAAAAGAAGGACGTAAGCCATCTATCCGTATTCGTGTACCGCAAGATAGAACATATAGCTTTAATGACATGGTAAAAGGTGAACTATCATTCGAAGGAAAAGATTTCGGAGATTTCGTTATCGTTAAAAATGATGGGGTAGCTACATACAACTTTGCAGTAGCAATCGATGATCACCTAATGGAAATTTCTCACGTTCTTCGTGGAGATGACCACGTTTCAAATACACCAAAACAACTGGTAGTTTATGAAGCATTAGGTTTTAAACCACCAATTTTTGGTCATATGACACTTATAGTTAATGAAAACAAGAAAAAATTATCTAAACGTGATGAAACAATTATTCAATTTATCGAACAATATGATGATTTAGGGTACTTACCAGAGGCGCTATTCAATTTTATTACACTATTAGGATGGTCTCCTGAAGGAGAGCAAGAAATCTTTACAAGAGAAGAATTTGTTAAGATTTTTGATGAGAAACGCTTAAGTAAGTCACCAGCGTTCTTTGATAATAATAAACTTACATGGATTAACAACCAATATATTAAAGCTCAACCTTTAGAAAGAATCGTAAACTTAGCTTTACCATTCTTCGTAAAAGAAGGTGTTGCGACTCAAGAAGAAGTTGATAATAATAGAGCGTGGTTTGAAAAATTAATTTCTCTATATCAACCTCAAATGAGTTATGGTGCTGAAATCGTAGAATTAACTAAACAATTCTTTGTTGAAGAAATTAAATTTGATGAAGAAGAACTAGAAATTTTAAAACAAGATACAACAGTAGCTGTATTTGAAGATTTCTTAGAGAAATTAGAAGTAGCAGGAGACTTTACTTCTGAAAACATTAAAACTTTAATAAAAACTATTCAAAAAGATACAGGTGTGAAAGGTAAAAACCTATTTATGCCAATAAGAATAGCTTCGACTGGTTCTATGCACGGACCTGAGTTAAACACAAGTTTAGAATTATTAGGTCGTGATCGAGTAGTAGCTCGTGTAAAAGCAGCATTAGAGCTAATTAAATAATAAAAACTATCGAAAAAAAGGAGATTAAATCTACTATTAATTCAATATGATTTAATCTCACTTTTTTCTTAGAAAAATAGCTTAAAGTAAAGAAAAAAACTTGACAATTACACGCAAATAATGTATTATTATTTACGATATTGTTTATATATCTTCACGAGTAAGCCCCGGAAAACTTAGTCGTTATGACAGATTAAAAACAACATCTAGGAGGAAAAAAGACATGCGTCAAACATATATGGCAAAGCCATCAACTGTAGAAAAAAAATGGTATGTAATCGATGCTGAAGGACAAACTTTAGGTCGCTTATCATCAGAGGTAGCTTCAATTTTAAGAGGGAAACACAAACCTACTTATACACCACACATCGATACTGGGGATAATGTTATCATTATCAATGCTGAAAAAATTGTGTTAACTGGTAAAAAATTATCTGATAAAGTTTATCGTCGTCACACAATGCACCCAGGTGGGTTAAAAGAAAGAACTGCTGGATTAATGGTAGAAAAATATCCAGAAGAACTTTTAGAGTTATCTATTAAAGGTATGTTACCAAAAAATACTTTAGGTAGAGCTCAAGGAATGAAACTTCACGTTTACCGTGGAGCTGAACACCCACATGCAGCACAAAAACCGGAAAAATACGAATTACGTGGATAATATAGGAGGAAATAATTAAATGGCACAAGTAGAATATCGCGGTACAGGACGCCGTAAAAGCTCAGTAGCACGTGTAAGATTAGTACCTGGAACAGGGAAAGTTGTTATCAACAACAGAGAAATGCGTGAATACTTACCATTAGAATCATTAGTATTAGACTTAATGCAACCTTTAGAAGTTACATCTACTACAGGTAACTATGACGTTTTAGTTAACGTTAGTGGTGGAGGATATACAGGACAAGCTCAAGCAATCCGTCACGGAATTGCACGTGCTTTACTAGAAGTAAATCCAGAATACCGTAAAGATTTAAAACCAGCAGGATTACTAACTCGTGACCCTCGTATGAAAGAACGTAAAAAATACGGTCTTCGTGGTGCGAGACGTGCTCCTCAATTCTCAAAACGTTAATATTGGTCTTATATACCAAATACGTCAAGACATCAAAGAACATTCTTTGGTGTCTTTTTATATATACAGTTACAGTTTTAATTTTAGTGTAGAAATACTTCTATTTAATATATTTAAGAATAGCTTATTATAAAATGTATATTAGTAAGAGCAGAAAGCATAGAAAAAACAATAAAAAACACTAGTTTATAGTTGACTAATACTAGAATTAATGATAAACTATTACTTATGTAAAATAATAGCAGTGGATTAATTGTTATTGCCTCTATGTTATACATTTTATAATGTGGCAACTCGTAGCCTATGCTGCTAGGCGAAGTTCCAGTTTTATAACATATACAACAACGATAATCGTGCTTTTTGTTTTACTCAAAATAAAAACAAAAAGAAAAAGGAGGAGCACAACAATGGCTCGTTTTACAGGTTCAACTTGGAAAAAATCTCGTCGTTTAGGAATCTCACTAAGCGGTACTGGTAAGGAGTTAGCAAAACGCCCTTACGCACCAGGACAACATGGTCCCAACTTAAGAAAAAAACTATCTGAGTATGGTTTACAATTACAGGAGAAACAAAAACTTCGTTACCTACACGGTATGAATGAAAAACAATTCCGTAAATTATTCGATAAAGCTGGTAAATTACAAGGTCTACACGGTGAAAATTTCATGGCATTACTTGCTACACGTTTAGATTCAGTAGTTTATAGCTTAGGATTAGCAAGAACTAACCGTCAAGCTAGACAATTAGTTAACCACGGACACGTTCTTGTAGATGGTAAAAAAGTGGACATCGCTTCTTACGCTGTTAAACCAGGTCAAGTAGTTTCAGTAAGAGAAAAATCTAGAAACCTTGAAATTATTAAGGAAGCTGTAGAAGTAACTAACTTCGTACCTGAATACTTAACTTTTGATGCTGATAAATTAGAAGGATCATTAGTAAGACTACCAGAAAGAAGTGAATTACACCCAGAAATCAACGAACAACTTATTGTTGAGTACTATAGCCGTTAATAAAAAAACTTCACTGATAATTTTATATCAGTGAAGTTTTTTTATGTTTTAGTTTTTAAATTTAATATATCTTTTTCTAAACATATTATCTATTGGCATTGTACAGAATGCTAGTGTATGAAATTGAGTATAAATTTTATAGGATAAAATAAAAAAGACGATTATTATATCCATAATTAAGCTATTTATTATAAAAAATAATAATGGCACTATTATAACACATTTATAAATTTTGTATTATATAAATTAATACAAATTTGAAAAAAAATAAGGGATAAATATTAAAATTAGTAGAAATTAATTTTTATATAATTTTCTAAAAAGTTATTAAAAGGGTGTTTAACTAAAAATAAATTTGTATATATCTGATTTGCAAATATAGTTATAACAATTACTTTGTTATGAAAAGCATCTGTTTTTCATCATTCTTTTCATTAAGAAAATTAAATAAAATTAATTATTAAAATATAGTAAAATAAAGGCTGAATCCTTATAATACAGCGTGTTTAAAAATTGTGAAATGGTATTTAATCATAGAAAATACTTTCAATAAGACTTTCATTCGAAAACCGCTTTCATTATGAAACGATGTATGTTATGATAATAGTACAGAAAAAAAATTAGGAGGTTAGGGAAATGATAATCGGAGTACCAACAGAAATAAAAAATAATGAAAGTAGGGTTTCAGCAATTCCGGGAGTTGTTGCTGAATTAGTGCACGATGGGCACACTGTATACGTGGAAAAAGGAGCAGGGCTTGCTTCTGGTATTTCAGATGCTGAATATGAAAAAGTAGGAGCTGTTTTATTAGATAAAGCAGAAGACGTATGGAATAAATCAGACTTAATTTACAAAGTTAAAGAACCAATTCCATCTGAGTATAAATATTTTAGAAAAGGGTTAATTATTTATACATATTTACACTTAGCTGCTGCCGAAGAATTAACAAAAGCAATGGTAGAAACAGGAACTATCGGTATTGCATTTGAAACAGTTAAAGTTGGTAGAACATTACCATTATTAAGACCTATGAGTGAAATTGCAGGACGTATGGCTATTCAAGAAGGTACTAGATTCTTATCTAAAGTACAAGGTGGTAAAGGTAAATTATTACAAGGTGTTCCAGGAGTTCAACCAGGACATGTTGTAGTTATTGGGGCCGGTGTAGCAGGAACAGCTGCGGCTACTGCAGCATCTGGATTAGGTGCTCGTGTAACTATGTTAGATGTAAACTTAGATCGTTTAACTGAATTATCACATATCTTTGGTGGTAAAGTAGAAACAGTTTACTCAAACAAATTAAACATTGCTAATGCAATTAAAACAGCTGATTTAGTAGTAAGTACAGTATTAATTCCAGGAGCAAAAGCACCTAAACTTGTAACTAAAGAAATGATTAAAGATATGCCAGATGGTGGTGTTATCGTGGACGTAGCAATTGACCAAGGTGGTACAACTGAATATACAGAAGGCCGTCCAACAAGCCACGACAACCCAATCTTCGTAGAAGAAGGAGTTCTTCACTACTCTGTAGCTAATATCCCAGGAGCAGTAGCACAAACAGCTACTTTCGCATTATGTAATGCTACTGCAAAATATGTTAAAGTTATCGCTAATTTAGGTGTTAAAGAAGCTGTTGCTAGATTCCCAGAATTAGTACCTGGTATTAACGTAGCTAACGGAAAAGTTACATTCAAAGCTATTGCAGATGACTTAGGATATGAATATACTCCAGTAGAAGAAGCTTTATAGGATTATATAATATAAACAAACATAAATAGTTATGTTATTGAGGAAGTAGAAAATAGTCTCTATGGTTTATCTACTTCCTCTTTTAAAGTGTCAATTACATTAGGGATATATAAAATATTTTTAACACTTTATTAATATATTTATTATTTACTATATAAAATGTCTATAGTATAAAACTCACTTTTGGTGTATAATATATAATTATGTTATAATATATAAATAGCATTAATAGTGAATAATATTTATTAATACATTGAGGAGGACATCATGAATATTTTTAGAAAAAAATCAATTGAATCGATATTAGCTGAATCAAGAAATAAAACGTTAACTCCAACGATGAAAACTATGGATTTGGTTCTATTTGGTATTGGAGCCATTATAGGTTCGGGAATTTTGGTATTAACAGGGAAAGCTTCATCAGAAGCAGGACCAGCCGTGATATTTTCATTTTTAATCGCAGGGTTAGCGTGTTGTTTAGCGGCCCTATGCTATGCGGAATTAGCTTCTACAATTCCATCTAGTGGTAGTACATATACTTATCTTTATGTGTCAGTAGGTGAAATAGTTGCTTATGCTATTGGTTGGGTACTTATTGGTGGATATGTTCTTACTGCGGCAACAATCGCTAATGGATGGTCTAGTTATTTCTCTCGCCTATTAGCGGGATTAGGATTAAATCTTCCGAAGGAAATTTATACTTTACCTTCAGCAGGAGGATATGGTAATATTCCAGCGGTAATAGTTGTATTATTAATTACATTTATTCTGTCAAAAGGAACATCTAGTAGTAAACTTGTAAATAACCTAATGGTAGTTGCTAAAGTGGGGATAGTAATTTTATTTATAGTTGTAGGATCATTTTATGTTGAACCTACTAATTGGACAAATAACTTTGCTCCAACTGGATTTTCTGGTGTAATGCTTGCAGCAACTACGGTATTCTTTGCATATCTTGGATTTGATGCTATTTCTACATCAGCAGAAGAAACTATTAATCCTGAAAAAGCATTACCAAAAGCTATCATTATAACTATGATTGTTTGTACTGCATTCTATATCTTAGTATGTTTAGTATTAACAGGTGTTGTTGAATATTCTAGATTAGGAACAGGGGATGCTCTTGCATTCGTACTGGAGGAAGTTGGTCAAAATAGAGTAGCAGGTATTGTTTCACTTGGAGCAGTAATTGGATTAATGGCAGGTATTCTATCATTCATTTATGCAGGTATTCGTATTACTTATACAATCGCACGTGATGGTTTACTACCAAACAACCTTACAAAAGTTAACAAGAGCCATGTTCCAGGAACTGTAACATGGGGATTAGGAATAACAACAGCGATCCTAGCCGGATTCCTACCATTAGGACAATTAGCTGACTTAGCTAACGTGGCTTCTATTATAGCATTTGCTTTAGTAAGTTATACAACAATTGTATTCTACAAAAAATATCCAGATTTAAAACGTGGATTCAAAGTTCCAGGAATGCCAGTATTACCTATGATATCAATAGTACTATTCGCAGCATTATTATACAGTATTAAATTAACAACATGGATTATCTTCATCGTTTGGGTAATTATAGGTATAGTTGTGTACTTTGCTTTCTCATATAAGAATAGTAAATTAAAATAAGTAAATAGAAGAACGACTACAAGTTAAATTGTAGTCGTTTTTTTAATACTTAAAATATGCTTTTAAAGTTATGACCATAGATTTCTCTTGTTACTTTTTGCTATATTTTGAGCTTTTTTAAAAGTTTTCAAGTATCTGGTATCAGGTTCTTTAACATATTTTATTTCAGCTAAACCAGCTATAAGTAGCTGTTCTTGAACGGATTTACCATTAGCATACACATAGCAGAGGGCTCGATGATATTTATCTTCTTTTTGATACACATCAAATTCTAACTCTATATTTTTAGCTTTTTTTAGGATTTCTCCATTTAATTCACTTGCTTCTGGTCCATATTTTTGAACGGAGACTCCAGGTTTTACAGTTTCAGGAGTATCGACAAGTAAGTACCGAACTTTTAACTGTTTATTATTAAACAGCACTACAATAGTATCTCCATCAACTTTTTCTACTAATTTTACAGGATAACGTGTAGTATCCCCTTTTATTTGTATACCATTTATATTAACTATATTATATTTTTCTTGTTTATAGTTGAATATAGCAATTAGACTAGATAGTAAAATTGTAAAACTAATAAAACAGATTATAAAGACTTTCTTTTTATTCATGATATATACTCCCTTTATTTCTTACTTTAAGTTTAACATGTATTTTTATAATTTGAAAGATATAATATCATTGATACTATTTAGAAAACTAAGTATTAATAAAAAAATTTAATCCTTAATTAATTTTATTTTAGTATTGAATTATCCAAAAAAATTATAGACTTATTATAAAAAAATATTGAAATATAATTTTAAATAATAAATCCTATTATTAGTAAAAACATGAAATAATTAGAAAAAAAATAAAGTTGAAGAATTATTTTTAGTATAGAAAAATTTTAAAATAAAATGATATTTGAGTTAGATGTTAAAGAGTCAAACAGAATTATTGTAAACGTTAACTCTAGATGGTAGTATATATATAAACCAAAAAAAGGAGAAAACAATATGATAAAATTAAAAAAAGATAATTTTAAAATGTTTATAAACGGAGAGTGGGTAAATGCAGAAGATAAAGCTATCCTTGAAGCATATAATCCAGCTAATTCAGAATATTTAGCAAATTTTCCAGATGCAAGCGAAAGTGATGTAAATAAGGCTGTAGATGCTGCCAGGGAGGCATTTAAAGCTTGGAGAAAAACAACAGTAAGTGAACGTGCTACTATTTTAAATAAAATAGCAGATATTATAGATGAAAACACAGAACTTTTAGCTACTACTGAAAGTCTAGATAATGGTAAACCAATACGCGAAACTATGGCAGTAGATGTACCGCTTAGTGCTAAACACTTTAGATACTTTGCAGGATGTATTCTAGCAGATGAAGGACAAGCAACAGTCTTAGAAGAAAAATTTTTAAGTATAGTATTAAGAGAACCTATTGGGGTAGTTGGACAAATAATTCCTTGGAACTTTCCATTTTTAATGGCAGCTTGGAAACTTGCACCAGCTTTAGCAGCAGGAAATACTATTGTTATAAAACCATCTAGCTTAACATCATTAAGTTTATTAACATTTGTAGAGTTAATCCAAGATGTACTTCCTAAAGGGGTTTTAAATGTTGTTACAGGACGTGGAAGTAAATCGGGAGAATTCTTAAAAAATCATACAGGATTAGATAAACTAGCGTTTACTGGTTCTACAGAAGTTGGAAGAAAAATCGCTATAGCAGCAGCAGAAAAACTAATTCCTGCTACTTTAGAATTAGGAGGAAAATCTGCAAATATAGTATTAGATGATGCGGATATAGAAAAAGCCCTTGATGGAGCGCAATTAGGTATTCTATTTAACCAAGGTCAAGTATGTTGCGCAGGATCTAGAATTTTTGTTCAAGAAGGAATTTACGATGAATTTGTTGAAAAAATTAAAGAACGTTTCAATAAATTAAAAATTGGTGATCCATTAAATCCAGAAACACAAATGGGAAGCCAAATTGATGAAAAACAAGCAGAAAAAATTATTAAATACATTGAGATTGCTAAAAAAGAAGGTGGAGAAGTACTCGTTGGGGGAGAACGATATACAGAAAATGGTTGTGACAAAGGAGCATTTGTTAAACCAACACTTATAACAGGTGTACACAATGGATGCCGTATATCTCAAGAAGAAGTATTTGGACCAGTATCAGTTGTGATTAAATTTAAAAATGATGAAGAAGTTATTGAACAAGCAAATGACAGTGAATATGGTCTTGCAGGAGCGGTCTTCTCTAAAAATATTACAAGAGCATTAAATATCGCACGTAAAGTAGAAACAGGAAGAGTGTGGGTAAATACTTATAATCAAATTCCTGAGCACGCTCCATTCGGTGGATATAAAAAATCTGGTATAGGACGAGAAACTCACAAAGTAATTTTAGAACATTATTCACAAATGAAAAATATTTTAATTGATTTAACTGATGATGTTTCAGGATTCTATAATTAATAAAATCATAAAATAAAGCGTAAATTTATAATAATCCATAAAAATAGATACACGACATAATACATTATTGTTATGCGATATCATAATTTTATGGATTATTGTTTTTTATATGATAAAATTTGTATAATTATTTAACAAAATATGCTAAAATAATAAGTAATATCCTTATCAAGCTAAAGGAAGAGAAAAATGAAAAATATAACATGGTATTTAGGACTAGAAGTTGGGCCGACAAGTATAGGATGGGCGGCCACAGACAGCAATTATAAATTGTTGAGAAAAAATAAAAAGAGATTATGGGGAGCTCGTTTGTTTGAAGAAGCAAAAACTGCTGCTGATAGACGATCATTTAGAGCTGGTCGCAGACGCTTGGCAAGAAGGAAATGGCGAATTAATTTACTACAAGAACTTTTTGTTAAAGAAATTTCTAAAAATGATCCTAATTTCTTCTTAAGACTAAAAGAAAGTAAATATAATTTCGAAGATAAGAGTTTAATGAATGAATATATACTTTTTAATGATAAAGATTATACAGATAAGGACTATTATAAAGAGTATCCAACCATTTATCATCTTCGTTCAAGTCTTATGACAGAGGAAAATCCAGATATAAGAAAAGTATATTTGGCAATACATAGTATGCTAAAAAACCGTGGGCATTTTTTGCTTCAAGGTCAAAGTTTTAGCGATAGCAATATTGATAGTGTAATTAAAGAACTATTGGATTTAAGTATAGTTAAGACTAATATTGAAGTTACTGATGAAGTTATACAAAGTTTGAAAGAAATTGCTTTACAAAAGAAAAATTTATCAGATAAAAACAATGATGTAAAAAAACTTTATCCAAAAGAAAAACAACTTCAAGAGATTTTTAAATTAGTTTTTGGTGGTAAAACATCACTAGATAAACTATATGATATAGAAGAATATAAAGAATTAGATAATAGTGTAAAAAGTATTTCATTTAAAGAAAAAGTCTATGAAGAAGTACGCCCGGATTATGAACAAATCTTATCAAATTATATAGAGTTGCTAGATTTAGCAAAATTAGTATATGATAGTATAGTTTTAGCTGATATAAAAAAAGAAGGGAAAACAATATCAGAATCAAAAGTAGAATTATATAATAAACATAAAGATGATTTAGTAAATCTAAAAAAATTAGTAAAAACTGATAGCAAATTGTCCGAGGATAAGAAAAAAGAAGTTTATTTTGAAATTTTTAAAGAAGATAAGGAAAAAGGAACAAACTATGTAAATTATACACATAGAAGCCAAGAAGGAAAAAGTTGCTCATATGAGGATTTCAAGAAATTCTTGAAAAAAGAATTAGAAAAATTAGAAGATAGCCCTACTAAAACTACAATTTTAGAAGAACTTGACTTAGAAACTTTTTTACCACTACAAAGAACAAAAGATAATTCGGTAGTTCCTTATCAAATACATAAAGAAGAACTTGTGAAAATTTTAGATAATGCAACTAAATACCATAGCTTTTTAGATGAAAAAGATGGTAGTGGCTACAGTACACGAGAAAAAGTTGTTCAATTATTCGAATTTAGAATACCATATTATATAGGACCGTTGAATACACATCATAATACGGAAAATGGAGGATATTCATGGGCAATCCGTAAGAAAGGTATGGAGAGCGTACCAGTAACTCCGTGGAATTTCAAAGATGTGATAGATGAAAGTGCCAGCACAGAGGCGTTTGTTAATAACCTAACAAACAAGTGTACTTATCTTTCCGGAGAAGATGTTCTTCCAAAAAATTCATTATTGTATTCTGAATATGCTTTACTAAATGAACTAAATGCGCTTAGATATGAAGGAAATAGAATCAGTGTAGAAGCACGTGATATTATAGTAACAAAGCTATTCAAAGAACAAGGAAAAAAAGTTACTAAAAAAACTATAAAAGAACTTTTGAAAACTGAAGGATTTATTGATGGTAAGGGAGAAATTGCAGGAATAGATAATATTGTGAAAAATGACCTGAAATCATATCATGATTTCAAAAAAATTCTTGGGGATAAATTTGACAAAGAACGTGTAGAAAATATTATTTTGTGGATTACATTGTATGGAGAATCACGCAAGCTAATAAAAGAAAAAATAATAAAAGTTTATGGGGATTTTTATACAGTTGATGAAATAGAAAAAATGTCACGCTTAACTTATAAAGATTGGGGAACTTTAAGTAGAAAACTTTTAACAGGATTAGTAAGTGAAAAATTATATAATGAAGAAACAGGTGAATGTTTAAATATAATAGGAGCTATGAGACAAAGTACAATTCTTTTTATGGAATTGTTGGCTGATAAGTTCGATTATATGAGCAAAATCAAAAATCATAATAAAGAAAATAAAGATGATATAACTGAAATAACTCCAGACATTTTAGAAAATCTTTATGCAAGCCCATCTGTTAAACGTTCAATTTGGCAAACAGTTAGGATAGTAGAAGAATTAAAAACTATAATTGGCTGTGCACCTACTAAAATCTTTGTTGAAACAACAAAGAGAAGTAATGCTCCTTATAAAGTACCAACTCTAAATCGAAATGATTTAGTCGTTAAGTACAAATGTATAAAAGAGCAAGAAATTTTTGAATTAGAAAAAGAAATAAATAACTCATTAGATTTTACTCTTAATAAAAACAGGTTGATTAATGAAGAAGCTTCAAAACTTAAAGCAACGAAATTATATTTATATTATACACAATTAGGCCGTTGTATGTATACTGGTAAAAAAATAGACCTAGGTGAATTATTTGATAATAATAAATATGATATAGATCATATTTATCCGCAAAGCAAAGTGAAGGACGGTAGTTTTAATAATATAGTTTTAGTAACCAAAGCTAGTAATGAGATGAAAGCAGATGTATTTCCTCTCAAAAGCAAGTTCCAAACAAAAGAAAACAAGAGACTTTGGCGCTTCTTAAAAGAGAAAAAATTAATAACCGAAGAAAAATATAATCGCTTAGTAAGAACAGAAGAATTTAGTGATGATGAATTAACAGGATTTATCAAACGTCAATTTGGAGAAACATCACAAACGATAAAAGTAATGTCAAATATTTTAGGAGAATTAAATCCAAAAACTACTGTTTGTTATTCAAAGTCAGAAAATGTAAGTTCATTTAGACAAAACTTTGGAAAAATAAAAGAAGGTAATAGAAAATCTGGAAATAACGAAAAATTAATTAGAGTTCAAGAAATTAATGACTATCACAGAGCAAAGGACGCTTATTTAAACATAGTGGTAGGAAATGTCTATGATGTTAAATTCACGCAAAATGTTTATAATTTTATAAAAAATAAAAAAGATGTACGAAAATATTCACTAAATAGCTTATTCTATACAGATGTAAAAAACGCTAATACAATAGCGTGGGAAATGGATAAAACTGTTTACGTAGTAGAAAAAACAATGAACAATAACAATATTTTAATAACAAGAAGAGCTGTCGAACAAAAAGGTGCATTATACGATGCTACAATCTATAAAGCAAAAATAGCTACTAAGGCAAAAGAAGGTACATATTATCCATTAAAAACAACTGATAGCAAGATTAAAGATGTTAGTAAGTATGGAGGATTCACCAAAGTAAAGATAGCATATTATTCTATTTTTGAGTACACTCTAGATGGGAAAAAAGGGAAACAAAAAATCACTAGAATAGTACCAATTCCTATATATATTTCGCAAAATATTAAAGATGACAAAGCTCTATTGGAATATGCACAGATAGGATTGCCAGGAAAAGATTTGAAAATAAAATACAGAAAATTATGTATAGGTAGTCTAGTAAAAATAAATAACTTTAATTACTATATAGGTGGGAAGACTAATAATAATTTCACTTTCGATAGTGCAGTTCAAGTGATATTAGATAAAGATAGTGAGTCATATATAAAAGAGTTAGCTAAATATTTAAATTGGAAAAAAGAAAATAAAGATGGAAAATTATGGGAAAGTATAACTGAAGATAAAAATATTCAATTATATGATTCTCTCGTGAAAAAAATGAACACTGGGATATTTATTAGAAAAACACCTAATAAATATACTGAGTTATTGACATTAGAGGTAAAGAATAAGTTTATTAATATTGATATAGATGAACAAGTGAAATTATTGTTAGAGATTTTAAATCTTTTAACCAATAAAAAATTTACATCTAAATTAAATGAAATTGGTATAACGGCCAGTCGAGGAGTATGTAGTTTTAATCTATCAAATCAATCTCAGTTTTCAATAATAGAGCAATCTGTGACGGGAGTTTATGAAAAAGAAAAGTTAATAATAGAGAAGAAAAAAGAGGGAATTTTATAGTTAGTAGATTTAGTTAACTAATAATAGTAATAATATTTTTAATCTTGATTTTTCTAAAAACTAATTTTATAATAAATATAAGAGTTTAATTTTTACAATCAAGTTCAAATAAAGATTTATCTTCATTGCCATTGGCTGAATCGGTGTCGATTCATTATAACTAATTATTAAAGTTTTAATAATTACATTGTCAAATAAAGAGAATTAGTTTAAAAGCATAAATACGGTATTTTATTGTTTGAGAGATATGTAAATTTTGAATCTAAAAAAATATTTTGTTATAAGTAAAACTGACAAAATAAAAAAGTTGAATACATAGCCCATAAAAAGCTATCTGTATTCAACTTTTATTTTTATTTAATATCGTTAATAATTGTTTCTAGTTTCATAGAACGGCTTGCTTTAAACAAGATTACTTCGTTTTTGTGTTTATTAGCTTTTAGATAATCAGTAACTTCTTCAACAGTTGAAAAGTGAAGGGTGTTTATATCTTTATTATTAATATTGTCTGTAATATTTTTTGCAAGGTCGCCAACACTAATAACAAGATTAATACCACGAGAATTGTTATTTATATAAGTACCAACTCCACTATGATACTCAACTTCATTTGGCCCAAGTTCGAACATGCTACCAAGGACAAGCGTTTTGAATTCAAAATCATTCAAATCACTAATAACATCAACAGCAGCTTTCATAGAAGTAGGACTGGCATTATAAGCATCGTTAATAATTAACGAATCTTCTGCGTATGGGATACTTTCTAAACGCATATTAGTAATTTTAGAAATATTATCTATTGCGTGACGAATTTCTTCATTCGTTAGACCAATTTTTTTAGCTATTGCTACTGCAAACATTATATTAAATAGGTTATGCTTACCTTTTAATGTAGTAAAAAAACTATTCTTATCGATATTAAGTTTGAAATCTATCTTATCACGGGTGATAGTATAGTTTTCTAGAATAATATGGTTGTAAGAATTTTCTCCGCACGAAGTAGCATTTATACTAGAATTTTCTACTAATTCTTTTAATAATGGTTCGTCCCCATTGTAGACGAAGAAGCCATCTTTTTTCATACCATTTGTAATTTCAAATTTTGCTTTGGCTATACCTGCTCGTGAGCCGAAAAATTCGATATGACTTTCTCCGATATTAGTAATTATCGTATAATCTGGTTTTACTAATTTTGACAAGAAGTCAAGTTGACCAAAGTTATCAGCTCCCATTTCAAGTACAAGAATGTCACTATCTTCTGGCGCAGCAAGAATAGTCAGCGGAACACCTAATTCATTGTTGAAATTACCTTGTGTTTTATGAACTTTGAATTTTGTTTCTAAAATACTTGTAACTATATCTTTTGTCGTAGTTTTTCCGTTGCTTCCAGTTATAGCAACAATTTTTACATTTAAGCATTCTAAATAATGTTTAGCCAGTGTTTGAATAGCCTCATAGCTATCATTCACATAAATTATATTATTGTCACTTTCAAAATCATCTTTTAGAGATAATGAAGCGACAGCACCTTTTTCAAATGCACTTTCGATATAATCATGGCCATCAACATTTTCTCCTAAGAAAGGAATAAATAAGTCTCCTTCTTTTACTTTTCGGCTATCAATAGCAATTCCTGTGATTTCTTTATTATCTACTAAATTTATTTTTTTAGCATTTAATATATTTTCTAAGTCTTTAACAAAATATTTCATAGTAATTTCCTATTCTTCTGTTAATAAGTTTTTGCGGTCTTCGTAACGCTCTAATGCTAAATCGAATAACTCTTCGATTATTTCAGGGTAGGTAACATTCATATTTGCCCAAAGTGATGGGAACATAGAAAATGGAGTGAAACCAGGCATTGTGTTTACTTCGTTAATAAAGATTTTTCCTTCTTTAGTATAGAAGAAGTCGGCACGTACTAAACCAGAACCACTAATTGCACGGAATGCAGTTTCTGCCATTTCTCTAAATTCTGAGTATAAAGCTGTATCAATAGGAGCAGGAATATCCATACGAGATTGGCCATCAGTATATTTAGTTTCATAATCATAGAACTCAGTTGTAGAAATGTTTACGATTTCTCCAGGATCAGTAGTCCTTACTTCATTGTATCCAAGAACAGCTACTTCAATCTCTTTTGCTCCAACAGCACCTTGTTCAATAACAATTTTCTTGTCGAATTTAAGAGCTTCTTCAATACCTTTTATTAATTGTTTTTCATCATTACAACGACTGATACCTACAGATGATCCTAAGTTTGCAGGTTTAACAAAAACGGGATATTTTAGATTGTCATTAATTTCTTTAATAATTTTATTTTTGTTCTTTTTCCAGTTATACTCGATAAAGTGAGTGTATGGTAATTGTGGTAAATCATATGCTGCAAATAATTGCTTCATAATTACTTTATCCATACCAGCTGCACTAGATAGTACATTATTGCCAACATAAGCAATATCCATTATTTCTAGTAAACCTTGAATTGTTCCATCTTCTCCGTTTGGTCCATGTAAAACAGGGAACACAATATCAAATTTATGATTATCTTCAAATAGTAATCCACTTATATCATTATCAAAGTTAGAGAAGATAAGTTCTTTGTGATCTTTTATTTCAGATGTTATTTGTTCTCCGCGAGCCCATTCTCCATTTAAAGATATAAAGATAGGGAATACGTTATATTTTTCTTTGTTGATTGCATTAATAATTGATTTTGCTGTTAATAGTGATACAGAATGCTCAGCACTTTTCCCACCATATATAATTCCAATATTTTGTTTTATCATTTTAACATCTCCTAACTAAAAATGAGGTTGACTAAAGTAATAGTCTATTATTACATTATACCATAAAAAATAAAAATGGAATATTTTTTTAAAATATAAAATTCAATTAATTGCTGAATGAATGGGTTTATGTTAATGTTAAGAAACAAATAAAAATAGAAGAGGTTATTGATATATGTATTTAGCATTAAAAGAAATATTATACAATAAGTTGCGTTATTTATTAGTTGTGGCAATCACCTTTCTTATAACGTACATGGTTTTTTTCATGACAAGTCTAGCGTTAGGGCTAATGAAAGATAATAGGTCAGCAATTGACAGTTGGCAAGCACGTTCTGTAGTACTATCGGAATATGCTAACAAAAATTTAACGGCATCGTTCATTCCTAAAAATCAATATGAAAATAATTTGGATGAAAATACTATTCCTTTGGGATATACTCCGGCTGTAGTGAACTTAGAAAATAATGATAAAAAAATTAATGTTTCTGTCTTTGCACAAGAATGGGATACTAAAATTATTCCGAAATTAGAAGAGGGAAGGTATCCTACTAGCAATAATGAAATAGTTGCAGATAAATCTATTAATAATTATGGAATACAGTTAGGAAGTAAAATATTTATTAATGGTAGTAAAGATGAATATACAATCGTTGGAATAACAAAAAATAATAAATTTTTAACATCTACTATAATATATACAAACTTGGAAACATATTGGACTATAAAAGGAACTATAAATGGTAGTAAGGTGATATCAGCGATAGTAAAAGTTAATGATGGGGAAGTAGCTGGAGATGGCTTGTTACAACTAAATACAGATGAAGTAATTAAGAGTATACCAGGGTACTCGGCGCAAAAGAGTGTTTTTGCAGGAATGATAGGAGCATTAGTGTTAATCACAAGTTTAGTTATTGGTATCTTTATTTACATTATCACTATCCAAAAATTAGGGCTTTACGGGATTATGAGAGCCCAAGGTATAAAAGTTAAAGATATTGTGTCAGCGTTATTTTGGCAGATTCTTATTTTATCAAGTGTTGGCGTAGGAACTGCTCTACTTGCTGTATTAGGAACAAAATATATTATTCCTAAAACACTATTTTTTGAAGTGAATTGGCTAGCTTATTCGATACTTAGTATTTCTATTATTTTAGTATCATTAATTGGTGGATTAATCTCACTACCAAAAATTTTAAAAATATCGCCAATTAAAGCAATAGCTGAATAGGAGGAATATAATGAATCTAATAACAATGACTAATATAACTAAGGTATATAATGATGGAGATATGCAATTTACAGCATTATATCCAACTGAATTTTATCTAAATGAAGGAGAATTTGTTGCTATTATAGGTCCTTCAGGTTCTGGGAAAACGACTTTTTTAACTATTCTTGGAAATTTACAAGAAGCAACAAGTGGAGAAATAACATTTTGTGGAGAAAATATAACTAATCTTAATGAAAAGAGAAAAACAGAACTTCGCTTTGAAGAATTTGGATTTATATTACAGGCGTCTAATCTAATTCCATTTCTGAAAGTAGGAGAACAATTAGACTTGATAGATAAGTTGGGCACTCTAGAAAAAGATAAGATGAATCGTAAAGAACTATTTGATATGTTAGGACTAGAAAAGCTAAAAAATTCTTATCCGAAAGAATTATCAGGAGGAGAACGTCAAAGAGCAGCTATAGCACGTGCGCTATACAATAATCCTAGAGTTATTTTGGCAGATGAACCAACGGCGAGTTTAGATACTAATCGTGCTCATCAGGTGGCAGATTTATTAGCTGAAATTGCTCATAAACAAAATAAAGGTGTTGTTATGATTACTCATGATACACGTTTATTGGATAAAGTAGATAGAGTCTATCGCATGGAAGATGGGCATTTAGTTGAGATTAAAAAATAAACAGTGGGAATTGAAATTTTATAAATTTGAATAAAGTTATAATAAATAACAGCTAGATATAATGTTTAAATTAGTATCTAGCTGTTATTTTAAATTTTGTATTTTTCTTTTAGCTCTGCGATAGTATCACGAAGAACTGCTGCACGCTCAAAGTCGAATTTCCCAGCAGCAGCGAACATTTCTTGCTCTAGTTCTGCTAAGTGTTCTTCTATATTATCATCAGTAATATTTGTATCTTGTACAAGTTCTACAGACTCATCTGGAAGAACTTCTTTTTTCGCACTAATGCTATCTCGAATACCTTTAATAATTGTTTGTGGAGTAATTCCATGTTCTTCATTATAAGCCATTTGAATTTCTCGACGACGATTAGTTTCATCTATCGCTTTACGCATACTTCGTGTAATATTATCAGCATACATTATTACACGCCCATTAGCGTTACGAGCGGCACGTCCGATTGTTTGTAATAATGCCTTATCACCACGTAAAAACCCTTCTTTATCGGCATCTAATATAGCAACTAGCGATACTTCTGGAATATCAAGACCTTCACGTAATAGGTTTATTCCGACAAGAATATCAAATTTTCCAAGACGCAAGTTTCGAATTATTTCTGTACGCTCCAAAGTTTTAATATCAGAATGAAGATATTCTACTTTAAGACCATTTTCTTTAAGATAAGCGGTAAGTGCTTCTGCCATTTTTTTAGTAAGTGTAGTAATAAGAACACGTTCACCTTTTTCGATGATTTTCTCCGCTTCTTTAGTTATATCAAACACTTGATCACTAACTGGTCGGACATCAATTATCGGATCAAGTAACCCAGTAGGTCGAATAATTTGTTCAGTAATTTTAGAACTATGTTCTAATTCATAATCACCAGGCGTAGCTGAAACAAAAATAGCTTGGTTTAATTTGTTTTCGAATTCTGTAAAGTTTAGTGGGCGATTGTCTAAAGCAGTAGGTAATCTAAACCCATAATCTACAAGGACTTGTTTACGAGCGCGGTCTCCATTAAACATTCCTCTTACTTGAGGTAGGGTAACGTGAGATTCATCAACAACAAGTAACCAATCTTTAGGGAAATAGTCTAACAATGTATAAGGAGTAGAACCAGGTTCACGCAATGTTAAATGTAGTGAATAGTTCTCTATTCCTGAACAAAATCCCATTTCCTCCATCATTTCTAGGTCATAGTTAGTACGTTGTTCTAAACGTTGTGCTTCTAACAGTTTGTTTTCTAAATTAAAAACTTTTAGTCTATCTTCTAGTTCAGCACGAATACGTTTGATAGCTTCTTTAGTTTTTTCCTCACCTGCAACGAAGTGGCTCGCAGGATAAATAGCTATATGATTAAGTTCAGAAAGAACTTCTCCAGTAAGAGAATTGATTTCGCGGATACGTTCTATCTCATCACCAAACATTTCTATACGAACTGAATTTTCGCTTCGTGATGCAGGGAAGATTTCAATAACATCACCACGTACTCTAAAAGTTCCACGGGTAAAATCTATATCATTACGCATATATTGAATATTAATTAATTTTTCTAATATTTTATTGCGATTAATTTCGTCTCCAACACGTAATGACAGGACAAGTGAAGAATATTCCTCTGGAGATCCAAGACCATAGATACAGCTGACACTAGAAACAATAATAACATCATCACGGTCGAATAATGAAGATGTGGCACTGTGGCGTAGTTTATCTATTTCATCATTGACAGAAGAATCTTTCTCGATATATGTGTCAGTTGATGGAACATATGCTTCTGGTTGGAAATAATCATAGTAAGATACAAAATATTCAACACGATTATTTGGGAAAAATTCTTTTAATTCATTGTATAACTGACCAGCTAATGTTTTGTTATGAGCAAGGACAAGAGTAGGTTTACCAACATTTTTTACAATGTTAGCAATTGTAAAAGTTTTACCAGTACCTGTAGCCCCAAGAAGAGTTTGATATTTTTCACCATTATTAAGTCCCTCGGTAAGTTCACGAATAGCATTTACTTGGTCTCCTTTTGGTTCATAACTACTTTGAAGATCAAAGTCAACATGTAATCTATTAACTTCCAAAAAATTCACTCCTTTCAAATAATTGAGGTGTTTTAAAATATATTTCTATATAATTATATAATAGAAGTACAAATAGTAAAAGTGCTTTGATTTTAATAAGAAATGAGTAGTTCAATATTTCTTGAAAAGTATATTAATATAAATTATAATGTAGGGTAATTGGAAATTTAAATTGGGTATTGGAGATTAAGGAAATTATGAATATAAAAGAAGAGGTTGTACTTTTATTTGCTTTAAATGGATATTTTTTAATAGAGTTAGTACTTTTTTTAATATTAATCCGTATGTTGATAAAAAGAAAAAACAAACAAGAAAAAATATGGTTATCAAAAAAGTGGAAAATATATAATATAGTAAGTTTATTGTTAGAATGTTTTATTGTGATGCCGTGGGCATCTCTTGGCTTTTTTGTTAGTATTTTTACGACAGATGATGGAAGTACATTATTTTATTTCAAATTAAATATAGTTTTATTAGTATTAACTGCTATAATGATAATTATAAGATTTAGTATAAGTGTAATAGGGTGGATTAAAAGAAGGAAGTATTTTAAATATAATAACTAATAATAAAAAGAAAATGCTAAGTATCTAAACGTTACTTAGCATTTTATAATTGTATATCTTGGACTCCATACGTTGTAGGGAGATAAATATACTTATTTACTATTATTTTTTTTCGCAAGAAGAGGCATAATTAAACCAAGTGAGATAAGAACTATTGGTGTAATAATGTTCATTGCTGTTTGGAATGGACTTCCTGGTGTATACATTCCAGTGATACAAGCGAATGCAGTAAGGAAGAAACACCATGCTCCTAAACCAATACCAACATATTTATTTTTAACAAATTTGTATTCTGATTGGAATTTCTCTGCTGCTTTTTTCAAGAAAATATAAGCGGCAAATACCCATAAATAACGTAGAGGCATACAAACAGCGTTTAATTTAACTAACCATCTGAACAGCTCATTTACCTCTTTAATCCCAAACATCGGAATTATGATAAGGATAGATACGATTACACCAACTAGTTTTAGACCATTAGTGTAAACATCGTTTTCATTTTTAACTAGTAATTTTTTAGGTATATATTGCTCATCAGCGCTTCCTAATAGCATACGTAATGGAGCATCGATCGAGATAATAACGATAGAAACTTGCCCGATAAAATCAACTACTGCATAAATAACTAAGAACAAGTTACCAACGCCGTAGTAGTTACCTAATGTTTGGAATGCGTAATAAGTACCATTAGTTAGTAAATCTTTTGGAATATTATTAGTATCAAACATTAAAGCAAGTGCGAATGTTCCTAAAATAGCTGTTGTTACAACCATAAGAACTAAAGTCATCATTCCTTTCGGGAAATCAGTTGAAGGTTTTTTCATCTTATTAACATAAGGCGAAATTTTCTCACAGCCACCGACGGCAAAGACTAAGATAGCTATTGAGGTTACATACTTAACATCGAATGTTGGCATAAATGTATCTAAAGACCAATCGATATTATAAGTTTTTGCACCCGTAATAGATGGTGCAGAAATAGCCATAAATATGAATAATAACGACATAATAAACATTGACGAACCTGCTAATGTTGCAAGTTTTTTAATGAAGTTGATTCCTCTTGCAGCTAAAAATAACGCTACTAAGAATATTACAAGTGAAATAATTTGCACAAATGTAATATCCATTTTACTAATGCGGTTATCTCTGTATATAGCCCAACTGAATGCCGCAATAATACGTGATGGTTTTTGAGAAATATAAGGCATATGAACTACCCATATTGTCCAACCTGCATAGTAAGCTAATAATTTACTGTGTGTTTCGCTAATCCAAGAACTAACACCTCCACCAGCGTCTTTGAATGTAGATCCTAGTTCCCCAACAATAAGTGAATATGGAATAAAGTAAATAGCAAATATTAAAACCCATGAGAAAATAGATTTAAGCCCGCCAAATTCCGAGTAACCGTTAACGATGTTACCAAATGCCCAAACAGTAGAGAAGGCCATAAAAGCTAATGTATACCAAAATATCTTTTTAGCTTCTTTCTCCATAATAATTTTCCTCCTGTATATATTTAATTTTTATTTTTTGCGTTATCCGCAAAAATAATATTAGCACAATATATTGAAATATTCAAGTAATATTATTGATATTATATGGTAATATTTCAATAATTAAGTCCTTGAAAATAAGCAATAATATTAACATGAAAATAATGAAAACAATGTGTAAATATCAATTCATAATTAAGTGCAAAACATAGCTAAGAAGAATAAATTTTTAATATTATTATATAAGTTTAGTTATATTTTAAACATATACTATAAAAACATTTTATAGATGTAAACAATGACTTAACTAAAGGTTCAACATGCAACGCTATTGAACTACCAGAAGCAAAATAATAAACAAAAGAGACTAAAAAATTATTTTTAGTCTCTTTCTAATTAACTTTATTTAGTTACAACAAATGAGTACCATTCGTTATCTGAAGTTTCTTCAACAAGTTTAAAACCTTGTTCTAACATTTTTTCTAGTAATTCATCTTTTTTATCTTTGATGATTCCAGAAGTGATGAAGTATCCGCCATCTTCAAGTAGTTTATAAGCATCTTTCAACATAAGTTCAATAATATGAGCTAATATATTAGCAACTATAACATCATATTTTTTTGTTTCTTTAGTAAGAAGGCTAGCTTCCTCAACTTCAATACGATTTTCAAGATTATTAAGGGCGAAATTTTCACGAGAAACGTCAACAGCAAGTTTATCAAGATCAACAGCTTTAAGACTACCGTCAGTTAGGTAACTGGCTGCAATACTTAGAATACCACTTCCGCAACCTACATCGATAACATTATCATGAGGTTTAACATATTTTTCTAAGTTTTTAATACAAAGAGAAGTAGTCTCATGCCCACCAGTACCAAAAGCCATACCAGGATCAATATTGATTACATATTTATCTTCCTCATTCTCATACTTGCGCCAAGTTGGTACAATTACAAATTTTTCTCCGATATTAAGAATATCGAAATAATCCTTCCAAGAATTTTCCCAATCGCTATCTTGAATAGTAGTAGTTTCGATTTTGAAGAATTCTCCAATATTAATATTTTTTCCTAATTGTTCTAATTCATCTTTAAAACGATTAAAAGTTTCATCATCAAAGTTTAGTTCATTAATATATCCTTTAACTATAACTCCAATTTCTGGATAATCAGTTGGACTAAGTTCAACAATAGTACCAAAGTCATCGTGTAGATTTTCTTCTAGTGTAGTAGGGTCTTCGATAGCAACACCAGTAGAACCATAATCTAACAAAATAGATTCAACTATTTCACTAGCTTCGTTAGTAGTGTGAATTGTAATTTCAATCCAATTTTCCATTTTATACCTCACAAATATTTTAAATTTTATATTATAGTCTAAAATTAAAAAGAATCAAACTATTAATAGGGTTAATTAGAATATAAAATAATATAATTTTGTTATTAAATTCTATGTAATATATCTACATATATTACACTATTTATACTTTTTAATCAAACAAAAAATTTAAAAATATGTTGATTGACAGGTATTGTAAAAGTTGTTATAATTTTTACAAATAATGGACTCCAAAGGAGAATAAATATGATGGAAGCATTGATTGTTATTGATATTCAGGAAGGATTAATTAACCTTGGCCCTGCTAATAAAGAGAATTATATTAAGAAAGTGAAGGAAACTATTTCGAGTTTTGAAGAAGCTGGTAGAGATATTATTTATATCCGCCATACAGAATCTGAAGGTTTTCTTTCAGAAGGGGACCAAAGCTGGTTAATATATCACGAATTAAGTCCACGACCTCAGGACAAAATTTTTAATAAAAATTTTAACTCTATATTCAAAAAAACAGATGTAAAAGCTTACCTTGATAGTAAAGGAATTAAGAGTTATACTATGGTGGGGATGCAAGCAGAGTTTTGTATTGATACCTCATTAAAAATTGGTTTTGAGTATGGCTTTGAACAAGTTTTAGTGAGAGATGCTATCACAACTTTTGATAATAATCATTTAAAAGCACAGCAAATTATTGACTTTTATCAAGATTATATTTGGAATAATCGCTTTGCGAAAGTTCTAGATATTGAAGATGTAAAAAAGCTTCTAAATTAAAGAAATAATGTATAAGGAAGTATATTAAGTACTAAAAAATAAAATTAGTAAAAAATTAATTAACTATGATAAATATTAAGTAATTTATCAACACTCAGACGTACTTATAGAAGATTTTTATATGTAATTAACTTTACGAAAACAGCTTGACAAAATAATTTTGTGTGTTGTTTCTAAAAGAATGAATAACCTTAATGAATAAGGAGAAAATAATATTAATGTTTCAATATAAATAACTAAATAATTTTGGAAAATATATACACTTAGAAACTAATACGTTTTATGTAAAAACTAAGTTTAATAAAAATATAAAAGTAAACTATAAATGATATTTGTGTAAGTTCTGTAATTTCCTTGACATTATAGGCTGTATAGTATATTATTATAAGATAACCGTAACAAATTTAGTAAAAAGACTTTTATTTCATGTTTCTATTATAGAAGAGAGTTTAATCCGTAGGCTGAAAGATTAAATATAAATGATTGAAATAAGCAACACTTTTTATAAAATAAAATATACTTTATTGAGGTATCGGTATTCTGATATGAATTAGGGTGGCACCACGAAATTAGTAATCGTCCCATATAGTTTTAATTAACTATGTGGGACTTTTTAATTTATATAAATGGAAAAAATCTTGATAGCATTACCTAATTAATAATAGACTTTATGCTAAAATAAAGTAAATGAAAAACAATACAAAATTGGAGGAACATATATGTCAACAATTACAAGAGAACAAGTAAATCATATTGCACATCTTTCAAGATTAGAAATCAAAGAAGAGGAAGTTGCAGGATACATTGAAAAATTAGAAAAAGTTGTAGATTTATTCAACGAAGTAAACAGTGCACCAACAGAAAATGTAAAACCAACATATCACGTTTTAGACTTAGTGAATGTTTTCCGTGAGGATGTAGCAGAGCCTGGAATGGATAGAGAAGAAGTTCTTAAAAATGCTCACGAAACAGAAGCAGGACAATTCAAAGTACCTACTATCATAGATTAATAATAAGGAGATAATTTGATGAGTTTAATACATGAATCAATAGAAAGTTTAGAACTTAAACTGAAAAACAAAGAAATTAAACCAAGTGATTTAGTAAAAGAATCATTAGACAGAATTAAAGCAACTGAAGAAAAAGTTGGATCTTTTATTACAGTTACAGAAGAGATTGCACTTAAACAAGCAGAAGCTATGGATAAACTCCAAGAAAGTGGGCAAGCAACTGGAAAATTATTCGGTATTCCTATGGGAATCAAAGATAATATCGTAACAAAAGATATCCAAACAACATGTGCATCAAAAATTTTGGAAGGATTTAATCCAATTTATGATGCGACAGTAATGAATAAACTTAATGCGGAAAATCCAATCCTTATGGGGAAACTAAACATGGACGAGTTCGCGATGGGAGGATCTACAGAAAACTCTTATTACAAACTTACTCGTAACCCGCATGACTTAGATGCAGTACCTGGAGGATCAAGTGGTGGTAGTGCGACAGCTATAGCTGCAGGGCAAGTTAGCTTTACACTAGGAAGTGATACTGGTGGATCAGTACGTCAACCAGCATCATACTGTGGTGTTGTTGGACTTAAACCAACATACGGACGTGTATCACGTTTTGGTCTTGTTGCCTTTGCATCATCTCTTGACCAAATCGGGCCAATGACACGTACAGTAAAAGACAATGCACGCGTATTAGAAATCATCTCTGGATTAGATGCTCATGATATGACGAGTGCACCAGTAGAAGTACCAGAATTCAGCAAAATTATTACTGGAGATATTAAAGGTAAAAAAATTGCCCTTCCGAAAGAATACTTTGGTGCAGGAATTGATGAAGATGTTAAAAAAGCAGTTCTTGATGGTGTAAAATACCTAGAAAGTCAGGGAGCAATAGTAGAAGAAGTAAGCCTTCCAAATACAGACTATGCTATCTCAACATACTACATTATCGCATCAGCTGAAGCAAGTTCGAACCTTTCACGTTTTGACGGAATTCGCTATGGATACAGAAGTCCAAATGCAACTAACTTAGAAGAAATCTACAAAAAAACTCGTGGAGAGGGATTCGGTGCTGAGGTTAAACGTCGTATTATGTTAGGAACATATGTATTATCTTCAGGATATTACGATGCATACTACAAAAAAGCACAACAGGTTCGTACTTTAATCAAAGAAGATTTCGATAGAGTATTCAAAGAATATGATGTAATCATCGGACCAACAGCTCCAACAGTTGCATTCAATATCGGAGAAGAAATCGGAGACCCAGTTACAATGTACGCAAATGATATACTGACTATTCCAGTTAACATGGCTGGACTACCAGGATTAAGCATTCCATGTGGATTTAAAGGTAAACGTCCAATCGGTATGCAATTAATCGCAAAACCATTCGCAGAATCAACATTGTATGATGTAGCGTACAACTTCGAACAACACTACAACTTACACGATAAAAAAATAGAATTATAATAGGAGAAACAAGATGCATTTTGAAACAGTAATTGGACTAGAAGTCCATGTAGAATTAAAAACAGATTCAAAAATATTTTCACCATCTCCAGCTCACTTTGGTGCAGAACCGAATACTAACACTAACGTAATCGACTTAGGATACCCTGGGGTACTTCCAGTGGTAAACAAAAGAGCGGTAGAATGGGGAATGAAAGCTGCAATGGCTCTTAACATGACAGTAGCTCGCGAGTCAAAATTTGATAGAAAAAACTACTTCTATCCAGATAACCCGAAAGCATACCAAATCTCTCAATTCGATCAACCAATCGGGGAAAACGGATGGATTGATATCGAAGTAAACGGAGAAACAAAACGTATCGGTATTACACGTGCTCACCTTGAAGAAGATGCTGGTAAACTAACTCACAAAAATGGTTATTCACTAGTAGACCTTAACCGTCAAGGAACACCTCTTATCGAAATCGTATCTGAGCCAGATATTAGAACACCAGAAGAAGCATATGCTTACTTAGAAAAACTACGTTCAATTATTCAATATATCGAAGTATCAGACGTTAAGATGGAAGAAGGATCTATGCGTTGTGACGCGAATATTTCTATTCGTCCTTATGGTCAAGATAAATTTGGTACAAAAACAGAGCTTAAAAACTTAAACTCATTTACTTTCGTAAGAAAAGGTCTTGAGTATGAAGAAAAACGTCAAGAACAAGTAATCCTATCAGGAGGAAAAATCGAGCAAGAAACACGTCGTTTCGATGAAACAACAGGAACTACAAAACTAATGCGTGTTAAAGAAGGTTCTGATGATTACCGTTACTTCCCAGAGCCAGATATCGTACCTATGATTATCTCTGATGAATGGATGGAAGAAGTAAGAAAAACTATCCCAGAACTTCCAGATGCTCGTCAAAAAAGATACCAAGAAGAACTTGGACTACCAGCATATGACGCACACGTACTGACGCTAACAAAAGAAATGTCAGATATGTTTGAAAAAACTGTATCATTAGGAGCTGATGCAAAATTAGCATCTAACTATCTAATGGTAGATGTGAATGCTTATTTAAATAAAGTTCAAAAAGAACTTAGCGAAACTGAACTTACTGCAGAAGGTTTAGCAGGAATGATTAAACTAATTACTGATGGAACAATCTCAAGTAAAATCGCGAAAAAAGTATTTGCAGAACTTATCGAACACGGTGGAGATGCTGCACAAATCGTTAAAGAAAAAGGTCTTGTACAAGTATCAGATAGCGGACAACTACTTGCTTGGGTTAACGAAGCATTAGATAACAATCCAAAATCTATCGAAGACTACAAAAACGGACGCGACCGTGCTATTGGTTTCTTAGTAGGACAAATTATGAAAGCTTCTAAAGGACAAGCCAACCCACAAATGATTAACAAAATGCTATTAGAAGAAATAGTGAAAAGATAATAAAATATAAAAATAGCCTCAGAACATCATAAGTGTTCTGAGGTTTTTATAGTGGAAATAAATAGATGCTAATAAAATGGCTAATATATGGAGGAGTGAATATGAAAGATGAAATTTTTAATTTAATATTGCTTTTTTAGTCACATACTGCTGAATATATTTGATATAATAACAATAGAGTAATTTTAAATAGGGAGATAAGATAATGAGAATCTTAATATATGGAGCAGGAGTAATTGGATGTTTATATGCGACACTATTTAGTAAAGTGGGATTTGATACAACTATATATGCAAGAGGTAGGAGGTTAGAATCTTTTAAACAAAATGGGTTATTATATTTTAAAAATAAAAATATAAAAAAAGCAAATGTGAATATTATTCATAAGCTAGAAGATAATGATATTTATGATTTTGTATTTTTGACAGTAAAAACAAATCAAATCCATGTAGCATTAGAGGAACTAAAAAATAATAATAGTCCTAATATTGTGACAATGGTTAATACATTAGAAAAATATGATGTGTGGGGGAAAATATGCGGTAAAGGGAGAATAATACCTGCATTTCCAGGAGCAGGAGGTAGTTTTGAAGGAAATATACTAAAAGCTGCTCTTACGCCTAGTATTATCCAAGCGACGACTTTTGGTGAAATAAATGGTAATAAATCAAAAAGATTATCGCAATTAGCTATTCTCTTTAAAAAATCTCATATACCTTATAAAATAGAAAAAGATATGCATGCATGGCAATTGTGTCATTTGGCTATGATAGTTCCGATTGCAGATGCCTATTATGAAGCTGGTGTTCCAGAAAAAGCAGGAGAAGACAAAGAGCTAATGAAAAAAACGGCAATAAGTATAAAGAAAAATTTGGACTCTCTATGTAAATTAGGAGTAATGCTAACTCCTAAAAAAATGAAAGTGTTACACATGCTACCAGTACAAATATTGAGTATTGGACTGCGTTTTACATTCCGAAGTGAATTCGGTAATACATTTATGTATCAACACTCAATGAAAGCTTTAGATGAAATGAGGGTGTTACATAATCAGTTTTATAGTTATGTTGAGAGTGGGGGAGTTAGAAATTAAGATGGATAAAAATTTGGAATATAAATAAATATAGGGGTAGAAAGCTTTGGATAGAAGGGAATTATAAGAGAACAAGAGGTGTAAAATGGAACATTTAATAACTCCAGATGTTTTGCTGGTGATAGGAAATGGATTTGATCGTCAATGTGAATTAAAAAGCTCATATTACGATTTTTTAATGTATATATTAAAAAGTAATGAAGAAAATGAAAATCCAGAAAATGAGATATTAAATAAATATTTAGATTATATAGAATTCTGTTCGGACGTATTTAAAATTAATAATCTTAGTCAAAATTATAGAAGAAATTATCAAATTGAAGAACTAAACATTTGGTATTTAATCTTTTTATATAAAAAATTATTAATGAAAAAAGATTGGAATTTTATAGAAGCACAAATTTTGCAGGAGATAACTGTAGATAATTTTGGTCTAAACATATTTTCTAAGGTCGCATTTGGAATTTTAACCAGATACATATTTGACAATAATTTAGAGAGTAATATAAAATTAGTTTTTAGTAATCTAGATTATAATTTATTACCAAATATATATAATGCATTGGCTTATAACTTATATAGTAAAATTAAGAGTAAGCAAAATAATAATATAGTATATAAAAATATAATTAATGGGTTAAATGAGTGGAAGGGAGGTATCGATAAAAAGATAGAAGATATATTATTATCTAGTGAGTATTCAAATGAAAAAGTTAAAGTAGAAGTTGATAAATTAAGAGATTTACTAAACTGTGTTGCAGAGCTTTTATTAGAAGAATTAAAAGAAGTAGAAAGTGATTTTATTATGTATTTAGATAATAAAATTAATACGCATAATCCCTACTTAAATAATTCAAATATTTTAGCTAGCAATTTGTTGAAGAATAGTAAAACAAATAATAAAAATATAAATTGTAATATTTTATCATTTAATTATACTGAACCATGGGGACAAAAATTTAATTTTAGAGATAATTTTATACATGTAAATCTGGTTAGAAATATTCATGGAACTTTAAAGAATAAAAATATAATCTTTGGAGTTGATGATAATATAATTGATGCTGATAGTGAAAGTTATAGATTTACAAAAGTATCTAGAATAATGGAAATGAATACTATTAAAGAAAGTATGTCTACTCCAATAAATGTTATATTAGATAAAAGTGTAAGTAGAGTAGTATTTTATGGCCATTCTTTATCTGATGCTGACTATGGATATTTTCGGATGATATTTGATGAATATGTAAAAAAAGAAAATGTATGTTTTGAATTTTGCTATACAGTATTTGAAGGAACTACAGAGAAGAATGAAATTATAAAATTAAGAGAAGGAATTTCAAGGTTATTTGGAAGATACGAAAAAGAGAATTATGAGAGAAAGTATATATTAAAAGACTTGAATTTAAATAATAGAATAAAATTTAGAGAAATACCTAAATTATCAGATGAAAATAAATTAAAAAATTAGGAGATAAAAGTTGATTAAAAGAAAGACAATTGAAAGAATATCAAAGATTTTTATAGGTGACGAAGCGAGATATTATAAGAGAAAAAGTGGATATGAACTTGTAAAATTTTTCAATAAGAACTTTGGATATAATCATGAGTATGGAGTTTCTCCTGAAAACCCAAGTACAGAAGGATTTCCAACACGATATATATACGTGTCAGATAGATTAGAAGAATTAATAAATCTTAAAAGAATCAATATATTTTTTAATATAATACTAGATGAAATATATATTATGAACGATTCAGATATAGCAGAAATAGATGCTTTAGATTTAAAACAAAAATTATTTCTAGAATTTAATAGAATACTAAGAATAGACGGATCTGAGTTAGTTGAATTTCAAGGGAATTATATATTAGAAAATATAGATGAGGATCTCCAAAAAATAGGTGAAGGTGGTTTTGCAGAAGTATTTATCCAAAAATCTACAGGTTATGTAGTAAAGAAATTGAGAAAAGATTATTTGAAAAATAGCGCAGATAGAAGTAGATTTAAGAGGGAGTTCGAAATAACTAAATCTATAGGCAATATAGAAGGAGTAATTAAAGTAGTAGATTTTAATGAGAATTCATTTAGTTATAGAATGGAAAAAGCAGATTGTGCTTTGAAAGAATTTATTGATTTAGATAAGGATTATTCAATTGAGAATAAAGTTTGGATAGTGAATAAATTAGTAAAAATTATGAAGTTAGTACATGAAAGAAACATATTGCATAGGGATTTAAGTCCTACTAATATATTTAAAGTGGGAAGTAAATTGAAGATTGGAGATTTTGGTTTAGGGAAAAATATAAATATTATTCATTCACATCAAACAAACGAAACTTTAGGTGTTGGACAATACTTATATTGTTCTCCGGAGCAAATGAGCGGGTTAAAAAATAGTGATAAAAAAAGTGATGTATATTCGTTGGGAAAAATAATTAATTATATATTCACAAAAGATTCTGAAAACGCGTCTCATGAATTGAAATATATTTCAGAAAAAGCTACACATAAGCTTCCTGAATATAGATATAAAGATGCAGGAGAAATGTATGATGCATTACAAAATAGAATTGAAATTAATATGAACGAAAGTTATAAGTTGAAAATATTTGAAGAAATAAAAAAAGGAAATCTAACTACTGAAGTGGAGGAATTTATTTATGGATTATCTGGGGATGATCTTTGTAAATATTTAGTAGAGAGAAGGGAAGGTTTTTCTATTGCTGTATTAACTATGATGAAAAATGATGAGTCGAAAGCGTTTGATATCATAAGAAGCATAGAAGAAAATTACCAGAATTATATTTGGAGAATTAGTGGTGGATATATCGCTTGGGATCCTTTTGGTGAATTGGGCTACTCGGCACTAAATGAAAATAACCCTGAATATTCTTATTCAGTAAAAGAAGTTGCTGCTAGAATATTAAGATATGTAGCGAAGGATATAAATAGATTTTCGGCACAAGATATGATAAGGGAATTAAAAATACGAGGAATTGATCCAAGTATAGAAGAAATACTAGACTAATATTTTGTGATAATAATAATATATCCATCTTTAGATTTATTGTATTTTGTACCTCATTTGTATTGCTAATAGAGATACATAAGTGTATAATTAAAAGAGACGCACGGAGGTGTTGATTATGACGAGTATAAAGACAGCAACTGTAAATGTAAGAATACAAGAAAATGTTAAAGTAGAAGCGGAAGCGATACTTAAGAAATTAGGTTTAACAAGGGCAACTGCGATAGATTTATTTTATAGACAAATTATTATGCACAATGGCATTCCATTCCCACTTGAAATAAAAAAAGATGCTCCTATAGATAAAAAGAAATAGAAAATTATAAATAAAGAAAAATTATACAAGAGGAAAATCTATTAAAAAGAGAGGGAATGAAGAGTGGTATTAATTGATAATAGAACAAGTTTTGTCAAAGATGACTTAGTAAAAACTATGATGATATTAGAGATAAACTTGTAGATTTAGGAATACCAAAGGAAGAAATTGCTTTTATCCATGAAGCCAATACTGATAAACAAAAAGATGAACTCTTTGCAAAGGTAAGAAAAGGTGAAATTCGTATTTTAATGGGTTCTACTCAGAAGATGGGTGCTGGCACAAATGTGCAAAATAAACTAATTGCAATGCACGATTTAGACGTACCATGGAGACCTGCTGACCTTGAGCAGAGAAGTGGTAGAATTGTTCGCCAGGGTAACGAAAACAAAGAGGTTAATATTTATCGTTACATCACTGAGAATACATTCGATGCTTACCTTTGGCAGACGATAGAGAATAAGCAGAAATTTATTTCACAAATTATGACTTCAAAGACTCCTGTTCGTGTTGTAGAAGATGTAGATGAAAGTAGTCTGAACTATGCTGAGATTAAGGCACTTGCTACTGGTGATCCAAAGATAAAAGAAAAGATGGATTTGGATAATGAAGTCACGAAACTTAAAATGCTTGAAGCAAACTACAAGTCCAATCGATATAGATTAGAGGATAAGGTTGCAAAGACATATCCTGAAGAAATAGCAAGGACTGAAAAGCTAATTGAAGCAGTGAAAAAAGATATTAAAAATGTTGAACCACAAGGAAGTGGTGAAAATAAATTCACTTCTATCATGATTAATGGTGAGATAATTCGAGATAAAAAGATAGCTGGAGAAAAGCTCTTAGAAGCGACTAAAAGCATAAAAATTAATGAAAGTAAGGTTATAGGACAGTACCGAAATATGGACTTAGAGGTAAGCTATAATTTCTTCACCAATGAACATAATTTTACTTTAAGAGGTGCTACAAACCATTCAGGAGAGCTTGGTACAAGTGCAGATGGTAATATTACAAGACTAGATAATGCTATTGATAAAATGCCTGAAAGGTTAAATCGTCTTGAAGAAAAACTCATTATCACAAAGGAACAACTGGAAAATGCCAAAGAGGAACTGAAAAAGCCTTTTGAAAAAGTAGATGAGCTAAAGACAAAAGTATTAAGACTTGCAGAATTAAACAAGCTACTTGATATGGGAGAAGTGGAAGAAAAAGAAAATTCTAATCCACTAATTGAAGATGTAAAAAGAGCTATTGTAGATTTTTGTAAAAGGGAATATGAAGAAGACAGTTATACCTATGAAAACTTTAATAATTTATTTCCTGATATTGCTCATATTGGAATTGCATATACAACTACACCAGATGAAAAGCATGAAATTCAATATGAAATTAGTTTAAAAGACTTTACAGCTACTCAATATATCAATGGAGAACCTATTACAAAGATTGATTATCTCAAAGACCTTGGTAGTAAAGAAAAGGCATTGGAATTTCTAAAACAAGAAATGGAATATGGAGACTTTGGAGAGTTTGTATCTATTGATGATAATGACCTTAAAAAAGCATTAGGTCTTGAAAGAGATGGCGATGGTAATATCTATGATCCGCTTGCAAAAGATTTGGACAATGATGGTGTGCCAGATAGATGCGATAATGACTTTAGAGATAGTGACTACTTTGAAACTACTTATGATGTAGAGGAGAACCTTAATACAAAGGCAGAAAGCAAAGATAAGGTATCTGAAAAAGCATCTATCCTGGGGCAGATTAGGTCATATCAGTCAGAAGAAAAACAAACAGAAATAAAAGAAAATAAATCAAAAGAGCATGATGAACGTTAAGGAGCTTATTTCAAGCTCCTTTTCAATTTTAGTAGAAAATATGGAGGAATATTATGAACTACAAAGAAATGAGAAATACACTTGAACAAATGGCAAACGAAAATCACGAAGATTTTGCTAAGGCACTAATTAGTTTTGAAAAAGGAATCAATGATAAAGATGCCTTGGACAAGTTATACCACAAGTATATGGATAACGACAGTATGAGCTTGCTCAATGATGAGTTTGATTACTTGATTGACGAACTTAGAGAAAATGGACAGATTAAAGAAAGTGCAGCCATCGAAAAATAATATAATAATCTGATGAACATTGTTGGGAATATCGTAGGTAAGGTTGAAACAATTGAAAGAGAAAATAAAAATGGAGGAGCCTTTAAAGTAGTTAATTTCTCGGTTGTGTCAAAAGATGATGAGGGAAATAAGATTTATACAAATTGTTCGGCTTATGGAGATAAGGGAGATATACCAAAGGATTTTAAGCAAGGTGACTTTGTAAAGCTTTTTGGTCAGGTGAGAACATCCATTGATGATAACGGAAAGGAACATACTAATGTCAGAATCCTATCTTCTAAGCTTTTAAAAGCAAAGGAACAGATGAAGAACCAAGAAGAAAAGAAAGAATCTGTACTTGGAGCAATAAAGAAATATAAGGCTGAAGAAAAAGCAAAACCTATTGAGAAGAAAGAATCTTCAAAGGAAACTGAGAGATAGAATATGTCGGTGTGGTCTTAGGGCTGCACCGATTAATTTTTTTTGTAAAATCGGTTCGAGAAAAGAGAATAAAAGTGTACTATAAGTACTAGTTTTGTGGTATAATAGAAACGATATGATTTTAACAAGAAAATAACTGGAGGTTAGTCATGTCAAAATTCAGCTATAAAAAATTGTTTAAAAAATTGATAGATAAAGATATGAAAAATACTGAACTGATGAAAAAAGCAAAAGTAAGTAAAAGTACATTCTATAAAATTAAAAATGGCGATAATGTCACAACTGATGTGTTACTAAGAATCTGTAATGTATTGGAATGTGATATTTCAGAGATTGTAGAATGTGTTAATGATTCTTCGGAGGAAATATAAAATGAATTTAATTAGTTTATTTTCAGGAGCAGGGGGATTAGACTTGGGCTTTGAAAAAGCAGGGTTTAATGTGGTAGCTGCTAATGAATACGATAAAACAATTTGGGAAACATATGAAAAAAATCATGATACAAAACTTATTAAGGGAGATATTTGTGGTATTCCTTCAGAGATGTTTCCTGAATGTGATGGTATTATAGGAGGTCCCCCATGCCAGTCTTGGAGTGAGGCGGGGTCATTAAAGGGGATTGACGATCCTAGAGGACAATTATTTTATCAGTACATACGCATTTTGAAAGATAAAAAACCAAAGTTCTTCTTGGCAGAAAATGTTAAGGGAATGATGGCGAAAAGGCATAATAGTGCGGTTGAAAATATTGTTTCTCAATTTGAGGAAGCTGGCTATGATGTTTTCAGTCATTTGTTAAATGCTAGTGATTATGGTGTTCCTCAGGATAGAAAAAGAGTTTTCTATGTTGGATTTAGGAAGGATTTAAACATCAAATTTGAACCGCCTAAACCATACGAGTCAAAGTTGACTTTTAAAGATGCGATATTTGATTTAAAAGATTCGGCAATTCCAGCATTAGAAAAAAATAAGACAAATGGTGATAAATGTAAAGTTTTGAATCATGAATACTTTATTGGTGCCTATTCGCCAATATTTATGAGTAGAAATAGAGTTAGACAATGGGATGAACAGGCATTTACGGTCCAGGCATCTGGTAGACAGTGTCAACTACATCCACAAGCACCAGTTATGCCTAAAGTAGAAAAAAATAAAAATATATTTGAACCTGGTAAGGAAGCACTATATAGAAGATTAACCGTGAGAGAGTGTGCAAGAATACAAGGATTTCCGGACAATTTTAAATTTTATTATACGAATTTGAACGATGCATATAAAATGATTGGTAATGCTGTTCCTGTGAACTTAGCGTATGTTATGGCTGAATCCATTATAGAAGTTTTGCGTAATTCTAGTTCAAATTTGAGTCGCCTAAAAACAGGCACAGATAATTAGGCGGAGGTAATTTATGAGTGAAAAAAGTAATAATCAAGGAAGGGCATATGAGTTTTCTTATTTAACTACATTGTTTGAAGAAATATCAAAAGTTCGTCCGGTAAAAATAGAAAAAAACAGTAGTTTTTATGCTGCAGAACGTGCATGGAATACTTTAACCGATTCTGAAAAAGCTATATACAAGATTAGTGCATTAGCTGGAGTAAATACTATATTTGAACTTGAACCTTTGATTTTAGATGATGGATTAGATGAGCTGGAATTGAAAATTCAATCAGATGACAAGGGCAAAGAAGGCGATGTAAGAGATGTACTGATTATTAGACGAGGTATTGAGTGGGAAATCGGTCTTAGCGTAAAACACAACCATTTTGCTGTAAAACATAGTAGATTATCTAAGAATTTAGATTTTGGGAAAAAGTGGTATGGAATAGAATGTTCTGAACAATATTGGAAGGATATTAAATCAATATTTGAATATCTTGATTCTGAAAAACAAAAGGGTTCTAAGTGGAGTGAATTACCTAACAAAGAAGACGATGTATATGTTCCTTTATTAAATGCATTTAAAGGGGAACTGGAGAGACAAAATTGCTTGTTTGGTAAAGATATTCCTAGATTGATGGTTGAGTATTTGCTTGGAGAATTTGATTTTTATAAAGTAATTGGGATTGATAATAAAAAGATAACTCAAATTCAAAGCTACAATTTGAGAGGAACATTGAATAGACAGGGTAAAAAGCGTAAAAGAAGTGTTGAATTGCCAATATCAACACTTCCAACAAGGATTGTTAGCTTGGAATATAAACCAGACAGTAAGAATACATTGGAACTATACCTTGATGGTGGTTGGCAATTTAGTTTCAGAATTCATAATGCTTCGACTAAGGTTGAATCAAGTTTGAAGTTTGATATACAAATCATAGGTATGCCTACAACAATTATATCGATAGATTGTAGATGGAAATAGGAATGCTAGGAGGGTCTGATAGTTTTATCAGATGTAATGTTATGGAAAATAGTGGATTTAAAATAAAATTTGATAAGAATACAATTGATCATCTAGGTATTAAGTTGTATAGCAAATTCCCCCCAGTAATTGCTGAACTTATTTCTAACTCATATGATGCAGATGCTGAAAATGTTGTAATAGAAATAGATTACAATAATAAAATTGTTACAGTTACAGATGATGGGATTGGAATGAATCACGAGGAATTGAATGAAAATTTCTTGAAAATTGGTAGGAATAGAAGAAAAGCCGAGGGAACTGGATTATCCAAAATTAAAGGAAGAAAAGTAACCGGTAAAAAGGGACTTGGGAAATTAGCAGTATTTGGAATAGCAAACACAATTGAAGTTCATTCGATAAAAGAAGGAATAAAAAACGCATTTAGTATGAACTACGATGAACTTAAGGCCGAAATTAGGGATGAATATAAGCCAAAGGCATTATATGAAAATGAAAAAACAGATGAGCTATCTCAAACTCAAGTAATTATTAAAGAGATAACTCAAAAAAATATTATGGATATAGACACACTAGCATATAATTTATCAAAAAGATTTTCGTTCTATGATTCTGATTTTAAAGTGGAGTTAGTTGATTTAACATCGGATAGACGCATTGAAATAACTAAATCCATATATTTTGAGAAATTAGACAAAGAATTTGACTGGACATTTCCAGATGATTTTGAAAGCGAGTTAAGTCAAACGGAATGGTTTGAATGGCTGAAATCTCATAATGTTTCAGGCAAAATTTTTACCAAAAAAACACCATTGAACAAATCAGAAGCAGGTTTTTACATTTATGTAAGAAATAAACTTGCTGCTGAGAATGATTTTTTTGATGATAGAGCGAATGATACGTTTAATGGATATGTTACTGGATATTTTAATATAGATTTTATTGATGATTCAAATGAAGCTGATTTTATATCCACAGATAGAAAAAACATTTTATGGGAAGCGGATGAAGATACAGCTAAATTAAAACAATATCTTAATAAATTAGTATCTAAAGTTTCAAATTCTTGGAGAAAAAAGAGAAAAGATAAAAAAGAAGAACAGTTGCAACTTCCTGAAAATTTTTTTGAAGGAATGTCAAAACTCGAAATATCTAGTATAAATAAAGTTAAAAATACTTTAATTACTAACTCCATAGAAACCGACAATATTGACTCGTTGAGACGAATCTTAGATAGCATGAAAACATTATATAAATTTGAAAGTTTTCAAAATTATATCGCTGAGTTAGATGATGAAGATTTAACGATTGATAAAGTGGAAAAAATTACTACAGATTGGGAATATATAGAATCTAAAGAGTTGGCTAAAATATCAATTGGACGTATTAAGGCAATTGAACAGTTCGAAAAGTATGTAAGAAATGATGCAAGTGAAACAAAAGTTATTCAACCTTTCTTGGAAAAATTTCCATGGATATTGGATCCAAGGATTACAACATTTGAACGAGAAGTTACCTTCAAGAAGATATTAAAAGAAAATTTTCCAGATACAGAACTTGAAGAAAAAAATAGAAGACTAGATTTTCTTTGCAATTTAGTAAATGGCGAATTGATAATAATTGAATTAAAGAGACCGAGAATAAAAATTTCGCTAAAAGAAATTAGACAAGCAAGGGAATACGAAAGATTTTTGCTGAAAAATCATAAAGAGAGTATTGCAAACGGTGTTAAAACATTTTTAATCTCAGATAGTTTTGTAATGGACGATGAGACGACAGATTTTTATTCGTCTTTGGAAGATACAGGTAAACTGTATATTAAATCGTATTCAGATTTACTGCAGCAGGCAAAGCAATACAATAAAGATTATATAACTAGGTATAAAGAGATTGAGAGCATTTATAAACCAGATAAAGAAGTATAGTGATAAAACAACTTGAAAGGAGATGTGGTTATGCTAAATATAGTAGATGTGTTTTCGGGAGCAGGTGGATTAACCGAAGGATTTAGGTATAAAGACTATTATAATTTTATTTGTCATATAGAAATGGACAAAGATGCTTGCTCTTCTTTAGAATTAAGAAACATATATTACTATTTAAAAAAAGAAAATAACCTATTTCCATATTTTGAATATATTCAAGGTAAAATCTCAAGAGATGATTTATATTCAATTATACCAAGAGATCTAACTAAAGATATATTGAATAAGGAAATCAGTAAAGATACCATACCTTCGATTTTTGAATTTATTGACCAAAGATTAGGCAATAATAAGTTAGATGGTATTATTGGCGGGCCACCATGTCAGGCATATTCTACAATCGGTAGAGCCAATAACAAGTCGAAAAAATCTACTGATAAAAGAATTTATCTATATAAACATTACTTAGATTTTCTGGATAAATATAAACCAAAGTTCTTTGTTTTTGAAAATGTTAAAGGGTTGCTTTCTTTTAAGGATTTATCAGGAGAATTACTCTTGCCAAAAATAATTTGCGAATTTGATAAGTGCGGATATGAGGTAGATTATCAAATAGTAGATGCAAGTAATTATGGTATAGTACAAAAAAGAGAACGTTTAATACTTGTCGGACATCGAAAAGATTTAGTGTTCGATAACTCATTTTTTGACTGTTTGGCTGAATATGTTGAGGCTGCCCCAACTATAAAAGAATTGTTTGAGGACTTGTCAAGTATAAAGTCTGGAGGAAGTTCTCATAAGTATCGTTGTGATGTTTCGAGTCAGTTCGTTGAAAAATATATTCGTAAAAAAGATGATATTTTAACACAACATACTGCGAGACCTCATAATGAAAATGATTTGAAGATATATAAATTGGTACTAAAAGCTAAGAAAAAAGGTAAGAATTTAAGGTATATCGATATACCTGAAGAACTACAAACGCATTCTAATACAACATCTTTTTTAGATAGATATAAAGCTTTGGATTATGGCTCTGTTAGTCATACAGTTGTTGCTCATATTGCGAAGGATGGACATTACTATATTCATCCAGATTTAAGACAGAATCGTTCAATTACAGTAAGAGAAGCAGCTAGAATACAAGGATTTCCAGATGATTTTTATTTTGAACATTCACGAACAGCTGCATTTAAACAGATAGGAAATGCTGTTCCACCAATTCTATCTAAAAAAATTGCAATGGCCATTATAGATTTTTTGAGAGGACAAAAAGGAGAATGAATTACCTCTCCATCTCCTTACCCATATATTTCTCATAATTTTTTCTGATTTGATACAGTTCGGTCATATCGGATTTTGAGGAAGAATACTCTTGCATTAGGGTATTCTTTTTTTCATGCAATGAATCAAGCTCTTTCAAAATATCCTTGGAATTTGGAAGTTTTGAGTAAGAGTTTTTTAGGTCTGAAAGGGCGTTTTGATACAGTGTTATTTCTGATTTATGTTCTTCCCAAAAAGCCTTATCAGACGGATCTTTCTTATATTCCAGATAGATTTGGCGATACAATTTTACGGTATGAACTTGTTCCATAGTATTTGATAGAGCTGAAATTTTGTTATCTATGACTTTGATTTCATCCTGTATATTTTGTCTATTTAATGCACTACCCTTAATGGATTCATCAAGCTGGGATATAGACTTAAATCCTTTTTCACGCATCAAAAGTACAGTATCGGTAGCAGTTTTCAAATTATGTTTTGTAGCCCAATACTCATAGCCTTTGCTTGATTTTATCTTTTCGTTATTTGCAGTATCTATAATATTTCTTACACGTTTTTTAACAGTATGTGTTCTTTGATTAGTATTATCTAAGATACGCTCTTTTAATCTATCCTCAGTATAATCTTCTCCAATAGTCTTAGCTCTTGTAAATCTTTCTTTGTCCTTGTGCTTAAATGCAATGTATTTTCCATACTTAATCTCATAATCAATGGCAGTCATTCTCTTTATAAAATTATCCCAATCGTTGGATTGTTTAATAGCTCTATCTATATCAAATTGAAGCCTGCTTTTCCAAGAAGTACCTTTCTTAAATTGGTCATTTTCATACCATGACTTACCATTAGTCTTATATTTCTTTCTATATGTTTCGTAGAACTCATCAATAACAGATAGGTTGTTTTCTTTGCACAATTTATCGCTTTGATACCTAATTTGATGATAGCTTCTCTTGTTGGACTGGTAGCACTTGCCTGTAATCATATTTACATTATTGAAGATGATATGGTTATGGACATGACCTTTGTCTATATGGGTAGTAAGTACGAACTCGTACTGATCCTTAAGTATTCTATTGCAAAGTTCCATTCCGATTTGATGTGCTATTTCTGGCGTAGCTTCACTAGGCATAAATGATTGAATGAGGTGCCTTGCAAGTACAGTTCCATTAACTTTATTATCTTCTCTAGTCTTCATAAAAGCAGTATGGGCAGTTGAGGCAAAGCACTTATTTGTGCTTACCAATATCTTTTCATCTGTCTTTTCTTCATTTGTTATATAAGCAATAGCAAGATTAAGAGTAGATTTAATTGGATGTATCTTTGTAATTGCCACTTATATGTCATCTCCTTTGTTGGTAGTTTTATTGAGCAGTAGGGAATGTATTTGCCATATTTCTTTTGATAGATGTTCAATTTGGGACTGCATATCTTTGATGTCATCGCTATAGATAACACCAGTAGAATTAACTCGTTTAGCAATTTGGTTTACACTACTTGCATACCTAAAAAGTAATCCTTGTATTTCTCTAAATGGCTGTAAATTGACAACATAAATATCTGATTCAGATACTATTTTTCTTAAAAAATGGTTCATTGCTTTACACCTTGCCATCTTCATTTTCTTTTCAAAAAGAGCCTTTTCATCTTCTGTTAAGTTTATTTTCAGTTGTACATTTCTTAGTCTATTTGCCATTTCTATAACTTCCTTTCTTAATGTATTTGGGGTCTTAGGGTTCTCCCTAACAAGTTAAAATTGATAAAAAAAGAAGCAACTCCACGAGGGGCTGCTTCATCGATTTTTCGTAAGTGGGTACACACTTACTGTGCTTGCTACATAAGAATGATTTGTAAAGCAAGCGTTAAGCGAGATATGAGTTTGTGTCTTAATTATACCAAGTATAGAAGTTAATGTCAGCGTTTTATCTAAAACACATTTATAACATGACAAAAAATGTCATATTTATGGTATAATAGTAACTACTAGGAGTGGTTAAATAATGAAAAACAATAGATTGTTTAAAATTTTGTATTATGTACTGGAAAAAGGAAAAGTAACGGCAAATGAACTTGCGGAAAAATATGAAGTATCAATAAGGACAATTTATAGAGATATTGATGTCCTTAGCAGTGCCGGAATTCCCATCTACGCCACCCAAGGGAAAGGTGGTGGAATAGAAATAGCGGATGATTTTGTGTTGAAAAAATCATTTCTTTCTGAGAACGAACAAGAACAGATTTTGATTGCCTTAAAAGGTTTAGAACTGACAAATAAGGAGTACGAAAATGAACTTTTAACCAAATTAACCGCTTTATTTAAAACGAAAAATACTAACTGGATAGAAGTTGATTTTACAAATTGGCAACGAAGTAAATCTTATGATGAATTATTTAAAGATATAAAATCAGCAATCATCAATAAAAATATTGTTCGTTTTATATATTTTTCCAGTAATAAAAAAGAAACAAGCAGAAAAGTAAAGCCAATAAGACTCCTATTTAAAGGATGGGATTGGTATGTGTATGCATTTTGTTTGTCAAGAAATGATTTTAGATATTTTAAGCTGTCACGCATAAAAGAATTTGAAATTTTACCAAATACCTTTGAAGATGATTTTGATAGTATTGTCTTAAAAAAAGAAATCGAGTATGAGGAAACTGTATTTGTTAAAGTAAAATTTGATAGAAAAATGGCTTTTAGAGTATATGATGAAGTATCCAGTGCTATTGAAGAAGATGAAGATGGAAATTTATATGCTACAGTAGAACTTCCCAACGATTACAATTTATATAACTATATATTTTCCTATGGAGATGCGGCAGAGGTGTTAGAACCGAAAGAAATTCGAGATAAAATTAAAAACATAATAAACATTATGGCTAAAAAATATAGAATATGACAGATGGTGTCAAGTTAACTTTTGTATAATATATTTATCAGTACAAAGGAGAATTTTGCTATGAAATATGAATGGAAAAAAGAAGAAAAATACTTATATGGAGCAAAGCAAAAAGCGGAGATAATAGATGTTCCTAATCAGAAGTTCATTATGATAGATGGAGAAGGTAATCCCAATTTAGCTGATTTTTCAGATAGAGTTTCGGCATTGTTTACATTAGCATATGGTATAAAAATGTTATTTAAAAAGACGAATATAGATGAAAATAATTCTTCTTACAAAGACTTTGCTGTATTTCCACTCGAAGGCATCTGGAGAAAAAACTCTGGAGAACAATTTGATAAAAATAAATTGAAATATGCAATTATGATTAAACAGCCAGATTTTATTACAAGAGATATTTTTGATTTAGTTATTAAGAATGTTAGAGAGAAAAAATCGAATAAATTATATGATGAAATCATTTTTGATAATGTAGAAGGTGGCAAAGCAGTACAGATTTTACATATTGGAAGTTTTGACACAGAACCATATTCATTTGAAAAACTAGAAAGTTTTATGGAAAAACATGGTCTTTTAAGAAAATTTGATTGTCATACAGAAATCTATTTGAGCAACAAGAATAGAACATCAGAAGAAAACTTAAAAACCATATTGAGATATAGCGTAAAGTAGGAGGAAATATTATGCCAAGACCAAGAACAAAAGAAGATTTAATGATTGCAGCGAAAGAAAACTATGATAAGTTGAATGTATTAATTGCTAAGCTATCTGACGAAGAATTAAACACACCTTTTGACTTTTCAAGTGATGAAAAAAAGAAAGAGGCTCATTGGAAAAGAGATAAAAATCTAAGAGATATTTTGATCCATTTATATGAATGGCACCAGCTTCTTTTGAATTGGGTAAATACAAATTTAAAGGGAGTGGCAAAACCTTTTATTCCAGCTCCATATAATTGGAAAACTTATGGAGATATGAATGTAGAGTTTTGGAAAAAACATCAAAATACTTCTCTTGAAGATGCAAAAGAAATGTTTCAGAAATCCCATAAAGATATTTTAGAATTAGCTGAGAGATTTACAAACAAAGAATTGTTTTCAAAAGATGTCTATAAGTGGGTAGGAGGAAGTGCACTCGGTTCGTATTTTGTAAGCACTACTTCAAGCCATTATGATTGGGCGATGAAGAAATTAAAAGCACATCAAAAAAATTGTAATAAAAAATAAGCAGATATGGAGATGATAGAATGCATTTTACGAAGGTAAAAGGAATATTATCTTCAAAAAATGGAATGAATTTATTCAGAGGCTGTACACATGGTTGTATTTATTGTGACTCAAGGAGTAAATGCTATCAGATAAACCATAGATTTGAAGATGTAGAAGTTAAAGAAAATGCCCTACAACTTTTAGAAGATTCTTTAAGAAGAAAACGCAAAAAATGTATGATTGGATTAGGTTCTATGACAGATCCATACATTAAAGAAGAGCTTAGATTAAATTATACAAGGCAGGCACTTGAGTTAGTGAACAAATATAGATTCGGCATAACGCTTATAACAAAATCAGCAAATGTGTTAAGGGATTTAGATTTATTGAAAGAAATAAATGCCAAGACTAAGTGTGTTGTTCAAATGACACTTACTACTTATGATGAAAAGCTATGTAAATTGCTTGAACCAAATGTTTCTACAACGAAGGAAAGATTTGAGACCTTGCTTGCTTTAAGAGATGAAGGAATACCTACAATTGTATGGTTAAGTCCAATTTTACCTTTCATCAATGACACTGAAGAGAATTTAACAGGCATTTTAAATTATTGCAAGAAAGCAGAAGTAAAGGGGATAATTTGCTTTGGTATAGGTCTCACTCTAAGAGAAGGGAATAGGGAGTATTTCTATTGTGCATTAGATAAAAAATTCCCCAAGGTTAAAGATAAATATATTAAAACATTTGGAAATAGCTATATTGCTAACAGCAAGAATAATTCTAAATTAATGAAGATCTTTCATGATTTTTGCGATAAAGAGAAAATAATGCATGATAATGATATTATTTTTGACTACTTGAAAGAATTTGAAGAAAGAGAGATAACTAGGCAACTTAGTATATTTGATTTTTAGAAAATAGAAATAATACAAAAGGTTAAGGAGAACTTTTAAAGATGGTGTCACAAAGAACTAAATACGATACATATCTTAATATAAGGCCTTTTTTATATTTTCAATTTAGTAAATCATAAGGATTACCATGTAAATAATTTAATATTTTTCATCCATTATGGAGGATTCGGTATGCATAAATGCCGAAGTCCTCCTTTTTTGTTTTAAACAAGAAACAAAGAAATGGAGGAAAATAAAAATACAAAAAAATTATTTCTTGTTTGTAGATGGAAAAAAAGTGGAGGTTAGTGAAGAGATTTATAAAGTCTACTGGCAAGAAAAAAATCATGAAAAATATTTGAAGCAGGTGGATAGAAAAAATCACCTGCTTTTTTTCTCGTCTTTTGATCATGATGGACATTTTGAGGATAGTATAGTTGATGAGGGATTTGATGTAGTTGGATATTATGTGGGAGATAAAAGAGTACTTGAAAAATACCCTGAAGCAACAATTGTAAATCTTGGTTGTGGCTTAGATGAGACAGGAAAAGCTTGTGATAATGGGATTTGCCATATTGTAAATATAGATTTTTCTGATATTCATTTTATTCATCGTCTACTAGCAAAGATATGTGATAATGTAATGAAGATGTCTATAAACAAAATGGATTTCGAATAATTCAAATGTAAGAGTCTAAAATATATTAATTATATATTTATTATCTTCTTTCTTTTATTTTGGCTTTTTTCGCGATATAATATAATTACTAATTAGATTCGGAGGTCAATTATGAATAAAGTAATAGAAACAATGATGGAACACCGTACAAGAAGAAGTTTTGTAAAGGGTAAAGAACTTCCAAAAGAACATCTTGAGCAAATTATCGCATGTTCTAAGCAAGGATCAAGCTGGATGAATGGACAACACTACAGCATTATAGTAGCAACAGGGGACACAAAACAAAAGATCGCTGATTTAATTAAAGATAAGGCACCAGGTAATGCAGCTCACATTGAAAGTTCTGCAGCATTTTTGGTATATTGTATTGACTTTAGCAATATTAAGTTGTCATTTGATATTGAAGGTGGAGATTTTGATATTTCTAATCAATACGAACCATTATTAATAGGTTCTATGGATGTTGGTATTGCGATGCAAAATGCTGCTTTGGCTGCTGAGTCTTTAGGATATGGCATAGTTTACTGTGGTGGAGTGCGAGGTTTTGCTAAGGGTATTTCTGAACTTCTAAACATTCCAGAAAATGCATTATTCTTATGTGGACTAAGTATTGGTGTAATAGATGAAGAAAAGTCTACAGAAAAAGTTAAACCAAGATTACCGCATGAAGCTAATGTTGGGTATAATGAGTTTCCAAAATCAAATGAAGAGGTATTAAAACAATATCGTCAAACTATGATTGACTTTGCAGAAGCTCGCGAAACTAAAACATGGACTAAGAAATTCGCAGACTTCTATGCACAACCTTCAGGAATAGAAGCTGTAACAAGAAAACTATTAGAGAAAAATGGATTTGTGAGCAAGAAATAGCAATAAGTATCAGTAAAGAGATATTTGACATAAATTATTTTTTTCTATATAATAATAGTAGAGGAAGTCGGAGAGTAATACCGACTCTAAAAAGAAAATACTCTAAAGTTGATGTAGTCGTAGGAGTCGCGACTCTAAAAATAAAGACTCTTTTTTCATATAATAATGGGGATATATTATGGCAAATATAAATAAAAACAGCTTATATTTTCATCTGTTAACGGAGGATTATTTTAATACATATAAAAATTTAGATGAATTTCAAGAAGATGTAGCGAGAGATTATGGAGTTATGATTTTAGATATCAAGAATTTATTGATTGCTATACCACTACGATCGAGAATTTCTGCAAATTTAAGAAATGCTAGGCATATATTTCCTTATGTTACGTATGAAAGGAATGATGGTAGACAGTGTTTAAAAGCATTAGACTTTAGTAAGCTAACTATCATAGAAAAAAAACATATAGATTATTTAAGAATTTATCACTTTAGTGATATAGAGGAGAAGAAATTTTATTTAAAAAATTCAAATCGTATTTTCACAAGGGTAAAAAATTATGTTCAAACATATATAAACATTTGTTCTAAGATTGAATTGGAGAAACCAATAACGAAACGAACTTTGCAGCCATATCAATATAGTACGCTTAGAAATTTCCATTCTGAATTGGGTATTTCAATTTCAAAAGAAAAATTTATTAGTCAATTAAGAAAATCATAGTATTAAGTATCTAATTCTAGATGCTTTTTCTTTTATTTTTAAAAGATAAATTATATTCTAAAATTTTTTTCAAAAAACTATTGTCAAAAAAGGTCAAACATGTTATAATTTATTCAAGGTCAAAAAAGGTCAAATGAAATTTGACATTAAAATACTAATTAGACGGGCATAGACCTACAAAAAAGACAAAGGAGATTTACAATGGATATTAATAGTTTTACAAATAGTGTGAAAGAAATCTTAGCGAAATCTTCCGAATTTGCAACTGAGAAAAAAAGTCAAAATATTACTAGTGAGATGTTTATAAAAGCGGCGCTTACTGGTAGTAATTTATATAGTGATATATTGGGAAGAATAAATGTTGATAAAGCTGCATTGCTAGCTGAGTTAGACAATGAAATCAACAAAGTAAGTGGAGTAGAAGGAGATAATATCAATTATGCCAGTTACTTGAGTAACGATTTAAATGCTTTATTAATAGAAGCTAATAAGTATAAAGATAAATATGAAGATAAATTTATTTCTTGCGAGCATATTGTTCTTGCAAGTTATGTAAAAAATAGTATAGTGAAAAAATATGTCGATAAAGTTACTACACTTAAACACGTAACTGAAGTTATCGATGGTATAAGAGGAGGTAAGAAAGTTATGAATGAAAATCCAGAAAACAACTACGAAGTATTAGAAAAATACGGACGTGACTTAGTAGAAGCTGCACGTAGTGGTAAAATCGATCCAGTAATTGGTCGTGATGAAGAAATAAGAAATGTAATTAGAATATTATCTAGAAAAACAAAAAATAATCCGGTATTAATCGGGGAACCTGGTGTAGGTAAAACTGCTATTGTTGAAGCATTAGCTCAACGTATAGTTCGTGGTGACGTACCAGAAAGCTTAAAAGACAAAACAGTATTCGAACTTGATCTTACTAGTTTAGTAGCGGGTGCGAAATACCGTGGTGAGTTTGAGGAAAGGTTAAAAGCTGTTCTAAAAGAGGTAAAAGAAAAAGAAGGAAAAATAATTCTATTTATCGATGAAATTCATATGCTTGTTGGTGCAGGTAAAACTGATGGAGCAATGGATGCTGGTAATATCTTAAAACCAATGCTTGCTCGTGGTGAGCTTCACTGTATCGGCGCAACTACACTTAATGAATATCGTCAATATATCGAAAAAGACTCTGCGTTAGAACGTCGTTTCCAAAAAGTTCTAGTTAAAGAACCAACTGTGGAAGATACAATATCTATCCTGCGTGGTCTTAAAGAAAGATTCGAAGTTTATCACGGTGTTAAAATTTCTGACCGTGCTATCGTAGAAGCTGCAGAATTATCTAACAGATATATCACTGACAGATTCTTACCAGATAAAGCTATAGACTTAATCGACCAAGCTTGTGCTACTATTAAAACTGAAAACTCATCTAACCCCGCAGAGTTAGATACAATCAATCGTAAAGTAATGCAACTTGAAATCGAAGAAAAAGCTTTAAGTAGCGAAGATGACGAAGTATCACAACGTCGTTTAGAAAACTTAAAAGAAGAGCTTGCAAACTTAAAAGAAGAACAAAATAAACTTCAATTGCAAGTAGATAGTGAAAAAGAAAAATTATCTGCGGTAAAAGATCTTCGCGAAAAAATCGATAGAGTTAAATTAGAATTAGAACAAGCTCAAAATAACTATAACTTAGAAAAAGCTTCAGAATTACAATACTCAACTTTACCAAAATTAAAACGTGAGTTAGAAGAACTAGAAGAAAAATCTAAACATGAAGATTATAAATTACTAAAACAAGAAGTAACTGAAGATGAAATTGGCTTTATCGTAAGTCAAATGACAGGTATCCCAGTTACTAGATTAGTAGAAACAGAAAAAGAAAAACTTCTTAACTTAGCGGATACTATTCATGAAAAAGTGATAGGTCAAGATGAAGCTGTTGAGAGTGTAACTAATGCAATATTACGTTCTCGTGCTGGTATTGCCGATCCAAATAGACCAATCGGTAGCTTCCTATTCTTAGGACCTACTGGTGTAGGTAAAACTGAGCTTGCTAAAGCTTTAGCACTTAACTTATTTGATGATGAACGCAATATCGTTAGAATAGATATGAGTGAATATATGGAAAAACACTCAGTCAGCCGTTTAATCGGTGCCCCTCCAGGATACATCGGTTATGAAGAAGGTGGACAACTTACTGAAAGTGTAAGACGTAATCCATATAGTATTATCTTAATGGACGAAATAGAAAAAGCTCATCCAGATGTATTTAACATCTTATTACAACTATTAGATGAAGGTACTTTAACTGATTCTAAAGGTGTAGTAGTAGACTTCAAAAATACAATTATCATTATGACTTCTAACATTGGTTCATTAGAACTATTAGAAGAAGTAAAAGACGGTGTTATTTCTGAAGAAACTCGTAAAAATGTTACTAACCAACTTTACGGTTACTTCAAACCAGAAATACTTAACCGTATGGATGATATAATTATCTTTAAACCATTAACAGAAGATAATATTAAAGGAATTGCTAATAAACTTCTTGATGAATTAGTAAGACGTGTTGCAAGTAGAAATATTGAATTAACATATGATGAAAAAGTTTCTACTTGGGTGGCAACTGCAGGATTCGATATGAAATTTGGTGCTCGTCCACTTAAACGATTTATCCAAAGTCAAATCGAAAATAAACTATCAGTTGAATTAATACGTCACGGTATAGAAGACGGAATGAAAATACATCTTGATTACGTAGATGACCAATTAAAAATTGATATAAAATAGTTTTAAGATAAACCTCGAATTCTTTGGTATATAGTATGAGTAAATCAAAGTGTTCGAGGTTTACTTTTTATGGGTTTATAATAATGTTGTATAGAATTCTCTTTTTTATTAGATTTGTTTATAGTATAATTAAATGTAATTGAATTTTGGTTATGAGGAGGAAGGTTGATGAAAATAGCGGTTATGGCTGGAACGCCAATTGATTCGCAACTTGGTGAAGATTTGCTAAAAAAATATGGTTATAAAGATATAGTAAAAATACCTATTTCGAAAAATCCTGTAGAACAAACTACGTTTCAAGCCTTAGATGACAGTGAGCGAGAAGATATAATAGTAGAAATTATAAATAAAATAAAAGAGCAGCAATGTAGTGCAATTTTTGTTTATTGTAATTCTTTGAGTTCTGTTGTTGATTTTGACAGATTAGCTCTTGAAAGCAAAATAAATATTATTACACCGATGCAGATGTATAGAAATTTGGGATTAGAGTATAAATATTTGGCTGTTATGGCTGCGAATTCTCATGGTCTGACTGGTGTAGAAAATAATTTATATTTATCTAATCCAGAGTTAAAAGTTTTTGGCCTGTCGATGTTAGACTTGGTAAAAGCTATTGAGGATAAAAATAGTCCAGATAAAATAGTTGCTGATTTTGATTTTAAAAATCTATTTAATTATTTTGAACAAACAAAAGTAGAAGCTGTAGTTTTAGGTTGCACACATTTCCCATATATAAAAGAAGAACTGGAAAAAATTACAAAATTATCAATAATTGATGTTGGTATTTTTATGATAGAAAGCTTAAAAAGTAAATAGCTAAAAAACTAACTAGAAGTACATTTTTAGTTAGTTTTTTTAGCAGTAACTTATATAAAAAGTTTTTTCAATTTTCAAAATATATTGCGAGAAAATGCCAAGCATGATAAAATTATAGTGTATAGAAAATAAGGGATGTCTTGTATAACAAATAAAACATTAGTTGTCAAAGCAAGATATAGTTAGTTTTAGGGAAGTATGATTTTATATTTATTATAAAACTAAGAAAAGAGGATAATTTAATGGGATTAGGGACTCTAATTAACGCATTAGGTGTGCTAGCAGGTGGTTTCGTCGGTATGCTTATAGGGCATAGAATATCAAAAAACATGCAAGAAGCTATTATGAAAGCTGCGGCTATTTCGGTTATATTTTTAGGAATAATTGGTGCGTGTGAACATGCTCTTAGAATTAGTGAAAATAAGGTTGTTTCTCAAGGGGCGATGATGTTAGTTGTAAGTTTAACATTAGGTACTTTGATAGGCGAGCTGCTAAACATTGAGCACCTTTTTGAAAAGTTAGGAATTTATTTAAAAAAAATTACGAAGAGTGGTAAAGATAATAGATTTGTGGATTCATTTATTATGGCGTCATTAACTATTTGTATTGGTGCGATGTCAATATTGGGAGCTATTCAAGATGCGCTATTTCATGATTATTCCGTTCTTATGGCAAAAACGGTTTTAGATGGGATAACAATCTTAATATTCACCGCTGCAAATGGTCGTGGAAGTATTTTCTCTGTAGTTCCGTTAGTTATATTCCAAGGAGGAATAACTGTTCTTGCGAAGTTTATAGAGCCTATTATGACACCAGCAGCATTAACTAATTTGTCATTAGTTGGTTCAGTTTTAATATTTTGTGTAGGTGCTAATATTATTTGGAAATTAAAAATAAGAATAGCTAATATGCTACCAGCAATAATAATAGCGGTAATATTTGCCTTTCTACCATTTTAAATAATGACTTTAAGATTAAAATATTAATAGCGAAAAATACCTAGAGTGTTAGTTTTTATCTAATACTTTAGGTTTATTTTTTGTATTTATTAACCATGTTTTAACTTGTTTTAGTATAGTGTAGAGTGTAATGGAAATAAGGAGATACTAAAAATGAAAGTACTAAGAAAATTGCTATCTCTGGTGATAGTATTAGCACTTATAGGTGGAGGGGTAACATATGCTTTAACGCCAAGTGAAGATATAAAAAAACCAGAAAAACTAGAAAATATAAAATCAACAAAAACTATAAATGATTTGAATAGTGAGTTCGCGAGAAATGTTAGTTACAAAAATTCAAAGGCATTAGCGACTGCCAAAATTGATGATGATTTATTGGCATCAATTCTTCAAAACTCTGTTGGGAAAGATTCCCAATTACTAGAAGGAAGTTATAAGTTGGTAGGAAATGCAATAGAAGCTAAATTGCCAGTCAAGTTAGGTCTGTGGAATACTCAAATATCTACTAAAATAAGAGTGCTAGGAGCTAATAATAAGGTAGAACTAATTTTAGAAGATGCGAAAATTGGTAAGGTTCCGATACCTGATTTTGCTTTAGAAAAATATTTAAAAGAAGTATTAACAGGAACAGGGGTAAGTATAAACGGAAATACAATTACTATAAAATCACCGGGACTACCTTTAAAAGTTGAAGGAATAGAAACAGTCGGCGGAAAGATAACTGTCACAGCTTCGCTTAATAATGCTCAGTTGCTAGCTTATAGGTAATAAAATAAAAGACGTTTTGGAAGATGAAAAATTTAGTTAGCGTAATATTATTTATAGTTATATAAATTATTTTCTGATAATTTGCTATAAAATTCACATAAAACACTTGAAAGTTTATTACTAATGTAATATAATAAGTCTATCGTGAGTAAAGACAAGGCTAATATGTGGATTATTTAGAGAGAAGCTGGTAGGTGAAAAGCTTCATAAAAGCATAGATAGTTATCACTTTATTTAAAAATAAAATATGACTTAACGAGTGCTCTTAGTAAGAGTTAACAGAGGTGGTACCGTGGACATCGTTCGCCCTCTATAACTTTTACTAGGAGCTTTTTTATATTGAAAGGAGAAACAATGGTAGAATTAAAAGATACATTATTAATGCCAAAAACTGATTTTCCAATGCGTGGAAATCTTCCAAATAAAGAACCTAACTTTTTAAAACGTTGGGAAGAGATGGATTTATACAGAAAAGTATTAGAAAAAAATGCGGGTAAACCTACATATGTTCTTCATGATGGACCTCCATATGCAAATGGGAATATCCACATTGGGCATGCATTAAATAAAATTTTAAAAGACTTTATCGTTAAATATAAAAATATGAATGGTTTTGTTTCTAATTATGTTCCAGGTTGGGATACACACGGTCTTCCAATCGAGCAGGTATTAGTAAACAATGGAGTAGATAGAAAATCTATGCCAGCAACTAAGTTTAGAAATAAATGTAAAGACTACGCTCTTAAACAAGTTGATAAACAACGTGAAGACTTCAAAAAACTTGGAGTTATTGGTGATTGGGATAACCCATATTTAACACTTGACCCGAAATTTGAGGCAGAACAAATCCGTGTATTTGGAAAAATGGTAGACAAAGGATATATCTACAAAGGATTAAAACCAATTTATTGGTCACCATCTTCTGAATCAGCTCTTGCAGAAGCAGAAATTGAATACCGCGATCATACTTCGCCATCTATTTATGTTGCATTTGATTTAGTAAGTGAAGATGGAGTCGTAGAAAAAGGAACTAAGTTTGTTATTTGGACAACTACTCCTTGGACATTACCAGCTAACTTAGGTATTGCTGTTCATCCTGATTTTGAATATCAAGTAGTTAAATATAACGGAGAAAGCTATTTATTAGCAAAAGAAAGAGTAAACTTCTTAGCTGAACAATTTGGTTGGGAAAATTATGAAGAAGGTAAAGTAATTTTTGGTAAAGAACTTGAATATCTTTTATGTCAACACCCATTCTTAGATAGAACATCTACATTAATCTTAGCTGATTATGTAACACTTGACTCGGGGACTGGATTAGTTCATACAGCACCTGGACACGGGGTTGATGACTATCTTGTTGGTCAAGGGAAATACAAACTTGGTGTATTATCACCAGTTGATAACCAAGGTGTACTTACAGAAGAAGCTGGACAATTTGCTGGTAAATTCGTATTTGATGCAAACAAAGATATTATTGCTTACTTAGCTGAAACAGGAGCATTATTAAAACAAGAAAATATTACACATTCATACCCACATGACTGGCGTAGTAAAAAGCCAATTATCTTCAGATCGACACCACAATGGTTCTGTTCTGTAGATGCATTCCGCTCTGAATTGTTAGAAGCTGTAGATAACACTAAATTCTACAGTGAATGGGGTAAACCGAGATTATATAACATGATTCGTGACCGTGGTGACTGGGTAATCAGTCGTCAACGTGTTTGGGGTGTACCAATTCCAGTATTCTATGCTGAAAATGGTGAAGCTATCCTTGATAACGAATTAATCGAACATGTAGCGAAAATCTTCGAAGTAGAAGGTTCAAATGTTTGGTTCTACAAAGAAGCTAAAGAATTATTACCTGAAGGATATACTCATCCAGGAAGTCCAAATGGTGAATTCACTAAAGAAATGGATATCATGGACGTGTGGTTTGACTCTGGAACATCTCACCAAGGATGTTGTGCAGTTCGTGATGATCTAACTTACCCAGCTGACCTTTACTTAGAAGGAAGTGACCAATATCGTGGTTGGTTTAACTCTTCGTTAATTACATCAGTAGCGGTCTCTGGTGCTGCTCCTTATAAAGAGTTAGTATCTGCAGGATTTGTTATGGACGGTAATGGTAACAAGATGAGTAAATCACTAGGTAATGTTATTTCACCTAATGATGTTGGTAAACAATTAGGAGCAGAGATTATCCGTCTATGGTCTGCAAGTGTTGATTATACACAAGACGTTCGTATTTCTAATGATATCTTGAAACAAGTATCAGAAACTTATAGAAAAATCAGAAATACTTATCGTTTCTTATTAGGAAACTTATTCAACGGAAGTTTTGATAACAGAAAAGACTTGGTAGAATATGCTGATTTAGAAGAATTAGATAAGTACATGATGATTAAGTTTGAAAAAGTTGTAGCAAATGTTCTTGATTACTATGAAAACTACCAATTCAATAGTATTACTAGTGAGCTTACTAACTTCTTCAACGTTGAATTATCTTCATTCTACTTAGACTACGGTAAAGATATTCTTTATATCGAAGGTGAAGATTCACCTAAACGTCGTAGTATGCTGACAGTTCTTTATGCTATCTTAAGCAAGTCTGTTAGATTATTCGCACCAATCTTGTCATTTACTGCAGAAGAAATTTATGACAATATGCCATACGAAGATGCTGAGTCTGTACATTTATTAGACTTCCCTGAGAAAAATGTAATTGAAGATGCTGTATTAGAAGCAAAATGGGACAAACTTTTAGAAGTACGTGATGATGTTAACAAAGCGTTAGAAGAAAGTCGTAATGAAAAAGTTATCGGTAAATCATTAGAAGCTGCTGTGGAAATTTACAGTAACGATAGTGAAGTAGTGGAACTATTGAACTCTGTTGATAACTTACATCAATTATTTATCGTAAGTAGTGTAGAGGTAAAAGAAAATGACGGAGCAACTTATGATTTAGCTACTGTAAAAGTAACAAAAGCCCAAGGACACCGTTGTGAACGTTGTTGGAACATTGTGGAAGAAGTGACTGAAGAAAGTCTTTGCCACAGATGTCACGGTATTTTAAATAAATAATAGATTATATTTTAATGAACTTAGATTGAAATTTTGATCTAAGTTCTTTTTATATTTTTAAAAGAGTCCAAAAAAATGTACAGATAGTTTGTTATTATTAAATCACAAAACAAAGAGGTGATTTAAAATGGAAAAAGATTATATTACTATTACAGGGACGGAATACTACTTCGGAAATATAGTTTTTAAAGTAGGAGATGTTATTAGTTGTGAAAAAGAATTTGATAACGACTATGATGAAGAAGCGATAAAAGTTATGATAAAAACTTTTGGTAAAGTTGGATACGTAGCTAATTCAAGTCGTACAGTAGCTAAAGGTACGAAAAGTGCAGGAAGAATTTATGATAAAGTAGGAGATAAGTTCTATGCGAAAGTATGTTTTGTTACTGGTACTTCTGTAATAGTTGAAGTATTAAAAAGAGATGAAAATAATCACAAAAATAATAGAAAAATTCATAAATAATTGTTATTATATACATAAGTGTATATAAGGAGTAAATTTTATGGAAAAAGGAAGATATCAAAAATTAAAGTTATTATATTTATTAGAAATATTAAGAGATTATAGTGATGAAAATACTTATTTAAGTGTTAGGGAGTTAACGGATTTACTCTTAAAAAATGAAATAGTCGTAGAGAGGAAAACGTTATATAAAGATTTAGAATTATTACAAGACTATGGATTTAATATTGTAGTCGAAAAAAATGGTAGAGAGAATATTTACGCTCTAGTGGAGAGGGAGTTTGAACTTGTAGAGGTGAAGATGCTAATAGATGTTATTCAGGCTAGTAAGTTTTTAACTGCTAAAAAATCTCGTGATTTAATTATAAAACTTAAGAAATTAGCAAGTAAAAAGCAAGCACAAAAAATTCAAAGACAGGTATATTCGTTTGAAGAAAATAAATATATTAATGAAAATATTTATTATAATGTAGATGCAATTCATAATGCGATTGCAGAAAATAAGCAGATTAATTTTAATTATTGGCAATGGAATTATAAAAAAGAGATGATAGACAGGAAAAATGGTGAGGTTTATAATATTAGTCCATTTGCATTAGTGTGGAATGATGAAAATTATTATATGGTTGCTTATGATAATAAAAAAGATTTGATTAAGCATTATCGTGTTGACAAAATGCGTCATGTTGTTATTGATGAAAATGATAGAGTTGGTCATGAAAATTTTCTAAAAGAAGATATATCTAGTTATTCAAAGAAAATATTCGGTATGTACGGTGGAATTTTGGAAAAAGTAACTTTAGAGTTTAAAGAATCATTAATTGGGGTTGTTGTCGATAGATTTGGAAAAGATATTATTATTCATAGAAAAAATGATGTTTATCAAACTTCTGTTGAAGTGATGTGTAGTAGGCATTTTCTAGGATGGATTTTTTCTTTAGGTAGTGATATTGAAATAATTGCCCCTCAAAGCGTAAGGGATTTATATGTGAAAGAAATAGAAGGTTTACTAAAAAACTACAGATAGTACAATAGAGAATTTAACTAAAAGAACGGTTGTAAAAAAAATTTTAGTGTTAACAGCCTAAGAAGTATATATATTTTGTAATAATTTTTTAATGGAATTTAGATTATTAGGAGTGATTTTGAAAATTTGATTCTCATATGAATTAAATTTTTATAGTTACTCCTATTTTTTGATAATAAAATTGAAAATATATAAATTCATTTGGTATATTTTAAGGTATTGAAAGTGTACTTAATACCAACTTAAAATCGTTACTTTGTTGTTGCGTTACCATGAAATGAGTGTTATAATTAAATGATGAATAAAAATGATATAATATCATTTTCACAGAAAATATGTCGGAAGGAAAATTTTAATGGCTATTTTAGGAAAATTATTTGATGCTAATAAAAGAGAAGTAAAAAGTTTAGCAAAATTAGCTGATAAAGTATTAGCTAAAGAAGAAGAATATGCTAGTTTTAGTGATGAACAGTTGCAAAACAAGGCTGAAGAATTTAAAGAATATATTGAAGAAGAAAAAGAAAAAGGCAGAGCAGTTGCTGATATATTAGATGATATATTGGTAGATGCATTTGCAACTGCACGTGAAGGAGCTTTCCGTGCATTAGGTATGAAACCTTATAAAGTTCAAGTTATGGGTGGTATTGCATTACATCGTGGGGATATCGCAGAGATGAGAACAGGGGAAGGTAAAACTCTTACGGCTACAATGCCTGTATATTTAAATGCTTTATCTGGAGATGGTGTTCACGTAGTAACAGTCAATGAATACTTATCTAAACGTGACGCAGAAGAAATGGGAGTTTTATATAATTATCTAGGATTATCAGTAGGATTGAACCTAAACTCAATGAATTCTGAAGAAAAAAGAGCTGCGTATAATGCGGATATTACTTACTCAACAAATAATGAGTTAGGTTTTGACTATTTACGTGATAATATGGTGAAATCTGTAGAAGCTCGTGTGCAACGCCCACTGAATTATGCAATCATCGATGAGGTTGACTCTGTTTTGATTGACGAAGCCAGAACACCTCTTATTATTTCAGGAGAAGGACAAGAGTCTACATCATTATATCAAGTAGCTAATGCTTTTGTTAAGACATTGAAACGTGCCGAGGAAGAAGATGGTAGCGATGGAGATTATACTTTAGATGTAAAAACTAAAGCTATTCAACTTTCTGAAAAAGGTATAGATAAAGCAGAAAGTTACTTCGGACTAAAAAATCTTTATGATTTGAAAAATGTTGATTTAACACACCACATAAACCAAGCGTTAAAAGCGAACTATACTATGGCACTTGATGTAGATTATGTGGTTGCAGAAGATGGAGAAATTCTAATCGTTGACCAATTTACAGGGCGTACAATGCCAGGCCGTCGTTTTTCTGAAGGATTGCACCAAGCTATTGAGGCTAAAGAAGGTGTAGCTATCCAAAAAGAAAGTAAAACAATGGCGACTATTACATTCCAAAACTTCTTTAGAATGTATAAAAAACTTAGCGGTATGACGGGTACAGCTAAAACAGAAGAAGAAGAATTTAGAAATATTTATAATATGTATGTAACGACAATACCAACAAATAAACCTATTATTAGAATAGATGCTCCGGATTTTATTTACTCTACTATGGAAGCCAAATTTAATGCGGTTGCTCGTGAGGTTAAAGAATGTTACGATAGAGGACAACCGGTCCTTTTAGGTACAGTATCTATCGAAACCAGTGAATTGGTTTCTAGACTTCTGTATAAATATGGAGTTCCTCATAAAGTACTGAATGCTAAACAAAATGAAAGTGAAGCAGAAATTATCAAACAAGCAGGACAAAAAGGTTCTATTACGATTGCGACCAACATGGCTGGACGTGGTACGGATATTAAACTAGGTGAGGGAGTTCGTGAACTAGGTGGTTTAGCTGTAATTGGTACAGAACGTCATGAATCACGTCGTATTGATAACCAGTTACGTGGGCGTTCTGGACGTCAGGGTGACCCAGGATATAGTAGATTCTATCTATCATTAGAAGATGAACTTATGGTTCGTTTCGGTGCTGACAGATTACAAAGACTTATGGGTAAAACAGATGATACACCTCTTGAAAGTAAAATGGTCAGCCGCTCTGTAGAAAGTGCTCAAAAACGTGTAGAAGGTAACAACTACGATGCGCGTAAACAAGTTCTTCAGTATGATGATGTTTTACGTAAACAACGTGAAATTATGTATGCTGAAAGAAATGAAGTTTTAGAAAATGAAGTAGTTACTGATATTATTGATAGAATGACAGAAGAAGCAGTTGAGAAAACTATTGAATATGCAACTCAAACATTAGAAGCACATAGTGAAAAAGAAGAAACAGAAGAAATTGTAAAATCACTAAATGAAAAATTCTTAGGACAATGTCCTATAAAAGAAGATGAGTATAGTGAAGTTATGTCTGATGAAGAAATTAAACAACTTGCTCTTGAAAAAATTAATAATGAATATGAACAAAAACGCGAGCTTCTTGGTGATGAGACCATGAATTCATTTGAAAGATATATTCTTTTAAATGTAATAGATGATCGTTGGACAGACCATATCGACCAAATGGATCAACTGCGCAAAGGTATTTTCTTACGTTCATATGGTCAAATAGATCCGCTTCGTGAATATAAAAACGAAGGACATGAAATGTTTGAATATATGATAGACGAGATAGAATGCGAAGTAGTCGCTAACTTATTACGTATCAAGGTTGAACGTCATGAAGAAATAGAGCTTAAAGAAGAAAAAACAAATCTTGTTACTAATGACAGTAAAGAGCATATTTCTCGTGGTCCAGTAAGAAGTGCATCTCGCGAAGAGAAAAAAGCACGTATTGCTGAGAGAAAACAACGTATTAAAGAGTTAAAAGCTCAAAAGCAAAAAGAAGAGAAATAGTATTTTAACAGATAAGGAAACTTATAGTATAGGTTTCCTTATCTTAAATTATGCAATAGAAGTGGAGTGGTTTTATGAAAAAAATAGAGGAATTAAAAAAAATTATTCAAGAAAGTAATAATATAGTGTTCTTTGGTGGTGCTGGAGTTTCTACCGAGTCAAATATACCAGATTTTCGTAGTGCTAATGGTATATTTAGTGTAGAATTAGGACGACATTTTACTCCAGAACAACTGGTATCACGTACGATGTTCGAGAAGTACCCAGAAGATTTTTTTAAATTTTATAAAGAACATTTGATATATCCAGATGCTAAGCCTAATAAAGCACATTATTTTTTGGCAGAACTTGAGACTAAAGGAAAACTTCGTGCTGTTATTACTCAAAATATTGATACTTTGCATGAAATAGCAGGAAGCAAAAACATTTTAAAACTTCATGGTACGGTAGATAGTAACTACTGCCGTAAGTGTGGAAAGCATTATAACTTAGAGGAGTTTTTATCAAAAGAGAGTATTATTCCTCTATGTGAGTGTGGTGGTATTATAAAACCGTATGTTACATTATATGAAGAAGAATTGGATATGACGGTATTTAGTTCTGCGATTAAGTATATAGAGCAGGCAGAGGTGTTAATAATAGGAGGAACCTCACTTAGTGTATATCCAGCCGCAAATTTAATAAGACACTTTAGAGGAAAGCATTTAGTAGTTATAAACAAAACTTCAACTTCTCAAGACAGAATGGCAACATTGGTTATTAGTGGAAAAATAGGGGAAGTTTTCGAAAAGATAAATAATGTAAAGTAGTGAAATATAATTAACTAAACGAGAAAGGAGATTTTATGAATATTATCAGAAAAATTGGATGGTTTTTAAAACTCGAAAAGAAACGATATATAGTAGGAATACTTGCATTATCATTAGTAAGTGTTTTTAATTTAATACCATCAAGAGTGATAGGAAATGTTGTTGATAATATTGCGTCAGGAGAGTTAACAAATAAGTATTTATTTATAAATCTAGCTTACTTAGTATCAGCAGCTTTAATAATGTATGGTCTGAGATATGTTTGGCGTGTCTATATCTTTGGTGCAGCGTATAATCTTGGAAGATTATTGCGTTTTAGACTATTTCAACATTTTACAAAGATGTCTCCATCGTTTTATCAAAAATATCGTACAGGTGATTTGATGGCGCACGCTACAAATGATATTAACTCTGTTGTAATGGTTGCAGGTGCAGGAGTGATGTCGGCAGTCGATGCGTCTATTACAGCATTGGTAACTTTAGGAACAATGGTGTTATTAATAAGTCCAAAGTTAAGTTTTATAGCGATATTACCATTTCCGTTTATGGCATATGCAGTTAATAAATTAGGTGATAAAAACTATGAAAGTTTTAAAGAGGCACAGGAATCATTTTCAGATTTAAATAGTAAAGTTCAAGAAAATGCTTCGGGTGTTCGTGTTACTAAGTCATTTGGTTATGGTAATGATGAAATAGAAAGTTTTAAAGAAATTAATAAGAAAGTTTTTATTAAAAACATTATCGCTTCTAAATATAATGCGCTATTTAATCCTATGGTGCTTGTTTTTATTGGACTTTCGTATACTTTGACTTTAATTTTTGGAGGAATCTTTATTTCTAATGGAGAGATGACCGTTGGAGAATTAGTAACCTTTGTTACATACTTGGATATGTTAGTTTGGCCACTTCAAGCAATAGGGTGGTTGTATAATATAGGTCAACGTGGTGATGTTTCTTATGGACGTATTGAAAAATTACTAGCTGAAGAAAGTTCTGTAAAAGAAATGGCAAAAGAAGGATTAGTAGCAGTCAATGGCCGACTAGAATATAATATTTCTAATTTTGTATATTTAGATAAATCAGTATTGTCAGAAATTAAATTTTCAATAGAGCAGGGTCAGACATTAGGTATTGTTGGAGTTACAGGTTCTGGGAAAACAACATTGCTGAAGTTATTACTACGAGAATATGATGTAGTAGATGGAGAAATTCTTTTAAACGGTGAAAATATTAAAAACTATAAATTAAAAGATTTGCGTAGTTTAATAGGGTATGTTCCACAGGATCAAGTATTATTTGCGATGTCTATAAAAGAAAATATTCGCTTTGCTGATCCAGCATATTCGGATGAAAGAGTAGAAGAAGTTACAAAACTTTGTGGCTTATATAATGATATAAAAAGTATGCCAGATGGAATTGATACTATTATTGGTGAAAGAGGTGTTTCATTATCTGGAGGTCAAAAGCAACGTATAGCGATGAGCCGTGCATTAATTATGAACCCGGATATTTTAATACTTGATGATTCTCTATCAGCAGTTGATGCAAAAACGGAAAATATTATTTTAGAAAATCTAAAAGAAGAGAGAAAAGGGAAGACAACGATTATTACTGCCCATAGGTTATCAGCTATTGTTCATGCTGATTTAATTATCGTTATGGATAACGGAAAAATTATTGAACGTGGAACGCATGATGAGTTGTTAGCCCAAGATGGTTGGTATAAAGAAACATACAGTAACCAACAGTTAGAAGAAAAGTTAAAAGGAGGAGAATAAGTTGAAAAAAAATAATACTTTTTTAAGATTGCTTAATTATATGCTAAGATATAAAACTTTTACAGCAGTCGCATTAACATTTATCCTTTTAACAAGTATTGTAGCTACTGCAATTCCTCTTTTAGCTCAATATTATATTGATAACTATATAACAAAAGGTATTGCAAGTGCAGGGCTTGGTTTATTAATCATCTATTATGGGTTGTTTTTATTTAGAGTTATTTCTACCTTTATAGGTGAATATTACTTTTCAAAAGTTGCGTATAGTATAGTCAGCGATTTGCGTGAGGAGAGCTTTACAAATCTTCAAAAATTAAGAATGGCTTATTTTGATAGAACTCCTGTAGGTTCGATTGTTTCAAGATTAACAAATGATACACAAGCAGTTGCTGATATGTTTGGAACAATTTTTTCTAGTTTTCTTAACTCTATTTTGATGTTTGTTGTAACGATAGGAGCGATGATTTCTCTTAGCCCTGGATTAACAGTTTTAATGATATTGTTTCTTCCAATAATGATAGGCTCGGTTTATTTGTACCAAAGATTATCTAGTAAGCTAGTAAAAATTACTCGTGCTAAACTTAGTGATTTAAATACAAAATTATCGGAATCGATAGAAGGTATGCGAATTATTCAAGCTTTTAATCAAGAAGAACGCTTAATAAAAGGTTTTGAAGAAGTAAATAAAGAACATCTACATTACATGAGTCGTTCTTTATCGGTGGATAGTTTATTACTTCGCCCAGCCATGGCATTGTTAAAAATTTTGGCCTATGGAGTAATATTGACTTATTTTGGGCTTAGTTGGCAAACTGCAGGTTTTACAGCTGGGATAATTTACGCATTTATTCAATATACAAACCAGCTGTTCAATCCACTTATAGAGCTTATGCAAAATTTTTCTGTTTTACAGACATCTATGATAGCTGCAGGGCGTGTTTTTGAACTTATTGACAATAAGGAATATGAACCTGCTCAAAAGGATAGTAATTATAAAATTGAAGAAGGAAATATTGAATTTAAAAATGTGAGTTTTTCTTATGATGGGAAGAATGATGTTTTGAAAAATATTTCGTTTAAGGTAAATAAAGGAGAAACTATTGCATTTGTGGGATCAACTGGTTCTGGGAAATCATCAATAATAAATCTATTTTTAAGATTTTATGAATTTGACCGTGGGGAAATTCTGGTTGATAGACGGGATATAAAAGATTATTCAATGAAAGAATTACGAAATAAAATAGGTTTAGTACTACAAGATCCATTTTTATATCATGGCACTATTGAATCTAATATAAAAATGTATAATAAGTCTTTAACTGAAAGCGATATAAAAGTGGCGGCTGAATTTGTCGATGCTGATGAGTTTATTATGCAGCTACCTGAAAAATATAAAAGTCCAGTTACAGAACGTGGTTCAACTTTTTCAAGTGGACAACGTCAGCTACTTACTTTTGCAAGAACTATAGCAGCACAACCTAAGATTTTAATTTTGGATGAAGCTACAGCAAATATTGATTCTGAAACAGAAGAAATAATACAAAACTCATTAAAGAAAATGAGAAAGGGACGTACGACGATTGCAATTGCTCATAGGTTATCCACTATTCAAGATGCAAACTGTATTTATGTACTTGATAAAGGTGAGATAATTGAAAGTGGGACACACACTAAGTTATTACAACAAAAAGGAACATATTATAAAATGTACCAGCTTCAAGCAGGGATGTTAAATGTAGAAAAAACCTCTAACTAGTTTATTAGTTAGAGGTTTTAGTTTTAGTATTAGAATTTAACTCGTTCTTCGATATATTGTTTTAATTCTGAAATAGCGATACGAGTTTGTTCCATTGTGTCACGTTCACGGACAGTTACCATACCATCATTTTCAGATTCAAAGTCATAAGTGATACAGAATGGAGTACCAATTTCATCTTGGCGACGATAGCGTTTACCGATAGAACCAGTTTCATCAAAATCTACCATAAAATCAGCTGCAAGTTGTGAATAAACTTCACTAGCTTTGTCACTTAATTTTTTAGAAAGTGGTAGAATAGCTGCTTTATATGGTGCTAGTGCTGGATGGAATTTAAGAACTGTACGAGTATCGTTTTCTCCTACTTCTTCTTCATTGTATGCGTCACATAAGAATGCTAGTAGAACACGGTCAACACCAACAGACGGCTCTATACAATATGGAATATATTTTTCATTAGTAAGAAGATCTTGATAAGTCATATCTTGCCCTGAGTGCTCCATATGTTGTTTTAAATCGTAATCTGTTCTTGAAGCAACTCCCCAAAGTTCTCCCCATCCAAATGGGAATTTAAACTCGATATCAGTTGTTGCATTAGAGTAGTGAGAAAGCTCTTCTGGATCATGATCACGAAGACGAATATTTTCTTTTGTCATACCTAAATCTAATAGCCAGTTTTCACATGTATCTTTCCATGTTTTATGCCAGTCTAATTCAGTCCCTGGCACACAGAAGAATTCAAGTTCCATTTGTTCAAACTCACGAGTACGGAAAATAAAGTTACCAGGTGTAATTTCATTACGGAATGATTTACCAATTTGACCTATACCGAATGGTAGTTTTTTACGCATACTACGTTGAACATTTTTGAAGTTAACAAAAATACCTTGTGCAGTTTCTGGACGTAGATAAATTTGGCTTGTAGAATTTTCTACAACACCTTGATTTGTTTTGAACATAAGGTTAAATTGTCTAATATTAGTAAAATCATGTTTACCACATTCTGGACATTTAATATTTTCTCGTTCGATAATATTTTCTAATTCTTCAAATGGTAGTCCATCAACAACGACATCTTCATTTTTTTCTTTGAAGTAATATTCTTCAATAAGTTTGTCAGCGCGAAGACGTGATTTACATGATTTACAGTCCATCATTGGATCAGAAAAGTTTCCAACGTGCCCTGATGCTTCCCAAGTACGCGGATTCATAAAGATAGCAGCATCTAATCCAACGTTATATGGTGACTCTTGAATGAATTTTTTCCACCATGCTCTTTTTATATTATTTTTTAGTTCGATACCTAATGGACCGTAATCCCAAGTATTAGCTAATCCACCATAAATTTCAGATCCTTGAAATACAAATCCTCTGTTTTTTGCAAGAGATAAAATTTTCTCCATGATTAAATTCCTCCTTTAAAATAAAATATCCCTAGATATACTCTAAAGTATACCTAGGGACGAAATAAATTCCGCGGTTCCACCCTGATTAGTAAAAACTCATCTTTAATATTTATATGTAATATATATCATGCCAAATATTTTGCTGAACTTTCACCAACAACAGCTCGCTACTATGTTTATATATTTATTCTAACATCTTATTTAAAAACTTTCAAGGATAATACTAAAAAAATATTTTAATTGTTCGTGATTTATTGTAAGTATAAAGTATAAGTGTTATAATAAACTAATATTAAATTATTGAGGAGGTTATATGAGAATTTCATTTCAAAGAGGCGATATAAAAAACCTTATAACAACTGGTGTTATCTATTTTGCAGCAGTATTTTTTCTACCAACACTATTACCACAAACATTAAGTGTGCATTTGCGATTAAATATTGCTTTAGGATTATCAACATTAGCAACTGTCATTATGTTTTTCATAGCATCTAAATCACATAATGATATTGATCGAGGAAAAAGAGAATCAAATATTTTAATAATCATAGCAATAGGATTAGCAGGGTTTGTAGCGATGATGCTAGTGCAAGGTATTATAAATGGATTATTACAATACTTAGCTAAAATTTTTGAGTTTCAAGCAAGTAGTAAAAATACAAGTAATGTTGTTCAAATAATAAAATTAAATCCGTTATTTATAGGATATGTTGTTTTTTTAGGACCGATAATGGAAGAATTATTCTTTAGAAAAGCAGTTTTTGGATATTTTTATGATGTTATGTTAGGTAGTAAGCAATGGATTAGATTTACTATTCCTGCCCTAATAACGGGGATATTATTTGCTATTCCACATGATGGATTTTCTCCAATCATGGTATTATATATAATGATGTCGTTTGTTTTTAGCTTTTTATATTTAAAAACTAAAAGTATCATTACGCCGATGATAGCGCATATTGCTATGAATATGATGGTAGTAATAGTTCAACTCGCAATACAGTAGAGGAGGCATTATGTCATCAAAAAATTGGTTATCGACGAATTACTTTTTACAATTTGCAGTTAATGGAGTATTTTTACCATTTTGGATTTTATATCTTACTGGTGTAAAAAATCTTACTGTACTAGAGGCGAGTTCAATATTTTCGATGTTATATCTTGCGAGATTCTTGGGTGGAATTTTTCTAAGCCCATACTTGTTAAAGAGATATAATATTAGTTTATCTTTAAAGATATCGGTGATAGCTGGTATCTTACTTGCACTGAGCTATGGAATTACAAATAACAAAATAATCTTGACTCTTATAACATTTATGTTTGGTCTAGTTTATTATACAGTTGCACCATTTATAGAAAGTTTGGCATCTTTATTTTTAAAAGAAGAAGGCATTGATTATGGAAAAGCAAGGACATGGGGATCTGTAAGTTTTACATTGGTTGGAATAGCTGCAGGTGGTATTATAGGATATGTAGGAAGTGTCGCGCTGTATTATATACTTATTATATTATTAGTTTTATATGTGGTTTTTATGTTTTTACCTCAACCTAAGCTAGTTCGTACTCTTACTGTTAATAAAAGTGATAATAAAAATACTGGTAGATTATATAGTTGGGTATTGAAAGATAAGAATGCATTATTACTTATTCTAGTTATATTTTTATATCAGCTATCACATACGGCGTATAATAATTATAATGCATTATATTTAGAAAGCATGAACATAAACGCTAAGTGGTTGTCGGGACTAATACTAAATATATCAGTAATAGCTGAAATTTTGTTTTTTATTTTTTCAAAAAAAATAATAGGGAAGATAAAACCAACTCAACTGTTAGTTTTTTGCGGGATTGGAGCAATAATAAGATGGCTTATGTTAGCGATATTTCATAATATATATGTATTTGTTGTAATGCAAACTTTTCATGCAATAACTTTTGCTGTTGGTCATATAGCTTTTATTTTAATTTTAAATAATAGATTTAATACAGAAAAAATAATTGATATGCAAATCTTATATACAGCGATATGCTACCAACTTAGCATGACCATTGGTCTTTATATTATGGGGGCAATATGGGATATAAATTCATCCTTAGTGTTTTATGTATCTGCAGGAATCGCGCTAGTAGGAACGATATTTGCAACAAGAATTAAAGAAAAATAAAATTTAGAAGAGGAATCATAATTTATTAGATTATGGTTCTTTTTTGATATAAGTATCTTTGGCTGAATATAGAAATAAGAATAATATTTTGAATATTACTAAAAAACTTGGAAAAATATTAATATAATATTAAAATATAATTGTAAGTAGTTATGGAGGTATTTGTATGATTAAACATTTGTTTTCTGATATGGATGGGACTGTTTTGAATAGTAACGGACAAATGAGCAAATTTACGATAAAAACAATAAAGGAAAGTGGATTGCTATTTACTTTAGTATCAGCTCGTTCTCCGCAAAAAATGGAAGAAATAATAAATAATCTTGGTATTGATGGAATTCATGTTGCATTTAATGGCGGCTTGATTTTTGAGAAAAATAATAAAAAAAATACAATATTACATAGTGTACCGTTGGAGTATAATTTAGCAAGAAGATTGGTATTAGATATAAGAAATAAGTTTGAAAATATTGGTATTAGTCTCTATGATGAATCATATTGGAATACAGATTTAGAAACTATGGGCATAAAAAGAGAATATTATATAGTAAAAGTAGGTTACAAGATTGTAAATTTTAAAAATTATTTTGAAAATACAAATAAAACAATTTATAAAGTATCATTTATTGAGCATGACGAAGAAGTTTTTAAAAAATTGATAGATTATGTAGAAGAAAACTATTCTAAAGAACAGTTAACTATTCAAAAATCTTTAAGTGGTTATTTAGAAATTACTCATATTAATGCAAAGAAATCAAAGGGTATTGAATACATACAAAAACTTGAAAAATTGGAGAAGAATGAACTAGCAGCTTTTGGAGATGGTCAAAATGATATACCAATGTTTGAAAGTGTTGGGCATATAGTAGTTATGGAAAATGCTACAGATGATGTGAAAAAATATGCGGACTTTATTACTAAATCTAATAATGATGATGGAGTTGCATATGCGATTGATAAGTATATAAAAAATATTTAGTATGATGTAGATAGTGGAGGACTAAAATGAATAAGTACATTAAAAACTTAGAAAAAGAATTTTCTATAATAAAAAGTGGCTTCAAAGTGCAAGAAAAAAAAGCGATAAATGATTATAAACTAAATGGTATTGAATATATAAAAGAATTAGCTTTTCTAGCATTTCATTCTGAAGTTTATCAAGTGAGAATGTACGGTGTATTCCTTTTTGGTTATTTGTCTACAGATAAAGAAATTTTGACATTTATGAGAGAAGAAGTTTCTAAAGATGATAATTGGAGGGTTCAGGAAGTATTAGCTAAGTCGTTTGACGAATTTTGTAAATCAATAGGGTATGAAAAAACACTTACTGTTATTGATGAATGGCTAAATCATGATAATCCTAATACAAGAAGAGCAGTAATGGAAGGTTTAAGAATATGGACAAGTAGACCATACTTTAAAGAAAATCCCAAAGAGGCTATCAGAAGAATAGCGAATTTAAAAGATGATAAGAGTGAATATGTAAGAAAATCAGTGGGAAACGCGCTAAGGGACATAAGTAAAAAGTTCCCAGAATTAATTAAAGATGAATTAAATACTTGGAAGTTGGAAAATAAAGAAATTAACCAAGTATATATGTTAGCAAATAAATTTATTAGGGAAAAACAATAATATATATTTAAACCAGAAGTAATCAAAACAGTAAATTTAAAATTTACTGTTTTTTATTTACTCTTATTTCACCGAAGAGAATATAACAAAAATAATATATATAAATACTTGATTAAATACTGGTTAAGGAGTATAATGGAATTATAAACGGACGTTAGAATAAAAATTAATAATAATTAGTTTTAAAGACGAACTTTCAATCGAAAAAAGGAGTTAAATGTATGAAAGTAGCAGTAATAATGGGTTCAAATTCGGATTATACTACTATGGCGGAAACGTGTAATCTTTTAGATCAATTTGAAATCCCTTATGACAAAAAAGTAGTTAGTGCTCATAGAACACCCGATCTTTTAGTAGATTTTTCTAAAAATGCTAGAAAAAATGGTTATTCTCTTATAATAGCTGCAGCGGGAGGTGCGGCTCATCTACCAGGAATGGTAGCTTCAATGACGACATTGCCTGTAATAGGAGTACCTATTAAGTCTAGTACTCTTAGTGGAGTAGATTCTCTATATTCAATAGTACAGATGCCTGCAGGAGTTCCTGTTCTTACTATGGCAATAGGAGTTGCTGGTGCTAAAAATGCAGCAATTAGCGCATTATCAATTTTGGGAATGACGAATGAAAATTATGAACAGAAATATTTAGATTTCAAAAAAGAACAAGAACGTATAGTATTGGAAGAGATGAAGATATGATAAAAACAATTTTACCAGGGAAAACAATAGGAATAATTGGTGGCGGACAACTTGGGCGAATGCTTGCTATGAGTGCAAAAGAGATGGGGTACAAGATTGCTATTTTAGATCCAAGTGATATGTGTTGCGCCAAAATTTTTAGCGATGTATTTATTAAAGCAAATTTTGATGATTTCGAAAAAGTAGAGGAACTATGTAAGCATAGTGATGTTATTACTTTTGAGTTCGAAAACATTGATGCTGATGCACTAAGTAAATTAGAAAAAAAATATAATTTTGTTCAAAGTTCGGAAGTATTGCGTATTACTCAACATAGGTATTATGAAAAAGAATTTGCGAGAAGTTTGGAAATACCAACTGTTGATTATATTCATATAGAAGATAATACTGATGTTGAGATAGATAAAGTGTATTTGATGAAAACTTTACGCTTTGGTTATGACGGTAAGGGACAGAAAAAAATTTCTAAGAAGGAAGAAATAGAAAAACAAACTATATTAGAAGAACTTATAGAGCTTGATAAAGAAATATCGGTTGTTGCCGTTAAAGATAAGTACGAAGTTCAAATTATTGCTGTTGTTGAAAATGAACATCGTAATAATATTTTATACCGTTCGAAAGTTCCAACGTCAGCTACAACAGAACAAGAAAATCTTGCTATAGAATATACAAAAAAAATATTAGATAATATTGAGTATTATGGTGTACTCACTGTTGAATTTTTTATAAGTAATGGGAAAGTAGTTTTTAACGAAATTGCTCCTCGTGTTCATAACTCTGGACATATAACGATGCAAAGTGCAACTAAAAGCCAATTTAGAGCACATGTGGAAGCTATATGTGGCTTAAGAGTTGGTAAGATTAAAAACCGTGAGACAACTTTATACAATATACTAGGGCAGGATGAAGATTATTTTAAAAATCTAATTACTAAAAAACAAGGCTACTTACATTTTTATGAAAAGGAAGCTCGTGAAAATAGAAAAATAGGTCATATTAACTTTTATGGTGATGTACATTTAGGAGGACACGATGAGTAACAAAAGAATTTTTATTAAAAAGCGTCAAGGATATAATAAGGAAGAATTACAGCTGAAAAATACGCTAAATCTAGAGTATAATCTAGATTTAGATAATGTTCAGGTGTATGTTATTTATGATATTTACAATATTGATGAAGAAACTTATAAACTAGCTAAAACTTCGGTATTTTCTGAAGTCGTTGTTGATGAAGTTTTTGAGAGTATTGATTTAGAAGAAGGAAAATATTTCGCTTATGAAGTGCTCCCTGCTCAATACGATCAAAGAGCTGATAGTGCGACTCAGTGTATAAAGTTGCTTAATGCGAAAAGCGAAGCAACTGTTAGAAGTGGTAAGCTAGTTATTTTTGATAAAAAATTAAATTCTGATGAATTGAAATTAGTGGAAAATTATCTAGTAAATCCAATTGAAGCACGAGTTAAGGATTTATCAGTATTAGAATTTTCACTAAATTCTGAACCTAAACCTCTTAAAAAACTGGATGGATTTTTGGAATATTCTCACTTGCAGTTAGAAGCTGTAAAAAAAGAGTTTTCTCTAGCAATGAATATAGAAGATTTAGAATTTATTCAAAGTTATTTTAAAACAGAAGGACGTATTCCAACTGAAACTGAGATTTATGTTCTTGATTGTTATTGGAGTGATCACTGCCGTCATACAACATTTGAAACTGTTCTTGATGAAATTAATATTGAGTCTGAACTTTTCAAAAAGGAAATGCAAGATGCGTTTGATTACTATCTAAAAGTTCGTGGAGAGCTTAATCGTGAAGATAAACCGTTAACACTTATGGATATGGCAAGTATTATTGGTAAATATCATGTTGGTATATTAAATGATGAAAATATCGAAGTGAGTGAAGAAATTAATGCATGTTCATTCTTTACAACTATTCAAAATAAAGGTAAAGAAGAACGTTGGTTAATTCAGTTTAAAAACGAAACACATAATCATCCAAGTGAAATTGAACCATTTGGTGGGGCAAGTACTTGTATAGGAGGAGCTATTCGAGATCCACTATCAGGACGTAGTTATGTATATCAAGCTATGCGTATCTCTGGAAGTGGAAATATTCTCCAAAAACATGAAGATACTTTAGCACATAAACTTCCACAGGTAGAGATAGCAAAAGGAACAGCGCACGGTAACTCATCGTATGGGAATCAAATTGGTTTAGCAACAACGTTTGTTCGTGAAATTTATGATGATAGTTATGTTGCTAAACATATGGAAGTTGGAGCTGTTGTAGGAGCTGTAAAAGAAGGAGATTATAAACGTGAAACTTTAGTCGCTGGAGATATTGTTGTGATGATTGGTGGTCGTACTGGTCGTGATGGTATCCAAGGCGCAAGTGGTTCAAGTGTTGAGCACACAAATGATTCTTTAGAAACTATGTCAAGTCAAGTACAGAAAGGTAATGCTCCTGAAGAAAGAAAATTACAAAGGTTGTTTAGAAAACCAGAAGTTACTAGACTTATTAAAAAATGTAATGACTTTGGTGCTGGCGGAGTTTGTGTTTCTATCGGAGAGTTATCAGACGGTATTGAAATTCACCTTGATAAAGTTCTAACAAAATATAAAGGACTTAATGCAACGGAACTTGCTACTAGTGAATCGCAAGAGAGAATGTCTGTTGCGATTGACAGAAAAGATTATGATGCATTTGTTCGTGAATGTGAAAAAGAAAATATTGAGTATGCACATGTTGCAACTGTAACAGACCGTCGCCGCTTAGAAATGTATTACAATGATGAAAAAGTAGTAGACATGAGTGCAGATTTCTTGGAAACAAGTGGTGTAAGACAACATACTAAAGCAACATTAGTAGATAATAAAGCTAAAAATCCATTTACAGATAAAGAATTTTCTAGAGAAGCTGTGTTAAAAGAACTTGGAGAATTAAATGTAACTTGCCAAAAAGGATTAGCTTCAAAATTCGACTCTTCAATTGGAGCTTCAACAGTTCTTATGCCATTTGCAGGTCGTCATAAACTTACACCTGTTCAAGCAAGTGTTCAAGCATTACCAACATTGCACTCAACAAGCGATACGGCAACGATCCTTACATATGGATTTATTCCGAAAATTTCATACTATTCACCATTTTTATCTTCTATCTACGCAGTGTTAGAATCAGTAGCTAAAGTTTATGCAGTCGGTGGTACACGAGAAAGTCTTTACTTCTCATTCCAAGAGTATTTCGAAAAACTTGGTAAAGATAGCTCTAAATGGGGTAAAGTTACTCAAAGTTTATTAGGAAGTATTTATGCTCAACGTGAAATTGGTCGTCCAAGTATTGGCGGAAAAGATAGTATGTCAGGAACGTTCAATGATCTTAATGTTGTAGAAACACTAATTTCATTTGCCTGCGTGCCTGTAAAAATAAATGATGTTATAACTCCAGAGTTGAAAGAAGTTGGTAACAAACTTTATTATGTGCCAGTAGTAAAAGATGAAAAAGGATATCCAGATATTGCAGCTACTTTAGAAAATTATGAACTTGTTCATAAATATATTAAAGAAGGTAAAGTAGTTTCAGCATATGTTCAAGAAGAAGGTAGCTTAGCCGCTTCTCTAGTTAAAATGTCATTAGGTAACGATTTAGGATTTGAAGTAGAAAAAGAAAATATTTTAAACTTTGATCCAGCATCATTAGTAGTGGAAGCAAAAGAAAAATTACCATTTGAATGTATTGGTAAAGTAAGCAGTAGAATTATAATAAACAATGAATTATTTACACATAATGATATATATGAAGCTTATACAGCTACTCTAAATGATATTTATCCGATGTATCAAAACGAAGATAAAGGAACTGTAGAAAATCTTCATACAGAAAATAAAGGACGAAAATATTATCCAGAATATGTAGAGGATGTAAAAGTAGTTATACCTGTCTTCCCTGGTACGAACTGTGAGTATGATAGTGAGAAAGCATTTATTGAAGCAGGAGCAACTCCTACGACAGTAGTAATCAGAAATACTCGAGAAAATGATATTAATGAATCAATAGAAGAGTTTGTAAATGCAGTAAAAGAATCTCATATCATTATGTTCCCAGGTGGATTTTCTAGTGGAGATGAACCAGACGGAAGTGCTAAGTATATTGTTAACTTCTTAAAAAATGAAAAGGTAAAAAATGCTATTCACAAACATTTAGCTGAGAAAAAACTTATATTAGGAATCTGTAATGGATTCCAGGCATTGCTTAAATCAGGATTACTTCCTTATGGAGAAATACGTGAATTGAATGAGGATGACCTTACGTTATACCGAAATGATAGTTATGAACATATTTCAACAACAGCATTTACTCGTGTAGCAAATGCAAATTCACCTTGGTTACAAGATTTTACAATCGGAACTGAACACGAAGTGGTATTTAGTCATGGAGAAGGAAAAGTAGTTGGTCTTAATATAGACAAATTCAAACACTTAATTGCTTTCCAATACTGTGATTTTAATGGAAATGCAACATTAAATGGTAGATTTAACCCTAATGGATCTTACTTAGCAACAGAAGGTTTAATAAGTGAAGATGGACTTATCCTTGGTAAGATGGGACACAGTGAACGTTTTGGAGAAAGTTTATATAAAACAAATACAATAAAAGTCAAACAAGATATATTTAAAAATGGTGTAAATTATTTCAAAGGGGAAAAATAAAATGAAATTACTATACGAAGGAAAAGCAAAACAATTATTCGAATGTGAAAATAAAGATGAAATTTATGTTCATTATAAAAATAGTGCGACAGCATTTAATGGAGTTAAAAAAGAAGAATTTGAACATAAAGGAATTTTTAACAATACAATTACTTCTTTAATCTTTGAGTATTTAGAAAAAGAAGGTGTTGAAACACATTTTATAAAAAAAATTAATGAAACAGACCAACTTTGTAAACATGTTACGATAATTCCGTTAGAAGTTATTGTAAGAAACATAGTAGCAGGTTCAATGGCTAAAAAGTATGGTATAGAAGAAGGAAAAAAATTAGCAAAACCTGTTTTTGAACTTAGCTATAAAAATGATGATTTGAATGATCCTCTTATTAATGATGACCACGCTGTGGCATTAGAAATAGTAACAGAAGAAGAACTTGCGAATATACGTGAGCAAGCATTAAAAATTAATTCTTTACTTCAAAAATTATATTTAAAAGCAAACTTAGTATTAGTAGATTTCAAAATTGAATTTGGAAAAGATAAAAACGGTAAAATCATTTTAGCTGATGAAATTTCTCCAGATACATGCCGACTTTGGGATAAAGATACAAATGAGAAATTAGATAAAGATAGATTTAGACGTGATTTAGGTTCTGTAATGGAAGCTTACGAAGAAGTTTTAAGGAGATTAGAAGATGCGAGGGCTTAACGAAGAATGTGGAGTGTTTGGAATTTGGGGACATCCAGAAGCAAGTAATGTTACATATTTTGGGTTGCACAGCTTACAACACCGTGGTCAAGAAGGTGGAGGAATCGTTTCTAACGATAAAGAAGTTTTACGTGGGCATAGGGATCTTGGATTAATATCTGAGGTTTTCCGTGATAAAAAAAAGTTAGAAAATCTACTAGGGAGTAGTGCCATTGGGCATGTTCGTTATGCGACGTCAGGTAGCAATAATATCCAAAACATTCAGCCATTTTTATTTCATTTTTATGATATGAGTGTTGGGATATGTCATAACGGTAACCTTATTAATGCAAAAACACTACGTCGTGAATTAGAACAAGATGGAGCGATTTTCCATTCTTCATCTGATACAGAGGTACTTATTCATCTAATTCGACGAAGTAAGGAAAAGGGATTTAAAGCACAACTTAAAGATGCCCTTTGTAAAATTAAAGGTGGTTTTACCTACTTAGTATTAACAAAAGATACTATGTATGGTGCTGTTGATCCGAATAGCTTGCGTCCACTTGCTATCGGTAAAATGAAAAATGGTGCATATGTTGCTGCTAGTGAAACATGCGCTATTGATGTAGTAGGAGCGGAGTTTGTATGTAATGTTGGTGCAGGAGAGCTAGTTATTATAGATGATAAAGGTATTCGTATTGAAAAATATACAGAGGACACAAAAGTTGCAATAGCAGCTATGGAATACGTATATTTTGCACGACCTGACTCTAATATTGCTGGAGTTAACGTCCATACTGCACGTAAAAGAACAGGACGTCGTCTTGCTATTGAACAACCAGCACCTGATGCAGATATGGTAATTGGTGTACCTAACTCATCACTATCAGCTGCAAGTGGATATGCAGAAGAAAGTGGATTGCCATACGAAATGGGACTTATAAAAAATCAGTATGTTGCACGTACATTTATTCAACCTACGCAAGAGTTGCGTGAACAAGGTGTAAGAATGAAATTATCTGCTGTTAAAGGTGTTGTTAGTGGTAAAAGTATTGTTCTAGTTGATGATTCTATCGTTCGTGGAACGACTAGTAAGCGTATAGTTCAACTTTTGAAAGAAGCTGGGGCACGTGAAGTTCATGTGAGAATTTCGGCACCACCTTTGATTTTCCCAAGTTTTTATGGTATAGATATTTCCACAACAGAGGAATTAATCGCTGCTAATAAGACACAAGATGAGATTTGTGAAATAATTGGTGCAGATTCATTAGGGTATTTGAGTGAAGATGGTTTAATTGAATCTATAGGTTTAGATTATGATGCACCTTACACTGGCCTTTGCATGGATTGTTTCAATGGTGATTATTCTGCTGGACTATATGATTATGAAGAAGATTATTTAAAATCAATGACGAATATCCAAAAGAAATTTTTGCAAGAAAGGGGTAAAAATAATGAGTAAAAAATACGAAGAAAGTGGAGTAAGTTTAGAGGCTGGATATAAATCAGTAGAACTTATTAAAAAACATGTAGCACGTACTAAAAATTTGGGGATGATGTCTGCAATTGGAGGCTTCGGTGGTGCATTTGACTTAAGCAGTTATAACTTTAAAAATCCTGTTTTAATTAGTGGTACTGATGGTGTAGGAACTAAATTAAAACTAGCTTTTGAGCTTGATATTCATAACACAATTGGGATTGATGTAGTAGCAATGTGCGTTAACGATATTCTTGCTCAAGGAGCTCAACCACTATTTTTCTTAGATTATTTAGCTGTTGGAAAAAATTATCCTGAACAAGTAGAACAGATTGTTGAGGGTGTAGCAGAAGGTTGTGTTCAAGCAGGATGTGCCATTGTTGGTGGAGAGACAGCAGAGATGGCTGGATTTTATGATGATGGAGAATATGATATTGCAGGATTTAGTGTTGGAGCAGCTGAAAAAGAAGATTTATTAAGTCCAGAAAATACTAAAGCTGGACAAGTAGTTATCGGACTTCCTTCGACTGGTGTTCATTCAAATGGATTCTCATTAGTAAGAAAAATTATTCGTGATAATAATATTAGTCTTGATGAAAAGTTTGGTGATAGTACAATAGGAAAGACTTTATTAACACCGACAAAAATTTATGTTAAAGAAGTATTAAAAGTGCTAAAAGAAGTGAAAGTTGCGGGAATTGCTCATATAACTGGTGGAGGATTCCATGAAAACTTACCACGTTGTCTAAAAGAAGGTTTAGGCATGAAAATTAATAAAGATTCATATGAAGTACCAGAAATATTTAAGTACTTACAAGAAAAAGGAAACATCGATGAAGCAGAAATGTACAATATCTTTAACATGGGTGTAGGAATGGCACTTGTTGTTAATAAAGAAGATGTAGAAAAAACTTTATCATTGTTAGATGATGCGTTTGTTCTAGGTGAAGTAGTAAATGAAAGTGGAATTGAAATAATATGAAGAAACAAGTAGCAATATTTGCATCTGGAACCGGAAGTAATTTTGAGAAAATTGCAGATGATAATAGACTTAAAGAAAAAATGGATATTGCACTTCTAGTTTGTGATAAACCAAATGCAGCTGTAATAAAAAAGGCGCAAGATCGTAACATAAATACTTATGTTTTTTCAACAAAAGATTTTGCATCAAAACAAGATTATGAAGCAGCTATTTTGGAGCAAGTTAAAGATTTAGATTATATTTTCTTAGCTGGTTATATGAGAATTATTTCTCCGTATTTTCTGGAAAATTACAAAAAAACAATCTTAAATCTTCATCCATCTCTTTTACCTAAATATAAAGGTAAAGATGCGATAGAACAAGCATATAAAGCGCAGGAACGTGAAGTAGGAATTAGTATTCATTATGTTAATGAGGAGTTAGATGGTGGAGAAGTTATCGCTCAAAAATCATTAATTGTAAAAGATGGTGAAACTCTAAAAGAAGTTACTGCAAGGATTCATGAATTAGAACATGAACTTTATCCAAATGTTATTTTAAAATTAGTTGAGGAGGCACTATGACGAAAAGAGCTTTAATAAGTGTAAGTGATAAAACAAATATTGTAGAATTTGCAAAAGGACTAGAAAAACATGGATTTGAAATTATCAGTACGGGTGGGACTTTTACTTATTTGAAAAATAATGGTGTAGCCTGTATTAGTATTGAGGATGTTACGCACTTTCCAGAAATTTTGGAAGGTCGTGTAAAAACACTTCATCCTAAAATCCATGGTGGATTACTTTCAAAACGTGGAAATGAACTTCATAATAAACATGTAGCAGAAAATAATATAGAATACATTGATTTAGTATGTGTTAATTTATATCCATTTGAAGCTACTGTTAAAAAAGAAGGAGTAAGCGAAGAAGAAATTATAGAAAATATTGATATCGGTGGACCGAGTATGTTGCGTAGTGCTGCGAAAAACTTTAATGATGTAACGGTTGTAACTGATATTCGAGATTATGATCGTATACTAAATGAGTTAGAAAATGGTGGAATTACTCTTGCGACACGTCGTTCATTAGCTATTAAAGTGTTTAATACTACTGCAAGTTATGATGCAGCTATTGCAAATTACTTTAATAAAGCTGATAACTTGATCCCTGAAAAATTAACATTATCTTATACGTTAGAAGATACTTTACGCTACGGAGAAAATCCTCATCAAAAAGCATATCACTATGTACAAGACAATAATGAAAGCTATGCTTTACAAAATGCAGTACAACTGCATGGGAAAGAAATGTCTTACAATAATATTCAAGACGCTTCTGCTGCATTAGATATTCTTGCAGAGTTTGATGAGATTGCATGTGTCGCTGTAAAACATATGAACCCATGTGGTGTTGCAATAGGAAAAGATGTTTTTGAAGCATATTCACGCGCTTATGATGCGGATCCTGTATCTATCTTTGGAGGGATTGTTGCGGTTAATGGCGTTGTAGATAAAGCTACCGCAGAAAAAATGCATAGTATTTTCTTAGAAATTATTTTAGCAGTTGATTATGATGATGAAGCGCTAGAAATACTAACTAAGAAAAAAAATCTACGTATTTACAAACTTGGTGAAAAAAATAATAATCATGAACAACAAATCAAGAGTGTTCGTGGGGGAATCTTGGTTCAAGATTTCAACTCAGCTTTAGCTGAAAATTATGAAGTTGTTACAGATAAACAGCCAACTAAAGAACAAATGTCGGATTTAGAATTTGGTCTTAAAGTAGTTAAACATGTCAAATCAAATGCAATTGTTGTAGTTAAAAATGGTCAGACATTAGGAATAGGAGCCGGCCAAATGAATCGAGTAGGTTCATGTAAAATAGCTCTTGAACAGGCTGGTGCTCTTGCAGATGGTGCAGTTCTTGCTTCAGATGCCTTCTTCCCAATGCGAGATAGCGCTGATTTAGCAGCAGAATATAATATTGCAGCAATCGTACAACCTGGTGGTTCAATACGTGATCAGGAAAGTATAGATGCTTGTAATGAGAAAGGTATGGCGATGCTTTTCAGCAAAATACGCCACTTTAAACACTAATGGCTAAAGTATTAGTAGTGGGTGCTGGTGGAAGAGAGCACGCTATCGCCTACAAGTTTAACCAAGAAGGACACGAAGTTTATATGGCTGGTATTAATCCAGCAGTAGAAAAATTTGGGATTTGTATTGACATCAAAGAAGATGATATCCCGAGTTATGCATTAGAAAATAATATTGATTTAGTTTTTGTTGGGCCAGAAGTACCGTTGGTAAATGGTTTGGTTGATAAACTCCAAGAAAAAGGTATTCGCGCTTTTGGACCAAGTAAAAAAGCAGCACAATTAGAAGGAAGTAAAGTATTTTCCAAAATGATGATGGAAAAATATAATATTCCTACAGCTAAACACGAAAGTTTTAGCGACTATGAAAAAGCAAGTGAATATTTATCTCAGCAAAAAGCTCCAATCGTTTTGAAAGCTGATGGTCTTGCCGCTGGTAAAGGTGTAATTATCGCTGAAACTTTAGAAGAAGCTCAATACGAACTTAAAGAAATGATGTGTAATTCTAAATTCGCTGCAGCTGGAGCTAATGTTGTAATTGAAGAGTTTCTTTCTGGAGAAGAATTTTCTCTAATGTGCTTTGTTTCCGATAGAAAAGTTTATCCAATGGAAATTGCTCAAGATCATAAACGTACTTTTGATAATGATGAAGGATTAAACACAGGGGGAATGGGAGCATATTGTCCACTTAAAAAGATTACACAAGATGATGTAAATGAAGGCTTGGAGAAGGTAGTACAACCGATGGTTGATGCTATGAGTAGTGAAGGGATGCCATTTTATGGAATACTTTATGCTGGTCTTATGAAGTGTGCTGATGGTGTGAAAACTATTGAGTTTAATGTTCGTTTCGGAGATCCAGAGAGTGAAGTCTTGCTATTAAAACTAGAGAGTAGTTTATATGAAATTTCTAACAATATCATCGACGGTAAGGATGTTCAGTTGAAATGGAATAAAGATGCATTTATTGGGGTTGTTATGGCAGCTAAAGGTTATCCAGAAAAAAGTGAAAAAGGTGCGGTTATAAATGGTTTAGAAAAATTAACAACACCGGTATTTCACATGGGAACAAAACAAGTAGATGATAATATTGTAATAAATGGAGGACGCGTCTTATTAGTTTGTGCTAGTGGCGAAAACTTGCAAGCCGCACGTGAAAAAGTATATAATGAAATAGGAAAAATAGAATGCGATGACTTGTTTTTCCGTAAAGATATAGGTCATCATTCATTATAATATTATGTAAATGAAGTAAAAATATAGAATCTAGGAGATACTTTAATGATAGAAAGATATAGTAGAGAACCTATGCGTAGTATTTTCAGTGATGAAAATCGTTTTAAAGCATATTTAGAAGTAGAACTTTTTGCAACTGAAGCATGGAGTAAACTAGGAGTTGTTCCAGAAAATGATGTAAAAAAATTATTTGAAAATGCTAAGTTTGATTTAGAAGGAATCTTAGAATTAGAAAAAGAAACTAAACATGATATTGTCGCATTTACTCGTAATGTGTCTAGTTATTTGGGAGAAGAAAAAAAATGGGTTCATTATGGGCTTACTTCTACTGATGTTGTTGATACAGCATATGGTTATTTATACAAACAAGCTAACGATATCATCATGGAAGATTTACTAAAATTCCAAGAGGTATTAAAAGAAAAAGCTTTAGAATATAAATTTACACCATGTATCGGCCGTACTCATGGGGTACATGCTGATATCAGTAGTTTCGGATTAAAATTTGCTTTATATTATGATGAATTCAACCGTCATATTGAGCGCTTTAAAGCAGTTAGAAAAATAATAGAAGTAGGTAAAATTTCTGGAGCAGTTGGAACATTCTCTAACACTCCACCTGAAGTTCAAGATTATGTGTGCGAAAAATTAGGAATTCAGTCAAGTAACATTTCAACACAAACATTACAACGTGATCGTCATGCCGATTATTATTCAACGTTGGCTTTAATAGCAAGTTCTATTGAAAAAATTGGTGTAGAAATTCGTCACTTACAGCGTACTGAAGTCCGTGAAGCGGAAGAATTTTTCTCAAAAAATCAAAAAGGTTCTAGTGCGATGCCGCACAAACGAAATCCAATTTCAAGTGAAAATATGGCAGGATGTGCAAGAATTATGCGTGGATATATGTTAGCTTCATATGAAAATATTCCACTTTGGCATGAACGTGATATTTCTCACTCAAGTGCAGAACGCATTTTAAGTAGTGATGCAACAACATTATTAGACTATATGTTGAATAGATTTACAAATGTTGTTAAAAACTTAACAGTATTTACAGATAATATGATAAAAAATATTTATGCGACTAATGGTGTTATCTTTGCTCAAAGAACAATGAGTAATTTAATAGAAAAATATGATTTTTCTCGTGAAGAAGCATACGATTTAGTTCAACCACTTGCCATGAAATCTTGGTTCGAAGGTATACCATTTAGACAACTTTTAGAGGAAAACGAAGTTATTCAAAACACTGTTTCTAAAGAAGTACTAGATAGCTGCTTTGCACTAGAAGTACATTTGGTTAATATTGATAAGATTTATAAACGTATTCCAGGTTTAGAAGACTAAAATAAGTGATATATAGATTAAAAAGTTTTATACAGAGAATTATAAAAGTAGAAAAGCGAAAGATATATAGGAACTACCTAGAAACTTTCGTTACAATGAGGTAAAATATGAAGTCAGATTTTCAAATTTCAAATGAATGTAAGAAAAAACATATAGCGGAGGTTTCTGCAAAATTAGGTTTAAGAGAAGAAGATTTAATTCTTTATGGAAATTATAAAGCAAAAATTCAAACAAAAAATATTAAGCATGATATAAAAGAAGATGCTAAATTAATTTTAGTAACTGCAATCAATCCAACATCAAGTGGTGAGGGGAAATCAACAGTAACTATTGGGTTATCAGATGCTCTAAACAAACTTGGTAAAAAATCATGTGTTGCGCTTCGCGAACCATCATTAGGCCCAGTACTTGGTCGTAAAGGTGGTGCTGCAGGTGGTGGGTATGCTCAAGTAGTACCTATGGAAGAAATTAATTTACATTTTACTGGAGATATGCATGCAATTACAACGGCACATAATGCTATTGCTGTATTAGTAAACAATCATGTTTTCCAAGGCAACGAACTTGATATTGATAAAATTGTGTTCAATCGCGTTATGGATATGAATGCACGTGATTTACGTCACATTAAAGTAAATGCAGGAACAGAGTTAGAACGAGAAGATGGTTTTGATATTACGGTTGCTAGTGAAATCATGGCAATTCTATGTTTATCAGAAGGAATAGCTGATTTAAAAGAAAAACTTCGTAATATTCTTGTCGCTTATAACTCAAAAGGTGAACCTATTTATCTGAAAGATTTAAAAATTGAAGGTGTTATAACTTCTTTATTGAAAGATGCTATTAAACCTAATATAGTTCAAACTTTAGAAAATAATCCAGCCATCATTCATGGTGGGCCGTTTGCAAATATTGCTCATGGATGCAACTCAATTTTAGCAACAAAAACTGCTTTAAAATATGCTGATTATGTTATAACTGAAGCAGGATTTGGTGCAGACCTTGGTGCAGAAAAATTCTTAAATATCAAATGCCGTAAAGCTGGGTTAAAACCAAAAGCAGCAGTAGTAGTAGCAACAGTAAAAGCTTTAAAACTTCATGGAAATATTGAAGAAAAGGATCTTAAAGAAGAGAATATAGAAGCACTTGCAGCTGGTGTTGCTAACTTAGAAAAACATGTAGAAAATATGAAAAAGTATAATCTGCCAGTTGTAGTTGCTTTAAATGTTTTTGTAACAGATACTGAAAAAGAATTAGCATTTTTAGAAGAGTGGGCGGCTAACCAAGGTATTGAACTTTCAAGAACAGAAGTTTGGGAACATGGTGGCGCAGGCGGACTCGACCTTGCAAAAAAAGTGATTCGTGCAATAGATAACAATAAAGAAGATTTAAAACTTCTTTATAGCGATGAAACACCAATTGCAGAAAAAATAGAAATAATCTGTCGAGAAATGTATGGAGCAGATGGTGTAAATCTAACTGATGAAGTTAAAGGTGAAATTGCTAGAATAGAAAAATTAGGTTTTGGTAGTTTACCAGTTTGTATGGCTAAAACACCAGCGTCATTAACTGATAATGCAAAAATAAAAGGCCGTCCTACAGGATTCAAAATTACGATCAACGATGTTAAACTTCGTAGTGGGGCAGGTTTTGTAGTTGCATATGCTAACAAAGTCTTAACGATGCCGGGTCTTCCTAAAGTACCTAGTGCATTAAATATCGATATTGATGAAGAAACAGAAACAATTTTAGGGATATTCTAAAATTATAAAAGAAGCCGAAAGGCTTCTTTTTTTACGAATTTTTAACACAAAAATATACAAAATCAGTGCAAAATATGTTATAATGGATATGTTTGAGTAGGAATAATAAAGTAACTTGTGTTTTAACCGAATAATCAAAGAAACATAATGATTTTTTGCTTGAATAAATAAAAATATAATTAAATAAATCTTACTTTTACAGGAGGGTAATTTATGTCTACAATAGTAGTAGTTGGATCACAATGGGGAGATGAAGGAAAAGGTAAAATTACCGATTTCTTAGCAGAAAAAGCTGATGTTATTGCGCGTTATCAAGGAGGTAATAACGCAGGACATACAATTAAATTTGACGGTAAAACATATAAACTTCAATTAATTCCATCGGGAATTTTTAATGAAGATAAATTATCAATAATCGGTAATGGATTAGTAGTTGATCCGAAATGGTTATGTGGTGAAATTGATCGATTAAAAGAAAGCGGAGTTACTTGTAAAGGATTAAGAATATCTAATAGAGCGCACATTGTTTTACCATATCACTTAAAACTTGATGAGGTAGAAGAAGCACGACGTGGAGAAAATAAGATAGGAACTACTAAAAAAGGTATAGGACCCACTTACGTTGATAAGTATAAACGTTGTGGTGTCCGTGTAGCAGATTTATTAGATGCAGAGTTATTTAAGAAAAAATTAGAACAAAATCTAGTAGAAAAAAATGAAGTATTTGAGAAAATTTATGGTGTTGAAGGATTTACTGTTGAGGAAATATTCAATGAATACTTTGAATATGGAAAACAACTTTCTGAATATGTAACAGATACATCAAAAGTTTTAGAAGATGCACATAAAATGAATAAAAATATACTATTTGAAGGTGCACAAGGGGTTATGTTAGATATTGATCATGGTACATACCCATATGTTACATCATCAAATCCTAGTGCTGGGGGAATTACTGTTGGTAATGGATTTGTCCCAACAAATGGCCTTAAAGTTTTAGGAATTAGTAAAGCTTACACTTCTCGTGTAGGAGATGGCCCATTCCCAACGGAGTTATTCGATGAAATTGGTGATACTATTCGTGAAGTAGGTCATGAATACGGAACTGTTACAAAACGTCCACGTCGTATTGGGTGGTTTGATACAGTAGTAATGCGTCACTCTGCGCGTGTATCAGGTATGACTAATCTTTCAGTTAACTGTTTAGATGTATTGAGTGGTCTAAAAGAAATTAAAATTTGTACAGCTTATGATTATAAAGGTGAAATACTAACAGAATATCCAGCTAGTGAAAATATTATAAAAGAATGTAAACCAATTTACGAAACACTTCCTGGATTCGATGAAGACATTACAGGAGTTACAACTTTAGAAGAATTACCAGAAAATGCGCGTAATTATCTAAGTAAAATAGAAGAGTTGGTTGGTGTTAAGATTTCTATTTTTTCTACTGGACCGGATAGAACACAAACACACTTATTAGAAGATTTATGGAAATAGTATAAATAAATTATAGAGAGAACAAATTATAAAAATTTAATTTGTTCTCTCTATTTCATTTACAATTCATTTTGCTTTGTTATATTAAAATCAGCAAAAAAATAATTTATGAGGTGAACATGTATGTCAATATTAAAAAAAGCATGGTTTTATATTACAAGAAAGATATTGAAGACATTGATCATATTTCTTATTTTAGTAAGTATGTCTACAATGATTTTAAGTACAATATCTATAAAAAAATCAACAGATAAGGTATCAAAAGAAACATTCCAAAATATAACAAGTAGTTTTTCTATGGAAATAAATAGAAGAACAAATCCTGGAACAGCGAGGGGTGCTGGTAACCTCGTTGGTAAGGATATTGAACAAATTAAAAATATACCAGGTATAAAAAAATACATAAAAAGAATGAATGTGTCAGCTGATTTAATTGGATTAGAACCATTGAAATTAGCTAATCACAGATTAGAAGAAAATAAATCAGAAAACAAAAAGAAATTTAGTAAAACAGTAATTGTAAGTGGAACTAACGACTCTTCACTAGATGATAGATTTTCTGCAGAAACATTAAAATTAAAAGAAGGAAGACATTTACGAGATTCTGATAAAAATAGCGTTTTAATACATGAAGGTTTCGCTAAAAAGAATAATTTAAAATTAGGGGACAAAATTAAATTAAAAGGTAATCCGAATGATGCCGATAACGAGAAAAAATCTGATAAAGAAACAGAAGTAACTATTGTAGGTATATTCACAGGTCAAAACAAAGGAAACACATCTAGTCACATGGAGTTGTATGATAATATATTTATAGCAGATACAACAACGACTAAGACTTTATATAATTACGAAGATGGAAAAGAAATTTATCAAGATGCTATATTTTTAGTAGATGGTAAAGATAATGTAGATAAAGTTATAGCAGAAGCTAAGAAGTTACCTATTAACTGGAAATTATTTGAACTAGTGAAAAGTAATCAAAACTTCCCAGTATTACAAAAATCACTTGATTCTATATATGGTATTACTAATGGAGTATTTATAGGAACAGTAGCATTCAGTATTATTATATTATCTCTAATATTATTCCTATGGATTAATGGTAGAAGAAAAGAGATTGGTGTTAACCTTGCTCTAGGAGTTTCTAAGGCGAAAATAGTAGGACAATTTATTTTAGAGTTAGTTATAATCAGTATTCCAAGTTTTATCGTTTCATACTTTATAGGTAAAGCAGTAAGTCAAAGTATAGGGAATCAAATTTTATCACAATCTATAAAATCTGTTACAGAGAGTGTTGCTAATCAAACAAAAGGTCTAAATCTAGGGGCTAATGCAGAGGTAGAAGGAGCGAGTAAAATGATAACATCATTAGATGTAAGTGTAAACCTTACAGATATGATGAGTGTTGTAGGAATAGGATTAGCGGTAATTGTAATAGCGATTTGTATTACATCAATTCGATTAATTTACAAAAAACCAAAAGAATTGTTACAAAATATTAACTAGTTATACTTTGTAGATGAGTAAATGGTAAAAGAAAGGAGTAATAGCTATGACAACTTTTAAAAGAGCCTATCTATATATAACTAGAAAAAAGGTTAGAAGTATAATTATGTTTATGCTACTTACAATTATATCAACGGTATTATTAAGTAGTAATATTTTAAATCATACTGTAAAGGGTATTTCAAACAAGATATATGAGAGCTCTAATTTCGGATTTACTGTTAAAAATTTATCAAAAACTGATAAAGAAATATCTGTGAAAAAATTGGATAAAATTACAAACTTACCTGATATAAAAGGGGCAAATTATCAATTTGCAACACCTGTTAATCTTTTAGGGAGTAAGGTTGTTGAGGGACAAAATAACCTTATTTTAGACGAGAAAAAAAATAAAAACAATTTAGTTATGTTAAATGCAAATACTAATACTGCAGATAATTCAGACTTTAAAAGCGAAGTATTGAAATTGAAAAAAGGAAGACATATAGGTCCTGAAGATCGTAATAAAGTACTGGTTCATGAAGAATTTGCAAAATTAAATAATCTTGATATTGGAAGTAAAATAAAATTAGAAAAAGCAAATAGTTCTGAACAAAAGACTACTAACAAAGACTATGAAGTAGTAGGTATTTATTCAGGAACAAAGAATAATGAATTTCAAGGATTGAGTTCAGATTTCATAGAAAACACAGTTTATACAGATTATAAATCAAGTCAAGAATTAATGGGATATTCTGAAAGTGATAAAAAGGTTACGTCTGTAGATTACTTTGTAAAAAATCCAGAGAAGTTAGAAGATGTTGCCAAATCAGCAGAAAATCTAGCAATAGAAGATACAGAAATAGTAAAATCTAATAAAAATTTCCAAACAGTTATCGCTTCTTTACAAAGTATAGAAAAGATAATAGATATGGTAAAAATAGGAAGTATTATAGCAAGTGTGATAATTTTATCATTAGTTCTAATATTTTGGCTAAGAGAAAGATTACACGAAATAGGGATATTATTATCTATAGGAACTTCAAAAACAAAAATTATATTGCAACAGATAATAGAATTAGTATATATCGCTGTGTTTAGCATAATCTTATCTAGTGTTTTAGAAAATGTTATTTTAAAATATGGAGTAAAAAATGCTATAGATAAGCTAGGGGTAGATAATTTACCAGAAGCAATTTCCCAACAAATTTTAAATGTAAAAGTAGAGTTAGGATATGTTCTAACAGTATCAGCTATATTATTCTTAATAATAGTGTGTTCTATTGTAATAACATCTTTAATAACATTAAGAATGAAGCCAAAAGAAATTTTATCAAAAATGAGCTAAGAGAGGAACAAAGTATATGTCAATTTTAAAAATTAAAAATGTTAGTTATTCATATGAAAACAGAAAAGAAAAAGTTTTAAGAAATTTGAATGTTGAATTTGAAGAAGGAAAATTTTATGCAATAGTAGGTAAATCTGGGGCAGGTAAATCTACACTATTATCGCTACTTGCAGGATTAGATACACCTACTAGTGGAGAAATTTTGTTTAATAATCAAGATATTAGTGAGAAAGGATATAATTACCATAGAAGTCACCAAATATCATTAGTATTTCAAAATTACAACTTAATTGATTATTTAACACCGTTAGAAAATTTAAAATTAGTATCTTCAAAAGCGAATAAAGATATTTTATTACAATTAGGATTAGAAGAAGAACAAATAAAAAGAAATATTATGAAACTTTCAGGAGGGCAGCAACAACGTGTTGCTATCGCGAGAGCTCTTGTTTCAGAAGCACCAATAATATTAGCAGATGAACCTACTGGTAACTTAGATGAAAAAACGGCTGAGGATATTATTAATATATTAAAAGATTCAGCGAAGAAAAGAAATAAATGTGTAATTGTAGTAACTCACAGTAATCAACTAGCAAAAGAAGCGGACGTTGTATTACAATTACAGGATAAAAAATTAAAAACAATATAAAACATATTAATTGCTAATTTTAGTTTACTAAGATTAGCAATTAATTAATAGTGTTGAAAAAAATATGTCAACATGTTATTCTTAAATATGAGAATAATACCAAAGGAAAATATAACGATGAATATATTAGTAGTAGATGATGAACAAACAATACTAACAGGAGTAGAAGAATATTTAAAAGAATATGGATATAATGTTTTTACAGCTGGAAATGGTGTGGAAGCAATAAATATTTTTAATGATATTGAAATAAATTTAATTGTTCTAGATCTCATGATGCCAGAAAAAAATGGCTATGAAGTATTAGAAGAAATAAGAACTCAAAGTAATATTCCTGTTATTATACTAAGCGCTATGGAAGATGAAATATCTCAATTAAAAGGATTTGATTTAGAAGCAGATGATTATGTAACTAAACCTTTTTCACTTCCTTTATTAGCAAAAAGGGTAAACGCCTTATTAAAAAGACATTATGGTAATCATGAAATTTGGAAATATAGAGAAGCTGTAGTAGATTTTACAAGTTATAAGGCTGTATATGCTAATGTAGAGGTGGATGTGAAGCCAAAAGAGATAGATGTACTTAAATTTCTTCTGAAGCATTCTAATCAAGTAATGAGTAGAGAACAAATATTAGATTATGTATGGAATAATAGTGATGATGTACCATATGATAGAGTAATAGATGTCTATATTAAAAATTTAAGAAAAAAATTAGAACTGGATTGTATAGTTACAGTAAAAAATGTGGGGTATAAGTTGCAATTATGATAAAAAATATGGGAATTTTTTCAAGAAATTTTTTCAAGACATTAGGAATTTTAGGTACAGCTATAATTATTATTCATGCAATAGTATACTTTACTTTTCCGATTTTTTACGCGGAGAATCAAAGAAATAAAATAAATGAGAGTGCAGATATTTTAATAAAGTATTTGGAAGAAAAAAATTCGGATGAGATTCCATTATTATTGGAATCATATTCAAAAAATTTGAGGATTTCTGTACATTTGAAGGAAGAAACACCTAAAGATGATTCACAAATAGTAAAGGATTTAAACATTAATAAAAATAATGAATCTACATATATTATTATTGAGGAAAGAACACTAAAAACAAAAGATAATAAAAACTTATCAGTACAGTTTATTTCAGGCACTAATTTAATAGATGAGGCAATAGACATTGTATTGGTGTATCTTCCATATACACTTGTATTAACGTTAATATTTAGTTTTATATTTTCATATGTTTATTCTAAGAGACTGGCAGAGCCACTTTTATATATTTCAAAAGTCACTAAAAAAATGCAAAATATGGAGTTAGATGCTAGATTTGACGAAGGGAATAAAGGTGAATTGGGAGAGGTAGGTTCACAAATTAATAAAGTATACAGTAAATTGTTAACTACTATAAATGATTTGGAAATAAAGAATAAAAATATTATCGAATTGCAAGAACAAAAAGTTGCGTTTTTGAGAGCGGCTTCTCATGAACTAAAAACACCTTTAACAGGAATTAGAATTATTTTAGAAAATATGAAGTATAATGTGGGTGTTTATAAAGATCATAATAAATATTTATCTGAAACTATTTTAAAGATTGATAGTCTAAGTATATTATTAGGAGAGATTTTAGAATCTTCTAAGTTTCAAGAATGGACTGAAAATAAACAAATATTAAATATAAAGAACGCTGTTGAAATTATGATTGATAGATATAGAGAAATGTATTTGGTGAAAAACATTAAGATAAATAATGGTGTAAAAGATACTACAACTATACTTATGAGTAAGCAAGCATTAGATAAAGTATTATCTAATGTTGTTAGTAACGCAATTAAATACTCTTCGGAAGACAGTAGTATTCAAATATATGACGATGAAGAATATTTATATATAGATAATCCGTGTAAGCCATTAAGCGAAGAAGCACAAAAAAATTTATTCAAGATTTTCTATCATACTCAAGTAATTAATAAACCACAAAATGGTACTGGGCTAGGGTTATATATTGTAAAAAATATATTAGAAAGTTATGATTTAGAATATAGCCTTAAACCATATGAGCACGGCATGAGATTTAAAATTAGAATAGATAATAAAGAAAAAGATAATATTTAAAATAAAACATCCTTAAGGTTAGTTATAGCAAAACTAACGCTAAGGATGTTTTTTATTATAATGTTGTTACAGTAGAAAGACTATTTACTTAAGCAAAATAGTCCTTCTAATTCTTTTAATGCTTCATCAAAAGAATATACAAGTTTTCCATGTTCTAAAATCCCACCAAGAACATAATGGTTCATTGCATAACTAGGAATTTCATATTTATTTGCAGATTTTAGACGGATATCAGAATTGATGGCAATAATTCGTTTTTTTAGGGCAATTGCTAAGCCTAACTCAACCATAACACCACTATCTTCATTAGTAATATCAACTAAAAATATATCACAGTTATGTATAGCTTCTGTGTCTCCACGAAAAATTTCTTGTGGAGTAGGTAAAGTTTGTTTATCTTCATTAAACGGTTGTTCAATTGGATTAAAAACTGATAACTTTTCTCCAAAACGTTCCTTTAATAAACGACCTTCTTTCAAACGTTGAGAAATTTCTCCCTCATTAAATAATGCTCCAGCTAAATAAAGTTTCATAAAATAAAGACCTCCAATAGTAATATAAGTAAATTATAATATTTTTATTTGAATTTTACAATTAAAGTTTTTATATATTGATAATGATTATATGTTTTATGAAATTTAAATTAATTATTTAATATTTATAAGAGTAAATACAAATTTTTTAATCAGGTGGCTACTGGATATTTAAATAAATTTCCATTATAATAAATATACATAGAGAAAATATAAAAAATACTAAAATATGAATATTTTAATTGAATTATCAAAATTTTGTGAGGAATAATAATGAAAAGTGTAGTATTGTGTGAAAAACCATCTGTTGCTCGTGATATAGCGAGAAATCTTGGTGCAAAAAATAACAAGAATGGTTGTCTAGAAGGAGATAAGTACATCGTTACTTGGGCATTAGGGCATTTGGTAACGCTGCAAACTCCTGATAAATATAAGGAGTTCAGCAATGTAAGTTTAGAAAATTTGCCAATGATTCCAAAGTATATGAAAACAGAGATTATAAAGAAAACTTTTAAACAATATAAAATAATAGAAACTGCAGTTAATAGAAAAGATGTTAATGAAGTTATTATAGCAACAGATGCTGGACGTGAGGGAGAACTTGTTGCACGTTATATTCTTGAAAAAGCAAATTGCAAAAAGAAAGTTAAGCGTTTATGGATTTCTTCTGTTACAGATAAAGCTATAAAAGATGGATTCAAAAATCTTAAAGCTGGTGATGATTATCTTGGACTTTATTACTCTGGTGTTGCCCGAGCTAACGCTGACTGGCTAGTTGGAATTAATGCTTCAAGAGCGTTAACATTGAAGTATAATGCATCATTAAATTGTGGTCGTGTTCAAACTCCAACATTGCAGATGGTGTTTGAACGTGAAGAAAAAATTAAGAATTTTAAACCGCGTGAGTATTATACTTTTGAAGCAGTAGTTGATGGTATTAGATTTAACTGTGGAGAAAGTGAGTATAATTTTACTAATGCTGAAAAGTTTGTTAGTGATAATAAAAGTAAAACTATTAATTTTGATAAGGTAGAGGTTAAGATTAAAACTTCTATCCCGAAACCACTATATAATTTAACTGATATCCAGCAAGCAGCAAGTGCATTATTTGGATTGTCTCCAAAACAGACACTTAATATTATTCAACGTTTATACGAATCTCATAAAGTACTGACATATCCTCGTACTGATAGTAGATATTTGACAACTGATATGAAAAATACTTTAGCTGATCGCTTACGAGCTATTGGTGGTGATTATAAGGAAATAACTGCTAAACTGCTACGTGAAAAAGATTTTAACACGAAGAGAATTATAAATAATTCTAAAGTTAGTGATCATCATGCAATTATTCCAACGGAGCAAAAGCCAAATTATATGTCTTTATCTGATACAGAGCTTAAGATTTATAATTTAGTAGTAACAAGATTCCTTGAAAACCTTCTACCTGATTATAAATATGAAGAGACAAGTTATAGTTTTAAATTAGATAATAAAGTCTTTACCGCTAAAAGTACAAAAGTAATTCAACTTGGTTTTAAAGAGTTAAGTAGAAGCGAGATTGAGGATAAAAAAATTAGTTTTTCTACTAAAGAATTTAGCTTGGATAGTTTGCAGTATAATAAAAAACAAACAACGCCACCGAGTTATTACACAGAAGGTAGTTTAATTTATGCGATGGAAAATCCTTTTGAGTTTGTAGATGATGATAATGAAAGAAAAATTCTAAAACAAACTAATGGTATCGGAACAGTAGCGACTCGTGCAGATATTCTAGAAAAATTATTTACTAATGATTATTTGGTTTTAGATAACGGTAGGATAAAAACAACAAACAAAGCTAAGCAACTGTTAAACTTAGTACCGAAAAATCTAAAAAGCCCTTCGCTTACTGCAACGTGGGAAAAACAATTAGATAATATTGCTAAAAACAAACTATCAAAAGATAAGTTTTTAAAAGATATTAAGGATTATACGAGGGAATGTATTTTAGAAATAAAAGATAGTCAGGATAAGTTTAAACATGATAATATTAGCGGAAAAAAGTGTGAAGAGTGTGGAAGCTATATGCTTGAGGTAGATAAAAAAGGAACAAAGATGTTAAAATGTTCATCTCCTACTTGTAGAAATAGAAAAGTAATAAGTCGTTTGACAAATCTTCGCTGTGATAATTGTCATAAGAAGATGACTTTATTCGGAAGTGGAGAAAACTCTACTTATAGATGTGTATGCGGAAATTCATTAAAACAAAAAGAAGTAGATAAACGTATAAAAAATAATAAAAAAGATAAGGCGAGTCGTGTTGATATGAAAAAATATATGAAGCAGGAAAGTTTGGAAAATAATGCCTTACGTGATAAACTATTAGGACTTAAATTAAAATAAATATTTGATTTTATACAATTTAATTAATGTTATACTATGATGTTAAAAAACAAATCTAAGAGTATAGTTCAAGTTACTATAAATGGAATTTTTCTCTTTAAAAGCTAGTGTTTAGTATGAGTTTATGCTATAATTAATCATGAAAAAATTTGACTGAGAGGTAAATAATGAAATACATATCAGTAGCCGTAGATGGACCAGCTGGTTCAGGTAAAAGCACAATAACTAAAATGGTAGCAAAAGATTTAGGATATAATTATGTTGATACAGGTGCGATGTATCGTGGATTAACATATGATTTTTTGAAAAATAATTTAACAGAATTAGATGAAAAAAAAATAGAGTTACTATTGAGCAAAGTAAAGTTTGAAGTGAAGTTTATAGATAGGGTTCAATATGTTTTTGTCAATGATGAAGATGTTAGTGAAAAAATTCGAACTGCAGAAGTGTCAAAATTTACGTCACTATTTGCTAAATCACCTGCGGTTCGCGAATTTTTAATTGACACTCAAAGAAACCTTGCAATGAGTAATAATATAATAATGGATGGTCGAGATATAGCATCGGTAGTGCTACCTAACGCGGATGTAAAAATTTTCTTGACAGCATCCGTTGAAGAAAGAGCGAGACGTCGTGTTTTAGATTTTGAACGACAAGGGGTAGTTGATATTGATTTCGATAAGGTTAAAGCAGATATAGCGGCGCGTGACTATCAAGATGAAAAACGTGATATAGCACCACTTGTAAAAGTAGATGATGCAGTGTTGATAGATACAACTAATTTAACTATAACTGAAGTAGTAGAAAAGATGACAGAATTAATTAAGAAGGCAGAAGGATAAGGAGAAAAGAATGTATAACTTTGTAAAAACGTTGTTATTATTGTTTTATAAAATTTTTTATAAAGTAACAGTAATTAATGGCGAAAAAATAGAGAATGCAAAAGGTGTTGTTATTTCAGGAAATCACTTGAGCAATCATGATCCATTATTGTTTCCAGCATTTTTTGATAAAAAAATCCAATTTATTGCAAAAGAAGAATTATTTAAAATTCCATTCATAAAGCAATCATTAAAAGCAACTGGAGCAATTCCTATTAAACGTGGAACTTTCGATAGAGCAGCTATTAATTCTAGTATTAAGTTATTAAAAGAAGGAGAAGTAGTTGGTGTTTTCCCTGAGGGTACACGTTCCCATTCAAAAGAGTTAGATCTAGGTCAATTACATAACGGTGCATCTTTTATTGCAACAAGAGCTAAAACGAAAATCATTCCGTTTGCAATAATTCCAAGTAAAAATTTTAGATTATTTTCAGAAATTAAAATAGTTGTAGGTGATGAAATAGATGCCACTAGTTTGAAAGAAGAAGGAAAAAGTCATGACGAAATTACAGCTATCTTAATGCAAGCTATTTCTGATATAATAGCAAAGGAGAAGTAATATGTACGAAAAAACTATAAAATTCAAATTAGAAAAAAAATTTTTTAACTCAGCAGGCTTTTTAGATAATAAGTATATTTACGATTGGCTTAATTTAGCCAAAAAGTACTATCTAAATAGTTTGGGGATAGATGTAGATTCTCTAATTAACTATAATCTATATTATTCTGATATAGAGGTTAAATATTCTATCAAAAATAACATCAGATTTGAGAATCAAGATATGTTTATTAAGACGTGGATAGAAAAACATAATGGAATAAAAACTATTTTTTCTTATGAATTATCTGTTGATGGTGTTGTTGTAGCACTTGCAACTTCATCACATAATATTTTAGGGACTGATAGCGACCGAGCTGTTCGTATTGATAGAAATCTTCCAAAATGGGATCAGATTTTAAAAGATGTAGTTAATGGAGAATAAAGAAATAGCTAAAAATAAATGGAAGTAATTTATTTTTAGCTGTTTTTATATTTATTGATTAAAAATAGACATAAGTTAACCAGATATATACAATTTTACTAATTAAAGAAAATTGAAATTAAATTGATTTCAATTGATAAAACTAGCTATTTGTTATATACTTTTATAGTGATTTGTTAACAACAAATATGTAATTGAAAGGTGTCAAAAATGATATACTTAGATAATTGTGCGACTACAAAACCTTATGATGAAGTTTTGAAAACTTTTGTTGAGGTTAATAATAGTTATTATGGGAATCCCGCTAGTATTAATAAATATGGAAAAACAGTGAATAAACTTCTTAATGCAGCTAGAACGCAAGTTGCAGATATATTAGGTGTGGAAAGTGATACAATATATTTCACATCTTGTGCAACTGAAAGTAATAATATAGCTCTTTTAGGAAGTGTTGAACATAAAAAAGATTTTGGAAATAGAATTATAGTTTCGAGGATAGAACATCCTTCAGTATTAGAGACGTTTAGAGAATTAGAACATCGTGGTTTTATTTTAGACTATGTTAATGTTGATGAAAATGGATTTATTGACTTAGAACATTTAAAATCATTGTTAACAAAAGAAACTATTCTAGTTAGTGTAATGCATGTTAATAATATTTTTGGAGCAATTCAACCTATTGAAGGAATTGTAGAGATACTAAAAGAATATCCGAAAATTCATTTTCATGTTGATGGAGTTCAAGGGGTACTGAAAGAAAAAATTGATTTAACTATGATTGATAGTTATTCTATTTCTGCACATAAGTTTCACGGCTTGAAAGGTGTAGGAGCATTATATTTAAAATCACGAAGAACGACGCACAATATTACTTTTGGAGGAGGGCAAGAAAACGGTCTTCGAAGTGGTACTGTAAATGTTCCTGGAGCAGTAAGTCTTGCTAAAGCATTGAGACTAACTCAAGAGAAAGTAAATGATGTTAAAGAAAAACATTATGAATATAAGAAATTAATTGTTGATGAATTAAGCGCAATAGAGCACGTAATAATTAATTCTCCGTTACAAAATGATTTTGTAGATTCAATAATTAACATTAGTCTTCCGAAAATAAAAGGAGAAGCCATTATCAATGCATTAAATGAACGTGGAATTATGGTTTCAACGACGAGTGCTTGTTCGTCAAGAACTTTTCATTTGAATGAAGCTTTATACGCTCGTGGTTTATCAAGAGAAAATATTGAAGGAAGTATTCGAGTTAGTTTCTCATATGAGACAAAACTAGAAGAAGTTAAAAAATTTATCGAAGTATTTAAAGATGAATATTATAAAAAATTTAAAGAGGTAATTGAAAGTGGAATATAGTCATATAATAGTCAGATATGGAGAACTTACTCTGAAGTCTGGAAATAGAAATGAATTTTTAAAAAAGCTTACAAAAAATATTCGTTACAATCTTCAAGGATTAAAAGGATTTCATGTTCAAACAAAACGTGATAGAATGTATATCCATTTAGATAATAATGATGATGTAGAAGAAATAATGAGTCGTTTAAAACATGTTCCAGGGATTCACAATTTTTCTCCAGTATTACGTGCACCACTGGTTATAGAAGAAGCGAAGAAAGTAGTTGATAATCTATTAAAAACAAAATTAGATAAAGAATATACGTTTAAGATTCAAACTAAACGCGCTAATAAAAATTTTGAGTATAATACTAACGAGATGAACAATGTTTTTGGTAGCCATGTTCTTGTTAATTATAAAAACTTAAAAGTTAATGTAAAACAACCAGATTTTATAATTAATATAGAAGTTCGTAGTGAAGGAATTTTTATTTTTACAGACTTTGTAAAAGGTATTGGAGGTTTTCCTGTCAACACCTCATCAAAAGCACTGCTTCTTTTATCAGGAGGAATAGACTCACCTGTTGCAGCGCATATGTTACAAGTTAAAGGTGTAGAATTAGAAATGATTCATTTTCAATCTCCACCGTTTACATCAGCTGAAGCAATGCAAAAGATATTTGACTTAACTATTAAACTTAGTGAAGTTGTAGGGAAAATAAAATTACACGTTGTTAATTTTACGAAGTTACAAACTGAAATAGTAAAACGCATCCCATCAAATTATACAATGACTTCTACAAGAAGATTTATGCTTCGTATCGCTGAAGAAGTAGCAAAAAAAGAGGGATGTTTGGCTATTGCAACTGGAGAATCACTGGGACAAGTAGCTAGCCAAACATTGGAGTCTATGAATTGCATAAATAATGTAACAAATATACCTATATTACGACCACTGTTGACTATGGACAAAGTAGATATTATAAAAATTGCAAAAGAAATAGACACATTAGAAATTTCTAATCTTCCATTTGAAGATTGCTGTACAATTTTTACGCCAAAAGCTCCAAAAACAAAACCGAGATTAGAAAAAATCGTCGCTTATGAATCACGTGATGATTATTCAGAGCTTATTGATGAAACATTAGCAAGTATTGAGACATATCTTTTTGATAAAAATGGTCGTATAATTACACAAGATATAAAAGAAAACAAAGAGAAAAAAGAAGAAAAAGAAGATTTTTCGGATTTATTATAAAATAGAAAGAGAGATAGTTAATGGAAAAGAAAATAATTATAATTGGAGCCGGTCTTGCTGGAAGCGAAGCAGCATGGCAACTTGCTAAGCGTGGAATTAAAGTAAATCTTTATGAAATGCGTCCGAAAAAGATGACCCCAGCACATAAAACGCAAAATTTTGCTGAGTTAGTATGTTCAAACTCATTAAGAGCTAATAATATTACGAATGCTGTAGGTTTATTGAAAGAAGAAATGAGAATGCTTGATTCTTTAATCATGAAATGTGCAGATGCTACGCAAGTTCCTGCAGGAGGAGCGTTAGCGGTTGATAGAGATAAGTTTTCAGAAATGATTACAAATACTATTAAAAACCATCCAAATATCAATGTTATAGAAGAAGAGTTGTCAGAAATTCCTAAAGGAGAAAATCCTGTTATTGTTGCTACAGGACCTTTAACATCTGATTCACTGAGTGAAAACATTAAGGAATATACAAAACAGGATGGATTGTATTTTTATGATGCGGCAGCCCCAATTATTGAAAAAGATTCTATAGATATGAATAAAGTATATCTAAAATCGCGTTACGACAAAGGCGAAGCTGCGTACCTAAATTGTCCGATGACAAAAGATGAATTTTTTGCATTTTATAATGAATTAATTATAGCAGAAGCAGCTCCGTTAAAAGAATTTGAAAAAGAAATTTATTTTGAAGGTTGTATGCCTTTTGAAGAAATGGCTAAACGTGGTGAAAAAACTTTATTATTTGGACCGATGAAACCAGTAGGTCTAGAAGATCCAAAAACTGATAAACGCCCTTATGCTGTAGTGCAACTTCGCCAAGATAATAGTGAGGGAACACTATATAATATAGTTGGATTCCAAACACATTTAAAATGGGGTGAACAAAAACGAATTATTAATATGATTCCAGGTTTAGAAAATGCTAGTATTGTTCGTTATGGAGTTATGCACAGAAATACATATCTAAATTCTCCTCAATTGTTAGAAAAAACATATCGTCTAAAAGATAAGGAAAATATTTATTTTGCAGGGCAAATGACAGGCGTTGAAGGCTATGTTGAAAGTGCAGCTTCTGGAATTGTAGCAGCACTAAATGCATTATACAACACTGAAGGAAAAGAAGTAGTTTTCCCAACTGAAACTATGATTGGAGCAATGGCAAATTATATAGTAGACAATACTAGTAAAAACTTCCAACCTATGAATGCAAACTTCGGTATAATAAAACCTCTTCCAGAGAAAATTAGAGATAAAAAGGAAAAATATGAAAAATACGCAAAAAGATCATTAGAAATTTTAGAAAATTTCAGAATTGATTAAAATATTTTGTTGAAAAGTCTTACAATTTCCTTTGAATAGTGGTATAATGGTCGAGGAAGTATTTTTGTAAGGAGAAAAAAATGGCGAGTTTATTACAAAAAACAAGAAAAATAAGTACAATTTTACAAGAAGGACGTCATGATAATGTCGATTTTGAAGCAATGGCAATGCGCTTAAGTCCTATTTTAGATTCTGTTGTCTATATTTTAGATGTAGAAGGTAATATTCTTGGGTATGATTCTATTGTAGATTATTCTAACGAACGTATGGAAGAAATTATTCGTGCGAGGAAAGTGCCTAAAGCTTATTTAGATGCAACATTAAAAGTATATGCTACGAAGGTTAATATTCCATTTCAAGATCCGCTTTCTATTTTCCCAGATGAAGAGAAAGAAAGATTTGATGGGAATACCTATACTGTAATTTTACCAATAAGAGGCGGGGGAGAACGCCTTGGAACTCTTGTTATAGGAAGAATGGATAATGACTTTCAAGATGATGATTTGGTGTTAGCAGAATATGCGTCAACAGTAGTAGGAATTGAAATTCTTCACGAAAAACAAGATAAAGAAAAAAATCTAGCTAGAGACAAAGATATGGTGAATATGGCTCTTAATTCGTTATCATATTCAGAAAAAGAAGCAATTGAACATATTTTCAGAGAATTAGATGGGACAGAAGGACTACTTATCGCAAGTAAAATTGCAGATAGAGTAGGAATTACTCGCTCAGTTATTGTTAATGCACTTAGAAAATTAGAAAGTGCAGGTATTATAGAGTCAAAATCATTAGGTATGAAAGGTACTTATATAAAAGTACTTAAAGAATATTTTTTAGAATTAATGTTTTCTAATGAATTTTAAATGTAAAATTGTAAAATAAAAACCTCCTATTTAGGAGGTTTTTATTTGCTTATTTAGATATTAATTTTTTCATAAATTTCTTATTATTAATTATTACACGTGTATGATCAGCTGTTGCAATTTGTTTATCACCTTCGTATGCTTCAAGACTAAAGATAATTATCTTTTCTTTGATAATTTCTTTAATTGTACCTTTGACAATTATACTTTTTCCGATAAGAGTTGGAGCAAGATGATTTATATTAATATTACTACCAACACTACCTAGTTCCTCATTAAGAAAATTATTTAAGTAATTTTTTGCAGAATTTTCCATAAAAGCTACTAGACTAGGTGTAGATAATACTACCAAATCCCCACTCCCCATACTTTTAGCACTATTTTCACCTTTGATAGTATAGTGTGTTTCAAAAATTTTATTTAATTCAATATTCATAATATTGCTCCTTTAGTCGTAAAAAGTTACTTCATAATCAATAAATTTATTATCTTTATAATTAAATTTAGCTGAAAAGAAAGGCTTATCTTGTACTAGCCAATCAAGAAATATATAATCACCTTCCCAAGTTTTTATATTTTGTATTTCATTCTTTTTAACCCAAACTAAATCTCCTTCATTGCAATCTTTTGTAAGGTTACCTGTATACTCTTTTGCTGTAAATACATATGTATACCAATCTTTATTTCCATCAAAATTTGGAAAAGTGATTATGCCACGAAGTTTAGGTTTAATGATATCAAGATTCGTTTCTTCTTTTACTTCTCGAATAACGCAATCCTCGGGACTTTCTCCAATTTCAAACTTACCGCCAACACTGATAGTAAGCCCTTCATGAATATCATTTTCTTTTTTATTACGCTTAAGCATAAGATAACTGTCACCATTATCAATATAACACATAGTTGCAAGTAAATTATTCATATATGTAGTGCTCCTATTTAGAAAAAATAGGAAAGCAACATAAGTCCCATTCCTATTTTAATAATAAATTTTATTTTTATAAATTAATTTTCTCTTCTTTTTTTATCCAAACCAATAGCATCAAGTAGAGCAACAAATACTGTAAAGATTACAGATAAAATTGCGCAGTCCCTAAGCGTATTAACTTCAGAGTTACTCCCTAAAATAGATGTAATTATAAATATTGTTACAAATGAAAAAATGAAAGCCCAAAATAAAGAAATAATGTATTTCATTCTATTCCCTCCTTACCGTATACTTACAATAATAATTATACAACTAATAATCAAAACTTACAAGAAATTTGAGAAAATTTTTAATCGTTAATAATAATTTTATAAAATAATTAATAAAAAATATATTGTATTAATCATAACTTTGTAAGTGTTAGTAATTAATAAGAAAATTAAGTAGAAAAAATAAAAATAAGTATGTTATAATATATAGATAAGCGTGGAGGTAGTTTTATGTACCAAAAATTATTAATAGATAAAAAATTAGAATGTAAAATATCAAAAGATTTAGAAAAAGTATTTAGTAATAATAATATTAACTATACTTTTTCAGAAGGGGCCGACTCCTTTCAATATAACGTATTGTATTTAACTGCTGATAAAAATAATATTAAACCTGAGTTGGCTAATGTTTTTTTAATGAGTAATGATTATGATTTTCTAGACGTTAAAGATGCGATTTTTATAAGAAGAATAGAAGATGTGGTTAGAGTTTATATGGAAGGTATCTGGAAATCATGGGCAAAAGAGTTGCAATTTTTAGCTCAATGCTCTCTTGCATATAGCAAAGATAAATTTGATAGAGAACGTTCGGAAAGAATTAGAGAAATTTCCTGTGAAATGCTTGCTTATAAATATGATATATCTCCAGAAAAAATAAAAGAGCATTTTGCCAGTGAAATAGGATATCAAACTCCTAAGGTAGAAACTAGAGCTGCTATTATCAAGGATAATAAAATTCTTTTAGTTAAGGAACAGTTAGATGGGAAATGGGCTCTTCCTGGTGGCTATCAAGATGCTTTAAAAAGTGTGAGGGAAAATGTTATAAAAGAAGCGAAAGAAGAAGCAGGAGCTATCATTAAACCTAAAAAAATTATTGCGGTGTTGGATTATAATAGACATCATCCAGTCAGCTTTCCGCTTGGTATGGTTAAAATTTTTGTTTTGTGCGAATATATCAATCATGATTTTGAAGCAAATACTGAGACGCTGGCTGCAGATTTCTTTTCTTTAGATAATCTACCAGAGCTTTCAGTTCAGAGGACCACTAAAAAACAATTAGAAATGTGTTTTTCTTGTTCTGAAAATCCTGATAATTGGGAAACAATTTTTGATTAACTTGTAATGATGTAGGAGAGGCTAAATATATGAATATTCGTGAGACGTTGATTAATAAAAATCTGCCTGTACATGAACAATTGATGTTTTGTTTGCTACTGACCTTGGTAGGTGGTTTTTTTGATGCATATACTTTTGTTAATTGTGGGGGAATTTTTGCTAATGCACAAACAGGAAATTTAATTTTTGTTGGGATAGGTTTGATTAACGGGGACCTATATGAAGTTCGACATTATCTTATTCCGGTATTATCTTTCATAGTTGGGGTATTAGTTAGTAAATATATAGAATCAAAGTATAAAGAATTGTCTATTTTCAAACATATCTATATGCTATTATTTATTCAAATTATAGCATTAACATTTATATTTTTTAAAGGTTCATTATTTGCTTTAGATATCCGACCAATTGTCATTTCATTTGTTTGCGCTATTCAATTTGATGGATTTAGAAAAGTTAATAATCTTGTTTTTGCTAGTGTATTTTGTACTGGAAATTTACGCTCTATGAGTGAACATTTATATAAATATATTTTCCTAAAAAAAAGTGAAAGCAGATATCCGTTTTTAATTTATTTAACAGTAGTTTTAGTATTTTTATTTGGTGTTATTTTTGGAGCAGCAATGTCTAAGTATTATTTCCATAATGCCATCTTAGCTCCAGTCGCAATAATGATAGTCAATTTATTTTTTGTAATTGGAATTCAAAATAAATTCGGGAAAAAAAGAATTTAGTATAATAAATTTAGTTAATAAATATAAACTTTGAGAGATTTTTGTTTATTACAAAAAACTGTTCAAGGTTTTTTAATTGTGAATGTCAAAATGCTACAAATACATTTACATAAAGTTTTATAGATGATATAATCATTATAGAGATAAATATTTAGGGAGTATTTTAATACTAAGGGGGTATTTTTATGAGTGAAAAGTTACTGAATGATTTTAGAGAATATTTAGAAAACAAGAAAAAATTCTCTATGAATACAATTAATTCTTATGATAGAGATTTGAGAAAAATCTTTCTGTATTTGGTTGAAATGGGATATTCAATAGAGGAATATTCTTGGCTGAATGAGGAATTAATTACAAGATATTTAGGGTATCTAAAGGAAAAAGACTATTCATCTGCGACATTATCAAGAACAATTTCAACAGTACATATTTTTATTGAATATCTTTATAATACAAGGTTAATTTCTAATAAGATAAACATAGATGTACATGTAGATAAAGATGACCAACATAATCTTATTATATTTACAAGGCAAGAAATATCTAAAATTTTAGATATTGATACAAAAAATTGGATGGATTATAGAGATAAAGCTATTTTTGAACTATCATACTCTATAGGTATAAAACCCACAGAATGTATTAACTTGGAATTGAAGGATGTTAATACAACAATAGGATACTTGAAGTATAAGAAAAAAGAAGGGTATAGAACAGTTGCATTAAATAAAGAATCAACGGATGCAATTAAAAACTATATTGAAGAATTGAAAAAAGAATATCCTGATATTGAGGATGAAAGTAAGTTATTTTTAAATCATGATGGTGAAGGAATAAGTCGTCAAGGCTTTTGGAAAATTTTTAAAAAGCGTCAACAAGATTTAGGGCTTGAGAAAGAACTCAATACAATGAATTTTAGAAACTCATTGGCTATTCATCTTTTAGAAGATAAGGTTCCAGCAGAAGAAGTACAAGAACTTCTAGGATTAAAAAATATTCATAGTTTAAAGTTGTATTTTAATAATCTAAAAAAACCAGGGCAAAAGAGAACTCTAATCAATCATCCAAGAAGAACAATTAATTAAAGGAATAATAGTAAATGTATAATGTTAATTTAGAGATTTTTCAAGGACCACTTGATTTATTATTGCATTTAATTGAAAAAATGGAGTTAGACATATATAATATACCTATTGCAAAATTAACAGAGAGTTATTTAGAGTATATAAATACTAGTGAAGAGTTTTCTCTTGAAATTGCAGAAGAATATATAGTAATGGCAGCAACTTTACTCCATATAAAGAGTAAAAATCTACTACCAAAATTTGAAGAAGATGTTGCGGAAGAGGAAGAAGATTTAGTACAACAGTTATTGGATTATAAAAACTATAAGGAACTTAGTACTAAATTGGAAATTTTGCAAAAAGAGCGAGCTCAATACCTAGAAAAAGAAAGTATAGATTTAGATATACAAGATAATATAGGATCTTTAAGAATACCTTCAATAAAGTTGCTGAAAGCTATGGAAAATGTTTTAAAAACTTTTAATAATAATGAGAATGATAAAGCATTCGTCGGCTATCGTCGTGAGATTTCATTTGAAGATATAAAACAAGAATTGACTGAAAGATTCAATAAAAATAAAAAATTATCTTTTTCTGGACTAATAAAAAATTATACTAAAAGAAATGAAATTGTTTTAGTATTTGTTAGTATTTTAACAATGATTAGAGATCAGGAATTGATATGTATAGATAATGAAAATGAAATAATTCTGGAATATAAATTAAAGGAATAAGCTATGTTATTAGATAAAATTAAAAAAACTATTGAAGCCTTACTTTTTATGAAAGGAGAAGAAGGCTTGAGTGTTGAATTTTTTTCTACTTTTATGGAAGTAGAGTATCATGAAGCAGAAAATATGCTTAATATATTTTTGGAGGAATATAATTTAAGAGATAATCCTCTAATAATAAAGAAATTCGGAATGACTTATAAAATGCTTTTAAATGAAGAAATGTCTGAAATGATAAAAAAAGCTATTGTTTCCAAGAATCTTATTAAATTATCTAAAGCTTCATTAGAGACACTGGCAATAATTGCTTATAATCAACCGATAACAAAAGTTCAAATAGATAAAATAAGGGGTGTAAGTAGTGACTCTATATTACACTCCCTTATATCTAAAGAATTAATTGTATCAACTAAAACATTGGACACAATAGGTAAACCAAAACTTTACGAAACAACAGAAATGTTTTTAGATGTTTTCGGTATAGAAAGTTTAGATGAGTTACCAAAATCAGATGATATAAGCGAAAGCGAGATAAGTAAATTTTTAGAGAAATAGGAGGATGACATGGCGGAAAGATTGCAAAAGTTAATAGCAGCTTCTGGATATACATCTAGAAGAAAGGCTGAACAATTAATATTAGAGGGAAAGGTTAGTGTAAATGGTGAGGTTATTAAGCAATTAGGTGTTAAGGCTGAACCAAGCGATGTTATAATTGTTGAAGGGGTACGTTTATTAAAAGAAAATAAAAAATACTATCTATTTTATAAACCTGAAAAGGTTATTACATCTATGTCTGATGAAAAAGATAGAGTTTGTGTCAAGGATTTCTTTGAAGCAGTGAATGAAAGAGTAGTACCGGTAGGGCGTCTTGATTATGATACATCTGGTGCTTTAATTATGTCTAATGATGGGGAGTTTATAAACTTGATTACCCATCCAAAACACAAAATAAAGAAAACCTATGTAGCAAAAATTAATGGAAAGCTAGAAGAGCACCATTTAAAAATATTACGTTCTGGTGTAAGGATTGATAATTATAAAACATCTCCAGCAGAGGTTAATATTGTAAAAAATAAAAATAAGAGTGGTAACACACTAGTAAGACTAACAATTCATGAAGGTAAAAATAGACAAGTACGTAGAATGTTTGAAGCGTTAGGTTATGAAGTAATGAAATTAAAAAGAGAATCTATTGAAGATTTGACACTAGATGGATTACGTAAGGGTGAGTACAGGGTTCTTACTATTCATGAGGTAAAAAGATTAATTAATAAAGCTAAAAATGGAGATAAGTAATTTATAGGAAGTGATATTTAGTGGCAGAGAGAGTATTAGTAATAGATGATGAGGAGAGAATTAGAAAACTATTAATAATGTACCTTGAAAAAGAAGGGTATATTGTTGATGAAGCTAGTAATGGTCAAGATGGTTTAGAACGTTTGAAATACATGGATTATTCGTGTGTTCTTTTAGATGTGCACTTACCTATACTGAATGGTAAGTCAATATTAGCTGAACTTAGAAAAACTAAAGCGACGCCTGTTATAATAATGTCAGCACAGGCCGATGAACAAAGCCGTGTAGAAGGATTTGAATTAGGTGCAGATGATTACGTAATTAAACCATTTAGTCCTAGAGAACTTATGTTAAGAATAAATGCAATATTACAAAGAACTAAACGTAGTGTTTTTTATACACCAGAATTATATACAAAAGATGTATTGGTTTTTCCAGGATTGATAATAGATGTAAATTCACATAAAGTTATAGTTGAAGATACAGAAGTCCTTCTTACACCAAAGGAGTTTGATTTATTATTGTTTTTAGCTAAATCACCAGATAAAGCGTTTAGAAGAAATGAAATTCTTAGAGCTGTGTGGGATTACGATTTTTACTCTGATCTTAGAACAGTAGATACTCACATAAAAAGAGTAAGGAAAAAATTTGATAAAATTTCTCCAAAAGTTTCGAAAATGATTGTTACTGTATGGGGAATAGGATATAAATTTGATACATCACAAAATAATCTTTAAAAGATTTAACAGGAGACGTTATGTTAGAATTTTACAAACTTTTGGCTAAATTGACAAGAAAAGCCAGTAGAGTAGCAGGTAAAAAAGGAACAGATTTACCAGGAAAAGTATTGAGAAAACTTGATAATAATGTGCTTTCTAAACTAGCTACTAATTATGATGAAATTGTTTTTGTAACTGGAACAAACGGTAAAACAACAACTTCAAATTTAATAGGACATACATTAAAAGTATGTAATAAAAATTTTATTAATAATTTTGAAGGGGCTAATATGTTAGATGGGATCATATCTACGTTTGCTATCCAGTCAAAAAACAATACAAAATTAGCTATCATTGAAATAGATGAGGGCTCTATTCCAAAAGTTATGAATTATATAACACCAACAAAATTTGTTATTAATAATTTTTTTAGAGATCAAATTGATCGTTTTGGAGAAATAGATACTTTAATTGAAACAATCGGTAATCAATTAGAAGGAAAAGATATACAGCTTATTTTAAATAGTGATGACCCTTTTGTTACACGATTATCAAAATATGGCAAAAATAATGTTTGTTTTGGAATAAATAATGATGCATATAGCTTTGTTGATTATGGTATTCCAGAATCAAAATTTTGCCCTAATTGTGGGCATGAATTAGATTATGATTATATTCATTATAGTCAGCTAGGTTTTTATAAATGTACACAGTGTAGCTTTAAACACCCCGAAGCAAAATATAATGTAACCAATGCAGTTGTTGAACCATTTATAAAATTTAGTGTTAATAATGGTGAAATCATTGAGACAAGATTGGCGGGAGACTATAATATATATAATCTACTTGCTGCATATTCACTATTAAAAGAGCTAGGGCTAACTGAGGAAGAAATTCAGCAGGGATTAAGCAGTTATACATCTAAGAATGGACGTATGCAAAGTATTATTATATCAAAAGATGCTACAGCGTTGCTTAACTTAGCGAAAAATCCAGCAGGACTTAATGCATCATTAGCAATTGGTAATGGGATTAAGGAAGATATAAATTATCTTTTAGTATTAAATGATAATGGAGCTGACGGCTTAGATATATCATGGATTTGGGATACTGATTTTAATATTTTACTTAATCAAAATATTAAAAATATTGTTTGCTCAGGAAAGCGAGCTAAAGAATTAGCATTACGTTTGAAATATAGTGATATTAAAGCTAATATAACAGTCAATGAGAATATTACAGAGGCAGTTTTAGAATTAAAAAAATACCCTGAGAGATATGCTATTGCTATACCAAATTATACAGCGTTAACTGAAACTCAAAAGGAATTGGAGAAATAGTTATATGGAATTAAAATTGTATCATTTCATGCCAGATAAATTAAATTTGTATGGTGATATAGGAAATGTGATTTCCTTGAAAAAACGCTGTGAATGGCGTGGAATAGATTTAAAAATTGAAAATATCACCTCTACATCAGGTATAAAGTTATCTGATTGCGATATGTTCTTTATAGGTGGTGGTTCAGATAGAGAACAGTGTATAGCTACAGAGCAATTTAGTAAAATAAAAAATGAATTTAAAGCAGCTATAGAAAATGGGACTCCTGCACTAACAATTTGTGGAGGATATCAGTTTTTAGGAGAATATTATAAGACGGTCGATGGAATTAAGTTACCGGGTTTAAATATTCTCGATTTTTACACTGAGTCTTTACCTAATAAACCTCGTTTAATTGGTAATATTTTGCTTGAATCAGAGAAATTTGGAAACATAGTTGGTTTTGAAAATCATGGAGGAAGAACTTATCATGATTATGAAACATTAGGTAATGTAATTGTTGGATTTGGAAACAACGATGATGATAAAAAGGAAGGATTACTATACAATAATTTAATTGGAACTTATTTACATGGTCCTATTTTACCTAAAAACCCTCGTGTTACAGATTATTTAATAAAAGCAGCATTAGATAACAAATACTCTTCATATGATTTTCCAAAGTTGGACGATTCGGTTGAGTATAATGCTAATAAATTTATGGCAGAACTATTAAAAAAAGGAATTTAATAAAATAACTCCTAAAGTTTTAATTTAGGAGTTATTTATGTTATTTAGAAAATTCTTTAATACAAAGTTTAAAATTTTTAATTAAATCTGGTATTAATTCTTTATCAAGACATGAAAAAGCTATTCTTATGTGAGAATCATCCATAGAGTAAACACCATATTTATAGTCATTAAGGAATTTTAATCTGAATTTATGTGCATCAATGTGTTCTGGCATTTTGATAGTGAAAAAGTATCCCGAATTAAATGGCAATATAGTTACATCATCATCTAAATTATATTTAGCTATAGCTTCTTTTAAAATGCGATAGCGCCCTTCTATTATACTGTCATTATATGTTTTTTCTTGTTTTACTTGTGAACTTTCCAATAACCTAAGAGCAATTTGTTGAGATAGATTTGATGGTGATGATGTAGTACTTCTAAGGTAACCTTGAGTTTTTTCTAATGCAATTTTTCTTAATTCATCATCACTAGTGTAATATGTTATAAATCCGACACGAAGACCCCAGCCGTAGTACTCTTTAGTTATTCCGTCTAATTTGACTACTAGACAATTGTTGTTATCTACAAGTTTGTATGTTGCACTTAAAGTAGGAGTTTTGTGATTTTCTTCAAAAAATAATCCAAAGTAAGCATCATCAGAAATTATTATTAGATTTTTATTTGGATTTTCTTTTGCGAACACATCTATGATGCTAACCAATTGTGTTAATTCTTCTGTTGATGGGGTATAACCAGTTGGATTGTTGGGAAAATTAAGTATTATAGAAATTTTGTTTTCTTTAATATTATATAGTGTATGTTTAAAATCAGCTAGATTAAAATTATTTTCGTTATCAAATTGATTGTATTTATAAATATTATTTCCCAATTTAATAGTAAATATTTGGGCGTAGTTTTGCCAAAATAGGTTAGGTAATAGCAACGCATCATCTTTTTCACTAAATAAATTTGCTACAATATCAATCCCTTGGGTAATACCAGTAGTAACCATAGGTAAACTCAAATATTTTGAGTTAATAGTGCTATTTTCTTTAAGAATTTTTTCTTTCCATAACTCCCTTATTTTTAATAAACCTGGAGTAGGAGAATATGGCAAATATTCTGCTGTACTTAGTTCCTTTATAACTTCATTAATTGTCGGAAGTGATAATGCTTTTTTGTTATCTGTTGCAATCCCTATCGTAGCATTAACAGCGTTTGGAACAATAGATGTTTCTTTTGATTGAATAAGGACATCTTGCGGAAGTATGATGTTTTCACCTAATTTTGAAAAAAATGACATAATGTTTCCTCCTAAAATTTATATTTTAATTATAACATTAAATTACAACCTGTAAAAGTAAAATTAATACTTATAATTAACTTTTCATTTTATATTTTAATTTGATTATAAATCCTATTATTTCATTGTGAAAAAGTAGCTCCTAATTATGGTAATATTTTTTCTTTTTCTTTCAAAAAAAATTCTAAGTGTATAAATTTTAAAAAAGTGTTTATATCAAGGTTTATAAAAATTCATTTACTAGAAAAAAACATCTATTTATGTTATAATATAATGTATCTTTTTGGGCTTTATATTGAAATAACAATAAGATATAGAATAAAGTTCAAGACAAGTGAGGTGTAATTATGGTAAATGATAAAAAAGATATGAGATGCTCTTTTTGTGGTAAAAATCCAAACGAAGTATTTAAATTAATAGCAGGAAACGATGTATTTATCTGTGATGAATGCGTGGAACTATGCTCAGATATAATAGATGAAGAGATTGAATATAGAAATATAACAAAGGAACCAGAATTTAAGTTATTAAAACCTCAAGAAATTATGGATTACCTTAATGAGTATGTGATAAGTCAAGATAAAGCAAAAAAATCAGTAGCTGTAGCGGTTTATAATCACTATAAGCGTATTATGGCTAAGCAAAATGATGAAACTATAGAATTACAAAAGAGTAATATAGCATTAATAGGAAGCACAGGTTCAGGAAAAACTTTAATCGCTCAAACTTTAGCTAAAATGTTAGATGTACCTTTTGCGATTTCTGATGCAACAACACTTACAGAAGCAGGATATGTAGGAGAAGATGTTGAGAACATATTATTACGTCTTATTCAAAATGCTAATTATGATATAGAAAGAGCAGAAAAAGGAATTATATATATTGATGAAATAGATAAAATTGCTAAAAAAGGTGAAAATGTATCAATTACGCGTGACGTTTCTGGAGAAGGGGTGCAACAGGCATTACTAAAAATTCTAGAAGGAACTATAGCCAGTGTACCTCCGCAAGGTGGACGTAAACACCCTGGCGAAGAAATGATAAAAATCAATACTAAAGATATATTATTTATTATAGGTGGTGCTTTTTCAGGGATTGAAGAAATAATAAAACGTCGTTTAGGTGATAAAATAATAGGTTTTTCAAAGAGTGATGAACTCAATGATGATTCTGATATTATTTCTAAAGTAAAACATGAAGATTTGGTGAAATTCGGTATAATACCCGAATTTATTGGGCGTATACCAGTGCTATGCCACCTAGAAGAATTAGATGAACAAGATTTAGTAAGAGTTTTAACAGAACCTAAAAATTCAGTTGTTAAGCAATATGAATATTTATTTAAGTTAGATGGAGTAAATCTTGTTTTTGAAAAAGATGCATTGGAAGAAGTTGCTCGTGAATCTATAAAACGAAAAACTGGAGCGCGCGGATTACGCTCAATTATAGAAGAAGCTCTTTTAGATGTTATGTTTGAACTTCCAAGTACAAAAGGTGTTAAAACTTGTACAATAACCAAGGATAATATAGTTAATAAAACTACACCTAAACTAAAATAATAATATAACGAAAGGAGTTTGTTTTGACAAAATATTACTTATTAGAAAATAGAGATATATTCTTTCCGTCTAATACATATAATATTGATGTAACAGACAAAAAATTCTTAAAGACTATAAAAGGCTTGAAGAAAGATAAAATATCTGTATTTGTTACTAGTAAAAGAAAACCAATAGATACATATGATGAAAAGTTTTCAGAAGATGACATGTTTGATAACCAAGGATTCAACGTTTTCTTTGGAACATATGGTCAACTTACAATAGATAAAAAAGCTAATAAATATGAGTATCACTGTTATGGTGTTGCCGAAGTGAAAAGCGGCGTATATAATGACAAGCACGTAGAGTATTTAGATATTACTATAAAAAATACAGAAGATAATGGTTTTGATAAAAATACCATGCTTAACAATATAGAAGAGTTATTTAAGAAATATCTTGCTAGAGAGAATTTTGAAATAGATTACTATAAAACAGATAATTTGGAAAAATTTATTAATAAAAATATGAAGTTCTTTCCTTTGGATAGATTATTAAAGAAACGTATTTTGTATTTATTAGATTTAGAAAAAAAAGCGATTTTCTTAAGTAGAAGCCTAGAAGCATTTTTAGTAGGAAATAGCTTTAAACGTGAGATTGATGATAAAGTTCGAACAAATCTTGATTTGCAACAAAAAGAATACTTTTTACGTGAGCAAATGAAAGTAGTTCAAGATGAATTGAAACAAATTTCACCAGAAGATGATGATGTAGAAAAGATTAGAAAAGCAATTATTGAAATTGGATTATCAGATGAAGATAAAACACTATTGTTAAAAGAAGTAGATAGATTAGAAAAAACTCCTGTCATGAGTCCAGAGCATTCTATTATACGAACATATCTAGATACAGTTGTAGCACTACCTTGGAACATATTAACAAAAGATGAGATTGATATAAAAGCAGCTGAAAAAATACTCGATGAAGATCATTATGGTTTAGATAAAATAAAAGAAAGAATTTTGGAATTTCTTGCTGTTAAAAAGCTTAGAGATGATATGAAATCACCAATTTTATGTTTATCTGGACCTCCTGGAGTTGGAAAAAGTTCTCTTGCTAAGTCTATAGCAAGATCTATGGGGCGTAGCTTTGTACGTATTTCTTTAGGTGGAGTAAGAGACGAGGCGGAAATTCGAGGTCATAGAAGAACATATTTAGGAGCTTTACCTGGAAAAATTATTCAGTCACTGAAGAAAATAAAGACAAAAAACCCAGTAATTTTATTAGATGAAATAGATAAAATGGCATCTGATATTAAAGGTGATCCAGCTTCTGCAATGTTAGAAGTAATAGATCCTGCTCAAAACAATGAATTCGTTGATCATTATTTGGATATTCCATTTGATTTATCGAAAGTATTATTTATAGCTACAGCTAACAATCTAAGTCTAATTCCAGCGCCATTACGTGATAGAATGGAAGTTATTGAATTGGAATCTTATACTGTAAAAGAAAAAGAAAATATTGCAATTAAATATTTAATTCCACGTCAAATTAAAGAAAATGGGCTTAAAAAAGAACAAATTTCTTTTACGAAACAAGCAATTAATAAAGTTATTAATGGTTATACTTATGAAGCAGGAGTAAGGAATCTTGAGCGTGTACTGGGCTCGATTTGTCGTAAGGTTGCTTTAAAAATACTTAAAGGTGAAGAAAAGATTAAAATCGGTGTTAATAATTTAGAAGAGTTTGCTGGTCCTGAAAAATATAGTTCAAAAGATAAAAACTCTCAACCAGAAATAGGGTTGGTTAATGGTTTAGCGTACACTGTTGTTGGAGGGGATACACTTGAAATAGAAACAAGTATATCTAAAGGAACTGGTAAAATCATTTTGACTGGGAAACTAGGGGATGTAATGAAAGAATCAGCTCAAATGGCGATTTCTTATTTACGTTCTAATGCGGAATATTTAGGATTATCTGAAATTAATTTTTCTGAGATAGATATTCATCTTCATGTTCCAGAAGGTGCAGTTCCGAAAGATGGACCGTCAGCAGGGATTACTATAACAACATCAGTATATTCTGCTCTAACTAGAAAAGCAGTTAATAATGATATTGCGATGACAGGCGAGATGACACTTCACGGTAAAGTATTACCAATAGGTGGAGTTAAAGAGAAAATTTTAAGTTCAGAAAAAATGAATATTAATAAAATTATTATTCCTACAAAAAATAAGAAGGACTTAATAGATATACCAAAAGATATTTTGGCAAAACTTACTATTTATACTGTGGATAATATAAGTGAAGTATTCAATATAGTATTTGGAGAAAAATAATGACAAAGTTAAATACACATAATGTAGATTTATTAATCAGTGCGGTTTCAAAGAAACAATATCCAGAGCATACTAAGCCAGAAGTAGCGATGTGCGGACGCTCTAATGTTGGAAAATCATCATTTATTAATACTATACTAGAACGTAAAAATTATGCTCGTGTTTCAGCGAAACCTGGTAAGACACGTACATTAAATTTTTTTGACATTGATGATAAAGTAGTTCTAGTTGATGTCCCAGGTTATGGTTATGCTAAATTATCAAAGTCAGAAAAAGAAAAATTATATGATATGATTGTAGAATATTTCACAACTAGTAAAAATCTAGGTTTTGTTCTACATCTTATTGATAGTCGTCATAAACCATCGCAAGATGATATAGAAATGAATGAATTTTTAAATTACTATGAAATTCCATTTGTTGTAGTTTTAACAAAAATAGATAAAATCTCAAAAAATGAACTTGCTAAAAATACAGCTATTATAAAACGTGAACTAGATTTAACAAATAGTATGGCGGTAATTCCATTTTCATCAGTTACTAAATTAGGAAAAGATAAAGTATTAAAAGAAATCGAAAAGGTATTAGAGGACTAAAATATTCAGATAAAGGTAAGATCGTATATCTTGCTTTTATCTGAATAATTATTTATAAATATTTTTTCTTTACATGATTAATATATACTGGTAGAATAGCTATTAGAAGAGTCAAGAAAAAAAGTTGACATTTTTCTTTGAAAAGTATTGACAGATATTTATTTTAATGTTAGAATAATATCTAGCTTATAAAACTTAGCGTTATAGATTCAACTTTTTCATTAAACACTTCATAAACACACACATTAAAAATTAATAAAAAGTTGAAACATAAGGAGTACAAACATGGCAGTAAAAATCCGTTTAAAAAGATTAGGTGCTAAAAAATCACCTTTCTACCGTATCGTTGTTGCTGATTCAAGATCTCCACGTGATGGACGTTCTATCGAAACTATCGGTACTTACAATGCTGTTAAAGAACCAGCAGAAGTTAAAATCGATGAAGAGTTAGCATTAAAATGGTTAGGTAATGGAGCTCAACCTTCTGACACTGTTAGAAGTTTATTATCAAAAGAAGGAATTATGAAAAAATTCCACGATTCAAAATTAAATAAATAATAGTTATTTAGCCTCTTAGTAAAATAAGAGGTTTTGTTTATTTTGGAGTTATAATATTTATTATTAAAACATAATGTATAAAATTTAAAAATGTGCAACTTATTCTAAAAAATAAACAGTATTTATTTTTGTAAAGAGGTCAACAAAAAAACTTGACATTTTTTTAATAAACTACTTGATTTTTTTGTAATAATTATTTATAATAAATAGGTATGTGATTAGATCACTTCAAAAATAACTCTGTTCGTATTAAAAGCGTTCAGGGCAGAAGGAGACGATAATAATGAGAGAAGGAATTCACCCAGATTACCGTAAAGTTGTATTCATGGATACTACTAGTGGTTTCAAATTCTTAAGTGGTTCTACAAAACCATCTAAAGAAACTATCGAGTGGGAAGATGGAAATACATACCCATTATTAAAAGTTGAGATCAGTTCAGACACACACCCATTCTACACAGGGCGTCAAAGATTCGCTCAAGCAGATGGTCGTATCGAACGTTTCAACAAAAAATACGGTATCAAGTAAGAAAAATAAAACAGACATATCTTTTCGGATTGTCTGTTTTTATTCTATATATTACGTATAAAATTCTGAAACAGTAAAGTATTTATACTAATCTAATTTGGAGAAATAATTTATGGTAGAAAATAGAAAATTTGGTTGGATAGAGTGCATTTGTGGAAGTATGTTCTCTGGTAAATCAGAAGAATTATTAAGAAGGATTAAACGAGGAGTAATAGCAAAACAAAATGTCTTGTTATTCAAACCAAGTATCGATAACAGATACGATGAAAACAAAGTCTCAACACATAATGGAAATAGCTATGAATCTGTTAGTATAGATAGTGCTGAGCAAATTTATGACTATGTAAAAGATAAAAAATATGATATTATAGGTATTGATGAAATACAATTTTTTGATAACAAAATAGTTAGTGTTATAAATACACTTGCTGATAGTGGTGTTCGTGTAATTGTCGCAGGGTTAGATATGGATTTTAAAGCTGAACCATTTCAACCGATGCCTGAAATTATGGCGATAAGCGAAATGGTTACAAAATTACATGCTGTTTGTAATAAGTGCGGCCAAGAGGCAAGTCGTAGTCAAAGATTAATTAATGGTGAGCCTGCGCGTTTTGATGATCCAATAGTAGTGATAGGGGCTAGTGAATCATACGAAGCAAGATGTAGACACTGTCATGAAATAAGAAAATAAATTATTAGGAGGACCAGATGGAGATATTAGGACAACTGGAAGTTGTAGAAGAACGTTATGAGAAACTTAATGAACTATTAAGTGATCCAGATGTTGTTAGCGATACGAAAAAACTTATGGAATACTCAAAAGAACAACGTTCTATCGAAAAAACTGTTGCGGTATTTAGAGAATATAAAAATATCGTCCAACAAATAGCAGACACAAAAGAGCTGCTTGAAATCGAAGAAGATAAAGAAATGAAAGAAATGATGCAGGAGGAGATTAAAGAGTTAGAACCTAGTCTTGCTCCTATGGAAGAAGAATTAAAAATCTTATTATTACCAAAAGATCCGAATGATGGTAAAAACGTTGTTGTTGAGGTTCGTGGAGCAGCCGGAGGGGACGAAGCACAATTATTTGCAGGCGATCTTCTTCGCATGTATACTAGATTCGCAGAATCTCAAGGATGGAAAGTTGATGTATTAGAACGTTCTGAAACAGGTATTGGTGGAATTAAAGAAGCTATCTTTATTATTTCAGGTGAGGATGTATATTCTAAGATGAAATTTGAAAGTGGAGCACACCGTGTTCAACGTGTTCCTACAACTGAATCAAGTGGACGTATTCATACTTCTACAGCAACTGTTGTTGTTCTTCCAGAAGCTGAAGAAATCGAAATAGATATTAACGAAAATGATATTCGTGTTGATACTTTTGCATCTAGTGGTGCAGGAGGGCAATCTGTTAATACAACTATGTCTGCTGTTCGTTTAACGCATATTCCTACAGGAGTAGTAGTATCAATGCAAGATGAACGTTCTCAAATTAAGAACAAAGAAAAAGCCATGAAAGTACTTCGTGCGCGTGTTTATGATAAATATCAACAAGAAGAACAAGCTAAGTTTGATGCGGAACGTAAATCTAAAGTAGGTACAGGAGATCGTTCTGAACGCATTAGAACATATAACTATCCTCAAAATCGTGTTACTGACCACAGAATTGGTTTAACAATTCAAAAACTGGACCAAATTATGGAAGGCAAACTTGATGAGATACTAGAAGCACTTCGTATAGCTGAACAAGCTGAAAAAATGGCAGAACTTAATAAAGGTGAAGAACTATAATGAACAGAAGGCAAGCTATAACAAAGGCTTGTCTTCTTTTGAGAAGACAAGCAAAAGAAGAGAGTTTAGCACGATTTTTACTAATGTATATGTTAGATGAAATGCGTGAATTTAATGAGAATTTAGCACTTGAATTAACAGAAGAAGATGAACAAAAATATTTTCAATTAATTAATAAACACATAAAAGATGATACTCCACTTAGTCATTTAGTGGGATTTGAATATTTCTATGATAGAAAATTCAAGGTAACAAGTGATGTATTATCTCCAAGAATGGAAACAGAAGAACTTGTTTACAAAGTAATTGATTATATTAGAAAAAATAATCTAACTAATATAAAGATATTAGATCTTTGTACTGGAAGTGGAATTATAGGTATTACATTAAAAAAAGAATTAGAAGAATTTGATGTCAAAATTTTAGCAAGCGATATTAGTAGTAGAGCACTAACGGTCGCAAAAGAAAATGCTAGTTCTTTGGAAGTAGATATATCTTTTGCTGAATCAGATTTATTTTCTAATATACAAGATAAGTTTGATATAATAGTATCTAATCCCCCGTATATTGCACATGATGATAAGAAAACTATAAAAGAAAATGTCTTAAATTATGATCCTCATTTAGCATTATTCGCTGATGAAGAAGGAATGTACTTTTATAGAAATATAATAGAGAAATCTAGACCATATTTAAATGAAAAAGGAATTATGTTTTTCGAGATAGGCTATGATCAAAAAGAAAAAATAATTACCTTAGGAGAAAATAATAAGTTTGAAACTGTCGTTTATAAAGATATAAATGGTAGAGATAGAATAGCGGTATTGAAATCACAAATATAAAAAAATACGAAGTATGACCATATTAAAAATTAAGCGTCAAACTTCGTATTCTTTATATTATTAGTGTATTATTATAATTCTCTATAAACCCCAACGCATTCCCCTATGATTTCAACATTTCGAGTGACTATAGGCTCATAATCTGGATTGCAAGGATAAAGAATTACATTATCATTTTTAACGAAAATCTTTTTTAACGATGCTTCATTCCATTCAGTCAAACGAACAGCTGCAATTTTACCATTGCGGACAGAAGACTGTTGACGGATAAAAACTAAATCTCCGTCAAAAATTCCAGCCTCGATCATACTATCTCCTTTGACTCGAAGAGCGAAATCAGCACCCATTCCTTGATCTATAAAAATATGTTCATCATATTCTTCTTCTATATAAACCCCATCTCCAGCACAAATAGTTCCCAGTATTGGAAGTTTAGAAGTGTTGTCGATATACTCATCTGAATCTTCATCAGAAGAGGAAGTTATATGTTCTTCCACAAACATATTATCACAATCACCCACTAACCAATCAGGATTAACAGATAAATACTCAGCAATAGCAAGGAGTTTATCTCTTTTAGGAACATATTTTCCTTTTGACCAATCACTAATAGACGAAGGAGTGATTTTAGTAGAGCGGGCAAGCTCTGCTTGTTTTATATTTTTTTCTTTTAAACACTGTTTGAATCTGATACTAAATGTAGTTGTCATAATAATCTATCCAATCTTCACTTTATTCTTATCTTAAATTATAAAGTAATCCGTAGTAAAAATCAAGTATATTTATAAAAAAATTAAGAAATATGAATTTTATACTTGATTTTCGGTTTTCCGTATGTTATTATATTAATAGAGAATAAATTAAGATTTACGTACAAAAAGAAAGAAGGTAATTTTATGTTTATATATTGGGTGATTATTGTATTTTTATTAGCGAAAGTATTTACTTTCTTTGAAACTAATAAGTTAAAAGTTGTAAAAAGAAACAAAATTAATCGTAAAGTTTATTAAGAAAACTTTATACGGAAAAATTTATGTATAGTTTAACAATACCAATAAAGAATAAAAAATAAATAGATATACTGTATTACGTTATGTATAGAACTAATATCTATTTGTTTTTTATTTTATCAAAAAAGTGTATAACGTTTTCTTAATAGTTTTTATTTTAAAAGTATGTACACTTGTTTAAAATTATTGTATAATGAAAAATATAATAATTAACTAGGAGGATTTCTTAAATGAAATTAGTATTAACTAGACATGGTGAAAGTCAATGGAATCTTGAAAATAGATTTACTGGATGGGTTGATGTTGATATCACTGATAAAGGAAGACAAGAAGCTATTAAAGGTGGACAAACTTTAAAAGAATTAGGTCTTACTTTTGATGTAGCTTATACTTCATATCAAAAACGTGCAATTAAAACATTAAACTTATTTTTAGAGGAATTAGATTTATTATGGATTCCTGTTTATAAAAGTTGGAGACTAAACGAAAGACACTATGGAGCTCTTCAAGGATTAAATAAAGCTGAAACTGCCGAAAAATATGGAGATGAGCAAGTACACATTTGGAGAAGAAGTTTTGATGTAGCACCTCCACAAGTAGATAAAAATAGCGATATGTACCCTGGAAATATTGATAGATACAAAGATATTCCAGAAGGAGAAATCCCAACAGGAGAAAGTTTAAAACTTACTATTGATAGAGTGCTTCCTTATTGGGAAAGCGATATATCTAAACAAATAAAAGCTGGTAAAAATGTTCTTATTTCTGCTCATGGAAATAGTTTAAGAGCGTTAATCAAATACTTATTAAATATCTCGGACGAAAAAATCTTAGATCTTAATTTACCAACAGGTACTCCATTAGTATTTGAAATCGATGAAAACTTAAACATCATCTCAGCACCAGAGTTATTCTAATTAAGAATATGAAAAAATTAATTATAATGATTACAGCCTTGCTTTTATTGCAGGGCTGTAGTCCTAAAGAAAAGTTCTCAACAGAACAGCTCCAAAATCTTACAAATTCAGTAACGATTAACCAGCTAGAAAAAACTGAATTTAACGTAGGAGAGAATAAACTGGTTATTACTACTAATGAAGAGGTTGTAACCAAAGAAGAATTAGATAAATTATTATCAACATTAAAAATTAATAATTTCTCTGGAAAGCAACTTGTTGAAAAATCAATTAATTCAAAAGAATTTGATAATAAAGATTTCAATATAGAGATAGTCACTAAAAATAGCAATAGTATATCATTTAATACTAGTGGTGTTGATAACAAAAAATATAGTGTTGATAACAAAAAATATTCAGTTGACTATATAAAAAATAAACTATTAAATTTTACAAAAGATTTGATAGCATTAGATGAACTTGCAGGAACGATTGAAACAGATCTTAACAAAGGAAGAGGCTTAGAGAATAAAGTCAATAGCTTTAATGAAGTGAAAGAACGTATAACCTCAGATATCACTTTTTTTAAATCATTATCTATTGAAAACACTGAATATGATAAACTCAACGAATTAACCAGCCGTTTATCAAGAATTGAAAAATTAACTCCAGTAATTATTAATGCAGTAAATAGTTCAATTGCATCTAAGAACGGTTCAGCGATAGCTTCTGCATTTTTAATTATCAATGATATAGATAGACTAGCTCGTGAATTAGCTAAAATTTAAAAAACTTTCGAAATAATTCGAAAGTTTTTTTAAATAAAATCTTCAGGTTTTATGTCATTCATTCCTATCATAGGGTCAATGGTATTAAGGTTTTTATACGTTAAAATATAGTCTTCATTTAGTTCTATATTTATTTTTTTTGTTTTCTCATTAGTAAAGAAAGTAGATAATGCTGTTTGCCTTATTACTGTATTAGTAGGTTCTATTGATTTATAAAACACATTTGGATTCCCACATAAAATTAATTTTTTCTTAGCACGAGTTATAGCGGTATACGTTAGATTTTTATTTAACATAAAGTTATAACTATCAATAAACGGTATAATTACATTCTCAAATTCCGAACCTTGGGCTTTATGAATCGAACAAGCATATGATAGGGTTATTTGATTAAGTTCTTGTTTTTCATATGTTACAAAGTTATCATCATAATCAATAACTATTTTTATTTTTCCAGCCTCTTTAAAAATATCATAAACATAACCTATATCCCCGTTGAAAATATTGTCTTCTGGACGATTTACAAGCTGCATAACTCTATCATCCACCTTATATATTAAATCTCCATATTCAACTTGAAGTTCATTTTGGTTAAAGAGAGTTTGAATTGTTTTATTGATTTCATTGATACCAGCGCCTCCTTTATAAATAGGTGCTAATATTTGAATTTTTTCCTTTTTTGATTCTTTTAATATACTATCATATGTGGTAGTAATGACATCCAGTACTTCATTTTTAGTTGCTAATAGAAATTCTTTATCATCAAAATTTTCAAGTATATCAAAAGGAATATTATTTCTAATAGAGTGGGAAATATTTATTATGCTTGAATGCTCACTTTGTCTAAAAACTTTATTTAATTTAACAGTTGGAATTACTTGAGCGTTAATTAAATCGTTAAGGACATTTCCTGGAGCAATTGATGGTAATTGATCGTTGTCTCCAACTAAAAGAATTTTTGCATCAGGGTGAATTATTTTAAGTAAATTATACATTAAAAATACATCAATCATACTAGTTTCATCAATTATGATTAATTCTGATTTTATCCTTTTTTCACTAACAAACTCTTCCATATCCTCATCTTCTACCGTCCAACCTATAGCCTTATGTATTGTTGAAGCGTAAAGACCTGTGCTTTCTGCCATACGTTTTGCAGCTTTACCAGTCGGAGCACATAGTGTCAATATACTTTTGGTTTCATCTTGAAGGTCTGAAAGGCTATAATTGTTAAGTTTTTGAAATACCTTTATTATTGCAAGAATAATTGTTGTTTTTCCCGTTCCAGGCCCTCCAGTTAATATAGAAAAGTTATTAATTATAGAGTTTTTAATAGCAGCTATTTGTACGATGTCATATTCGATTCCAAGTTCTTCTTCAATTTCGCCAATATACTTATCTAAAAGTTCATCACTAATGTCTACAGAATTTTGTTTGTCAAGTCGGCGTTCTATATCATTGTATATTGCATATTCTGAATAGTAAATTTCTGGAAGAAAGATTTTTTCTTCTAGTTCTACTAGTTTTCCTGTATCTAAACAATAGGTAAGAGCGTTTAATATATCTTCTTTATCTACTGCTATATTACGTGATGAATATAGAACATTAAATGTATTATAAAGTAATGCGTTTTTCATTATATATGTATTTCCAGTAGAAAAACAAAATGTATTTACCGTATAAATAAAACCATATAATATTCTTTCACGATCGTTAGCTTCTATATTATTAATTTCAGCTATTTTGTCAACAGTTTTAAAATTAATACCTTTTATATCTTTAATAAGAGAATATGGATTTTCTGTTATTGTGCGTAGTGTATTATGTTTGTAAAAGTTATAGATTTTTAAAATAAGATTATTACTAAGATTATATTCGTTTAATTTCAAAATGATATCTTGAGTTTGTTTGTTGGCTATTATTGTGTTATAGATAATATCTTTTCTTGAAGTTGGAATACCTTTAATATCGTATAGTGTAGTTTTATCATCATAAATTTTATCTAATGCTTCTACACCTAAACTATCGACTATTAATTCTGCGGTTTTTCTTCCGATACCTTGAAAAATGGAACTAGATAAATAAGAAACAATCGCATCTTTATCTTTTTCAATTACAGGTTCCGCAACAATCGCTGAAAGTTGTGTTCCATATTTTCTATGTTGAACTATCTGACCTTTAAATGAATATAAATCATCTTCAATAAAATCAATATCATCGAAAGTTCCTACGACACTAAGATAGTCACCATCTACGAAATCATAATTATCATTTAAAAAAATTGATAAAATATAATAATTATTTTCTTTGTTATGAAAAATAATCTTACTTAGATAACCTTCTACATTCTTCATAATAAACTCCTACACATTTTAATTATATTAATAATAATATATAATTTTGAAAAAGTCTAGTTTAGTAAAAAATTATATATAAACATTTTTTATTTTCAATTATATTCAATATCTGTAATATATATTAAAAAAATATGTGTTTTTACTTTGTTATTATATATAATCGCAAGAATATAATGAACTTATAAAAAATAATAAACTGTTACAGTTTATTTATTTTGTTTTCTCTTTATTTTTTTATAAAAATAGGATATAATGTAATTACAAATAAAACGATTTCAAAGGAGATATTTTTATGAATGAATTAAAGAAGACTATAGGCTTTATGCCTGCATTTATGACGGTTATTGGATCGGTAATCGGGGCAGGGGTATTTTTTAAAGCCGCTGTTATTTATAAAACTACCGGAACTATGAGTTTAGGGGTACTTGCATGGGTATTGGCTGGAGTTATTACAATTTGTGCAGGCCTTACTGTAGCAGAACTTGCCGCTTCTATTCCTGAAGTAGGAGGGATGGTTGTTTGGATAGAAAAAACATACGGGAAAACAGCTGCCTTTCTTCTTGGATGGGCGCAATCAATTATTTACTTTCCTGCAATGATAGCAGCGCTAGCTGTTATATTTTCTACTCAAGTTCTTAGTTTATTAAATTTAGATAAAACATGGCATATACCTATTGCATTTATAACAGCTGCTTCACTTATGTTTTTAAATTTTTTAGGTGGGAAAACGGGGGGAATTATACAAACAGTAGCTACCATTTGTAAATTGATACCATTGGGAGCTATTATAATTTTTGGGTTATTCCAAGAAAATTCTCAACCTTTACAATTATTCCCAATAGAAGCTGGAAAAGATATTTCATTTGTTGGAGGTTTAGGTGGAGCACTACTTGCTGCAATGTTTGCATATGAAGGTTGGACTAATGTAGGAAGCATGGCAGGAGAAATGAAAAATCCTAAAAAAGACTTACCTAGAGCTATCTTTTTAGGTCTAGCAGTCGTAATGGCAGTCTATGTTCTTATAAATATTGCATATTTAATGAGTTTACCTCTAGATAGAGTTGCTGGGAACCAAACAGTAGCCAGTGAAGTTGCTGCTAAATTGTTTGGTGGGCTAGGTGGTAAAATACTAACAATTGGTATTTTAATAAGTGTTTACGGAGCTATAAATGGATTCACTATGGCTGGTATTCGTATTCCATACGCTATGGCATTGAGCGATCAAATACCTTTTAAACATGTTTGGACAAAATTAAATAAAAGTGCAATTCCTGTAAATTCAGGTTTACTACTTTTAGTAATGTCTGGAATTATGATGTTAACAGGAAGCTTTGATATGTTAACAGATTTATTAGTATTTGTAATGTGGTTCTTCTATACTGCAACATTCTTTGCAGTTATAATATTACGTAAGAAAGACCCTGATTTAGAACGCCCATATAAAGTGCCGTTATATCCTATTATCCCTATGATAGCTATTTTAGGAGGTTTATATACCTTAATTAGTACATTAACATCTCAAATTACATTAGCACTCGGAGGAATTGGTTTAACATTAATAGGATTGCTATTCTATACTGAACTACATAAAAAATTTAAAAAATAATCTGAAATTAAAAAATATCTACTTCTAGTATTTAAAAGAGAAGTAGATATTTTATTTTAATTACAAAATAAGTTTCGTTATGGCAATTTTTTTTATAAAGTGTTATAATTATATGGTAATAAAAAAGGAGGATTAGGTTTGTGATTACTGTAAGGAATGTATTTGATCATTTAAATAAACTCGCAGATATAAAACTCGCTGAAAAGTGGGATAATGTCGGTTTGATGCTAGGAGACTTTAATAGTGAAGTTAAGAATGTGTTGGTCTGTCTAGATGTAACAACAATAGTAGTTAATGAAGCAATAACAAATAATATCGATTTAATTATTTCTCATCATCCATTAATATTTAAACCACTGAAATCACTTGATTTTACAGTTGATTTCAAATCTAATATCATAAAATCTTTAGTTAAAAATGATATTTCAGTTATTTCATTTCACACTAATCTAGATTCAGCGACATATGGTTTAAATGATTTTCTCGCGAAAAAATTAGAATTGAAAAATATACGCATACTTTTTGAACATGAAACATATAAAAATGCTGGACTAGGTAGAATAGGGGAGTTATCAGAAGAATTTACTCAAAAGGAGTTTATTACATATATAAAAGAAAAGTTCAATTTGGAGACTATTTCGGCGGTATTAGGAAATAACGATAATATAAAAACAGTAGCCCTTCTAGGTGGAAGTGGAGCTGATTTTATCTATACATTACCTGAAGTAGATATTTACTTAACAGGTGATGTAGGATATCATGTAGCTTTAGATACATTAGAAATGAAAAAAAATATCATAGATGTGGGACATTTTACAGAACATCTTGTAAAAGACTTACTTCTTGAATACATAGGCGAATTGTCTATAAATGTACAAAAATCTAAAGTCGAACAATCGCCATTTAAAACACTATAAGGAGGAACATACATGGCCAAAGCAACACCAACTATGGAAGACTATATAGAAGTCATTTATTCATTAGTAAAAACTAAAGGTTATGCAAGAAGTGCGGATATAGCAGAAAAATTAGAAGTTTATCCTTCAACTGTAACAAAAATGTTAAAAAAACTTGATGCTGAAGGGTACATAGTCTACGAAAAATATCGCGGGATAGCACTAACTGATATAGGAAAAAAAATGGGAGAATACGCTCTTACTAGACATGAATTATTAGAAGAATTTTTACTTTTAATAGGGGTAGATAAAGATAAAATCTACGAAGAAGTTGAAGGTATAGAACACCATTTTGGACGAAGTTCTCTTGAAAAAATAAAAGAACTTATGGACTATCTTAAAAAAAATAATTATAAAGCATAATGGAGAAATGGCGTGGCAGATAAAGAATATTTAAATTTATGTAAAACTATTTTAGAAAATGGAATCACCAAAGATGATAGAACAGGCGTAGGAACTAAAAGTATTTTTGGATATCAAATGAAGTTTGATTTAAATAAGGGATTCCCTTTATTAACAACAAAAAAAATCAATTTTAACTTAGTTTGGTCTGAATTGCTATGGTTTATTAAAGGTGATACAAACATCAAATTTTTATTAGAAAATAAAAATAATATTTGGAATGAATGGGCGTTTAAAAAGTGGATTGAAAGTGAAGAATATACAGGCCCTGACATGACTGATTTTGGACATAGAGTACTTAAAGACAAAGATTTTGCAGAAGAATATAAAAAACAAATGAATATTTTTAAAGAAAATATCCTTAATGATGACAATTTTTCTACAAAATTCGGCGATTTAGGAAATGTTTATGGTAAACAATGGCGAAATTTTAATGGTATTGATCAATTAAAAAATGTTATTGAACAAATAAAAATAAATCCCTTATCACGTCGCCTAATTGTTTCAGCTTGGAATCCAAGTGAAGTGGATACTATGGCTCTTCCACCATGTCATACTATGTTTCAATTTTATGTAAGTGATGGTAAGCTTAGTTGTCAGCTTTATCAACGTAGTGCAGATGTTTTTTTAGGAGTCCCATTTAATATTGCCTCATACTCGTTACTTACTATTTTAATTGCTAAGGAATGTGGATTAGAAGTAGGCGAATTTGTTCATACACTAGGAGATGCTCATATTTATGTAAATCATTTTGAACAAGTTAAAGAACAAATGTCAAGAGATGCCTTTAAACTTCCTAGTCTTAGACTAAACGAGTTTGATAGTATTTTTAATTTAGAAATTAGTGATGTGGAGCTAATAGATTACGAAAGCCATCCATTTATAAAAGCTCCTATAGCAGTTTAGTCAGGAGGATGAATTTTATGTTATCTTTAATTGTAGCATATGATAAAAATAAATCTATTGGAAATGAGAATACTATACCGTGGCGCCTTCGTGCAGATATGTTAAGAGTTAAAGCTCTAACGACGAATCAAACTATAATTATGGGTAGAAAAACACTTGATAGCATAGGGCGAGCTCTTCCAAATAGAATAAATAGGGTGTTAACTAAGAATCCAGAATTATTGAAAGATTACAATGATATTGAAATTTATACAGATGATAGTATTTTAGAAAATACAACTACTCAAAAGGTATTTATTTTTGGTGGTGGTACAATTTATGAAAAATATTTCGATAAATGTGATGAAATGTTCATAACTGAAGTTGACACCATAGTGGAGGCGGATACTAAGTTTCCAAATTTCGATGAAAATAATTGGGAACTCATTAGTCGTGAAGAATTTAAAAAAGACGAAAACAATGATTACGATTATGTTTTTATGCATTACATAAAAAAGAAAGAGATGTAAAATATGGAAAAAGTAAAAATCATTATTGATTCATCAAGCGATTTAACAAATGAAGAAATAAATAAATATGATGTCGAAGTTGTCCCATTGACTTTTAATATAGATGGACAAGAATATGATTATCAAAGTATGGATAATGACGAATATATACTACGTATACGTACTGCAAATGAATATTCTACAAGTCAACCGGCTATCGGTAAATTTTTAGAAGCATTTGAAAAATGGACTAATAGAGGGTATAAAATAATTGTTCTTACTATTTCTTCAGCATTAAGCGGAACTTACAATACGGCACTAGCTGCAGCTGCTGGTTTTGATAATATTGAAGTTGTTGATACTAAAACAACAACAAGAGGGATGGTTTATCTTTTAGATTCTTGTATTGAACAATTGAAAACTGGATTAGATATAAATACCATTTCTGAAAATTTACGTGAAAAAGCTAAGAATATTTTAACGTTTGTTACTATTGATAATCTAGACAATTTAGTAAAAGGTGGAAGACTTAGCAAGTCAGCAGCATTGATTGGTGGATTGCTTAATATAAAAGTTTTAACACAATTAAAAGAAACTGAACTTGTTGCAATAGATAAAGTAAGAGGGAAGAAAAAGTTAGTACACTCATTAATAAAACACATTAATGATGAAAAAGGTGATAAAAATATTAAACACATATGTCTCCCTAATACTTTGGCAGATGAGTATATTAAACTAATCAAAGAGGAATTGCAAGAAGAATATAATTATACAGTGAATGATAATGATATTTTTACGACTACACCAATAATTTCAACTCATACTGGTGAAAATGCAGTAGGTATTTTAATAGAATTAGTATAATCGGAGGATAAGATTATGACAAATTTTGATGAAACAAGATTATTTGATAACAATTTTTATGATAAAAATGATATTCATAGCATACTAAAAAATGTTGTGGAAACTATAAAGCAGCGTGGCTATGATCCTATTAATCAACTTATGGGATATATAAAAACAGGCGATCCTATATATATTCCGCGCGATAACCATGCAAGAGAACAAATAAGATTAATAGAAATAGATGATATATTAGAATACTTACTATACTTTTTTATACAGGAGTCATAAATGTTAGATAAAAGAATAATGGGCCTAGATTACGGTTCTAAAACTATTGGAGTTGCTGTTAGTGATTTATTAGGAATGACTGCACAAGGAGTAGAGACTATTAATATTAATGAGCAGGTAAAAGATTTTAAGATAAAACGTATAAAAGAACTAGTTAATGAATATAATATAGGCAAAATAGTTGTAGGTTTACCGAAAAACATGGATAATAGTATTGGGTTTAGAGGAGAAGCAACACTATATTTTGTGGAAGTTCTTAAGAAAAAAATAAAAAGTGTTGAAGTTATTTTGCAAGATGAACGTCTTACAACAATGGGGGCGGAAAGAGTACTTCTTGAAGCTAATGTTTCAAGAAAAAAACGTAAAGATGTTATTGATAAAATGGCAGCAGTTCTTATATTACAAACTTATTTAGATAAATTTTAAAAATTATGGAGGATAACAAGATGCAAGAGAAAGATTTAAAAAATATTAGCATAGATAATACAGAGGAAGTATACACGCTTAGTACATTAGAAGGAGAAGAGAAAGAATATCGTAAAATTTTAGAGTTTACAAACCCGACTAATGGTAACCTATATTATATTTTCGCGGAAGAAGAAACTATTGATGAAGAGGAAATCAGCATTTTCCCTATGGTATGCGTAGAAGATGATGAAGATAATATTCGTTTTGAACCAGTAGAAACTGATGAAGAATATGATATGATTTCAGAAGTATTAGATACTTTTTATTATGATGAGAGTGAGTAAAGAATGAACGAAGAACAAGTAAGAAAACGCAGAGAAGAATTGCGAAAAAAAAATAGAGAAAACAAAGGGAAAGCCCCTATACTACCAATTTTTCTAACAGTAATATTAGTTGCAGCTATTTCAGTATTATCATTCTTTTATTACATGACAACACCTGTAGATAAAAGTAATAATAATGATATAACAATAGAGATTAAAGAAAATTATGGTAGTGCCAAAATTGCAGAGGAATTAAAGAATAAAGGACTAATACGAAATCAGGCAGTCTTTAAGCTATATACAAGAATAAAATCAGATACATTTTATGTTGGTAGCTTTTCACTAAAACCTAGCATGAGCATGGCTAAAATAATTGATGAACTTAGTTCAAAAGACAAAGCTAAATCAGCCAATAGTTTTGCGGTTATTGAAGGTGATAGTATTTTGAAACTTGCTCAAAAGCTAGAAAAAACTAAATTAAGTAGTAAAGAATTTTTAGAGAAAGTTAATGATGCTGAATTTATAAAAAAATTACAAAAACAATTTCCTGAACTTATTACAGATGATATATATGGCAAAGATATTAAATATGCGCTTGAAGGATATTTATATCCAGCAATTTACAACATAGAAGAAAATGAAACTGTAGAATCATTAATTACAAAAATGGTTAAAACTACTAATGAAAGAGTCGTTCCATTGTTCAAAAAAAATAGTGGAGAATGGATAATTAATAATGAAAAAGTAAAAATTTCTATTCATGACTACATTACAATGGCAAGTATTTTAGAGAAAGAATCAACTAAGACAGATGAAAATAAACTTATCGCCAGTGTATTCTTTAATCGTTTAGCAAAAGGAATGAAACTACAAACTGATCCGTCAGCTAATTATGCAGCCGATAAATTAACAGGTGCACCTACACAAAGAGAACTATCTCTACAATCACCATATAATACATATACAACAGTAGGACTACCTCCTGGGCCTATTGCTTCAGTAGGAGTGGCTTCATATGAAGCACTGAATAACGCGGAAACTACAGATTATTTATATTTCTTACATGCTTCAAAAGATGGGAAAGCATATTTTTCTAAAACTTATGAAGAACATGAAAACTTAGCTAAGGAGCATATAGAAGGATATATCCCGAGCAGAAGTTAATTTAAAAAGAGGTTACTTAAGTAACCTCTTTTTAGTTTACCAAAAAGTACTAGCTATTGCTTTACTTAAAAGAATAAGGTAAAATTATATATGAAAATAATATTTTAGGAGACTTTATGCAACAGTATTTTGTTAATGATAAATTTGATATAAACTCTACATACAACCTATCCAAAGACGATAGTAATCATATTGTTAGAATTATGAGAAAAAAAATAAATGATAAAATTTATGTTGTTTTTACTGATGAAATCAAATATATTTGTAGTATCATAAACGACAACATAGAAAGTGTTATTGTTAAACCTTATGAAGAAGTAAGAGGGAGTAATGAGTTACCTATAAAGATTACAATTGCAATTCCGCCATTAAAAAATGATAAGACAGAGTATTTAATACAAAAATTAACTGAATTAGGTGTTAGTAGCATAGTATTATTTAATTCTGAAAGAAATATTGCGAAAATTAAAAAAGATAAAGTTGAATCTAAATTAAATCGTTGGCAAAAAATAATTAAAGAGGCAGCAGAACAATCAAAACGTAATCTTATACCTGATATTACATATATAGATTGTTTCGAAAAGCTTATAGAATATTCTAAATCGCTAGACTATAAAATGGTAGCTTATGAAAAAGAATCAATAAATGAAGATAACTATAATTTAAAAAAAATTTTAAATGGGCCGTTAGAGAATAAATCAGTTATAGCAGTGTTCGGCAGCGAAGGTGGTTTATCAGAAAAAGAAATAAATACTTTAACTTCATCTGAGTTTGATGTTATAAGCTTAGGTAAAAGAATATTAAGGGCTGAAACGGCACCTTTGTATTTGACAAGTTGTGTATCATATTTTAGTGAATTTAAATAAAGGAGTTATGACATGAGTGTTGAATTGAATTTAACAGCAAAAAATATTTATGAAAAAGAATTTAAAAAGAGTAGGGTAAAGGGATATAGCGAAGACGATGTTAATGACTATTTAGATTTAATTATCGAAGATTATATGAAATTAGATAAACTATTAACTCGTATTAAAGAGCTAGAAATAGAGAATCAAAATCTAAAAATAAAAATTGATGCTTTAAAAAATGTTACAAAGGATGAAAAACCTAACCAAGTGACAAATCTGGATATATTAAAGAGATTGTCTAAATTGGAAATTGCTGTGTTCGGTCCAAATAATAAAGAGAATGAAATCTATTAACGTTTTATAAGGAGATAGTATAAGATGAACATATTACAAATCGTTTCAGGGGGAATAGCTGCATATAAAGCTATTGATTTATCTAGTTCCTTAGTAAAAAAAGGGCATAATGTTAAAGTTGTTTTAACTAGTAATGCACAAAAATTTGTAACAGAATTGCCATTTCAAACTTTAACAAAAAATAGAGTATATACTGATACTTTTATAGAATTAAATGAGAATGAGATTCAGCATATAGACCTGGTAAAATGGGCTGATAAAATAATAGTCGCACCTACGACAGCTAATATCCTTTCTAAATTTGCAAATGGTATTGCTGATGATTTAGCTACATCACTTATGCTGGCAGTAAAAGATTTTTCCAAAGTATATATTGTTCCTGCTATGAATACAACAATGTACGAAAATCTGATTATTCAAGAAAATATTGCTAAGCTTTCTAAATTAGGCTTCAATTTTATAGAACCCGACAGTGGTTTGCTTGCTTGTGGAGATGTCGGACAAGGGAAATTTCCTCAAACTGAAAAAATACTAGCAGAGCTGTTTAATAATGACAAGAAAGAGCTTTTAGGGAAAAGAGTTCTAATTACAGCTGGTCCTACAAAAGAATTTATAGATCCATTTAGATGTTTAACTAATCCATCGAGTGGAAAAATGGGAATAGCAATAGCAAATGAAGTAGCAAAACGTGGAGGCGAAGTAATTTTAGTAACCGGAGTAGGAATAAAAGAAAGTCACGAAAACATAAAAGTTAAAAAAATTGTTAGCACACAGGATATGTATGAAGTAGTTAAAGAAAATTATAAAGACTGTGATATTATAATAAAAGCCGCTGCTGTTTCGGATTACACACCTGTAGAAGTTTTTGATAAAAAAGTGAAAAAACAAACTGATGATCTAGCAATTCAATTTAAGCGTACGCCAGATATTTTGAAATATGTCGGAGAACACAAAAAAGAAAATCAAATAGTTGTAGGCTTTGCTGCTGAAACAAACGATTTATTAGATTATGCTAAAGAAAAGATTAAGAAGAAGAATTTAGATTATATAGTTGCCAATGATATTTCTAAGCAAGGCATCGGTTTTGGTAGTGATGATAATGAAGTTTATATTATCGCAAAAAATGGAAATATCAAAAAAGTAGAGAAAACTACCAAAGAAAATATAGCAAAGGAATTATTGGATACTATAATATAGTCAATATAAAATAAAATTTTCAAATTAAGAAAGGAGGATAATAAATGTATGCAGAGATTATAGTTGATGTAAATAATCATAATGTTAATCAAAGTTTTTATTATATAATTCCAAAAGAATTTGAAAATGAAGATATAGTAGGTTATCGAGTTGAAGTACCGTTCGGAACAAGAATAGTACAAGGATATGTAACGAATATATTTGAAACATACACAGGAAATGCAGATTTATCAAAGTTTAAATATATTAAAAAATTAAAAGATAACTTTCCAGTTTTTACTAAAGAGATGTTGTTGTTATCTAAAATTATGGCAGAAGAACTTTTTTGTACAAGAATACAAGTGTTGGAAACTATGATACCAACTATTTTTAAAAATAAATATATTGAATACTATGAGTTATTAGATGGAAATAAAACTTTGCTCTTGGATTACAAAAAATATTTCAATGCTGAAGATTTAATTGAAAAGAAAAAATTTGAAAAAATTTTCACTGTTGAGCAAATAGGCTACTTAATATCATTAAAGGCAATAAGACTAATAAGTAAAATTAAAGAAAGAAATAATAAAACTACTGAACGTTATTTAGTCTTAAATGATTTTAAAAATAAGAAATTAACTACTAAACAGAAAATTCTAATCGATTATCTTTTAGCGCACAATAAAATTAAGATATCTGATGTTAAACAAAAGCTTAATATAGGGACTAGTGTCATAAAAAAATTAATAGATAGTAGCACATTAACCGTAATAGAAGAAGATGAAGAATTACATATTAATTCTTCAATAATGACTAATACTAACAATCTTAGTATTTATCAAAAAGATGTATATGATAAAATTTCCCGAAATTTTAGTGGAAAAAAATTTAATGAGTATTTATTACATGGTGTTACTGGATCAGGTAAAACAGAGATATATATTAGATTAGTTGAGAATATTTTGATACAAAATAAAGAAGCTATAGTACTTGTCCCAGAAATAATTTTAACACCTCAAATAGAAAAAAAATTCAGAGGTATCTTCGGAGATAATATCGCCGTATTACATTCGCGTTTGTCAACACGCGAGAAATACTACGAGTGGAAAAAAATTCGTGACGGGAAAGTTAAAATTTGTTTAGGAACACGTTCAGCTATTTTTGCCCCTTTTCAAAATCTTGGTTTAATTATTATTGATGAAGAACATGAAAATAGTTATAAACAAACAGATTCTCCTAGATATGATGCAAAAGATATAGCTAAAAAGCGTGGGGTATACAATAAATGCAGTGTAATTTATGCTAGTGCGACTCCATCTATTGATTTGTATTACAACTTTAAACAAAAAAATGTCGATAATATACTAACACTTTCTCATAGATTTAATAATAAGTTACCAAAAATTTCTGTTATTCATAACGATAACAAAGAGGAAGTTATTTCTCTAAAATTATTAGAAAAAATACGTGAAAAGCTAGACGCAAAAGAGCAAATTTTATTACTTATTAACAAACGTGGATATACCAATTTTATTCGCTGTTACTTATGCGGACATCTATACAAATGCCCTAATTGCGATATAAGCTTAAATTATCATAAATACGATAATTCATTACATTGTCATTTTTGTGGGTACCATGAGAAAATTTCAAATATAAAAAAATGTTGCTCTAATCCAGAACTGGTTGCCGGGAATTTTGGCATCCAAAAAGTAGAAGAGTACTTACTAGAAAAAATTCCTGAATTAAGAATAATACGTATGGATTCAGATACAACAACCAGAAAAGGTTCGTATGAAAAACTACTAACAAATTTCAAAGAACATAAAGCAGATTTATTACTAGGAACACAAATGATTTCTAAGGGATTAGATTTTCCTAATATTACTTTAGTAGGAGTCTTATCTATTGATGGTCTTATGGCTATTCCAAGCTTTAAAGCAAACGAAAAACTCTTTCAATTATTGGTGCAAACAGCAGGTCGAGCAGGAAGAAGCGATAAAGAAGGAGAAGTGGTCTTCCAAACTAATATATCAAGCAATATCATAGATTACGCTATCAAGCAAAGTTATTTAGATTTTTATAAATATGAAGTAAATAGACGGAAACTCATAAATTATCCACCTTTTTGTAAAATATCATTTATTACTATTAAAGGGTACGATGAAAAAAAAGTCGAATATGCCGCAAAGACTATTTACAATTTTTTAAGAGAAAAAAATAAAACTTTAGATATCTTAGGTCCAAATAGAAATGTATTTTATAAAATAAATAATGAATATAAATATAATGTAGCTGTAAAATATCAAGAGGATGAGTATAAACAACTGTATCCACTTTTAAAATATATAAACAATTATTTTGCAGATAGTTTTTCTACTGAAAAAATAACGATAACTATTGACAATTTTGCGCAAGATTATATCTAACTGAATAATAAAAAAAGGCGAGCTAATAAATTAGCTTCGCCTTTTTCACACAATAAAACACCTCAAAAGTTTGAAAAAAACGCGGTTTTATCGTATAATATAAAGATATAGATTTATATTTTACTGGAGGAAGATTGTGGAAATAGAACAGATTATAAAAGTTTCACAACTTTATGACTTTTACTCTGAATTATTAAGTCAAAAACAAAAACAGTACTTGAATGATTACTTTTTTAATGACTTATCTCTTACAGAGATTTCGGAAAATTATGAGATATCAAAACAAGCAGTTTCTAATAATATTAAAAGAACAATAATAGAATTAGAACAATTTGAAGAAAAATTAAATTTAATTAAATTAAATAATGAAAGGTTATTTTTATTAAATGAAATTAGAAAATTAACTGATAATGAAGAAATATTAGATTACATTGAGCAGTTAAGTAAATTAGAAAACTAGGAGAGTGTTGTATGGCATTTGAAAATTTATCAGAAAGATTGCAAAATACTATTGCAAAATTAACAGGAAAAGGAAAGGTATCTGAAGCTGATGTTAAAGAAATGATGCGAGAAGTTCGTCTTGCATTATTAGAAGCTGATGTTAATTTTAAAGTAGTAAAAGACTTTGTTAAAAAAATAAGTGAACGTGCAGTAGGGACAGAAGTTATGAAATCACTAACTCCTGCTCAACAAATTGTCAAGATTGTTAATGAAGAGTTGATAGAATTACTTGGTGGTACTAATGTTGAACTTAACCAAGGTGGGAAAATTACAACAACTATGATGGTTGGACTTCAAGGTGCAGGGAAAACTACTACTGCAGGGAAACTTGCACTTAAAGTTAAAAAAACTATGAAGAAAAAACCGCTTCTTATTGCAGCCGATGTTTATCGTCCTGCTGCTGTTCAACAACTTAAAACTCTTGGAAAACAATTAGACATAGAAGTTTTTTACGTTGACAAAGATCCAGTTGACATTGTTAAAGAAGGTTTAGAGTTCGCTCGAGAACATTACTATAATTATGTTATTATAGATACTGCAGGGCGTCTTCATATTGATGAACTGCTTATGGATGAATTAAAAGATATAAAATCAGCAGTAAATCCAGATGAAATTCTACTTGTTGTGGATGCAATGATAGGGCAAGAAGCTGTCAATATCGCAACATCATTCGATGAACAGTTGGATATTACAGGTCTTGTTCTTACAAAACTTGATGGTGATACTCGTGGTGGAGCAGCATTGTCTATTAAATCAATTACTGGAAAACCTATTAAGTTAGTAGGTATGGGTGAGAAAATGAATGACCTTGAGTTATTCCACCCAGAACGTATGGCATCACGTATTTTAGGTATGGGCGATGTTCTTACCCTGATTGAAAAAGCCCAAGCTAATATCGATGAAGATGAAGCAAAAAAAATGCAAGAAAAGTTACTTAATCAAAGTTTCACATTTGAAGATTTTTTATCACAACTAGAACAGGTTAAAAAATTAGGTAGCTTTAAAGATATTCTTGGAATGATTCCTGGAATGGGAAAAATGAAAAACATGAATTTGGATGCTGTAGATGAAAAACAATTTGTTTATGTTGAAGCTATCATCAAATCTATGACTATTGAAGAACGTCAAAATCCTGATATTATAAATGTACCACGTCGTAAGCGTATTGCTGCTGGTAGTGGACGCCCAATTAGTGAAGTTCATAAACTTATTAAGCAGTTTGAAGAAATGCGTAAAATGATGAAACAATTTGGTGGTTTAATGAATGATAAATCTAAGAGAAAGGGTCTTGGGAGAATGTTTGGTGGCAAACTTCCATTCTAATGTAATATGAATAATATAGTTTTATTTCAACCAGAAATTCCTGCAAATACAGGGAATATTGCACGTACTTGTGTAGGTACAAATACAAGGTTGCATTTAATAAGGCCATTAGGTTTTTCTATTGATGATAAACACGTTAAACGAGCTGGTTTGGATTATTGGGAACATCTAGACCTAATAGTTTGGGATAGTTTTGATGAGTTTTTAGAAGCAACTAGCGATAAAAATTATTTTTTAATAACTAAATTTGGACAAAAAACTTATTCTGATTTTGACTTTTCTAATAAAAACGATGAAGAAATCTATTTTATTTTTGGAAGAGAAACTAAAGGATTACCTAAAGAATTTAGAGAAAAATATAGTGAACAGGCTCTTCGTATCCCTATGAGCGAAAACGTTCGTTCACTTAACTTATCTAATACTGCTGCTTTAATAATATATGAAGCACTTAGGCAACAAAATTTTAGCAAATTAAATTAAGTAATAGGAGTAGTCTATTTAGACGATCCCCTATAAACTTGAAAAACAAGGAGATAATTATGACTTTTGTTGATATTATTGATGACAACAATTTGATTGAAGATACTACGAAAGATATGTTGGTAGAGCTTTTAAAATGTGCTGCAAAACATGAAAATATTAACACTGAAATCACCGAAATGTCTTTATCTTTTGTAAGTAAAGAAGAAATTCAAGAGATAAATCGTGATTACAGAGGAAAAGATGTACCTACAGATGTTATATCATTTGCTTTAAACGACGAAATAGAAGATGAAGTTCATATTATAGGATTAGAAGATGAATTTAATTCTATTGGGGATATAATAATATGTGTTGATATTGCTCGTGAACAAGCACAAGAATATAATCATAGCTTTGATCGTGAAATTGGATTTTTAGCAGTTCATGGCTTTTTACATTTATTAGGTTATGATCATATGAATGAAGAAGATGAAAAAGAGATGTTTGATAAACAAGAAGCGATTCTTGAAGAATTTGGATTAAGGAGATAATTATGTTTGATGAACAAATAAAAACAGGGTTTGTCACTATTATTGGTAGACCTAATGCAGGAAAGTCTACATTGTTAAATAATATATTAAAACAAAAAATTGCAATAATGTCTGATAAACCTCAAACTACACGTAACATAATAAATGGAGTATATACCGACCAAGATTCACAAATTGTCTTTATTGATACACCAGGAATACATAAACCTAAACATCGTTTAGGTGATTATATGATGAAGCTTGCTAGTAGTGCTATTCAAGAATCAGAAATAGTTTATCTAATAATCAATGCAGGAGAAAAATTTGGTCCAGGGGATCAACATTTAATTAATATCGTTAAAGAATTGAATGTGCCAACATTTTTATTAATTAATAAAATAGATTTAATTAGTCCAGAAAAATTGATTGAAATTATATCATTTTATAAAGATTTATATGACTTCGTAGAAATCGTTCCTATTTCAGCGTTAAAATCTATTAATGTAGATAATTTATTAAATGTGACTAAAAAATACCTGCAATTAAGCTATAAAATGTATCCAGATGATGTTATTACTGATTCGCCGGAGTACTTTGTAATTTCTGAATTTATTAGAGAAAAAGTTTTACAACTTACCAATCAAGAAATACCACATTCTATTGCCGTGATTATAGATAAAATAGAAAAACAAGATGGCAAAAAGAAAAATATTATAGCCACAATTGTTGTAGAGAGAAAATCTCAAAAAGGTATGATTATCGGAAAACAAGGAAAGATGATTAGAGAAATTGGAACACGAGCACGAAAAGATATTGAAGTCTTATTGGGAGAAAAAGTATTTCTTGAACTTTGGGTAAAAGTAATCGATAATTGGCGCTCTAAACCAAACCAAATTCGTGATTTAGGTTACAGAGATGATGTCTTCGACTAATAGAAATTTTATCAAAGGTATAATCATAAAAAAAATAAGATATCGTGATTATCATGAAATACTTCATGTTCTTACTGAACATGGAAAAATAGAAAGTTTTTTTTATGAAAATGTGCATAAAAGCAAAAAAAAAGTTAAAGTTAGTACAGCGAGTGAAGTTACTATTAACTTTTTCTCTACAAGTGGTATGAATAAAATAACTAATTTAGAAATAGAAAACACATACCAAAATATAGTCTATGATGTACTGAAAAACAGCTATGTTGCTAATATGCTAGAATGTCTTAATTATGGTATTGATTCCTCATTTAATTTATATAAATTATTAAAACTTGCCTTAACCTCAATTAATAATGATGTAAGCGAAAAAATAGTATGTTGTTATTTTTTTATGCAAATATTAAAAGATCACGGCTTTATATTTAAATATCAAAAGACAGACTATGAGTATGTAGGTTATAGTTTTTTAAAAAACAGTTTTGTTGATAAATTTAATATCGATTATAGTGTTTTTGGTATTAATGATAATCTTGTCAAGCTAACATATTATATAAGTATAAAAAATATAGATTTTTTAGAAGGTTTAGAGTTAAGTAACAAAGATTTAATTAAACTTTTTTCTTTCTTTAATCTTTTATTTAAAGAATATATAGGAATCGAAACTAAATCATATAAAAAAATAATGGACCTTGAAGAAATGTTAAGTTCTAAATAGAAAGAGGATTTAAATGAAAAATGCTATAGGCGTATTCGATAGTGGAGTGGGGGGATTAACCGTTGCTAGAGAAATTATGCGACAACTTCCAAATGAAACTATATATTATTTTGGAGATGTAAAGAACTGTCCTTATGGTGATAAAACCAAAGATGAAATTATAAAAAACACAGAAAAAGCTGTTGAATTTCTAATTAACCAAGGAGTTAAAATGATTGTTCTTGCTTGTAATACTGCCACTGCAGCAGCTTTAGAATATTTACAAGATAGATATAACTTGCCGATAATAGGGGTTGTTCAGCCAGGAGCAAGACGTGCGATACAGGCAACAGAAAACAATAATGTTTTAGTACTAGGAACGCAGTTTACAGCAGATTCTAAAGTTTACGATAAAGAAATAAAAAATATTAATTCTGATATAGTTGTTTATGATAAAGCATGCCCAACTTTTTGTCCTTTTATAGAAGCCGAAGGTAATCTAGTAGAAGGTGCTACACAAAAGCTTCTTAAAGACGTATTATTTGATACAAAATTATTAGATATAGACACAGTTGTATTAGGTTGCACTCACTATCCAATTTTAAAAAAAGATATTGAAGAATATTATGGAAACAATATAAAAGTCATATCGTCAGGACATGAAGCGGCGCGTGATGTGAGTACCGTATTAGGTTATGCAAAACTACTTCAGAAAAAACTTAATAAAACCGATCATAAATTTTTTATTTCAAAAGAAAGTGAACATTTTAATAATATAGCATCTAAATGGTTAAAACATACTATTAAAGCTGAAGTAGTAGATATATAGGAGTAAAAAATAAGAATTATGAAAAATTTAATATTAGCATCAAATAATGCTCATAAAGTAAAAGAAATTAAACAAATTTTAACTGATTATAATATTTTAACATTGAAAGAAGTCAATTTTACTGAAGATATTATAGAAGATGGTGATAGTTTTGAAGAAAATGCACTAATCAAAGCTCGAACTATAGCGAAATATTCTGGGAAAGCTGCTATTGCAGATGATAGTGGTCTCAGTGTTGATAAGTTAAATGGTCGGCCTGGTGTTTATTCAGCTCGTTATTCTCCAGAACAGACAGATGAAAAAAATATTGAAAAAGTACTTACTGAATTAGCAGGTGAACAATCAAAAGCTAAATTTGTTTCGGTTATCGCTATGGTTACACCTGAAGGTGATGAATTTACATTTAGAGGTGAATGTGAAGGAGAAATTATCTTTGAAAAGCGTGGAACTAATGGTTTTGGTTATGATCCCATATTTTATGTACCTGAATTAAATAAAACATTCGCTGAAATCTCTTCTGATGAAAAAAATGCAATAAGTCATCGTAAAAAATCTTTAGAAAAATTTGCAAAATTTTTAAAAGAGCAAGACAATGAAAACTAAAGTAGTGAGAGATAATTGTATAGCTTGCGGAAATTGTAACGCAATTTGTCCTGATATATATGATTATGATGAAGATGGGATAGCATACTGTCATATTGATAATAATGAAATGACTGAAGAGATAGATGAAGAGTTTAGAAGTTTAGTGCTAGATGCATATAAAAATTGCCCAACTGAGGCTATTATAGTAGAAGATTAGTAGAAAGGAGAATACATTGAGTACAAAAAAGAAAACAAAAGCTAAAAGTAAATCAAAAACAAAAAAAAGTATAAATAAAAAATCGCTTCCTAAACTAACTAAAGAAGCTTATCATGCGATATTTTTTGTTGTAGCAATCGTCATTGTTATTTTTTCTATTCTTCAAATGGGGGTTATAGGAAGATTTTTTGATTCATTATTTAAGTACTTATTCGGAAATTTTAGTTATATTATATATTTGATGCTTATCGCTGCACCTATTTACTATATAATGAATAAAAAATTAAATTCTCCAATAATAGTTGCTAGTTGTTTATTATTTATAGACTTTTTATTCCAATTAATTTTGATTGGTAGCAAAAATTTAGATTATATAAGTTTTGCAAGCATCTATAATAACAATGTAGTTAATTATGGGGGAGGATTAATTGCATATTACCCTGTGAAATTACTAATTTATCTATTATCGTATTATGGTTCACTATTAGTTATTATATCAGCAATCATAACTCTTATATTTTTATATTTAAATAAAAATCATCGTGATTTTGTATTAAAAATTAAGTATCATGTTATGAATGCCTTTGACAAAAATATTTATGAGGATGACAACGAAGAGAATATATATAATAAAGAATTTGAAATTTTTGAAAATGAAGAAAATTCAAATGAACAACGTTACAATGATATAAAAGAAAAAGATTTAATTGTAGATATTCGAGACTATAAAGAAGAAGCTAATGAAGTTATAGAAGAGCGAAAAAACAGAAAGAAAGTAACTAAAGCTATAAATAAAGATGTGCAAGAAGTAACTAAATTTGATAATAGTCAAGATACTTCTTATGATAATTATAAATTACCTCCTATAACATTGTTAAATAACCCTATAAAAAAACAAACAATAACAAAAAGCGACATTGTGGAAAAGTCAAAAATATTACAAAGTACATTTAATAATTTTGGAATAGAAGTAAAAATAGTAAAAGCTATAGTCGGTCCATCAATAACGCAATTTCAAATATTGCCAACTCCAGGAACCAAAGTGAGTAAAATAGTAAACTTAAGCAATGATATAGCATTAAACCTTGCTGCTAAAGATGTCAGAATTGAAGCTCCTATACCTGGTAAATCGCTAATTGGAATTGAAATTCCAAATAAAGTAAATGAACTTGTTTCGATGAAAGAAGTGTTTGTCAATGATAAAGATATTTCGCCATTATCTGTGGCATTAGGAAAAGATGTAGCAGGAGAAGCTATTTTTACAAGAATTGATAAAACACCTCACTTATTAATTGCAGGCTCTACAGGTAGCGGTAAATCTGTTTGTGTTAATACGATTATAACAAGTATTTTACTTAAAAATAAACCAGATAAAGTTAAGTTAATTATGATAGATCCAAAAATGGTTGAACTTTCTATATATGATGGTATTCCACACTTACTAACATCTGTTGTAACAGATCCTCTTAAAGCTGCTGATGTTCTTCATAAAGTAGTACTGGAAATGGAAAATAGATACCGAGAATTTGCTCGAGCAAGAGTTAGAAATATAGAAGGATTCAATAAGATTGCAGCACAAGATCCAGATTATAAAGAATTACCTTATATTGTTGTCATAATTGATGAGCTCGCAGATTTAATGATGGTCTCTTCTAAAGAGGTAGAAGAATCTATTGCTCGTATTGCTCAAAAAGCTCGTGCAGCAGGTATTCACATGATTATAGCTACACAAAGACCATCTGTTGATGTCATAACTGGTGTAATAAAAACAAATATTCCATCACGTATTGCATTTGCAGTAAGTTCAAGTGTAGATTCAAGAACGATATTAGATAAATCAGGCGCCGAAACATTACTAGGAAAAGGAGATATGCTGTATTTATCTGCAGATTCAAGCAAACCATTACGTATTCAAGGCGCATTCCTTTCTGATGAGGAAGTAGAAAAGGTAGTAGACTTTGTTAAAAGTCAATCAGAAGCACAGTACGATCCTAATATGACTCCAAGTGAAGTTAGTTCACAAAGTGGTGATTTTTCAACTGAAGAAGTAGATCCATTATATAAAGAAGTTTTACTGTTTATAGCTAAAACTCAAAAAGCATCTGCTTCACTGCTACAAAGGAGGTTCAAAATAGGATACAATCGTGCTGCTAGAATTATAGATATGTTAGAAGAAGATGGCTATATAGGGCCAGTGGATGGAAGCAAACCAAGAAAAGTATTTCTAGAAAAAGAATTTGCCGAAGACAACATTTAAGTTTGCATACTTTTAAATATGTAAACTTAAATGAAGACCTATTCATTATCTGTCTAAACTTTATATTGTTCACTCACATACTTTATGATATAATTAATGTATCATAGTTATAAAAATTATAGAAGGGTTTTTATTTACAAATGAATTTACCAAATAGAATAACCTTATTAAGAACAATTCTAATTCCTGTATTTATTTTCTTTTTATTATTTGATATGGGAGATAGTACAATAACAATATTAAACAGTCGTCCGATGAAAATAAATATATTTATAGCTGCTGTTATTTTTATTTTTGCATCAGTTACTGATTTCATTGATGGCTATCTTGCGAGAAAATATAATTTAATAACAAATATGGGCAAATTTTTAGATCCACTTGCTGATAAACTTTTAGTGGGAAGTGCTTTTATTGTAATGGTTGAACTAGGTATGATGCATAGCTGGATGGTCGTTATAGTAATAGCAAGAGAATTTGCAGTTACAGGGCTTAGACTACTTGCTGTAGAAAAGGGAGAGGTAATCCCTGCAGGTATTTTAGGAAAATTAAAGACTATTAGTCAGTTGGTTGCAATTATATTAATTTTATTAGGTAATCCAGTATTTAATATGTGGCATTTTGAACTAGATTATATTTTATTATGGATTTCAGTAATATTAACTATTCTTTCAGGAATAGAATATTTTAAAAATTCAATTCATGTATTTAAATAATTATTTGAAAAGTTAGTGATAGATTTATATCTACACTAATTTTTTTTATGATAAGTTATAAAATAAACTCAAGGATATTTTTTACCTCCTAGAATTTGTTTTATAAAAAATTTTATTTCTTAGATAATCTTGTGTTATAATATACTTGATAATGAGAATTCTTTTCTGTTGACTAGTTATTGTTTATTATTTCAAATATATAGGAGGTAACTATGTTTTTAGTTGTAAAAGATTTGAACAAGGCATATGGAACAAAAGAAAATAAAATTAATGTTTTAAAAGATATAAATTTTTCTTTAGAAAAAGGCTCACTTTGTACACTTTTAGGTCCATCAGGATCTGGTAAATCAACTTTGCTTAACGCAATTGGTGGACTCGAAAAAATTGATAGTGGTTCTATTGTAATAAATGAATTTGAAATTTCAAATCTTAAGCAAAAAGATCTTTCAAATTTTAGAAGAAAATATTTAGGTTTTATTTTTCAGTTCTATAATCTAATTCCAGATTTAACAGTAATAGAAAATATTCAGGTGGGTTCTTTTATACATAACAATCCCATGGATATTGAAAAATTGATAAAAGATTTAGGTTTATGGGAGCATAGAAACAAATATCCAAGACAATTATCAGGAGGACAACAGCAAAGATGTGCAATAGGACGTGCACTTATCAAAAAACCTGAAATATTACTTTGTGATGAACCTACAGGTGCTCTTGATTATAAAACCTCAAAAGACATTTTATCCCTTCTTCAAAAAATAAATAAAAAATATGAAACTACCATTATAATAGCAACACATAATGAGGAAATAACTAAAATGGCAAATATAATCATAAGACTTAAAGATGGTATTATATATAAAAATATTGAAAATGTTGAAGTAATAGATGCACAAGAACTGGAGTGGTAGTATGAGACACTTAAATAAAAGAATTTTTCGTAGTTTAAAAGCTCAATGGTCCAAAAATTTATTTCTCTTTATCCTTATGTTTTCTATGATTTCCATAACTTCAGGCATGTTAGTTTCATCAGGGAGTATCAAGGTTTTATATTATGACCTTATGTCTAAAGGAATCGTTGAAGATGGAAAAATATTATTTGCATTTAATCCAACAGAGGAAATTATAAAATCTATTGAAGAGACAAATGTAAAAACTGAAAAATCACCTTATATTGATGCCCAAATCAAAGAAGTAAAAAATGATAAAGCTCACAAAGAAATTAGAATTTATAAAAACAGAACAAATATAAATATTCCGGTTGTAAATGAAGGTGTTCTTGCAACAAACAAAAATGAAATTGCCTTAAATAAATTGTTTGCAAAAAATAATAATTTAAAAATAGGTGATACAATTACATTTGAAAAAGATTATTTTAAAGATAAAAAGGAACACACATTTAAAATAGTTGGACTTGTTTCTTTACCTGACTATAACTCATCATTTCAAAAAAATAATGATTTGATGTTTAATGCCATAGATTTTGGTATAGGACTGATATCCGAAGGAGAAAAAGATATTTTTAATGAAGGCAAATTAAAGTATCAAGTTTCTTACAGATTTAATGACAGAAATCTCAATGAACAAAAAATTGATGAAAAAAATAATGACATAGTAAAATCTGCAAATAAATCAAAAACCCTTTTGGAACAAATTTCAAGAAAAGATAATAACTCCATAAATTATCTCATAAGTGATATGGGTGGAGATAGACCTATGATGATTGCTATGTTATGCCTTATGGTAATCTTAATTGGATTTATATTTGCGCTTTCTATTGTAAGTAAGATACAAGAAGAATCTATAATAATTGGAATACTTCTCTCAAATGGATATAAAAAATCGGAACTTGTTTTTAATTACATAGCAAATCCAATAATAATAACTTTTTCAGCAGCAATTTTAGGAAATATTTTAGGATACACATACTTTACAAATTCTTTCAAAGAAGTTTATTATAAATCTTTTAATTTACCAAACTTTACTCCTACTTTTAATCTAGAAGCATTGATAATTACAACCATAATACCCATTTCTATAATATTGATTTTTAATTACTTATATATTTATAAAAAATTAAATTTTTCTCCATTAGATTTTTTAAGAAAAAATTTAAAACATTATAAAAATTATACAAAACAAAAAAACGAAAAAAATTTAAAAACACATAAAAATTTTTTAAGTAAATTTAGAAAATCAATTATAAAATCTAATAAAGGTGATTATATAGCAATAGTACTTGGAATCTTTATTACTTCAATATTGTTCATCTTTGGAATTTCGGCAAAACCAACATTTGAAGATTACGGAAATAAATTAAAAGAAAACTTGATTTGTAGTTATCAATACATATTAAAAACTCCAACAGAAGTTGAAAGTAAAACAGCTGAAAAATACACAACAATACCTGCTAGTGTTTATCATAAAGTAAGAAAAACAGATGAAGATATACTACTATTAGGAATTAATGAAAATTCAAAATACTTTAACACCAAAAAATTACCCAAAAATAAAGATGAAATAATTATAAGTGAATATCTTTCAAAAAAACTTAGAAAATATATAGGGGATGAGATAACCATAAAAAGTAAATTATTAGATAAAGGAAAAACTTATAAGATTGTTGATATATACAATAAATCATCTAATCTTTCTGCTTTTGTAAAAAAAGAATTTTTAAATGAAGAAATAGAGCAAGAAAAAGATTTCTTTAATGGATATTTCAGTGAAGAAAAGTTGGATATTGATGAAAGATATATTGTAACTACAATAAATGAAACTTCTATAACCAATATTTCTAAACAATTATATGAAATTATGGGGCCTCTTATTAATACATTTATATTTTTATCTACCATTTTCTTAGCAGGTTTTATATACAGCCTTATGAAAATAATAACCGATAAAAATACAATACAGATATCATATTTAAAAATTTTTGGATATACTAATACCGAAATATCAAAAATTTATATACATCCTATAACTATAACAATATTAATAAGTTTAATAGTTCTTATACCACTTGAATTATATGCAGTAAAAGAAATAATGTATTATTCTATGCTAAAATTTTCAGGGTATTTAGAACTATATATATCTACAAAAACAATAATATTATCTATTATTTTAACACTAACAACTTATATATTTGTAAGCTTGTTACAGTTCTACAAAATATCAAAAATGAATTTTAATGAAATTTTAAAAAACAAAGAATATGTAGTTTACATAATTAAAAGTATGTAAACTACATATTCTAATCATCTAATTTATCAATAGACTGTTTAATAATTTTCTTAGACTCATTTATATATAGCATTGATGTATCGCTGTTCGAATGTCCCATTTGAGTCATAATAATCGGAATATTACCATTAGTTTTAAGGGCAAGTTTTGTACCATAGCTATGACGTAATTTATGGGGTGACATAGGTACATTAAACGCATCTGTATACTTCATAACAAGTTTTTGAATAGCACGAATTGATAATCCTGTTTTATTTTTGGTAACAAAGACAAAATCCTCGCGTTTTAATGAGAAGGGAAGTGATTGAAAATACTCACTGATTCTCTCTAGTGCAGATTTTGTTATAATAACGGTATCAACTTTGTTTCCTTTACGAATTACATTTATTTCACTGTTACGAAAATCAATATCCTTTACTTTTAAATTCGCAAGTTCATTAACCCGAATACCACTTTTTAAAAAGAGGGTGAGTATTGCAAGATCGCGAGCCTTGTCTCTCAAGAAAAACGTTTTGGCATGTTTAGATAAACTTTGTTCATATTCACTTTCAACAAAGTTTAAAAACTCCTCATCTTGAGAATCAAAGAATATTTTTTCTGATATTTTTTTAGAACGTGAAGATAATGTTTCTTTTACACGACTGATGGGAATTTTTAGCATTACATTACGTTCAAAATAAGCGTGGCCTTGCTCGGTTTCACTAGTAACAGTTAAAAATTTATATAGTGAACGCATAGCAGCTTTATAATTGTTTATCGTAGTTTGTGATCTATATTTACCATTAACTTCTTCTCGTGAAAGATCTTTAAAATAACTTTCCATTTCTTTTTTAGTTATATTTTCCAGAGTAGAAAGCTTAACATCTTTAATATTTTCAGCACTTGAAATTGTTTCTTGAATAGTCCAAGTCAAAAAGTTTTTATATGTTTCTAAGTATCTATGTAATGTTAATGGAGACAAATTATCATAATGAGTGTCTACAAAATCTTCAATATATTCTGGGAATTCTGGAAGAAGTTTATTTATTTTTTGTTTGTAATAATCTCGTTGATTCATCGCCATTACAGTATTCTCCTCTATTTATTATTTATACATATAATATGTATTATGCGAACAAATATATTATATCATATACAAGCTTCTCTTTCAAATAAAATAAATTTATTTAATAACATTTAATTTTAACTTTAACTCCTCTTTTAAAAATTTCGTAATTTTTTAATTATTGATTTTAGAAAACTTATTTTAACTAATTGTTAATACTACACTTATTAATTTTAAATTTTCTAATCGAGTATTTCGTTCATATATACTCCACTTGCAAATTTTTTATATAACTTAGTACTTATCACTTAAATTTTATTTTTCAGCATAGATTTTTAAAATATCAAAAAAACAACTCATAAAATCAAATATAAGACGCTTAAAATAATTTTTGGTATAATTATTCAAAATTCAAAACAAAACGCTCAGAAGCCGTTTAAACGTCTAATTTTCTTTTTTTACTAAAAATTACCCATTTTTAGTCACTTTCAAATAACTTTTCAAGAATTTTTATAAAATTCAGATAGAATATTTATAAAGTCTTTATTTTATAATTTAAAACCATAAGATAAAGTAAAAAACTACCTAAGTAAAACTTAGATAGTTTAAAGTTCATCGCTTTTAATTATACACGCTCAACTTTTCCAGATTTTAAAGCTCTAGCAGAAACCCAAACTTTCTTAGGTTGTCCGTCTACTAAAATTGTTACTTTTTGTAGATTAGCTTTGAATTTTCTTTTAGTTGCGTTCATCGCGTGTGAACGAGTATTTCCTGAACGAGCTTTACGTCCAGTAACGTAACAAACTTTTGCCATGAATTAATCCTCCTTTTGGAAATAGTTTATTCATAACATTTACTACATACACAAGATATAATATAACATACCTTAACATAAATATCAAGCAAAAAAGCTAATAAAGTTAGAAAATCTTTAAATAATCGATGTCATAATTAAAATAATGCAAAATGCTATTAAAGATGCCACAGAGGTACCTAGTGTCCATGTTTTGAATGTAGTTTTAAAATCAAGATTCAAGTATTGCTTAAATAACCAAAAGCCGGGATCATTTACATGTGAGCAAAATATACTTCCAGCAGTTATGCTTAACATAATAAATGTTGGAGAATATGTAACAGCTGAAATAAAAGGTTCTGCAATTGCTAATGTCGTTATAGCAGCAACAGTAGCACTACCTAAAGCTATTCTAAGAACTGCAGCTATTATAAAACTTATAACTAAAGGCGATAGGTTTAAATTACTTGTAAGAGTAACAATTTCGTCAGTTATTTTTGAATCAACTAAAACTTGCTTTAAACCACCAGCTGCACCGTTAATCAAAAGTACCACAGCAATATTCTTGATAGATGAACTTAATATAGGGGTTATCTCAAAGATTTTTTTATCTCTAGATTTCATTAATATAGCAATTGTTACTACTAAACTTATCAACAATGCTGTCACAGGATTACTAATAACGGTCAAAAAAGCTATTGTATTTGGTGATACATTAGGTATATTTAACAATATCGTTGGTAGAGTTATTAAAATAACTGGTAGCAAAATCAATAATATTGAAGATATAGGACTAATTGCTGTATTTTTTATTTCGAATAAGGTTTTATCTATAAATTTCGTTTTTTTCTTTGGTTTTATATCTATTAATTTCGAATTAGTTAACAGTATTCCTCCAATAATCGCTGTCGGAATTGCTACTATAAGACCATATAAAAAGACTTCCCCCATATTCAAATTAAAAGTTCTTACTATAATACTTGGACTTGGATGTGGTGGAAATAGCGCGTGAACAGTAAGAACTCCAATACTTGTCGGAAGAGCTAGATACAGTTTATTTAATTCTAATTCACGAGCAACAGATAAGATTATTGGTATAACCAAAATAAAAGCTACATCAAAAAACAATGAAAAACTAATGCACATACCCGCAACTAATAAACCTAATTGAATTTTACTTACACCAAATAAATTAATTAATTTTTTTGATGCTATATCAACTGCCCCTAGTTCTTCTAAAACTTTTCCGAACATTGCTCCTAAAGCTAATATTAAAGATAAATGACCTAATAATGTCCCGGTCCCCTTCTCTATCGAATCAATCAAATTAGTAGGAGATAATCCTAACAATAATCCCAAAATAAATGCCACTATCAATATAGAAAGAAATGGTTCAAAACGTAATTTTGTAATAAAAAATATTAATATGCTTATCCCTAAAAATACGATAAGGAGTCTATAAGAATATATACTTAAAAAAACTGTCATTATAAAATATACAATAAAAACTAGGTGAATTAATAATTTATCTACTTTCATCACTCTCTCCTCATAATCTCATCAGTTTATTATAACACTGATAAATAGAGTAAGTAAAGATATTAGTTTTATATTGATTTTACAAATAATATTACGTTTCAAAAATAAAAAACTATTTTTTTAAGATTTTTTATATGCTTTTTATAACCTTGAAAAAAGTTTTTAAAAATGCTATCATAATATTACCGAGGGTTAACTCGGTAATTAGCGAGGTAAATTCTATGGTTAAAAAAAGATTAAAAAAAGAAGAAAGAAAAAAAATAATTCAAGATATATCAAAAAATGTATTTTTAAAAAAAGGGTTTGAAAATACTACAATGCAGGATATTGTAACTGCTACAGACATGTCTATTGGTGGTTTATACCATCATTATAAAAATACAACAGAAATATTTCATGATATCATGACACAAGCCAATACTCTTAGAGAAATTGCTATAATACAAAAACTGACTAATAATAAAATTACACTTCAACTACTCTCTTCTATTATTGTAGATAAAATCTTGGCTGACAATGAATTTGTTTCTCTTTATATTATGTTTTTAAAGCAAATAAAAGAAAACGAGCCTCTGAGAGCTCTTAACGAACAATTAAAAACTGAATCAAAAATTAAACTGAACTCTATTTTATCAAAAGCTGATGAATCCATCTGTTATTCTGATGATATGTTTGATATTCTTACCAATATAATAAATTCTTTTCTTTTGGGATGTGAATTATTAGAAGCTAGAAAAAATTTTAAAAATGAGCGAAATATACTTGAAGAAATGATTGAAATTTTACTAGAAAAATATATAAAAATAACTTAAGGGGAAAAATATTATGAATACAAATAGCAAAGAATTACTTACTGAAACTCCATTTAAAATTATGCTTAAATTATCAGTTCCAGCAATAATAGGGATGATGGTTATAGGATTATATCCATTGATGGACGGAATATTTGCTGGCCAACTTTTAGGACAAGATGCAATGACTGCTATCGGTGTTTCAATGCCGTTCACGTATTTTAATACTGGGGTCGCTACATTAATAGGAGTAGGTTCATCATCTATATTATCTCGTGCAATTGGAGAAAATAATAAAGATACTTTTAAGAAGATAATGAACAACTTATTATTTTGGGTGTTAATATTATCATTAATAATTACTATATTAGGCTTTATTTTTTCTAAGAAATTACTTAGTCTTATAGGAGCTGAAGGAATAATACTAGATTTAGCAAATAGATATTTAACTATTATTTTTACAGGTTCTCTATTTGTAAACTTTGCCCAGTCTGCTAATATGCTTCTACGTGGTGAAGGTCTCATGAAAAAAGCCATGGTTATAATGACCTTAGGTGCTGGACTTAATATTATACTAGATCCTTTATTAATGATAGCTATGAGAAATATTGACAGAGGTATTGAAGGTGCTGCAATAGCGACCGTTTTAGCTCAAATTATTCAAGCGTTTGTTACATATTACTACTTTAAATATAAAAGCAATACTATAAAAATAGAAAAAATTAAAAAAGAAATAACTATAAGCAAAGAGGTTTTTGCTGTTGGTGTGTCAGCTATGCTTATGCAAGTTTTAACCATTATTCAGCAAAGTATTCTTTATAGTCAAGCATTTAGGTATGGAGGAGATGAAGCTGGGTCAATTATGGCAGCAACTCTAAGAATTATGGCATTTTCATTCATACCACTTTGGGGCATGAGTCAAGGATTACAACCAGCTATTGGAACTAATTTTGGAGCAAAAGAATATATTCGTGTTAAACATATTTTTAAAATTTTTCTTCTATCCTCTATTCTTCTAGCCGCTATTTTTTGGATACCAGCTATGCTATTTACAGAAAACTTATTAAGTTTATTTGGCCTATCAAATACAGCTTTAATAAATGGTATTTTATACTTTAGAATTTTTTATAGTGTATTTTTAGGCTATGGTATTATGATTATGACACTAACTTTCTTTCAAGCAATTGGAGACGCCAAATCTGCAGGTAATCTTGTTATAATGAGACAAATAGTTATCTTTGTCCCTGCAATGATTATACTCCCTATGTTTTTAGGACTAAATGCTATTTGGCTAACCCCTCCAATAATAGATATCTTTATTATAGTTATCAGCATATTCCTTTATATTAAAGCAATTAAGAAATTTAAATAGAAAGAAATCCTACAACTACAGTTGTAGGATTTCTTTCTATTATTATTTAGTAAGTAATTCTATAATTTTTTCAAATGTTCTAGCATTCCTTATAGTAATAGATTTATAAAAACTCTCTTTCATAAGTAATTTATGATATGAAGTTGATAAATAGTTTTTCTCATCGGATTTCCCCAAAAAGACAGCTTTTTTCCCGAAATAGACGATTTCATTATTTAATGGCATCATCTTTATTCGCTCTTTCATTGTAGAATAGTCGACTTCATCACTATAAAAAAGGACATCTCTTCTAAAAAGTTCCTCTGACCACCATTCAGGTAAATTAGAAATCTCGTCCAAATATTCTTCTTGTGTCAGTATTACTTTATTTATAGGAAAAGAAAAAGTATCTAACATTTGCGATATCTTCTCCTTAACAATTTCTTTTTTGTCATTAGACTCAAATATTATATTTCCACTATTAATGTATGTGATGACATTTTCGTATCCTAATTTAGAAATCATATCTTTTAAATCGCTCATTACGACTTTATTTTTTCCACCGACATTTATCCCACGAAGTAAAAGTACATATTTCATTTTATTCACCTCTTTTTAAAAAACTCTCTACTAAAAAATAGAGAGTCTTTTAATGTATTTTATCTTATGCTCTTGAAACATAAGTACCTTCAGAAGTATTAATTACTAATACATCTCCCTCTTTTACGAATAAAGGTACTTGTAATGTGTATCCAGTTTCTACTGTAGCTGCTTTAGTAGCACCTTGTGCAGTATCACCTTTAACACCTGGTTCTGTTTCAGTAACTTCAAGTTCTACCGTTGTTGGTAGATCGATTCCTAAAATTTCATCACCAAACATTAAGATTGAAACTTCCATATTTTCTTTTAAGAAGTTTAATTCATATTGTAGTTGTGCTTCTGGTACTTCGATTTGTTCATATGTAGCATTGTCCATAAATACATATGCTTCACCTGTAGAATATAGATAAGACATTTTTTGATTATTTATTTGCGCCTTAGCAACTTTTTCTCCAGCTCTGAAAGTTTTATCATTAACAGCTCCAGTACGCATATTTCTTAATTTAGAACGTACAAAGGCAGCTCCTTTACCAGGTTTAACGTGTTGGAATTCCATAACTTTCCAGATGTTACCATCAACTTCGATAGTCACACCAGTTTTAAAATCATTAACTGATATCATTATTTATATTTCTCCTTTAATTTATACTAATATTATTATAAATAAAAATTTTTTTAAAATCAAGATAAAACTTAATTACTTAAGATAAGAAATTAAGTTTTAGTTTACATAATATAAAATATGTAAACAATACTTATTTTTCTTTTATTGCTTCTACCATATAAATTCTATTACCTTTTTTTATAAACTTGTCCTCATACTCAGTATGAACATTGTCTTCTTCGTAGATACTATTAGTTAAATCTAGCGATAATTTATTAAATGTAAAGCCATACTTAGCATAACTCATTAAACTGTATTCAAATAATCCTTGATTATCAGTTTTTTGAACTATTTTCTTCTTATTATTTAAAATAGTCTCATACTTTTCTAAAAACGTATGGAACGTTAAACGGCGTTTTTCATGACGAGTTTTTGGCCAAGGATCTGAGAAGTTTAAGTAAAGCTGCGTTACTTCTCCGTCGGCAAAGTATTCAAGAAGGTCTTCTGCATTTCCTGAAATTAATTTAAGATTTTGTCTATGTGTTTCTTCTACTTTATCAAGTAAAAAAGTTAACACTGTTGGCTGAGCTTCCATCGCAATAAAATTAATATCAGGATATCTTTCTGCTAGTGTGTGGATAAACTTCCCTTTTCCACTTCCTATTTCTAAGTGAATCGGGTTATTATTACCAAAAATTTCTTTCCATTTTCCTTTATTGTATTTTGGTTGTAAAAATACAACGGGACTATTTTCAAGACGCTCTCTAGCGTCTGCTCTATTACGAACTCTCATTAATGTTCCTTTCTATTTTAATTCTATTGTTTGTGTAAATAATTCTTTATTTTCCAGTACTTTTTCTTTCGCACCTAAAACACATTTAAAACTAGAGAATCTTCTATTTTCAAATTCTGAACACAATTTTTTCAAATCAGTAACTGTAGTATTTTTGATTTCTGATACAATAACATCGTATTTCTCATATGGACTTTCTGTTAAATACTGAGCTAGCGAATATGATGCTTGAGCACTTGGTGACATAAGAACATCCAATGTATTAAGCGCACCTATGATATATTTATTAAGCTCATTATTATCAGCGTCAAAATTAGCAATATACTCCGCAATATTATAATAAATATCTAGTGTTTCTGTGAGATTTGGATCACGATAAGACCATAATGTAAAATCACCAAAAGTACTAAATATAGCACCTGAGCCATATGCTCCATTTCTTACACGAACATTATTCCATAAGTAGTCAAGACTTAATATATGGCGTAATACTAAATGCGTTCCACTATAATGCCCAACATTATACCCTACTCCAACATATTGAACTAATGAATCAAAGTAGAAGCCTTCTGAATAATTGTCTTCTTTTAACACTATATTAAATCCATCTTGTTTATTAATATCGTTTGGTAATTTATTAATATATGATAAAATTATTTTTTTGTAATTTATATATTCTTCATTATCACCAACAAAGTTTACTAATAGTCTTGACCTATTAAAAATTAATTTTACAACTTTATACAAATTATCTTGTATATTAGTTATATTTTGCTCAAAGTTATCTAATAAACCTTCTATAAACAGATAAAAATCATACTCACTATGATAACTTGTTAGTTTACCATGTATACTGTTGTAGCTGCTAATTCTACGGGCTACAAAAGCATGTCCAGAATTTTTGAATTTATTATCTAGCATTAGTTTAATTTCTAAAAGAACGCTATATAATGCTTCTTTATTATCGAAGTCAGCATTTAACGTCGTCTCTTCCATTATAGTAACAAGTTTTTCAGCTTTTTCTACTAAATTCTTAGCTCCTACAATAAATTTAACCTCACATTTATCACTTTTATACTTTCTAAACACATCTATATGTGAACTAAGTCCACCTAAGTTTGCAGAAATCTCTTTAACAACTTCTGCTTCTGTCTTTTCTTTTGTATTAAAGTTAAACAGTAAATATGTCAGTAATGATGCGTATTGCAATTGTTTAACGCTAAAATCTGTAATATCAAATAATAGTTTGGAATATGAAATTCCATTAGTTATTGTATTGAAATGCGAGTATTTAATATTATTTATAGTCTCAAAATTAGTTTTGTTAAATGGATTTTTCAACTCTACTTCACGGGCATCAACACTTTTAATTTTTTCTAAATCTTCTTTTTTATCTGTACTAGCTTGCCACTCTTGAAGTTTCTTAGTTTCTTCTAAGATTTCTTCTACTTCTTTTTCACTAAGTTTTGACTTATAACTTATTAAATCTTTTTCCTTATTTTCCTTTTCAGTAGTCGGCAATAAATGAATAACAGCTTGTTTATTATTTTTCAAAATAAAATTTTTAGCTAATTTCTCAAAGTTTTTTTCATTGCAATTTTGCTGTAAACTATTAACTATACCATCTAAATCAAAGGCTTTTAATATGTTTTCTTCGTCGTACAACCAAGTACGAAGTAATCTTATTGCATAAGATACACCTTTTGGAGATGATGTTTTATTAACTTCTTCTTTTATTGAAAAATTCTTTTTGTTAATAGATGCTTGAACCTGTTCATAATCAAAGCCAGTATTAATAATATCACTTAATAACTCTTTGTATAATTTATCAAGCTCTGTTAATTTGTCATCTCTTACATACTTAAAAATAATTGAATATACTGCTTCTTTGCGGTCTTTTTGCAGATAACTATATACATCTTCACAGATATTATTATCTATAAAGTATTTTCTAAATTTTGTGTTACTGCTTCCTAATAAAATATCATCAATAATATCAATATTTTCAATTTTAGCAAAATTACTACTATCTCCAAGTATATAGTTATAAGCAACATAAGATTTATCTTTAACATCTTCGTTAAAATATGTATGTTTAACTATATCACTAGAAAATGTTTCTTGTCGTTCCAGCTTATAATCGTTATAATCCTTATACTCATAATTATCTAGATAACTATCAATATGTTCTAAATATTTTTCTACATCCAAATCTCCATAAAGAACAATATAGCTATTACTTGGGTGATAGTTATATTCATACGTTTCAATAAATTCTTTATGAGTTATTGATGGAATAGCTTCTGGTTTCCCACCAGATGAATATTTATATGGTGTCTCACTAAGTAGATGTTCTGATATATATTGATCAAGAACTTCATCAACAGAAGAATAAACACCCTTCATCTCATTATATACAACACCTTTATAAATAAGCTCGTCATCTTTATTTTCTAAATGATAATGCCAACCTTCTTGAGCAAGAATATTCTTATTTTCAACAAGTTTAGGATTAAAAACGGCATCTAAATAAATATCTATTAAAATTTCTAAGTCTTTCTCATTTTTAGATGATACTGGATACATGGTTTTATCAGGAAATGTCATTGCATTTAAAAACGTATTAAAAGAACCTTTAAGTAATTCTACAAAAGGTTCTTTCACTGGATATTTCGCTGAACCACATAAAACAGAATGTTCTAAAATATGAAAAATACCATTGTCATTATACGGAATAGTTTTAAAACTTATGCTAAAACTTTTATTAATATCATCATTCTTAAAGAATACTAGACATGCTTTTGTTTTAACATGCTCATATAAATAAGCAGTTGTATTTATATTTTTTAGATATTTTGTTTCTTTTAGTTCAAATGTCATATTTAATTTAGTAGTAGATTACATTTTTAGTAATGTAAGCACATCATAACCATTTAGTTTATCTTTTCCATTTAGACCATCTAATTCGATTAAAAATGCGATACCTACTACAATTCCTCCTAGTTGTTCTACTAATTTAATAGTTGCTTCGATAGTTCCACCAGTCGCAAGTAAATCGTCTGTGATTAAAACACGTTGCCCTGGCTTAATTGCGTCTTTATGCATTGTTAGTGTGTTACTACCATATTCTAAATCATACTTGTAGCTAATTACTTCACGAGGTAGTTTATTTGGTTTTCTTACTGGTACAAAACCTATTCCTAGTGAGTACGATACTGGACAACCAATAATAAATCCACGTGCTTCTGGACCGACTACTACATCAACTTTTTTTTCACGAGCATAGTTAACAATTTGATCAGTTGCATATTTATAAGCTTCCCCATCAGCCATTAATGTTGTAATATCTTTGAAACTAATTCCTTCTTTTGGCCAATCTGGTACAATTGAAATATATTTTTCTAAATTCATTTATTTTCTAATCTCCTAAAAGTTTTCTTAACTCATATATTATACTATAATTCATGAGAATAAGCAATTTTTACAGCACTTTATTCCCTATGAAATCATTATTATTTTAACTAGAAAAAGGCTTTATTCTATTATTCAAAAAATATCTCTTTGGAAAAACGTTTAATCAATAAACTTATTTAATCATTTATAATTTATACTATGTGTTTTAACTTTCTTTTAAATAGGTAAAGTATATTAAATAGATATATTAAACAATTTATTATATAATAAAATTATAATAAATTATTTCAGTAAGTATTAACCTCTCTTTATTTACATAGTTCGAAAAAATGAAAGGAATTATCATGAAGAAGTTTTTTGAAAGTAAATTTTTATCATGGCTATTATTTATAATTTATATCAGTATTTTATCATGGATAATAATTGCAAAAATGGATTGGTCACTAATAAAAACCATAAATACTAATTGGCTAGAAAACCCTAGATTACTGCTTCATCCAGGTACAACATGGCAAACTATTAATCTCACTCCGTATGCTTATTTTGACTACATGGAAGTTCTATTAAATATTGCATTCTTTATCCCTCTAGGTATATTTATATATTTATTAAGAAATAAAAATAGTATACTTTTAACTACTTTTTTAGCCTTTCTTCTTAGTTTAGTATATGAACTTACTCAATACATCTTTGTTATAGGTTTCCCTGATATAACTGATATTATAGATAATACACTAGGAGGATCAGTTGGATCTATCCTTATAGGAATCATAAGTTTAATTTTTAGAAGTAAAACTAGATTATATATGAATATAATTTTATTCTGGTGTTCAATATATATCTTATATAAAATTTATTATTTAAGTTAGGAGAATAAAATGAAAAATTTTAATTTAACAAATGATTTTAATAAAATATTAGAAAATAATAAAATTGTGATTTTTCAATATGGAACTATCACCTGCGCGCCATGTCATTCACTAAAATATAAACTCACTCAGTGGCAAAAAGAAAATTCTAATATCGAAGTTTATTATATACCTATTGAAGATAATATAGAACTCGCTGCTCAAAATGGGATTTTATCTACCCCTACTATCGAAGTTTATATCGAAGGAAAGCTATTCATTCAACGAAGCGGATATTTCAGTTTAGATGAAATATTAAATAAAGTAGAAAAATATAAATCCATTCTTTACTAAACAGCTTTGTCTCTTATGATGTTAAACAAACGTCTAAATAAGTAAAAAACACTCCTCGTTATCATGTAAGGAGTGTTTTTTCGTTCAATAATTTGTTGTTATGAAAATACTTTATTAATATTCTCTATACTTTCTTTTAGGAAAATTCTCTCCATTTCGAAAATATTTTCCATTCTAACAAAACTTGAAGATTTTTTTAAGTCTACAATTTCATAATCAGGATTTAAAATAATTGTATTATTTTCAACCGTAACTAAATTTAACTCTTGAAAAATTTGTATCATTATTTTAAGACTATCAACATTGGTAACCAGCACTTTTAATATAGAATCCAAATGTTGAGATATATTTATTTGTTTGTTGGATGAGTTTATAAGAAGGTTAAATAGCTTTATTAATCTATTTTTATCTATTTTATAAATATCAGACATTACTTTACTTTCTGAACAAACTAGGTGTATTTTTTTAGGTTTTAACTCCAATAATTCTTCTACTTGTTTACGATTTTGTGGTATATCTAATAAATAAATGTTTTCAAATGTCTCATCTATATCTGCTAAATCTTTGTAACTATAAAAATTATTCTCTTTATTTACTAAGTGCTTAGAAAGTTTTAAGCAATTATTTGGAATATTATCTATATTAAAGTTTATTCCACGTAAGTCTTCGAATAAAAATTCTTTAATTTCCATATCAATAATATGTGCTTGTAATTTAGTGCGACCATTAAAATTATTTTTATCTAAAGTACAAAGTAAATCAATAATATCATTCTTTTCTATAGAATTGAAAGCCGAATTCTCTTTAAAACTTATACATTCTAAACTTCCAACCTCGTCTGCAATAGTTAATCTCATATACTGTTTCTCTGCGCCAAAATATGCTTTATCTAAAATCTTAGCATTCTCTAATAAAATTGTTGGCTTCTCAAAGTCCATACCATAAGGCTTCAATGCATCTAACGAATTTAAAAATTGATAACTCATTTCTTCTAATGAAGTTACTATATCAATAGTTTTTGTTGATTTTAACTCGTTTGTATTTTTATATTCTGCAAAATCTTTATTAAGTTCTTCTTCAATTGTTTCAAAATTATTTTCTTCAAAAGAAAAACCGGCAGCTAATGTATGTCCACCATAAGCAATAAATTTATCTCCAATTTTGTTTACGGCAGTATAAATATTAAAATCAAAAATACTTCTCGCAGACCCTTTTAAGATTCCATCTTTATTAGTCATAATAAGAACCGGTCTTTGATATCTTTCCACAATATTAGAGGCAACTATACCCAAAACACCCTCATGATAATCTCCATAAATCATAATAACATTTTTATTTTTCTTATCACTATTTTCTATTTTTGAAATAATATCCTTCACTATATCTTCTGTAACAGACTTCCTCTGAATATTATACTCTTCTATTTTTTCCGCAAGAATTTTTGCATCGTAAGCATCTTCTGCCATTAAAAAAGATAGACCTAACTTAGCGCTACTCATACGACCAATAGAATTCAGCTTAGGTGCAATATAAAAACCAATAGTTTGTTCATCAACTTTTGAAGTAATACCTGATAATTCTAGTAACATTTTTATCCCGATACGAGGATCTTCATTAATTAATTCTAATCCTTGTTTAACAAAGATTCTATTTTCATCAGTTAATGATACCATATCTGCAATTGTTCCTATTGCAACTAAATCCAAAAGAAAATCCGGGAAAATTTCTAATAAAGCATGAGCAAGTTTAAATGCAACTCCTACTCCAGCAAGTTTCCCAAATGGATAATTACCATCTGGATGCTCTGGATGAATAACTGCATAAGCGCTAGGGATAACATCTTGAATTTTGTGATGATCAGTAATAATAACATCACAACCAAGCTCGTTTGCAAGGTTTACTTCTTCCACACCTGCAATACCATTGTCAACTGTAATAATTAATGTAATACCAGATTCAATAATTTTTGTAAATGCCTCTTTATTAGGACCATATCCTTCATCAAATCTATTAGGAATATATGACGAAACATTAGCACCAAGTGATATCAATGTTTCCACTAATAATACTGTTGAGGTGATTCCATCAGCATCATAGTCCCCATATACAAGAATCTTCTCTTCATTTTCTATTGCATCGTTGATTCGATCAACTGCACGTTTCATGTCGTGCATTAAAAACGGATCATATCCTTCTTCGTAATCGTCAGAAAAAAATTTTTTTACTTCACTTATTTCATGAATTCCTCTAGAATCAAGAATTTTGGCAATATTTTTTGAAATATTGTACTCCTCAAGCTGCATTAGAAAGTTTTCATTATTTATAGGATAGAGCCATTTATACTTAATCCCCATTATTTCACCACCTGTCTATTCTTCTGAATCATCCTCTAATTTTTCTTTTGTAAATAGTAATTTTTCAGTTCGTTCATATTTTTTTGCAAGAGATTTATAACGTTGATACCAGTAAAAACTAGCAGCAATCCCCCCCATAAAAAAGCAAATAAAGAATAACAATGTTAAAGGTAATTTTAAAGTAAAGAATATAAATGATACCGGCACAGAGTTATAATTCATAATAAAAAATGTAACAACAGATACAAATGCTATTACAATCCCAAATACTTTATATGGTAATTTATTATCCATTTATTGTACCTCCTTCATTATATCTATAAATTCATCTTCACTTAACACTTGAATACCTAGTTGTTCTGCTTTAGCAAGTTTTGATCCTGCTTTTTCTCCAGCAATTACATAATCTGTCTTTGAAGTGACACTACCTGTTACCTTAGCACCAAAACGTTCTAAATATTCTTTGGCTTCATTACGAGTAAGTTCAACTAATTTACCAGTAAGAACTATTGTCTTCCCTGAAAATATATTGTCAGTATTTTTATTTTGTATCTCGTATTGTGGATTCATACCAATTTCAATTAACTCATTAATAAATCTAAGATTATTATCATTTGATAAGTAATCTACTATTGATTCTGCTGTGATTAACCCTATATCAGGTAATTCTAATAATTCATCAACTGTTGCTTTAGAAAAGTTAGTTAAATTTTTATAATATTCTGCAAGAATTTTACCTGCTTTTTTACCTACATTTAAAATACCTAACGCAAAAATAACTTTATCCAGTGAACTTTGCTTTGAATTCTCTATTGCATTTAAAAGATTATCTACCGATTTATCTCCCATACGTTCTAATTCGACAAGTTTATTACGATCTAAAGAAAATAAATCTATAGTATGTTTTATAATTCCTTTTTCATACAGTGTTGCTACTACTTTATCGCCTAGACCTTCAATATTTAATGCTTCTCGTGATGCAAAGTGAATAATTTTTCTAATATTTTGTTCTGGGCAATCCGGATTTAAACATCTTGTAAATGGATCGCCTTCTTTTGTAAAAGTTTTACTTTTACAAGATGGACATATATTAGGCATAACATATTTTTCACTATTAGCAAGACGTAATTCTTCGACTACTCGAACTACTTTCGGAATAATTTCTCCTGCTTTTTTTACCACAACCATATCTCCTATATGAATATCTAATTCATCTATGATATCCTTATTATGCAGAGAAGCTTTAGATACAGTTGATCCAGAAATATTAATAGGATTTAAGACTGCTACTGGTGTTATAATTCCTGTTCTTCCCACACTCAGTTCTATATCCAGTAATTTTGTCGCGAGTTCTTCTTCTGGAAACTTATATGCTGTTGCCCAACGCGGACTTTTTTGTGTACTTCCAATCTCTTCTTGTAATAAATAAGAATTTACTTTTATAACAATCCCATCAATTTCATATGGCAAGTCTTGTTTATGCTCTTCCCAATACATAATATAATCTACTACTTCATCTATAGTTTTACACAACTTAAAATTAGGGTTAACTGGTAGACCTAAATCAGCTGCTACTGTCAATGCCATTTTTTGTGAGTTAATATTTTCATCACCAACAACAGAATAAATAAATGCCGATAATCTTCTTTTAGCCGTTATTTTAGAATCTAATTGTCTAAGCGATCCTGCTGCAGCATTACGTGGATTAGCAAATAAAACTTCATTGTTTTCTTCACGTTCTTTATTAAGAAGTTCAAATGACTTTTTAGGGAGATATACTTCTCCTCGAACTTCAAATGATTTTTTAGTTTTAAGAGTTTTTGGAATAGAAAATATAGTCTTAATATTTTCTGTAACATTCTCTCCAACCATACCATCTCCACGTGTAGCGGCACTCACCAATTTACCATTTTCATAATTAATTGAAATTGCCAATCCATCTATCTTCAATTCACAAATATACTCTATACTGTTATCTGAAGATAACTTACTTATCCTACTATCAAAGTCTCTTAAGTCTTCTATTGAAAAAGTATTTGATAAACTCAACATAGGAACTTTATGTATAACTTTTTCAAATTCATCTAGTACTCTATCTCCCACTCTTTGTGTTGGAGAATTGTCTAGAATGAATTCTGGATATTCTTGTTCTAATTTTTCTAGTTGTTTGTATAATGTATCATACTCAGTATCGCTAATTTGTGGATTGTCTTCTACATAATAGTCATACGAATACTTATTTAACAGTGCAACCAGTTTGAAAATTTCCTCTTTTATGTGTTCCACTTCAGATTATTCCTTTCTCGTAAGATTTGCATACTCTATAAGTAGTATTTTCGGTCCAACTTTTTCAAAGTCTACCTTAACACTATCTTTCTCAATACTTAAAACTTTACCTTCACCAAATTTTTTATGAACTACTATATCCCCAACTACATAATTCGTTCTAACATCAGTTTTAGGCTTATCTGCAATTTTTATTTTCGGACTAAGTCTACTTATAAATTTTGTGACACTTTCTAATTGAGACTCTCCGCTATCATTTGCAGTTGCACCGAATCCAGACTCAAAGTGCATAAGTTTATTCGGAACTTCGTCTAAAAAACGAGAGCGTTTATTATTTTTAATAGAACCAAATTGCATACGACGATTAGCGTATGACATAAATAATTTTTCTTTTGCTCGTGTAATTGCAACATACGCTAGACGACGCTCCTCTTCCATTTTATTGCGTTCATCTTCACTACTTTCTGCATCACGAATAGATGGGAACAAGTTTTCTTCTAATCCCATAATAAAGACAACTCTATATTCAAGACCTTTTGCTGCGTGTACTGTAGAAAGAACTACAGAATCATCTTCATTTTCATCATCAGCATCAGATGTTAATGACATTTCTGAAATAAAATCTATTAAATTGTCATTCATACTTGAAAATTGTTTTGCAGAAGATACTAATTCTGAGATATTTTCAATTCTGCTTTCTGCATACGCATCTGCTGATTCTTTTAACATGCTTTCATAACCAGAATCTTTATATATACCCACTATTAAATCTTCAATTGAATACTGTTCTGTTTGTGAATATTTCTCTATTAATTGTGTTAATAAATGTATATTTGTTATAATTTTTTTAGAAACACCAATCATATCAATATTTTTAAGTGCCTCAAACAGACTTAACCCATATTGTTCTGCATAATTATCTATCTTAGCCATTGAACTCGCTCCAATTCCACGTTTTGGAACATTTATAATTCTTCTTAAACTAAATTCATCATTTTTATTTACAATAACATTCATATAAGCTAATAAATCACGAATTTCCTGACGCTGTAAGAATTTTAAAGAACCTATTAATTTATAAGGAATCCCAAAAACCATACATGAATTTTCCATAGAACGCGATAAATAGTTAGCTCGATATAAAATGGCAATATCTTTATAATCGACACCCTGAGCTTTTAAATCTAAAATTTTCTTAGCAATATCATCAGTTTCATCTTTATCGTTTGTGGCAGCATATACTGTAATTTTGTCTCCACCTTTATTTTCGGACCACAATGCTTTATCTTTTCTATCAGTATTATTTTTAATAACAGCATTAGCAGCATCTAATATTGTAGAATTAGAGCGATAATTTTGGTCTAAAAAAATAACTTCTACATCTTCATAATCTTTTTCGAAATTAATAATATTGTCGCTACAAGCTCCACGCCAGCTATAAATACTCTGATCATCATCACCAACAATGCAGATATTCTTATGAACTTCTGATAACATTTTTATAAGTTTATATTGAATAACATTAGTATCTTGATATTCGTCAACATGAATGTATTCAAATTTATTTTGATAAATAGCCAGTACTTCTGGATGTTTTTCAAAAAGAACTATAGTTTTTAACATCAAATCATCAAAGTCAAGAACACTATTTTTTTTCAAATATTTTTGATAATATTCATATATTTCAACCACATTTTTCATAAATCCGAATCTTGCTTGTGCTTTCATTTCATTAACACTTATCATACTATTTTTTGAATTAGATATAATTTTTAAAATAGTATTTGGTTGATAAGAATCCTCTGATAAATTAAGTTCTTTGACAATATTTTTAATAATTGTTTTTTGTTCACTTGTATCTAATATTGTAAAGTTTTTATTATAACCTAACAAATCTATATGTTGACGTAAAATTCTTACACACATAGAGTGAAATGTATTTATCCAAATATATTTAGAAGTTTCTCCTACAAGACTATAAACTCTTTCTTTCATTTCTTTAGCAGCTTTATTTGTAAAAGTAATTGCAAGGATATTACTTTCTAAAACATTTTTTTCTGCTATCAAATATGCAATTCTATTAGTTAAGACGCGTGTTTTTCCACTACCAGCACCCGCTATTACCATAACTGCTCCTTGAGTTTTTAAAATAGCTTTTAGCTGATTTTCATTCATATTTTGTACTAATTCCACTATATTTCTCCTAGTTTTGATATACTTTTATTTTAACATATTTTCAAAACAAAAACTCAGATTAAATCTGAGTTTTTGCTTTTTTATGTTCTAAATCACTATAAGAAAATTGCAATCGCTGATATAAAACCACTTGCTAAAATTGCAAAAATCATAATCCACAATACAATTTTAAAAATTCTCTTATTCATCTTCTAACTATTCTACCTCACCTAAAGTTTCTATTCCTAAATCTAACTCATTTATATCATGATTAATATTTTCATCAGCAGTATCCGATTTATTAGACTTATTCATAATTTTTTCACGGACAAGATGATAGATTTCGTTATACAATTCTTCGTTCTCTTCAAATACTTTTTTTATGTTTTCACGACCTTGCCCTAATCTCTCTCCATTGTAAGAGAACCAAGAACCCGATTTATTAATAATGTCTAAATCTACAGCAAAATCAAGCGTTTCTCCGATTTTAGAAATACCTTCACCAAACATAATATCTACTTCAGCAATCTTGAATGGAGGCGCCACTTTATTTTTAACTATTTTAATCTTAGTTCTATTACCAAGTATCTCACTGTCAGCGCCTTTAATCGCTTCTCCCTTACGTACATCGATACGTACTGTAGAATAGAATTTCAATGCACGTCCTCCAGTTGTTACTTCAGGGCTTCCAAACATAACACCAACTTTTTCACGTAGCTGGTTGATAAATAATGCTATAGTATTAGCTTTATTTATTTGTCCTGTTAACTTGCGTAGTGCTTGAGACATAAGTCTTGCTTGAAGACCTATATGATTAGCTCCCATTACACCGTCTATTTCCGCTTTTGGTACTAATGCTGCTACAGAGTCTATTACGATAATATCAATTGCTCCTGATAAAATTAATTTTTCTGCAATATCTAATGCTTGTTCACCACTATCTGGTTGTGATAAGAAAAATTTACCAGGTGTAAAGTCAACTCCAAGAGCCTTTGCATATTCAATATCCAGAGCATTTTCAGCATCGATAAATGCTGCAATTCCTCCTGTTTTTTGCACTTCTGCTATAGCATGTAACGCTATAGTTGTTTTTCCTGATGATTCTGGACCATATACTTCTACTATACGCCCTTTTGGATATCCACCAATACCTAATGCAGAGTCAATAGCCAATGACCCTGAAGATACAGCTTCAACTTTAATTGGATTTTCAGATGAAATATCCATTATTGCACCTTTACCGTACTCTTTCTCAATTACTTTTATAGCTTCATTAATGGCTGCTTGACGTGCTTTTATATCATCTTTTTCTATATGTGTAACGAATTTATCTTTTGCTTTTTTAGCCATGATTTATCCTTTCTATTCTCCAATAACTGTTGTTAAAGTACCTATACCTTCAACAGTAATTTTTATTTCGTCTCCTTTTTTTAAGAATCTAGGTGGATTTTGCGCAGCACCAACACCCGCTGGTGTACCTGTTGCAATAATATCCCCTGCTTCTAAAGGAACAATTTTACTAATTTCTGCTAATACATCATCTACTCTAAATAACATTTCTGATGTCATTGCGTTTTGTTTAATTTCCCCATTAAGTTTTGTAACAATTCCCATTGATTCCGGAGAACTAACTTCATCTTTAGTAACTAAATATGGACCTACAACCGCAGATTTTTCTAACGATTTTCCTAGGAAAAATTGACCGTGTTTATATTGTAAATCAGTAGCTGTGATATCATTCATAATTGTATATCCAAAGATATAATCAAGGACAAGGGGTTTTAATATATTTTTCCCTGGTTTAGCAATAACAACAGCTAGTTCTGCTCCATAATCTAAACTATCAGTGATATCTTTATGAGAAGGAACCACCTCATTATTTCCTGCCAATGCTGTTGTAGCTTTTGTGAAGATGAGAACATCTTTTGGAGTTTTCGCAAGTTCATCCCCTAGTTCGTTAACGTGAGCTTCATAATTATGTCCTACACATAAAATATTTTTAGGTGTTCTTGTAATAGGTGAACGCCAAATTATTTTATCAAATGGTACTTTATAATCATTTGCTTTACCACTTTCTTCTACGACTTTTAATACTTTTCTTACTTTTTCAATAAAAGAAACACCATATACTTCTATAGCTTCTCTTAATGTCTTCGGAATTATGTTTTCATTATCAAAATCTTCTAATACTTTTATTAAATCCCAAGCACTTTCTTCACGTTTTACTTTTACTCCGTATAATTCCTTATCGTTATAACTGAAAGATAAAAATTTCATAGTTGCCTCCTCGATTCATTTTATTATCATTTATGTTATTATACCATATTTTTATATATAATACTATAGAATATTTCAAAAAAATAAAGTTATCCGTATATTTTTTTTAGAAAAAATTAAGATAACTTTATTATAAGTGGAATTGTTATTATAATTCCGTTTTTAATTTTTTTACAATATTTTTAGGAATACCTAACTCTATTAACTTCTCCTCTCGAGCATTCTTTATCTCCTCAATAGATGAGAATGATTTTAGGAGCACTTGTTTCCTTGCTTTTCCTATACCTGAAATATTATCTAAACTAGAAGTAAACATATTTTTAGTTTTTGTAGCACGATGATATGTTATTGCAAACCTATGCACCTCATCTTGAATTTGTTTGAAAAATAGATATTCTGCAGATTTTTTTGGGAATTCAATGATTTCATAATCATCTGTTATTATATATTCTGTAATATGTTTATCATTTTTAACCAATCCTATTATCTTCACATCGTATAATTTTAATTTATCATGGACAATTTCTATCGCAGCATTTAAATGACTCTTTCCTCCGTCTATAATAAGTAATTCTGTATTAGTTTTCCCATTTTTATAATTTCTATACAGAACTTCTTTCATAGTACCAACATCATTAATTCCTTGAGTTTCTTTAACTTTGAATTTTCTATATTTATAGGGATTTTTCTTACCATTTGTAAAATTAACTTTAACAGAGACCGCATCCACCCCCATTATATTTGAATTATCAAAAGCATCTATACTATTGATAGAATTCACCCCTAATTTTTCTGCTATGTTATTAAGTGTAACTTGAAGTTTTCTTTCTTTTAGTTCTTCAGTCTCAAGATTATTGTTTAAGAAGTATTTTGCATTTTCTTCAACTGTATCTAAAATTTTACGATGAGTCCCTCTTTTTGGTATAATTGTTTTAACACCAATAACTTCACTTAATAAATCAATATTTTCGATATTAATATAAATCTCTTTAGGGAGCTTATTAACTGTATAATATTGCATCAAATAAGAATATACAATTTGTTCTGGCTTATCATAAAGCGAAAAATATTCAACCTTTCTCTCTATTATATTACCAAGTCTAGAAATAAATATTTGTATACAAATATATTCTGAATTATAACAAAAACCTATGTAATCTCTATCAATTTTGCCACTATCTGATACAACTTGATTTTCTATTGATACTTCAATTGATTTTATAAAATTGTGAATCTGTGCAGCTGATTCAAATTCCAAATTATTTATATGATTTTTCATTTTTTCAGATAGATCATTTAATATTTCTTTAGTATCACCATTTAAAAAACTACGAATTTTAGCAATTTGTTTTTTATATTCTTCCTGCGATATTTCTTTTGCACATGGTCCTATGCACTCTCCTATTTGATAATACATACATGGGCGTTTTTCTACAGGATTGCATCGACGTAAAGGATAGATTTTATCAAGTATTTGCTTTACCCTAGATGCTGACTTACTATCAACATAAGGTCCAAAATAAATATTTTTATTATTTTTTTTATACTTCCTCGTTAAAACAAGTCGTGGATGTTCTTCTTTTGTAATCATTAAATACGGATAACTTTTATCATCTTTTAGTCTTATATTATAATAAGGTCTATATTTTTTAATTAGGTTATTTTCGAGAATCAAAGCTTCTTTTTCTGAATTTACAATAATGTACTCTAAATCCTCTATTTTAGAAACAAGTATTTGAGTTTTTTTATTATGAGAGCCTGTAAAATAACTTTTAACCCTATTTTTTAAATTTTTAGCTTTACCTACATAAATAATTTCTCCGATATTATCTTTATATAAATAACAACCTGGATTACTAGGTAAAGATTCTAATTTTTTCTTTAATGTCATATTCATATAATCACCATATAAAAGAGAGTGATGAGAAAATTGTGATTTTCAGTCATCACTCATTAATACTAATTATTATTTCTTCCTGATCTATTTCCACCTGTATTATTATTTGTATTACCAAAGTCATTTCCATTACTATCGTTAGGATTTGATGGTTTCAATCTATTTTTTCCTTTAGACACAACTATCTCTAATGATTCCTCACTAGGAATAATACTAGTTCCACTTCTAATGCTTTGAGAAATAACAGTTCCTTCTTCTTGATCAGAGTATTCCTCTTTATAAGATACATTTCTAAAACCATATGAAGAAACTAAGCTCTCAACCGTGCTTCTATCCTCGCCAATTAGATTAGGCATTGTTATTTTTTTCTTACCTGTAGAAACTTTAATAATTAATTCTCTATCTTTTGGAACTATTTCTGTACCTGCTGTAATATTTTGAGAAACAACTTTACCTGCATCATACTTATCGCTCTCAACTTTTTCTACTGTTATATTTTTAAAACCAAGTTTTGCTGCATTTCGTTTTGCTGTATCTTCATCCAACCCAATATAATTTGGCATATCAACTGTTTTCTTTCCAGAAGAAACACGTAAATCTACTTTAGATCCTTTTCTTATTTTTTTACCTGCTTTAGGATCTGTTTCTATTACCGTATTTTCCTTGACATCGTCACTTGCGACTTCAGTAATATCCCCCACTTCTAATCCTGCTTTTACAATCGACACTTTAGCTTCTTCAACTGTTTTATTTTTTACATCGGGCACAGACACACTATCTGCTCCTATAATATAATTATACGCAAAGAACGAACCAACAACTATCGCTATTATAGCTAAAATTGCTAAAATAATATGTTTCGCTCTAGAAGTCTTTTCTTTCTCTTTTTTATCTGGATAATTATTTTTATAGCTCCCCTTATTTTTATTATATCTATCCTGTGTATGTTTTTCATTATCATTATAGTCATCGTAAAACTCTTGGTTTTGATAACTAGTATTTGCATAACTAGATTCGATATCACGTACATCAACATACTGAGTTTGGTTATAATTTTGCGTGTTAGAATATTTAGTATCTGAAATCTTAAATCCAGTATATTTATTTTCATACAATCGTTCTGGATTTAAAACTGTACTTAAGTCAACTGCTAATTCTTTAGAACTAATGTAACGTTCATTTGGATTTTTCATAGTTGCTTTTAATACAATATTTTTTACACTTTGAGGCACATTCTCTCTATATCTGTCAATATCAGGTAATTCTTCTTGTAAATGTTTTAATGCAATAGCAACTGCAGACTCTCCTTTAAATGGAATCTGTCCAGTAATCATTTCAAAAATTAAAATACCTAAAGAATAAATATCACTCTGTGCTGTTGCAACATTCCCACGTGCCTGTTCTGGAGATAAATAATAAACAGTTCCTAACATTTGATTAGTTTGTGTCAGAGTAGTATCTCCATAGGCTCTTGCAATACCAAAATCTGTAATTTTACAAGTTAAATCATTATTCATTAAAATATTTTGAGGTTTTATATCTCTATGAATAATACCATTTTGATGAGCATGACTAAGTCCATCAGCAATCTGTTTTGCAATATGGACAATAGTTTCAACAGGCATTTTAGGATTTTTTGCCATATAGTCTTTTAGTGTCATCCCTTCAACATATTCTAATATAAGATAATAAAAATCCCCTTCATTTTCAACATCATAAATTGAAACAATATTAGGATGTGAAAGACTAGTAACAGCCTTAGCCTCCCTATTAAACCTTTTTACCGCATCTGTATCATTAGCATCTATTTTAAATGTCTTTATAGCTACTTTACGATCTAATATCGTATCATACCCTAACCATACCGTTGCCATCCCACCAGTTCCGAGATGATCTAGTATTTTGTATCTATTGCATATTATATTATTTATCACTATTGTCACCCCTTAAATTTTTTAATATCGCTACAGATATATTATCTACGCCACCGCGCTCAACACTAAGATTTATTAATTTTTCAACAGCTATAGATAATTCTTCTTGGCGAATTATTTCTTTAATCTCTTCCTCATCTAACATGTTAGTTAAACCATCTGAACAAATCAAAAAGTAATCATATTTTGATAAATCATCTATGAAAGTATGCAAATCTATTCTTTCCCTAGTAGCTAGTGCTTGTGTAAGTACATGCTTTTCTGGATGAGTTTTGGCTTCCTCTTCTGTAATTACACCTGCATGAATCAAGGCACCTACAAATGAATCTTCGATAGTAACAACACTCATTTCATTGTCACTAGTAATTCCATATGCTCTACTATCTCCGATATTATAGACCACTACTTGATCATCAAAAGTTGCTACTGCAACAATTGTTGTACCCATTTTTTTATTTTTAGATTTAGATTTTTCAAATAATTCTTTATTCAATTTTTCAATTTTGTCATACAACCAATTTTTCATATTATTAAAATTAGCAAATGTTAAGTTTTGCCAATCTTTTTCCAAAGTAGAAACTATATAATTACTTGAATATGCTGCATTGCTGTGACTTCCAACACCATCACAAATTATAGCAAGTGCCTCGCCTTGTTTATTTTTAACAACACTTACTGCATCTTCATTTTTTAATTTTCTACCTTTATTACTATTATACGAATATACTAGTGGCATCTGGAATTCCTCCTTTTACCTCGTCTTTACGTTCTTTCGCTCTAAGCTGTCCACAAGCTGCATCTATATCATCTCCTTGTGTTCTTCTTATAGTTACATTTACTCTATTTTTTTTCAATACTTTTTCAAATGCGAAAATATCATTTTTACTCGTTCTTACATAATTACGTTCTGGAACATAGTTTATAGGAATTAGGTTTACATGGCAATTTAAATCTTTAATAATTTCAGATAGTTTTTCCGCATGTTCTCGTTGATCGTTTACTTTACCCATAAGGCCATATTCAAATGTAATACGGCGATTTGTAGTTTTTTGATAGTATTTTAATGCTTCCATAAGTTTGTCAATATTATAAGCACGGTTAACTGGCATTATTTTACTACGTAATTCATTTGTTGGTGCATGCAGTGAAACTGCAAAATTAATCTGAATTTTTTCATTTGCAAAATCATAAATTTTAGGAACTATTCCTGATGTAGAAACTGTGATATGGCGAGCACCAATATTAAAACTCTCATCACTATTTACAATTTTTATAAAGTCCATCATTTCATCATAATTCTCAAAAGGTTCCCCAATTCCCATAATTACTATACTAGAAATTCTTTCTCCTCTTTTATCCAGTTCTTGTTGAACTTTCAGAACTTGTGATACTATCTCACCCGCTTCTAAATTACGCTTTAGTCCTCCTAACGTTGAAGCGCAAAATGTACATCCAATTCTACAACCTACTTGCGTTGTAACACATAAAGAATTTCCATATTTATTCTTCATAAGAACACTTTCAATAGTATACTTATCTTGCAATTCAAATAAAAACTTCATCGTACCATCTATTGATTCTTGCTTTATAATCGTATTAAGGGTTGTTATCTCAAACTCTTCTGCTAGTTTTTCTTGTAAAGATTTTGGAACATTCTTCATTTCTGTAAAACTAGTAATACGTTTTTTATATAACCAATCATAAATTTGTTTTGCTCTGAATTTTTTCTCACCTATGCTAACTAAATACTCTTCTAGTTGATCTAGGCGTATAGAGTATATAGACATCTTTTCGAAATCTTTTAACCATCTAGACTTTTTATAGCCTTTAAAATCTGTAATTAACATTTTTCCTCCATTTTTCTTAATTTAGCGATGAAAAATCCATCGCATTCATAATCATCTGGTAATATTTCTATCGTACCATTATCTTGAACTTTCACTTTACTATTATTTAAAGTTATTTTCTCTAGTCTAAAATCTTTATTTTCATTTAAGAACCGTTCTATATTTTCTATATTTTCTCTCTTATCGATTGTGCATGTAGAGTAGACAAGAACCCCACCTACTTTTACGTAGCCTTTACTATTTTCTATAATCTTATATTGTAAAGCTGCTATGCTTTCTATGTATTTATCAGTAATTTTATACTTAATTTCAGGTTTATTTTTGATAACACCTATACCAGAACACGGAACATCACAAATAACAATATCAAAATTATTTAAAAAATCGATATTACATTTTGTTGCATCCTGCTCATACGTTTTAATATTATCTATTTCTAGTTTCTTTATATTTTCTTGGATTAGTTTCAATTTATGTATATATTTATCACATGAAATTAAACTTGAATTAAAATACTTACTTGCAATATGTAGACTTTTTCCACCTGGAGCAGCGCATGTATCTAATATGTTATATTTAGTACTAACATTCTCTCCTATAGCACAAGCAACAAGTGAACTAGCCTCATCTTGAACAATATAATATCCTTCTTTAAAATATTTATTATTTATGTCTAATTTATTTAATAATAAGCTATCCTCACATATATCACTAGATAAAGCATTAGAACCTAATTTTTCTACTAAACTCTCTTTTGATATTTTTAAAGGATTATAACGAATACTATTCTTACTCTTAGAATTAAACGATTTTACAATACTCTGTGCTTTTTCTTTCCCATATTGTCGCTTCAAAATACTGTATAACTCTTCCGGACAACTATTCTCTATATAAAACTTTTCTTCCTTATTTTTATACTTTAATGCTAAATCATTTAAATTACGCTCAATGTTACGCAAAATACCATTAACAAAATTCCCTGTTATATTCCCTAATATTTTTTTTGATAGTTTTACCGCTTCATCTATTATTGCAAAACTAGGAGTTTTATCCATATATAAAAGTTGATAAATAGCCATTATTATGATTATTTTAGCCTTAGACTTAACCCTACCTTTTGAATAATTTTTTAATATATGTTCCAAGTACATTTTATTTTTGATAGTACCGTATACTACCTCGCTAATAAAACGTTTATCCTGTTCTTCAAGTTTATATTTATTAAAATACTTATTTAACGTAATATTGCTATAGGCATCTTCTTGAAATATATCATAAAGAATTTCATATGAAATCTTTCTTGTATTTATATTACTCATTAATTCCACCTAAAATTGTTCCAACATAATCTTTTTTATTTGATAAAAAATTAACAACTGGCATACGTTTTTTCCCTGATATTTGTAATTCTTTAACTTTAAGTACTGTATTTTCTCCGCAAAGAAGGTAAATATGTTTTTTATCTTGTTTAATTATAGTTCCTACTTTTTTCGATGAAAAGTTTTCTTCTAAGTCAACTACTTCACTATTCCAAATTTTAAGTACATTTTCATCCAAATATGTAAATGCTCCTGGTGTAGGATCTAATGCTCGAATTTGATTAAATATTTGTCTTGCTGATTTATTCCAATCTATCTTCTCATCTTCTCTGAGAATATTACGAGCAAATGTTGCTAATGAATCATCTTGTTTTTCTGGAGCAATATTTCCTGTAAATATATTCGGTAAAGTTTCTTTTAATAAATCCCTTCCTGCAATTGAAAGTTTATCATGTAGACTTTCATAATTATCGCTATCTAATATATCTACTTCTACTTTAGATATCATATCTCCAGCATCTAATTTTTTTACCATATACATAATAGTAATTCCTGTTTTTCCATGGTCTTCTAAAATTGAATACTGAATTGGCGCCCCCCCTCTTAATTTTGGAAGCAATGAACCATGAACATTTATACATTTATATTTAGGTATTTCTAATATAGTCTCTGGTACTAATTGCCCATATGCTGCAGTGATAATAATATCTGGATTTAATTCTTTTAATTCTGATAAAACATTTTCATCATTCGAAATTTTTTCGGGCTGTAATACTTTTATACCTTTTTCTTCAGCAATAACCTTAACTGGTGGTGCAGTTAAAACTTTTTTTCTTCCTACTTTTTTATCAGGTTGAGTTATTACTAAATCTACTCCGTATTTTTCTATTAACATTTCTAATACAGGAACAGCGAACTTGGGAGTTCCCATAAATACTATTTTTTTCTTATCCATTTGTTTCTCCTATAAACAGTATAATCAATTAATTATACCATATTTTAAGCTATTCTTCTAATAATGAAGTATTAAAAGCATTTATGCATACTAATTATTTCCTTCTAAATCTAACAATATTTTTTTATTTTCAATTCCTGCTGCAAATCCTACTAAAGACTTATTTTTCGCTACAACTCTATGACATGGTATAAATATTAATAGTGGATTGTGAGCAACTGCATTTCCCACTGCTTGAGCTGACATATTATCCAAATCTTTTATTTTAACTATCTCATCTGCAATATCTTTATATGTTGTAGTTTTTCCATACGGTATTTTTCTTAATATCTCCCATACTAATATCCTAAAATCAGTTCCTTCAAATTTTATATCAACATTATCAATATCTGGATTTTCCTTATTAAAATATTTTTTCAACCAGTCTTCGCTATTTTTGAATATCATTAAATCCTTATTTTCTTTCCAGTAATTTAATTTATTCGGAAAATATTTCTGATTTTCTAAATAACAGCCTGTTAAATATACTCCATCAGAAACTAAATAAAGTTTTCCAATTGGACTATGATAAATTTTATAATACATATATCTTCCTTTCAATCAAAAAATGATGTTTTATGAAACTTATTTCAATAAACATCACTTCTTATAATTAATTTTCTTCTTTATATATTTTTATTAATAAAAATACTACCCCAATACAAATATAACAATCTGCTAGATTAAATATTGGAAAATCATAACTAAAAATTCTAAAATCTAAAAAATCTACCACTTCATGACGGATTAGTCTATCAATAAAATTACCGATTGCACCACCCATAATAAGTGAAAAAGTTAAAATATCAAATTTAGTTAATATGTTTTTTCGATTGTACACATAGTAAAGAAGTATTGCTAAAAATAGTACTGTTACCGCTAAAAAAAATAATCTGCTATCTTGTAAAATTCCCCAAGCAGCGCCTCTATTTCTATGAGAAGTAATACTAAAAAAATTAGATATAATCTCTGAACTTTGGCCTAAAGTCATTTTTTCTACAATATAGTACTTACTTCCTTGATCAAATAAAATAAAAGCAAGCGCGAATATAAAAATATATAGCATAATTTCACTTCTCCTTATTATAATTAAATTAATAATTTCTCTAATTCAGGGTCAATAATTTTTTCACCTCTTGCAGGTAATTTATATCGACCCAAGTGAATTAATTGATGATGTATACGTCCCCAACTTTCCATAGGAAATATTGACATGAGCTTTTTCTCAACTTGAAGAGGATTGTCTTTTTTGTCTGCTAATCCAAACATCTTCGCTACACGCTCTACATGTGTATCAACAGCTATAGCTGGTACATTAAATCCAACAGCAAGTACAACATTTGCCGTTTTTCTCCCAACTCCAGGAAGGGTTTCTAATTCTTCTCTAGTTTTTGGAATATCATAGTTATATACATCTCTTAACATATTAGCCATACCCACAATATTTTTTGATTTAGCTTTATATAGCCCGAGTGTTCGTATGTGTTTTTCTATATCTTCTACTCTAGCATCCGCATAATCATCTATTGTTTTATAGTGCTTAAATAAACTAACTGTAGCTCTATTTACATATTCGTCTTTACATTGCGCAGATAAAAGAACTGCTATAATTAGTTCTAAATTATTAGAAAAATCTAGTTCGCAATCTACATTTGGAAAAACTTTATCGAGATATTCAATAATTTGTTGTGCTTTTATCTTTTTTTCTTTATTTGTTAAACCAGTCATAACCTAACTTACTACCTCCTTGATCTTCATCATCAATTTGAGATACCTTATTATTTAAAATTCCATTAACATAGCTTATATTCCTAGAAATACTTAGAGCCTCATCTATATCTTTTTTTGTATATTTCTTATCAAACCATGATGTAACTATATCTAATTCCTTTGATGTTAACACTTTTATTGTTACTCTTTCCACTAATTTTAAAAGTTCTCTTAACGTATAGTACTTATCATCTTTAGTAAAAATAAGAAACTCTATTTTATTATCATTAGCTAATCTGATAACTTTTTTATTTAATAAATTATTTATTTGTTCAAAAATATCTTGTTCAGATAAATTTAACGCGACCGCAAAGGAATTAACAGAAAATAGTTTTTTTCCCTGTTCTGTTAAATAATTTATCTGAAGAAGGAACATAGCCTCTTCTTCAGATAAGTTAAAATTCTTATAATTCATTAAAAAATCAGCATCAACTAACAAACCGTTTGTATTGATATTGATCATAGCTAGATACTCCTATGGTGTCAGCCTGTTTAATAAACGAGGGAATGGTACTGTTTCGCGAACGTGACCATTTCCAGTAATCCAAGCTACCGTTCTTTCAAGACCTAAACCAAATCCTGCATGTTCTACAGAACCATATTTACGTAAATCTAAATACCATCCATATGCATCAAGATTAAGGTCATGTTTTTTAATATTTTCTAATAGTTTATCATAATCATCTATACGTTGAGAACCACCAATAATTTCACCATATCCTTCCGGTGCAATAAGGTCTGCACATAATACTACACCTGGTTCTTCTGGATCTTCTATCATATAAAATGGTTTTATATCTAGTGGCCAGTGAGTAATAAATACTGGTTTATTATAGCTATTAGCAATAAATGTTTCATGAGGTGAACCGAAATCATCTCCATACTCTATATCATCAAAACCATTATCTTTTAATAATTTTATAGCATCTTTATATCTTATACGTGGGAATTCTCCACGAGCATTGTTAAGAGCCTCTAAATCACGTCCTAAAATTTTAAGTTGTTCTTGACATTTTTCAAGTACTTCTGTTAATAAGTAATTTACATATGCTTCTTGTAGAGCTAAACTTTCTGCATGATTACAGAATGCCATTTCTGCTTCAATCATCCAAAATTCAATTAAATGGCGACGTGTTTTAGATTTTTCAGCTCTAAATGTAGGCCCAAATGAAAAGACTTTTCCAAACGCCATTGCAGTCGCTTCAAGATACAGTTGACCTGATTGAGAAAGATAGGCTTCCTCATCAAAATATTTAGTATTAAAAAGTTCTGTTGTTCCTTCTGGCGCTGAAGAAGTAAGGATAGGTGGATCTGTTTTAATAAAACCTTCCTTCTCAAAGAAATCATATGTTGCTTTTATAATTTGATTTCTTATTGTCAAAATAGCGTGTTGTTTTTTAGAACGAATCCAAATATGACGATTATCCGCTAAAAACTCTACTCCATGCTCTTTTGGAGTTATTGGATAATCAATAGCTTCTGAAATGACCTCAAAACTTTCGATTTCCAACTCAATTCCTGATAATTCACGATCATTTTCTTTAACTAATCCAGTCACTTTTAAAGATGTCTCTTGTGGTAAATGACGTAATTGTTGATACTTTTCTTCTCCAAGACTCTCTTTTAAGGCAATAGCTTGAACAAATCCTGCTCCATAACGTAATTGGAAAAAGGCAATTTTTCCACTACTTCTTTTGTTAGCAATCCAAGCTCCAAGAGTCACTTTTTCTCCTAATTTCTCTTTTAAGTTACTGATATTCAACTTAGAATACCTCCTCCATTATTAATATTTTTTAAATTACAATTTCTTCTAAATTATTTTGATTAAAAGAAATTTTTACAAATTTTAATATTATTAGTTATATACAAACTACACAAATTATACCACAAAAATAAAGAATTTTAAATGGTCCTGTTTTAAGTTTTTGATTAATATTCTAAATCTTTAAGAACAACAATAGTATCAAAAAGATTCTTCAGATAATACTTATAATTTAAAATATCTCTAGTGGCATAACACCTACATATTACTTTATTATTTTTAATAACATCCATGTATAATTGAGCAAAACTATCTTTTAATGAAAAATTAATATATTTAACATACGTTTTTCTCTCTCTCTTACTAAAGTAGAGATTTTTATACTTAGTACTCTCAAAAACATAAAGTACCGATCCCGAAAATTTTGAAGACATTAATTCTTTTTCGTCTTTAATATAAATCAAAGATACTTTGTTTGGCATATCTAAATATTGACAGTCGTGTCTATTAATAGTATTTATAAGAGTTTTAACTTTTTTGTCATCTATTACCAATAATACTAGTGTAGATTCTTGGTAGAGAATATCAAATGTATAACTATTTTTATTATTTAATAAAGCATTCGTTAATTGTTTACAAAAATCACGTGTAATTGGAAGATATCTTTTAATATTTTTTAAACTATCTTGAAGAACTGCTATGTCTTGTAAAATATACTCTAAGCTTTCATTATATAAAACTAAACTTTCTGAAATATACATTTCGTGTAAAAATTTAATAAGACTATCTAAATTTTCTTTAATTACTTTCAACTTTTTATCACTTGGATTTTGAGAAATAGCAATATTTAACTCAGTTATTACTGATTTATACCGATACTCTTTTATATTGTTTGAATCTAATTCATTTCCCAGTATTTTTTTATTTTCAAAAATTAGTGTATAATTAGAAAATTCATCATTGTTAAGTATATATTCTAAATTATTATAATTAACAATAACATTAGACGATCCTTTTGCTAACTGTTTTTTTTCATCAAAATAATAAGAATTAGAAGATAATTCCAAAGCTTCTCTACACTCTTCTAAATATAGTCTTTCCAGGTAAAGCAAATTTAACTCTGATAAATCTCCGTTAGTAGTTTCTAATATCCATATATATAATTTTACAAGTAATTTGTATAGATTTAAATCCTTCTTTTTAGATAATAAAGAAAAAATGTCCAAAGATATATAATCACTTTTTTTCTTAAGAACTGTATAGTCATCAATGTTAAACTTACTTATATAATCATCTACGTCAATTGATGAAAACAATATTCTACCGTTATTTTTTTTCTCTTTAATTACTAATTTAAGTTTGTTAAATTTAACACCGTCATAAACTATATAATCCCGTTTATCACAAATAATATCTGATGTTAAATTATTATTTTTGTAATATTCTAAAAACAAAGCTATATTACTATCTACTTTTTTTAATAATTTACAAATTTTATTATAGTTTTCTTTCTGAATCAATGGTATTTTTAAAGCTATTGTTTCTAATAGTTTAGCGGTAGCTTTTACATCAATAACTGCATTGTGATAATTATCGCTAGAATAAATGTTAAGAGAAGCGGCTAAATCTGATAATCTATAGCTTGATTGTGTTGGTAAAAATAATCTAGCTAATTCTACAGTATCCAAAGACATTGAAGGAGAATATTCAATACCTATATCTTGAAAATGTTTTTTTAGTATTAAATAATCTGATTGTAGTCCATGACATACTAAAATACCATCTTTTATATATTCATATAATACTTTTGAAACTTTTCTAAAACTAGGTTTATCCCTTAATATTTCATTTGTTATTCCTGTTAAATCAGTTACAAAACTAGTTATGTCACTTTGAATAGGTTTTATGTAATAATTTATACTATTAATAACTCTAAAATTAAAATCTATCTTTTTTGCAGCAAACTGAATAATCTCCTTTTCTTCAGTCAGCTCTATATCTACAATACAAAAGTATTTTCCTTTCAATTCTCTCACCACACTCTCTTGCTAATTATTTATTATCACTTTATTTTTAAAAGAAAATCTATAATTTCTTCTTTTCTATTATTCAGCTTGTTTAAAAGTATATTTTTTTCTATTTGACTTATTATATCTTTAATCCATGGCCCTGGTTTTAAATTAATTGTATCTATAATCTCTTTTGAAGTTATTTCAACATCATAAAAAGAATGTATTTTCAATCTAATATTAGCTATATATTCTGTTGTATAATATTTAAATAATTCTGAAACAAATTGAACATCTTCTTTTTCATGTTTATACAAAATAAGTTCTAAAGGCGTATTACTATCTAAAGCATATTTTATATTTTCATATTTCTTAATTTGTTTTATTTCAATATTTGATAATTTCAGTTTTTTCAGCTCAACTGAATCAATATTGTTAAAATAAGATAAATAATATAAACTCTGAGTAAAAGTATAAGGAGATAAGTCTTGATAAGTTTTTATATATTTTAAAAAAGGAATGTACTTATGTATTTCACTTGAAATCAATTTTTCTAAAGAATTTTTACATCCCACACCAGCTAATAACTTTTTAAATTCGCTTACTATTCTCTCTACTGATACAAATTCAATTAACTTTGCATTTTTTTTAATAGCAAAAAAAGTACTTTCTTCTATTTCAAAATTTAGTTTCGATGAAAACCGAAATGCGCGCAACATACGAAGCGCATCTTCATAGAATCTCTCACTTGGGTTATTTACCGTTCTAATTACTCCATTCTTCAAATCAGTTACACCATTGTGAAAATCATATATTCCCCCTCTAGAATCCATTGCCATAGCATTTATGGTGAAATCTCTTCTATCTAAATCTTCTTTTAGATTTCTCACAAATTCTACTTTATCCGGCACACGATGATTACTATAATCAGATTCAGTCCTGAACGTAGTAATTTCATAAGCTTCTCCTTTGAATATTACTGTAACAGTCCCATGTTGCAAGCCTGTATCAATAGTTTTCCCAAATATTTCTTTTACCTGTTCGGGTAATGCATTGGTAGTTACATCTATATCTGAAAAGTCTACATCCAGTAAATAATCTCTAACACATCCACCTACGAAATATGCTTCATAGCCATTTTTTTCAATTATTTTTAAAATATCTATAGCTTTACCAAATTTTTGTTCAAATATATTTTGCATACTATCCTTTCTTAATTTAAAAAGGCTGGAGAAAATCCCCCAGCCTTATCATTTTAAAATTTATTTAGATAAGTTATATGTATCGCGAGCGATCATAACCTCTTCATCAGTCGGAATAACAAATGCTTTTACTTTAGAATTTTCTGTAGAAATTTCTGCAACTTTGCCTCGAACGTTGTTTTTCTCTTTATCTACTTCTACTCCTAAGAATGTTAGACCTTCTAATACTTCTTCACGTACCCACGTTGCGTTTTCTCCAACACCTGCTGTGAATACAATGGCATCTACTCCATTCATTGCTGCTGCATAAGCTCCGATATATTCTTTAATTCTATTAATATAAACCTCAACAGCTTCTGCTGCATATGGATTTGTATCTCTTACATCTTCTATATCACGTAAATCAGATGATAAAGCTGAAATACCTTTAAGTCCTGATTCAAAGTTGAAAATACGAACGATTTCTTCTAAAGATAATCCCGTTTTTTTAGCAATATATGGTATAGTTGCTGGATCAATATCCCCTGTTCTAGTTCCCATTACAAGCCCTGAAAGAGGTGTGAATCCCATTGATGTATCAAATGATTTTCCATATTTAACAGCACATATTGAAGCTCCATTACCGATATGGCATGAGATAGTTTTAAGTTCTTTAGGGTCTTTTCCTAATAATTCTGCCACCTTCTCACTAACGTATCTGTGACTTGTTCCGTGTGCACCATATTTACGAACACCGTATTTTTCGTAAAATTCACGAGGAACTGCATACATATATGTTGCTTTTGGCATACTTTGGTGGAATGCTGTATCAAATGTTAATACGTTTGGTACTCCTGGTAGTTCTTTTTGGAATGAACGTGCTCCTTTTATATTAGCTGGATTATGTAATGGCGCTAAATCCTCTATAGAATCAACTTTTGCTAATTCTTCATCTGTAACTAATACTGATGAATCATAAAATTCCCCACCATGAACTACACGATGTCCAACTCCTTCAATTTCTTTAACATCATTAACTATTCCTAGTTTAGTTAATTTTTCAAGTAACATTTCTATTGCTACATCATGATTAGGAATATCTAGTGTTTCTTTAATTTTTTCACCATTGTATTCAATAGTAAACATACTATTTTCAATTCCTATTCTTTCAACTAATCCTTTAGTAATAACCTTTTCTTCAGGCATTTCGAATAATTGAAATTTTAATGATGAACTTCCTGAATTAATAGCAAGTATCTTTGTCATAAGTATATATCTCCTCTTACTTTTTTACATTATATTTATTATTATCTCATTAATTACATACAATTACAAGACTTTTTGTTAAATTAAATAATAAAAATCGATAACTGGAATACGTTTACTTTATTCTAGTTATCGATTTTTAAAATATTAGTCTGTTTATCTCTTTTACAAAAGTATTTATGAAAATTCTTAGACTATTTTATCCTATTGATCCTTCCATTTCAAATGAAATTAATCTATTTAATTCAACAGCATATTCCATTGGAAGTTCTTTTGTAAATGGTTCAATGAATCCCATAACAATCATTTCAGTAGCTTGTCCTTCATCAAGTCCTCTACTCATTAAATAAAATAGTTGCTCTTCAGAAACTTTAGACACTTTGGCTTCGTGTTCTAGTGAAACATTAGAGTTCTTAATTATATTATACGGTATCGTATCAGAGGTTGAATATTCATCCAAAATTAATGTATCACATTCTATATTAGAACGAGAGCCCTCAGAATCTTTTCCAAAGTGAATCCACCCGCGATAGTTGACTTTACCACCACGACGTGACATAGATTTTGAAACAACTGTCGAAGATGTACGTGGGGCTAAATGAATCATTTTTGAACCTGCATCAAGAACTTGTCCTTCACTTGCCATTGCAATAGACAATGTACTTCCGCTTGCGCCCTCACCTACTAATACACATGCTGGATATTTCATAGTGAGTTTAGAACCTAGGTTTCCATCAACCCACTCCATTGTTCCATTTCTTTCAACAATTGCACGTTTTGTAACTAAATTATAAACATTAGTTGACCAGTTTTGAATAGTTGTATATCTAAAGCGAGCATTTTCTTTAATAAAAATTTCTACTACAGCAGCATGTAGTGAACTTGCAGAATATGTAGGAGCTGTACATCCTTCTACATAATGAAGAGAAGAATTTTCTTCTATGATAATTAATGTACGCTCAAATTGTCCCATTTTTTCACTATTAATCCTGAAATATGCTTGAAGAGGTGCTTCTATAGATACATTTTTAGGGCAATAGATAAATGAACCACCTGACCAAACTGCAGAATTTAGAGCTGCAAATTTGTTGTCATTAAAATCAACCGCTTTTGAGAAATATTGTTTAAAAATTTCTTCATGATTTTTAAGCGCTGTATCTGTATCTTCAAAAATAATACCTTGCTCTTCAAATTGTTTATGCATGTTATGGTAAACAACTTCAGATTCATATTGAGCAGATACTCCTGCCAAGTATTTTTGTTCAGCTTCTGGAATACCAAGTTTTTCAAAAGTATTTTTGATTTCTTCTGGAACTTCATCCCAAGAACGTTCTGTCTTTTCTGAAGGTTTTACGTAATATGTCAGATCTTCAAAATCTATTTCCGATAAGTCTCCACCCCAAGTCGGCATTGGCATTCTATAAAATTCTTTTAAAGCGTTAAGACGAAATTCTAACATCCATTGTGGTTCTTGTTTTCTTTTAGAAATAGTTTCTACTATCTCTTTTGTAAGTCCTTTTTCAGTTTTGAATATAGAAACATCTCTGTCATGAAATCCATACTGATACTCGGTAAACATTTCTTCATTTTTATTCAATCCTATCACTCCTTTTTCTATTTCTTATTATCTTCTAATATTTTTTCTGTAATCTTCCATGCTAGCGTAGCACACTTTACCCTAGCTGGAAGTTGCGATATATTTTGCAAAGCAATACTATCTTCTAGATTTTCTTCATTGAATTCAGTTCCCATAATCATATTTAGAAAATCATGAATTTTTTCATTTGCTTTTTGCACTGATAAACCTTTTAACTCTTCTGTCAACATTGAAGCAGAAGCTAATGATATTGAACATCCTGTACCTGTAAATTTAATATCTGTAATGACATTATTTTCTATTTTCATACTCACAGTAATTTTATCACCACAAGAAGGATTCAGCATTTCTAGCTTATAACTATCACTTAATTCCCCATTATTACGCGGATGTTTACTATGATCCATTATTACTTGTTTATATAAATCCTTTAAATTACTAAAACTCATTTTCAAAAAACTCCTTTGTTTCTTTTAGAGTTTGAATAAAGAAATCAACTTCTTCACGTGTATTATAGAAATATAAACTAGCACGTGCAACTGAATACACTTCTAATTTTCTTAGTAAAGGCTGAGTGCATTGATGTCCTGCACGAATACAAATTCCTTTCTCATCTAAAAAACTTGTAAGATCGTGGGGATGAACACCTGATAAATTAAATGATACTAGTGACACTCTATCTTTTGCATTTTTTGGACCATAAATTTCTATATTCTCAATTTTAGATAATTCAGAATACATATATTCTGTTAACTCTTTTGTATATTCTTCAATATTATCTAAACCTACAGCTTCTAGATATTTAATTGTGGCACTTAAACCTGCAGCTTGCGCTAAAAGAGGCGTACCTGCTTCAAATTTATCAGGAAGCTGAGCCCAAGTAGCTGAAGTTTCATCAACAATGCCTATCATTCCCCCACCAAACTCTACAGGATTGAATTTTTTTAGTAAAGATTTTTTACCATAAAGAACTCCAATTCCCGTAGGCCCACACATTTTATGAGCACTAAAAGCAAGAAAATCACAATTCATTTCAGATACATCAAGTTTCAAGTGTGGTACTGATTGGGCAGCGTCTACTACAAAATAAATATTTTTATCTTTCAGTAAATCTCCAATTTTATATACTGGATTAATAGTGCCTAGTACATTTGATGCATGGCAAATCGAAACTACTTTTGTTTTTTCAGTAATATATTCTTCTAACTGTTTTAAGTTAATTTTCCCTTCTTTATCAAACTCTAAATATTTTAAAGTCAAATTTTTACGAAGAGCCATTTGTTGCCAAGGAATAATATTTGCATGATGTTCCATATATGTTAATATAACTTCATCGCCTTCATTTATATCTTGTTCTAACATACGTACAATAAAATTTATACTTTCTGTAGTCCCACTTGTATAAATTATCTCTTCATAACTCTGAGCATTTATAAAGTTTTTAACTAACTCTTTAGATTCTTCATATATTTTTTCAGATTCATCTCCTAAAGTATAGACAGAACGATGGATATTCGAATTATAATTTTTATAATAATCACTAATTGCATCAATTACTTGGATAGGTTTTTGTGTCGTAGCACTGTTATCCAAAAATACTAAATTGTTATTACGAATTTTTCTCTTCAATATAGGAAAATCTTCCCTATAACTATATAAATTTCTCATTTTATTCACTCTCGTTATTATTGATTTTTTGATCTATTAATACAGTAACCAAGTCTTTAATCTTATCGACTGTTAATTCAGCAATAACAGGCGATAAAAAACCATGTACTAGTAATCTACTAGATTCTTTTCTTGTTAAACCTCGACTTTGTAAATAGTATAATTGTTCTTCATCAATACGCCCTAATGATGCTCCATGACCGGCCATAACGTCATTTTCATCAATTAATAACATTGGATTAGCATCGGCTTTCGCATCAGATGATAAAGTTAACATTCTAGAACTTTGATACGCATTAGAACCAGTTGCTCCTTTCACGATAAAACCTACACCGTTAAAAACAATATGTGATTTATCTAAAAGTACACCATGTTGAAGAATATCACCTTTAGAACTTAAACCTTGGTTAACTACCTCACTATTAAAGTAAGTTTTTTGCTCTTTTACTCCTAATGTCACAATTTTAAGATTAGCTTCTGAGCCATCTCCTAAAATATTTGTAGTATTATCATGATAAACATCAGCTTCGTCCATTGCAGCCACATTCCAATTAATTAAAGAATTTTTAAATGTTAATCCTCGTCGTAAAATAGTGCCACGTTTTTCTCTAGGTTGATTTGTAATAGAACTGTAGTTTATTTTAGCTCCTTCATGTGTTACAACTTCTGCTACAAAGCTAAATGGTGCTTTATCCTCTTTTGTAGTATTAATATAATTTTCAATAAAATTGAATGTTGAATTTTCTCCTACATTAATTGTAACATGATTAAATAAACTTTGTTCTTTGTCAGAAATCACAATATATTGAAGTGGTTCTTCAATAACAATATTTTCCTTTACATCAATAAATAATCCCGCATTCAATAATGTATAATGAACAGCTGTTACTTTGTTTTCAGCATAATCTACCACACTCATAAAGCTATCTTTTATATGATCATCATTCATTGCAGAAAAAATATCTTTAATAATTACTTTATCTCTATATTTTTCTGGAATACTAACATGAACTACTGTATTGTTTTTTTGAACTATTGCAAAATCATCTTGTTCAAGACCATAATTAGAAATATCAAGTGTATTCATCTCTTCTAGACGTAATGTAGAAAAATCTATATTAAATAAATTCCAGCTATCTAAATTCATAGACTCTAATTTAGGAAATGGTAATGTATAACTTCTGTATAACGCTAATTTTCTAGTGTTTAAAAACCAAGTTGGTTCTTCTGTATTAGAAAAAATATTTTGCAAAGTTTTTATACTAAGTTTTAATTTGTTATTTTCCATATTACTTGACCTCTTCTTTTAACCAATCATATCCTTCTTTTTCTAAGCGAAGTGCAAGCTCAGGTCCACCTGTTTTTACAATTTTGCCATCCATTAGTACATGAACAAAATCCGGTTCGATATAATCTAATAATCGTTGATAGTGAGTAATAATTAGACAACCAAAATCTTCTCCACGCATTTTATTAACACCTTTAGAAACTATTTTCAAAGCATCAATATCTAATCCAGAATCAATTTCATCTAAAATTGCAAATTTTGGTTCTATCATCATCATTTGTAAGATTTCATTACGTTTTTTCTCTCCACCAGAAAAACCATCATTAACATAACGTTGAGACATTTTTAAATCCATTTCTAAAAATTCCATTGTTTGATCTAATTTTTTAATATATTTCATCAATGGCATATTTTCATCACGTTGTGCATTAATAGCTGATTTAATAAATTCAGAGGTTGGTACTCCCGGCACTTCTGATGGGTACTGCATTGCTAAGAAAAGACCTGCGCGTGCTCTTTCATCAACTTCCATCTCAAGAACTTCTTCCCCATCTAGTAAAATACTTCCACCATCTACTTCATACTTAGGGTGCCCCATTATTGCAGATGCTAACGTTGATTTTCCAGCTCCATTCGGTCCCATAACCGCGTGAATCTCTCCAGATTTAATTTCTAAGTTTAATCCTTTTAGTATATTCTTTTCATTTATTGATACTTGTAAATCTTTAATATCAAGAACTGACATGTTTATTCCTCCATATTCTATAAAATTTAGTCACCAAATAAAATTTTTAGTTAAAATTTTAAATTGTTACTCCATATTAACATGTTTTATTATAAACTTTTTTGTATTAATTATCAAATTATTGGTTTACCAAGTATATAGCGTTTTACAAACTAAAAATTCATAACTAAATTAAAACAAAATATACCATTTTCATTCATAAAATTATCTATTTTCATAATAACATAGGTATGGCCCAATAATTTAAAATATTACTATTTAGAGAATTCCCACATTGCTATTATTTCAGTTTGTAATTCATCATAAGACCATGTCTTTAGCGTACGATTATAGCTATTCGGATCGTTTATTATATAATTCCCATTATTATCTTTACCTACTATTAAAATAATATGTCCAACAGTAGTAAATTTTCCAGGCCGAACGGATGTAATTATAGGATTACTTCTATCAACAGCCTCATCAATTGATACTTTTGATAATGATAGTTTTATTGATTTTAAATTATACTTGTTTGCTATGAAATCAAAGAAACTCCATTTCGTGCCTAATGATGTAAAGTATCCATTTGCATTTTCTATTTCTGAAATTTGTTTTGGTGTAATAGTTTCATCTTTTAACATACCACTTAATGCCATAGCAACCACTGTGGGTCCACATCCTCCTATAGCAACATTAGTTCCACCCAGAGCATCATATGCCCAACGTCTATCCCATTGTACGTAATATGGATATTTTCTTTTCAGTTCAACAGTTTCTCCATATTCAAAAGGAGTCCCCTGCTGGCCATTTAAATATCCTAATATATATTCTTTGGTATCTTTGTTATTAGCATATAATTTTTTTTCAGTATCAGGTAATTGATTTTTTTGTAAATATATAAGTTGACCTAATAAGTTATAATGCGTATTTTCAAAAAGATTTTGATCAACTTCTTCACTTTTTACAATAAACGGTGTTGGATGTTGTGCTCCTCGTATTCCATCTCTCGCTTTTATTTTTTCCATATTTTTTTTGACTAAATTTTCATTTGTTTGAGTATTATTATATTGAAAGAAGTTTTTATAATTATGATAAAAAAATAAAATAATCGATAATAAAACTATTCCGCAAATTATACTAATAATATTGTCTTTCTTCATACATATGTTACCTTTCTATTTCGATCTTAAAACTAAAACTATACCTACACTAATAACAATAACATAACCAATAAAACTCTGAAAATCAGGTATTTCTCCTAAAACAATAAATCCTAAAATACCTGAAAATACAACTTGTGAATAATCAAAAGCTGCTATATTTTTTGCCGCCGCATATCTATAAGCAAAAGTTATTCCATACTGTCCAATAGATGCACTTGCACCTGCTAAAATCAACATTGAGAGCTGATAAAACGTCATTACATGATAATCAAAAATTAAATATGGTAATAACATTAATGTTGATGTTAATGAAAAAAAGAATATGATAAATTCTCCAGATATATTATGTGTTCCTAAGTATCTTACACAAGTATATGCCATACCAGCAAAAAGAGCTCCGACTAATGCGGCTAATGCACCTGTGCTTATTAATCCACTTCCACTAGGTTTTATTACCAACATTACTCCCAAAAAAGCTACTATTACCGCTCCTATTTGAAAACTAGTCATTTTTTCTTTAAAAAATATATAAGATAAGATTAGAATTACAAAAGGAGATAACTTTTGAATTATTGAAGAATCTGCTAAGCTTATATGAGTAATTGCATAAAAATTCAAAACTAAACCTATAGTTCCAAATATAGAGCGTCCTACTAAAACAGCCCATTCTTCTTTGCTCTTTGGTGTAGTTATATTAAAACGATGTTTAAATAATGGAATTGCAGATATAATAGCTGCTATAATATTTCTGAATATTCCCTTCTGCATAGAAGGTAAATCTCCTGAAAGTTTTACAAATAAAGACATAAGCGAAAATCCAAACCCTGCCATTATAATGCAAAAAATCCCCATTAAAATATTATTTTGTTTTTTCATAAATAAACCCTAATAAAGCACAAAGCTGCTCCATAGTCCTTTCTACATTTTTTGCTGCATTCTCTTTTATCATTGCTTTTTCTAGTGTACAAATACCCCTTTGTATAGAAAATGATGCATCAATAATAGTTTTTTCTTCATGGCTTAGTAAATCTATTTCATCATCTCTAATACTTCCAGCTAAAAAAATTACTTTTTTATTATATTTTTTTGCAATTTTTGCAAGTTCAATAGGTGCTTTCCCCATAAAACTTTGTCTGTCTAACTTACCTTCACCTGTAATAAGAATATCAACTTCCGATATTTTCTTTTCTAGATTAAGATAATCTATCATAAAATTAGAACCCTTTTTTAGGTTAGAATTAGTAAACATGAGAAAAGCATATCCTAACCCACCAGCAGCACCACTTCCTGCTATATGAGACAAGTCCTTAGAATATTTTTCCTTAATTATATTTGAAAAATTCTTCACATAATTATCTACAATTTCAAATTCATCATCTTTTAATCCTTTTTGTTTAGAATAAATATAGGTAGCTCCCTTTTTACCATGTAAGGGATTAGTGACATCACATATTATGGTGAAGCTAGCTTCTTTCAATTCATTATTAATATCTTCTTCAACGCTTACTATTCTCTTCAAATCACTGATTCCGTGTTTACAGTATTTTCCATTTTCATCAGTAAATTTATAACCAAGTTCGGTTAACATTCCTATTCCGCAATCATTAGTTGCTGATCCACCTAATCCTATTATATAATGCTTTATTCCTTGTTTTAATAAATATTTTATAAGTTTTCCTAATCCAGCAGTCGTTGTTCTATATGGATCTTTTTCTTCGTCAGTTAAATGCTTTAATCCTATTATTTCTGCTACTTCTATTACTGCTTCTTTTCTGTAATTGTTAATTAAATACTCCGCTCTTATTTCTTTTCCTAAAGCATTAACTGTGATAAAATTTTCTTTAGTAAAGTCTTTAAATAGTGCTAAAAAACCATCTCCACCATCCGCTATAACTTGGCTACTAACATTAACATTAGGTATAATCTCGCAAATTTTTTTAGTAACAATCTCCCTGAGTTCTTCAGAAGAAAGAGATCCTTTAAACTCATTAATAGCAACTAAAATGTCCATTTTAAACACCTCTTTTTCATGTTAATTATGATACTCTAAAACTATTTTATCATCTATTATACTTTTTTAAAATACTCTACGTTATAATTTTTATTCTAAAATGTTATATATAAAATTTACATAAATACTTTAAATATAGTCCTTTTTTTAGTATAATGATTATGTAAAGTGATTTGCACTTTATAGAGAACTTTGAATAATATTCAGAGTTGGGCTAAATTTATTCTTAACTTAGTTAAGAAATAATACAGTTTTGAATTATACATTGCAGTACAAACTACTTTTAATAAAGTAATCCTCATGTTTGTGCCAGTAAGCTGCATTTATATCATAATATATTATAACTAATTAATGCCCTCTTTCTCTAGGTTTTAATATTTAAAACTGTATAGCACCACGAAGTTTACCCCTAAACTATCGTGGTTTTTTATATCTATACTATAAACTAATCTTTATAATATATAATACAAAATAAAATGATTAGCAATCGTTTTATTGATTACTAATCATTTTTTCTTATTTATTTCTTTTTAATAAATAATTAGAAAAATCTTCTAATTCACAATTTTTTAATTTTCTCGCTATTTCTATGGCTGATGTAGTATGTTTCTCTAATAACTCTTCGCATTGTTCAATACCATAAAAACTAAGATAAGTTATCATATCCTCATCACTCGGTAACTTACCGATATTTTCAAAATCTCCATAATAATCAAGAATATCATCTTTAATTTGATATGCTATTCCTAATTCTTTACCAAAAGAATTTATATCACTTAATTCTTCTACTTTACCTGCAATTTGACATGCAAAATCAAGAGGTAATTCTATTAGTTTTCCTGTTTTTAAACTATGCATTCTACGAAGATAGTCTGCATTAACCTCATACTCTTTTTGCTTAATATCGTAAATTTGTCCTGCAATCATTCCCATTGCCCCAGAATAATTAGCAAATTGAGAAATTAATTTTACTTTTAAATCTGGTTTAATATTAGAATTGCTTAATACTTCAAACGCCAAGGTTAACATAGCATCTCCTGTAAGTACCGCAACATCTTGTCCAAAGACTTTATGATTAGTTAATTTTCCCCAACGATAATCATCGTTATCCATTTCTGGAAGGTCATCATGAACTAATGAATATGTATGAACTAATTCAATTGCTAATGCCACATCAAAGTATTCAGCAAAATCCTCTCCATAATATTTTAATAAATATAAAAATGATAATGGACGAATTTTCTTACCATCATTAACTAAAGAATAAGAAATAGATTTTTTTAACAATTCTGGCATATCTGTTTTTTCTATATACTTCTTTGCAAAATCGTTTAGTATATCTTTATTTTCATCTATAAAAACTTGAAATTTATTCATCATTTTTGAAATCCTTAGCTAATTTTGTTACTTCCTTCTCTGCATTTTCTATAATAATATTACAGTTTTTGATTAGTTCTATACCTTCTTTATAACGATTAAGAGAATCTTCTAAAGATAAATTCCCTTCTTCTAATTCTAGAACTATTTTTTCTAAATTTATTAAATTAGTTTCGAAATTCTCTTTAGCCATTATTTTACTCCTTCTTCTATAATGTCAGTCACTTCACATTCAACTATTCCATCTATTAATCGAATCGATAAATTATCTTTTCTATTAACCTCATGTATTGACACTATTTTTTTATTATCTGAAAACGTAATAGAATAACCCTTTTTCAAGATGTTAAGAGGAGAATTTGCTTCTAAACGTTCCACTTTTCTAGAAAATTTCTCTTTATGCTTTACCAAAACATCTATATTTTTTATTTTTTCACAAGTATATGATAAGTTAAGTTTCTTATCTCTTAAGTTACTTTCAATTACTCTTGATAAATCTCGCTCAAACAATAATATTTTTTTTCTGTATTCAACATAAATATTGTCATAATTTTTAAAATATGGATTCTCTATACTATTTTGCACTCTATTTTTATAACCTTGTATAATAAAATTTATTCTATTATATAATTTATCTTTATTAAAATTTAATCTATTTTTTATATCCTCAATATTTGGTGTTACGAGTTCTGCTGCGGCTGTAGGTGTAGAGGCCCTCTTATCTGATACGAAATCAGCTAAAGTTGTATCTGTTTCATGTCCTATTCCCGTTACTATCGGAGTCTTACAATTAAAAATTTCTCGAATTACTTCTTCTGTATTAAAACTCCACAAATCTTCAATTGTACCGCCTCCACGACCCAAAATAATTACATCATTATTATCCTCATCGGCCAACTTAATATTTTTTACAATATCTTGAACTGATGCCTCACCTTGTACAAGTGTAGAATAAACATTTATGTTAGCGATAGGGAAACGACGTTGAATAGTCCTTGTTATATCTTGAATAGCAGCACCAGTTTGGGCTGTTATCACTCCGATATTTTGGCTAAATTTGGGAATTGATTTTTTGTACTGTGGTGCAAATAACCCCTCTTTCTCAAGCTTTTCTTTTAGTTCTAAAAATTTTTGATACAGTTCACCTATACGATCTTTTCTTATATCCATTACTAGAAGATTATACTCTCCTCTAGGATAATAAAAATTGACTTTTGATTTTATTAAAACTGTATCGCCATCTTTAAATTCAAGATTTTTAGCCCCAAACCACACAGCATTTATTCTTGTATTCTCATCTTTTATAGAAAAATACATATTATTATTATTATGTAGTTTCAAATTTGAAATTTCACCTTTTATATATATTTCACTTAAGTATGGATCTAGCAAAAATTTTTTTTCTATATATTTATTTAAGGCTGTTACAGTTAAATATGTTCTTTCTTCCACTAGGTTTTACCTCTTATTTTGTTGAAGTTTCTACTATACCTTTTAAAACACCATTGATAAATTTATAGCTCTCGTCCTTTTCACTATACTTTTTAGATAACTCCACCGCCTCATTGATAGAAACCTTATATGGAATATCACTATGTAATATTTCATATGCTGAAATACGTAATATCTGTCTATCCATTTTAGAAAGACGTTCAAGTTTCCAATCTTTCAAATTATTACTAATTACATTATCAATTTCCTCAAGTTTATCAATAATTTCAGTTAGAGTATTATTAACATAGCTGCTATTAGCTATCTCTTCTTGTTCTAGTTCTAAAAGTTCCTTATAGTCTAACTCCGTGTTTTCTATTTGGAATAAGATCTTAAATACAGCTTCTCTTAATTCGTGTCTACTTTTCATTAAAGCCTCCTAATTAAAAATCTATTCCTAATACATTAACATTGACACTTTTCGTAGTAATTTCAGTCATGTTGAAAATAGAATTTTTTACATTCTCTTGAATTTTACGAGCTGTTTTCGCTACACCATAACCTGATTTCATATTACAATAAACGTCTATAATTAATTCATTATCTACAAATTCTAATTCTACTCCACGTGAATAAACTTTTTTACCTAATAATTTTGAAACTCCTTCTACTTCAGTTGCTGCAATATTTGCAATAACACTTAATGCACTTGGATTTATTTCTACTTTTCCTAATTTTTTATTTTCCATTTCCTTATTCCTCCTAAGTTTATTTTATGTAAAACGCGTTGCTTAACATAAAATGATTATATCCCTATTATTATACCATATTTAACGAAAAAAAGGGAGTAAGATAACGTAAATTTATTATCTTACTCCTTTTAAATTTTATCATAATATCGATTAAATATTAGATAGTAATTCTTCAAATGCTTTGTTTATGTTGTCTTTATTTTTAGCACCCGCTTGAGCCATGTCAGGTCGTCCTCCACCACGACCATCACACACTGTTGCAAGCACATTAACAAGTTTTCCTGCATTATATTTATCTGTGATAGCTTTATCAACTGCTACAACAAAATTAACTTTATCTTCATTAATAGATGCAAAAGCAATAACATAATTTTCTAGTTTTGATTTAGCATTATCTACAAGTTGTTTTAAGTGATTCATGTTTTCTGATTCAACAACACTTGTTAAAACATTAACACCATTTATCTCTTTAATATCATTAACTAAGTTGTTTAATTCAGCATTAGCAATTTTTTGTTGAAGAATTTCTTTTTCTTTAGTTAATTTTTTAATTTCTACTTGTAAACTAGAAACTTTTTCAATAACATTAGCTGAATTTGCTTTTGTTAATTTTTCTACAGAACGTAGAGTTTCTTCTTGTTTTCTTAAATATTCATAAGCAGCTTTCCCTGTTAAAGCTTCAATTCTACGGACTCCAGCAGCAACACCTGATTCAGAAACTATCTTGAAAATTCCAACCTCACTACTATTTGCATTGTGTGTTCCACCGCATAATTCTATAGAATAATCTCCTATAGAAACAACACGTACTACATCACCGTATTTTTCACCAAATAATGCTTGAGCACCAAGTTTTCTAGCTTCAGCTATAGGCATTTCTTCTGTTTTAATTTCTAAAGCATTCCAAATTTGTTCATTAACTTCTTGTTCAACTCTCTCGATTTCTTCTTTAGTTAATGGTGCAAAGTGTGTAATATCAAATCGTAATTTGTCATCAGTTACTAATGAACCTGCTTGTTTAATATGCGTTCCTACTTGTTGACGAAGAGCCTCGTTTAATAAGTGAGTTGCAGTATGATTTTTCTCAATATTTAATCTATAATTTCTATTAACTACAAGTTCATATTCATTTCCTACAAGAAGTTCTCCTTCAACGACTTTTACAAAGTGAATATGGCGTTTATCAGGAAGTTTTTTAACATCTAGAACTTCTCCTTTGAAGCCTAGTGCTATAATCTCTCCGCGGTCCGCTACTTGCCCACCACTTTCAGCATAAAATGGTGTTCTTTCAAAGACAACTTTCACTACATCTGTTCCTGTATACTTATCTAATAGATTATCCTCTTTATCTACAATTGCAAGTAGTTTTGATGATTTTTCTATTAATTGTGTATAACCAACAAATTCGCTGTCTCCTATAATTCTATTGTATAAATCTGACTGAACTTGCATTGATGAATCATCATGACGAGATGCACGAGCACGTTCTTTTTGTTTTTCCATTTCTTCATTGAAACCATCAATATCAACTGTTAACCCCAATTCTTCTGCATATTCTTCTGTCAATTCAATTGGGAATCCAAATGTATCATACAGTTTGAATGCATCTTCCCCAGAGATAACTTTTGTTGTATCTTTTACTTCGTTCGCAATATTAGTTAAGATTGCTTCTCCTTCATGAAGTGTTTCATGGAATCTGTCCTCTTCTTTAAGAATCACATCTTTAACGAAGCTTACACTTTCCTTAACATTTGGGTAGTAATCAATCATAATTTCAGCTACTATGTCAGTAAGTTTATACATAAATGAACTATTTAACCCTAAAATTTTTGCAAATCGTACTGCACGACGTAATAAACGACGAAGTATATAACCACGACCTTCATTTGATGGAAGAGCTCCATCTGCAATTGCAAATGCTACTGTTCGTATATGGTCTGCGATAACTTTAAACGCTACATCTTGTTCTTTGCTAACACCATATTTTGCTCCAGATAATTTTTCAATTTCTCGAATAATTGGAATAAATAAATCTGTATCAAAGTTAGTAGGCACATCTTGAAGAACTGAAACTATACGCTCAAGTCCCATTCCTGTATCTATATTTTTTGCAGGAAGTTCTGTATATGTTCCATCTGCATTATGATTATATTGACTAAATACAACGTTCCAAACTTCAAGATAACGATCATTTTCTCCACCAGGATACATTTCTTCTTTTGGAGACCAAGTATCAGCTTCTGGCCCGCGATCATAGAAAATTTCAGTATTCGGTCCTGATGGTCCTTCTCCTATATCCCAAAAGTTTCCTTCAATACGAATAATTCTGTCTTCCGGAAGCCCGATGACATTTTTCCAAATATCATATGCTTCTGTATCTTCTGGGTGAATAGTTACTGATAATTTTTCTTTTTCTAAAGCTAGCCATTTTTCAGAAGTTAAAAATTCCCATGCCCATGCAATAGCTTCTGGTTTAAAATAATCACCAATAGAGAAATTTCCTAACATTTCAAAAAATGTATGGTGACGCGCAGTCTTACCAACATTTTCTATATCATTTGTACGAATTGATTTTTGTGAGTTAGTAATTCTAGGATTTTCTGGAATTTCACGTCCGTCAAAATATTTTTTTAATGTTGCTACCCCCGAGTTAATCCATAATAATGATGGATCATCTACTGGCACTAACGAAGCACTAGGCTCAATCTTATGACCTTTTTCTACAAAGAAATCCAAATACATTCTTCTTATTTGTGTTGATGTTAATTGTTTCATTTTTTTCTCCTTTCAATTAAAAAAATCCCTTGTGTAAATATATTACACAAGGGACGACTATAATCGTGTTACCACCCTAATTTGAGCTATGCTCCTCATTAGTTTTTATAACGGCTTAACTGCCGATGAAGCACTATATAGGTAGCATAAAAGTTATATTATGAATCTTTTTCACCACTAGACTCTCTCTAAATATAATATTACTAACTTCTAATTCCTAAACTTCATTTATTATTTAGATACATTATATACAGTTCTAAAACAAATGTCAATAGATTTTACTTAGAATTTCTTATTTCTAACAACGCTTTCTTTTGCCAAAGTTTCATATTTTGTTTTAAAGTATCAAAACCATATTCGAAATTCAACGTATCTAAACTGTTAATTTCTTTCTTAGTTATCTTTTTATGATTAAAGTTAAGAGTCGCATTTATTTTATTATCTTTTATCGATAATACCTTTACTTCTAATACTTCATCTTGTTTAATGTAACTTCCTATATCAAAAATAAAGCAATTTGTTATCTCTGAAATATGTATCAAACCTACTTGACGGTCTCGTGTTTCAAAAAATGCACCATACGGTTTAACTGCTGTTATTTTAACTTTAATTATATCACCAGGTTGTATTTCTTTATAGCTCATTTTTTATTCTCGCTACTACTTTTTCAACACTAAATCCATATTCTTCAATAACTTTATTTGCTGGTGCTGACGCTCCAAACTTATTAATACCAATTGCTAAACCATCAAGCCCTACGTATTTATACCAAAGAGCAGTGTTCCCCATTTCTAATGATACACGACGACGTATACTGCGTGGTAATAAAGCTTCCTTATATTCGCTAGTTTGTTCTTCAAATAATTCAATAGAAGGCATACTAACAACACGTACTTTCATACCTTCTTTTTCTAATTCTTGAGCAACACTTATTGCCAGTGCTACTTCTGAACCAGTTGCGATTAAAATTGTATCAAAATCACTTGAAGTTTCATAAACAACATATGCTCCTTTTGCTACTTTTTCAAATGATGAATTTTCTAAAACTGGTAAATTTTGACGTGTAAGAACTATCGATGTTGGTTTATCGTTAATATTTTGTGCTAAATACCAAGCTGCTTGAGTTTCTGTAGCATCTGCTGGTCTGAATACATATGTATTTGGAATAGTACGTAAAGATGCTAAGTGTTCAATTGGTTCATGCGTTGGACCATCTTCACCAACAGCAATACTATCGTGTGTAAATACATATGTTACAGGTAAGTTTTGTAGCGCTGATAATCTTAACGCAGCTTTTAAATAGTCAGAAAATACAAAGAATGTTCCTCCAAATACGCGCACTCCTCCATGTAACATCATTCCGTTAAGTACTGTCGCCATTGCAAATTCACGAACTCCAAATTGGATATTACGTTCAGTACGATGAGCATCATCTTGAAGACCGTCACCTTTAATAAACGTCATGTTAGAGTGAGAAAGGTCTGCTGAACCTCCAAAGAATGTTGGTAAAACTTTAGCAATACTGTTAATTGCATCTTGAGATGAATTACGAGTAGCTTGAGCTTCTCCGACATTTTTAAAACTGAAGCTTTCTTTAGAAAGATGTTTAATATCTTCTCTTGATAGTACTTCTTCTAATTCAGCAGCTAACTCTGGGAATTTTTCTTTATATTCATTATATAATTTTTCCCATTCATTATTCGCAGTTTCCCCACGATCTGCAACATTAACTTTAAAGTCTGCATATACTTCTTCTGGTATTTCAAATGGTTCATAATTCCAACCAATTTCTTTTCTGAATAAAGCTGTTTCTTCTTCTCCTAACGGTGCACCGTGTACACCATTAGTTCCTTGTTTATTTGGAGATCCTGCTCCAATAATTGTTTTAACTTCAATTAATGTGGGTTTATCTGATTGTTTAGCTTTTTCTATAGCAACGTTTACTGCTTCAACATCAGCACCATCTTCTACCAATATAGTGTTCCAACCATATGCTTCATATCTATTGCGAACATTCTCACTAAAAGCGTCTCTTGTTTCACCATCTAAACAAATATCATTAGAATCATATAGAACCACAAGTTTATTTAGTTTTTGTACTGCTGCAAAACTTGCTGCTTCAGAAGCAACACCTTCCATAATATCTCCATCACCACAAATTACATAAGTATAGTGATCGAATAATTTATATCCTTCTTTATTATATTTAGCCGCTAAATATCTTTCCGCAAGAGCCATTCCTACTGCTGTAGAAATTCCTTGCCCTAATGGTCCAGTAGTTGCATCAACACCTTTTGTATGTCCAAATTCTGGGTGCCCAGGAGTTTTAGAACCCCATTGTCTAAAGTTTTTAACTTCTTCTAAAGATACATCCTCAAATCCTGATAAATGTAATAAAGAATAAAGCAGCATCGAACCATGACCTGCAGAAAGAACAAACCTATCTCTATTTATCCAATCTGTTTTTTTAGGATTTACTCTAAGGTGTTTAGCAAATAATGAATAAGCCATTGGCGCAGCTCCCATAACAACTCCAGGATGTCCTGATTTTGCTTTGTTTATAGCATCAACACCTAATACCTTAATAGCGTTTACTGATTGTTGTGACATATTAATGCCCTCCTAAATTATAATTATAATTCTATTCTACCCGATATCGCTCGCGATAATGTAACTTCATCTACATATTCAATATCACTTCCAAATGAAATACCTTGAGCAATTCTGGTAACTTTTATATTTGTATTTTTTAAATATCTTGAAATAAAACTTGCTGTTCCTTCTCCTTCCGGCGAAGAATTTGTTGCCAAAATTATTTCTTTAACTGTCGTATCTTGTGCTCTTTCAAATAATGATTTGATATTTATATCCATCGGCCCGATACCATCCATAGGCGATATAAGACCATCTAAAACATGATAAAGTCCTCTATATTGTTGCATATTCTCCATAGCAACTAGGTCATTATCATTGGCTACCACACATATAGTAGACTTATCTCTACTGTTATCAGAGCAAATATCACAAACATGTGTTTCACTAAGACGATGACAAATTTCGCAGTTAGTAAGTTTTTCTTTTAAACCTTGTAGAGAATCTGCAAAATTTTTAATGTCATCATCGTGCATTTTTAATGTATGAAAAGCAAGACGAACTGCAGTTTTTCTCCCAATACCTGGTAGTAATGAATAACTATCTATTAAATCTAAAATTGGTTTAGGATAGTTCATCTTACAAACCTGGAATATTTAGTCCGTTAGTAAATCTTCCCATTGTATCTTCTTTAAGTTTATTTGATTTTTCTAACGCATCATTTACTGCTGTTAAGACCATATCTTGTAACATTTCGATATCATCTGGATCGACTACTTCTTCTTTAATTTTAATATCTAAAATTTTTCCATCTCCGTTAGCCACCGCAGTTACCATACCACCAGATACAGTTCCTTCTACAGTTTGATCTTTAAGACTTTCTTGTGCAGCCATCATATCTTTTTGCATTTTTTGCATTTTTTTCATCATTTGCTGCATATTTCCCATTCCACGCATTTTATTATCCTCCTAGTATCTTTATAATATAATTCTATTTAAATTTATGTTTATTGTCAATAATTTCCATCCTAGTCATAATGTTTAAATCTTTTACTATGATTGTATGAAAAATTTTTTACTAAAATAATTTATATACTTTATTTTATATCTTGCTTTTATAGCAACTATAGTAACTTCTTTAGTTAACTTGCTATCAATTCTCAATTATTATATCTTTAAAAAGTTGTTCTAGTTTTGATTCTTCTAATATCTCCTCAGTTAACAATTTTTCTTCAACCGCATCTTCAATATCTTCTATTTCCTGTAATAATAGTTTATACTGATGTTCTTGAAGTACGTATATCTTATATTCTACCCCTATATAACGTGCAAATAACGTCTCTAAATATTGTTTATATTTCGAGTTTGGTGTCATTTTTATCATACTTTCTGCTTCAGTAGAGATTAATAATCCTCCCACTTTTGATGAGGCGACTAAAGTACAAGTTTTTAATAACTCTCTCATAGCTGTAACTTCACTATTGTTAGCACCTAAACTTTCTCTTATTATCTTATTAAAAACCCCTGCTGCATAATTAGTAAAAGTATCATTAGAAGTAGATAATAAATCTAAAATTCTATTTTTATCTTTTATTACTACATCTTTAATATTTTCTTTAATATCATTATCCCAAGTTATATTTTTACTATCATTTTCGTTTTCAATATGACCTTGACTTATTAATTTTGATTCACTAGTTTTATCAGCTTTAATATTAAAGTTAAATTGTTCAAGTTTATTTTCTAATATTTTAATTCTCTCTTCTAATTCAAGAACTCGGGTATTATAAACAGAACTTTCTCTTGTAAATACTTCTTGACGTTCTGGTTGTATATTTTTTTCTTTTGAACAAATTTTCACAATACAAATTTGCATATAACTCATATACTCTGTTGAAAAACGAATATATTGCTCCGTCTGAGACAAGTATTCTATAATTTCATAGAAGTAATCAAATGATATAGTTCCTATAGCATCATCAAGCAGTTCAATGTTATAACCAGTATATGCTCTATCTTTTAAGTTTTTATAGACTATAACATCACGAGTAATATTTATTAAATCGTTAAGCAATAACTTTGTATCCTTTGCCTGTTCTACAAAATTATTATACATTAATAAAGAACCATTTATATCTCCTAAAATAAGTTTCTTATAAAACTCTAATATCTCATTTTCTCCAATGGACGATGTTACTTCTAAAATGTTATTTAATGTAATTTTCTCTGAATAATTTGATACTTGATCTAATATACTGATTGCATCCCTTAGACCACCTTTAGCTAAGGTTGCAATTTTCTTTATTGCATCATCTTCAATATCTAGACGTTCATTTTCTGAGATATATTTTAATCTATCCACTAATTGTTCAACTGATAAATTTTTAAACTCAAATCTTTGGCATCTTGATAATATTGTTGCTGGTATTTTATGAATCTCAGTAGTAGCTAAAATAAAAATAACATGTGCTGGAGGTTCTTCTAAAGTTTTAAGCAGGGCATTAAAGGCTGCTGTGGTAAGCATATGTACTTCATCAATTATATAAACTTTATACTTCCCTTCACTTGGTAAAAATTTGATTGCTTCTTTTATATCACGAACTTCATCAACACCATTGTTACTTGCAGCATCAATTTCTATTATATCTACATTTTCTTTTTGATAGACTTCATTTTTATTCACTTCATTAGCAAATATTTTCGCAATAGAAGTTTTACCCGTCCCTCTAGGACCGTAAAACAAGTACGCATGGCTAATTTGATTCTTTTCAATTGCATTTTTTAGTACTGAAACTATATGATTTTGACCTACAATATCATTAAATGTTTGTGGTCGATATTTTCTATATAAAGCCTGAAACATATAATCCTCCTATATAAACTTAACTATATAATTATACCACATTTTATATATTACTTATAGTAAAAAAAGCATAGTAAAAATTATTCACTATACTTATTACTAAATATTAATTACAATAAAGTATACTATTACAACAAGGAAACATATACTACTCATTCCAAAACAAATATTTCCTACAATCTTACTATCTTTAGAATACTTCTCAATATTTTCTGGTAATTTTGCTTCTTCAAAACTAATATCGATACCATTAATCAAGTGAGCATTATCACCTCTTTTTATATATTTTCCTAAAACCAACAAAATTATTCCAAAATATAGTACTGTCATCATAGCTCCAGTTGATATATATCTTTCAGGTAAAAAAAATAACAATAATGTCATTAATTCTATTGGTAATATTGTAATTAATAGTGCAGTACTTTTCTTCATATAATAATTCTCCCTTCTCTACTAGTTATATTTATTATACAACAAGGCGATTAGCTGTATCAACTATAAAAAAAGATAAAGTAGATTTCACTTTTTATAAATAATCTACTTTATCTTAATTCATATTAATTTCTATTATTTATTTTAAATTTCAAGAATAAGTCATTGTATAACTGAAGCATTGCTGGCGATAAATCTTCGTAAACTTCTGCTTTTCCTATACTACTTAAATCAGGATAGAACTGTTCATCAGAAGTAATATCTTCTGGTAATAATTCTTTAGCTTTCTCATTTGGAGTAGCGTATCCTATGAATTTAGCATTTTGAGCTGCATTTTCTGGTCTAAGCATAAAGTTTATAAATTTATAAGCTGCATCTTCGTTTTTTGAAGTTTTAGGTATAACTATATTATCAAACCAAAGGTTTGTTCCTTCTTTAGGTACTGAATATACCATATTTTCATTTTCTGTCATTATTGCTGATGCATCACCTGAAAAGACAACTGAAACCCAAGCTTCATTGTTAATCATTAGCATCTTTTTCTCATCAGCATTTATTGCTTTAACATTTTTATGTAATAATTCTAATTTTTTCTCAGCTAAATTAAGATTAACTTCATTAGTATCATTTACAGAATTACCTTCAGATTGTAAAGCAATTCCCATCATTTCTCTTGCACCATCTATAAGAAGAATATTATTTTCTAAACGAGCGTCCCATAAGTCATCCCATTTTTCAAATTTCAAATCACTTGGAACTTTTGTCTTATTATAAACTATTCCTAGTGTACCCCAAAAATATGGAACAGAGTATTCGTTGTTAGGATCAAAAGAAAGATTTATAAATTGTTTATCTATATTATCAAAACCTTCTATTTTACTATGATCTAGTTTTTTTAATAAATCTAATTTCTTCATTTTTTTAATCATATAATCTGAAGGTATAACTAAATCATAAGGTGTAGATCCTGACTGTATTTTTGTTAGCATAGCCTCATTTGAATCGAAAGTTTCATAAACAACTTTTATTCCAGTTTCAGCTTCAAATTTTTTAATAAGCTCTGGATCAATATATTCCCCCCAGTTGAAAATTGTAAGAGTTTGTTTTTCTCCGCTACTTGAGCTATCAATGAAATCTCTACTGTATAATAAACCTAAGCAAATAACTAAGATTGATAAAGCAGAAATAAGTAATTTTTTCATACTATCTTACCTCCCTTTTCAACTTACTTGTATTAATTATATAATATATAATTGCAGCAATTACAACAAATAGAGTTAATACGGTTGATAATGCATTGATTTGTAAGTTTATTCCTTGTCTTGCCATTGAATAAATTTCTACTGATAGTGTTTGGAATCCATTACCAGTAACGAAGAAAGTTACCGCAAAGTCATCAAGTGAATATGTTAGACCCATAAAGAACCCTGCTAGAATTCCGGGAGTAATATACGGAATAACGATTTTACTTAAAACTTGTGGATATGTTGCCCCAAGGTCAACAGCTGCATCAATTATAGATTTTGGCATCTCATATAATTTTGGTAGTACCATCAATACTACTATCGGTATACTAAAAGCTATATGTGATAGTAGAACTGACCAAAAACCTTGAATATTATCAATCCCTAACTGTTTTCCTATAAATGTAAACATAAGTAAGAATGAACACCCAATTATTACGTCTGGACTCACAATTAAAATATTGTTACCAATTAAAAAACTATTTTTCTTTTTGTTAGATTTTAATGAGTATATACCTAATGCTCCTAAAGTTCCTAAAACAGCTGAAAATAATCCACATAGTAAAGCAACTACTAAAGTATTAATAACAATTACCATCATACGAGTATTTTCAAACAATTCTATATAGTGTTTCCACGAAAATCCTTCAAAATCAATCATTGTTTTTCCAGAGTTAAATGAATAATATGCTAAATAAACTAGAGGTATATATAATATTGCAAAAATAACTATTAAATATAATTTTGAAGTTAATTTCATTATTTTTTTCCTCCTGTAGTTACTTTATCTTTTGTATTTGTTAATACCATTATAATTCCCATTACAACTATTAAGAATACAGCTATTGTAGATCCTAATCCCCAGTTTTGTGTAACAAGAAAATGCTCTTCAATAGCAGTACCCAAGTTAATAATCTTATTTCCTGCAATAAGTCTTGTTATCATAAATAGAGATAATGCTGGAATAAATGTTACCTGTATTCCTGTTTTTACACCGTTAATACTTAAAGGAAATATAATCTTTCTAAATGTAGTTTTAAAATCTGCCCCTAAGTCATATGAAGCTTCTATCAAGTTTCTATTAATTCCAACTACTGAGTTATAGATTGGTAATAACATAAATGGTAGGAATATGTAACTAGATACAAATACAAAACTAAATGAGTTGAATAATAAACTTTGCGTACCTATTCCTATATATTCTAAGAAACTATTAATTGTTCCATATTCTCCAAATAATCCTAAGAACGCGTATGTTTTTAACAATATATTAATCCATGTCGGTAATATAATAAGTAAAAGTAGCAATTCGCTATATTTGCTTTTACTAATTATAAAAGCTAAAGGATAACTTATTACTAAACAAATTAGAGTAATTAAAAAAGCATACCAAAAACTATAAAGCGTCATTAATACATATGTGCTACTAAAAAATACTTGATAGTTTGAAAGTGTAAAATTACCATTAATATCTCTAAAAGAATAATAAACAATCAGTAAAATTGGAAATACTACAAAAAGTAACATCCACATTACATATGGAATCATGAAAAGTGAGCGTGTTTTTTTATTAAACATTATTATTCCTCCTCTTCATATGATTCTAAACGTGCGTCAAATTCTTCTTCTGTTTCTCCTGGTACCATGATATGTATTGCTTCAGGATCAAAGTTTAATCCGACAGCAGAACCAGGTTTTGCTTCTTTAGTTGAATGTACAATCCATTCGTTATATTGATCATCTAAACAACAAATTTCATAATGTACACCTCTAAATAGTTGAGTATCAACTACCACATTAATTTTCCCTTTTTCTGAAGAAGTAATTTCTAAATCTTCTGGTCTAATTACTACTTCTACTCGCTTATTTTTATCTAAACCAGCATCAACACATTCATATTGTTTTCCATAAATTTCTACTAAATAGTCATCTATCATTACTGCATTAACGATATTAGATTCTCCTATAAAGTCAGCAACAAAGCGGTTAACTGGCTCATCATAAATATCAAGTGGCGTTCCGCTTTGTTCAATTTTCCCATCATTCATAACAAAGATATAATCACTCATTGCAAGAGCTTCTTCTTGATCGTGCGTAACATAAATAAAAGTAATTCCTGTTTGCTGTTGAAGTTCACGAAGTTCATATTGCATCTCTTGACGAAGTTTTAAATCAAGAGCAGACAAAGATTCATCAAGAAGGATAATCTCTGGTTCATTAACTATAGCTCGAGCTATAGCAACACGCTGTTTTTGACCACCACTCATCTCACTAATATCACGTTTTTCAAAATCAGTTAAGTTTACTTGTTTTAAAGCTTTTTTTACCTTTTTCTTAATAATTTCCCTTTTTTCATTTTTGATTTTTAAACCAAAGGCAACATTTTCGAAAACATTCATATGTGGGAACAATGCATAATCCTGAAACACTGTATTAACCTGACGTTTATTTGCTGGTAATTCATTTACCACTTTTTCATCTAATAAAACATCCCCAGACGTTGGACTTAAAAATCCACCAATCAATTTCAGAATAGTACTTTTACCACAACCACTAGGCCCAAGTAAAGTATAAAATTTACCTTTTTCAATTTCTAAGTCTATATTTTTTAAAACTTTATTATTACCAAATGACATTGATACATCTTTAAACTCAACAATATTTGCCATTTTATTCTCCTCACATATAATAATATAATTAAATTAAGCAAGAGATTTGAATGTTATTTAATCTTTAATTAAGTAACCTTCATTCTCTTTGTTATAAATACGAATTTGTCGCTACTATCAATAATTCACAGACTTCGTCAAAAGGATTTGATAACCTATGCTCTGATGTAGCTAAAAAATAAAAACTTTCATTCGATGATGCAATATACTCTTCATCACCTAGTTTTAATTTACATTTACCTTTTAAAACATAACATAGTGTTTCTGATTCCGATGGACTAAATGTCTTATAATTACTGTGTTTTTCTAGTCTAAGTATTAAAGATTCCATTTCTTTCTCATTAGATTCTGGAACAAGCCATGTTAATACATACCCTTCATCAGTTTCTTCATAACTAGTTTGATCTTCTAATGAATAATATACTTTTTGACTTGTACTTTCTTTATCAAAAAAGTCTTTTGGAGCACAACCCAACACTTCCAAAATATTAAAAAATGTTTCCATAGATGGTGATGCTAAATCACGTTCTACTTGTGAAATATATCCTTTACTTAAGTCGGTTCTTTCCCCAAGTTCTTCTTGAGTAAGATTTTTTTGAATTCTTAATCGTTTTAATCTTTCACCTATTGAATACATATTTCTCCTTTCCATTATTTCTTTTAATTTATATTTAGGCATAATAAATTTTTAGTTTCAAAGTTTATTATAATTAAACTTATTGTCACTTTTGTTTACCTATATCTAACTTTTTGTAATTAAAGTTATACTTAATTAAACTTTAAGTTTAGTAATATTAAATCACAAGATATATAATACTATACTTTTGAATTAAAATCAAGATTAAATTAAATATTTTTAAACTTTTTGAAGTTTTATAAGATCCTTATTTATCTTGCTTTTTACTTTATACAAAATTGAAAATATTATATAATTATACTTATTATATTATTAAGTATTCTAAATCAGAAGGAGAATTATGAATTTTAAAATTTTATCATCTTACATTAATGTCGAATCATATCTTAGTAATTTTTTAAAAATTTCTAAAAAAAATATTCATACTATACGTATGAATTCTCATCATGATGTCCATACTATTATTATCAATGGACAAAGTGCTGACCTACAATCAAAACTGAATAAGGATGATAATTTAGAGATTAACATAGAACTTGGAACTTCTAATTATATTGCAAATAATTCACTATCCATTATAAAAGAATACGAAGATGACTACTTACTAATTGCTTCTAAACCATTTGGAATTAAAACTCATCCAAATGATATAACAGATGAAAATAATACATTAGTTAATTACTTAATTACTGATTATCCTTATCTAGAACCAATACATCGTCTTGATACCGATACTTGTGGTTTAGTCATTTTTGCAAAAACACCATTTGTAAAATCCAAACTTGATCAAATGTTAGAACATCGTGTCATAAAACGCTTCTATACAGCACTTGTAAAAAATAATATTAATGTTCAAACTATTAATACTAATATTGGACGTGATAACCGTGAAAAAAATAAAATGGCAGTTACTAATAAAGGAAAAAATGCAATTACAAATATACTATCTTGTGAAAAAATAGAGCAGAATAAATTTGCTACTACCATTTCACTAGAAACAGGTCGCACTCATCAAATTCGTGTTCATTTAGCATATAAAGGAAATCCTATTATTGGAGATAAACTTTATTCTAATGATGGTCATAAATATGAAAAGATGTATCTTGGAGCGCTAAAAGTTATTTTTAATCATCCCGTTACAAATAAAAAAATTGAAGTAAACTCTAGTATAAAAAATTTTTATGAATAATAATTTATCAAAAAAAGCAGACTTTATAGTCTGCTTTTTAACTTATTAATTCACTTTGTAAATATGCATCAACTAAATTCTGCGTTGCTTCTACTGAATCGATATGCGTTCTCTCATATGAGTGGCTAGATTCTATGCCTGCTCCTAGTAAAGCATGTTTCACTTCTGCGCCTGCTCGCATAGCTGCCGAAGCATCGCTTCCATAGTATGGATAAATATCTAACTTAAAAGGAATTTGTTTTTCTCGTGCCAAATTTGTTAAGTGTTGACGAAACTCATAGTTATATGGACCACTTGCATCTTTAACACAAATTGAGACTGTGTACTCATCTGTTTGTTGATCATCTCCCATTGCTCCCATATCTACCGCTAAATATTCTACAGCTTCTTTAGGAAGAGAAGAATTTGCACCATGCCCTACTTCTTCAAAAACACTAAACATAAAATGAGTTGCATATGGAAGAGTAATGTTTTCATCTTTATATTTTCGTAAAAGATCTAATAATATAGCTGCGCTTACTTTATCATCTAAGAAACGACTTTTTATAAATCCTGTCTCTGTAACAATCGTCCTAGGATCAAAACTAATAAAATCTCCTACATCTATACCTAAAGAACGTACATCCTCTGCACTATTTACTTTCACATCAAGTCGTATTTCCATATTATCTTGAGTTCTTTCAACTGTTCCTGCATCTCGATAAACATGAATACTTGTCTGATGTACTAAAATAGTACCACTAATTTTTTTATTATTACTAGCAACATGCACCTCACAGTTTTCCCCTTCAATCATATTCCAAGGATAACCTCCTATTTGAGCTATTTTTAAGCGTCCATCAGGTTTAATTGCTCGAACTATTGCCCCAAGCGTATCAACATGCGCAGTAACAATTCTATGTTTTTTATCATTTTCCCCTTCTACAACGACATTAACTCCACCTTTGTTTCCACGTATTGCTTTATATCCTAGTTTTTCTATCTCTTCAATTAAGTATGTACTAATTTCTCTTGTAAATCCTGTAGGTGAGTCAATACTTATTAATTTTTTTATATAATTTATAGTTTCTTTCATGCGAACACTCCTTTGTATTTACAATATATAATTTCAACTTAGTTATAAATTATTTTTATTATATAGATAAAAAGACCCATGCAAAGCACGAGCCTTTTTTAGTAATCTGTAGTTATTATGCTTTGTTTCTTGAACCGAAGATATCGATTTTTTGATGAACCATAGCTTTAATAGCTTCGAATCCAGGATTTAATAATTTACGAGGGTCGAATCCTTTAGGTTTAAGATCTCCACCTTCTTCAATATATTTTCTTGTTGCTTCTGCAAATGCTAATTGACACTCAGTATTAACATTAACTTTAGAAACTCCTAGAGAAATAGCTTTTTGAATTTGTTCAGTTGGGATTCCAGAACCACCGTGTAATACTAGTGGAATTCCACCAGTTACATTTGAGATGTTTTCTAATGTTTCAAAGCTTAATCCAGCCCAGTTTTCTGGGTATTTACCGTGAATATTACCAATTCCAGCTGCAAGGAAATCAATTCCTAATTCAGCCATAGTTTTACATTCTTGCGGATCAGCTAATTCACCACTACCGATAACTCCATCTTCTTCTCCACCGATTGATCCAACTTCACACTCAATTGATATTCCTTTAGAGTGAGCTAAAGCTATCATTTCTTTTGATTTTTCGATATTTTCTTCGAATGGATAGTGAGATCCATCAAACATTACTGAACTAAATCCAGCTTCAATCGCTGCTTTAGTTCCTTCGTATGAACCGTGATCTAAGTGTAATGCAACAGGAACTGTAATTTTCATTTCTTCTACCATAGCTTCTACCATAGCTGCAACTGTTCTGAACCCAGTCATATATTTAGCTGCTCCTTCACTTACACCTAAGATAACTGGACTTTTCGCTTCTTCACAAGCTGCTAAAATAGCTTTTGTCCATTCTAAGTTATTAATGTTGAAATGCCCTACCGCATATCCTTCTTTTCTAGCTTTTACAAGCATATCTTTTGCTGGTACTAATACCATGTTATTGTCCTCCTTAAATAACTACTTACTTATTCTATAATACTATATTTCCTAGAAAAAATAAACTATTTTATGAAAATTTTTTCAATTAACTATTTTATTTGTCTAGTTTTGCCATAATATCTAGCATATATTGAGGAATTGGCGTCTCAAAATACAAGTGCTCTCCTGTAATAGGATGATTAAACTCAATACTCTTTGAGTGTAGAGCCTGCCCATTTGCATTTAATGTTTTTCTCGGACCGTATACAGGATCACCTACCAATGGGTGATTAATGTATTTCATATGGACTCTTATTTGATGAGTACGTCCTGTTTCTAATTCACATTCAATCAAAGTATATTTCTCAAATCTTTCTACTACTTTAAAATGTGTTATTGACGGTTTCCCTTCATCTATAATTGCCATTTCTTTACGCTCTTTTGGATTACGCGCTATAGGAGCATCGATTGTTCCATAATCATGCTTTATACTTCCATGCACTAAAGCATAATATTTTCTTTTTACATCTTTATTTGCAATCATTTCTGATAATTTAACATGTGCTTTATCATTTTTAGCAACTACTAAAAGTCCTGAAGTATCCTTATCTATTCTATGTACTATACCTGGACGAATAGTCCCATTGATACTAGATAACTCACTATGAAATAGTAATGCATTTACTAATGTACCATCTCTATGTCCTGCAGATGGATGCACAACCATTCCTTTTGCTTTATTTACTACAATCAAATCACTATCCTCATAAACTATATCTACTGGAATATCTTGTTTTACAACATCTAGTTCTTCCGGTTCTTTATACTCTATAGTAATTTCATTACCATCTTTTAATTTAAAATTAGTTTTTATTTCTTTTCCATCTACTTTTATATATCCTTCTGAAATCAAGTTTTGAATATTAGTTCTCGATAACTCAGAAAGCTCTTTTTGTAAAAACTTATCAATTCTTTCTACTGTTTGTGAAGTATATTTTATAATCTTGGCTTCCATTACTTCCTCCTTTTTGTACTATACTATATTAACGAAAAATACGCTAATTGTAAACTAATATGATATCTATTATAATTATTTTCTATATAGTTATTCTCTATTAAAATTAAAGAGCAAATACTATGCTTTATAATACATAATATTTGCTCTAAATATATTATTTTTTAGCTTGTTTTTTTGCTTGTTGTTGAGCTTTTTGCATATTCCCCATAACTTGGTTAATTTTTTTACGAGATGGTTTTTGCCCCATTTGGCTCATCATTGCCATTACCATATCTTCATTAATTTGAGGATTTTTTTCCATATAGTTCATGAAGTTTCTTCTTGCAAGGAAAAAGCCCCCTACTACTCCTGCAAGTAAACAAATAGCTCCAACTAAAATTGTAATTGTAGTCGCACTCATAATTTAAAGTCCTTTCTTTTTAGGAGTAATATCTTCTCCTTTTTCATTTATCACTTTTGTATTATCTAATATATTACGCATATTAGCTTTAAAATTTTTTAAATATAATTGTCTATATTCTGCCAACTCTTCTGTTTCAACAGCTGTTAGCTCGCGTTCTTTTTTTGTTGCATTAAGAGAATTAATCTTAGCAATAATTTCTGTCATTTCCATATTATTATACACTCATTAATTCATCTTGTTTTTCTTTTGTTACTTTATCAATTTCTGCAACAAATTTATCAGTTACTTTCTGAATATCATCTGAATATCCTTTCAAATCATCTTCTGTAATTTGAGAAGCCTTTTCTAATTTCTTCATTGCGTCAATTGCATCACGACGTACATTACGAACAGCTACTTTTGCACCTTCAGATTCTTTACCTACTAATTTTGCTAATTCTTTACGGCGTTCTTCTGTTAACGCTGGAAATACAATACGAATTACTGATCCATCGTTAGAAGGATTAAGACCTAAATCTGATGCTTGAATTGCTCTTTCTATATCTCCTAATAAAGTTTTCTCATAAGGAGATATTACTAACATTTTTGGTTCTGGTACTGAAACTCCAGCCACTTGGTTAATAGGTGTTGCAACTCCATAGTAATCAACAGTTAATCTATCAAGTACTGCCGCGCTTGCTTTCCCAGCTCGAATAGAAGCTAACTCACGACGCAAACTCGCAATTGCTTTTTCCATTCTTTCATTTAAATTATTCATAATTTGCTCAGGCATAGTTTTACACTCCTACTTATAATTTATTCAATAATTGTTCCTAATTTTTCAGTAACAACTTTTACAATATTATCTGCATCATCAATAGAAAAGACGATAATTGGTAAGTTATTATCCATACAGAACGTAATAGCTGTCGAATCCATAATAGTTAATCCTTTATTCATTACATCCATATATGACAATTTATCAAACTTAGTTGCTGAGCTATCTAACTTAGGATCTGCAGAGTAAACTCCATCTACCCCATTTTTACCCATAAGAATAGCCTCAGCTCCAATTTCTTTAGCTCGAAGAGCGGCCGTAGTATCTGTTGAGAAGTATGGATTTCCAATTCCTGCTGCAAAAATCGCAACACGTCCTTTTTCTAAATGTCTAATTGCACGTCTTCTAATATATGGTTCCGCCATAGCCTTCATTTCTACTGATGTAAGTACACGAGTATCCACACCTTTTTGTTCTAATGAATCTTGTAGAGCCAATGAATTCATTACTGTGGCTAACATTCCCATTGAATCTGCTGTTGCACGTTCCATACCTAGCTCTTCTCCAGTTTTACCACGCCAAATATTTCCACCACCAACAACAATAGCAACTTCTACCCCTTGCTTTACAACTTCAACGATTTGAGATGTTATTTTGTTAACTGTCTCAGAATCAATTCCGAATCCTTTTCCACCTGCAAGTGCTTCTCCACTAAGTTTATATAAAACTCTTTTATATCTAGTAGCCATTTTAATCCTCCTAATAAAATACAGATATATCTAAATATATACTAATCTTTTAAAAAAGCACACACAAGAAGTGTGTGCTTTACCTCTTTCTAATAATGAATATTAAATAGAGAATTATTTGCTAGCGTTAACTTGGCTCATTACTTCTTCAGCGAAGTTATCTTCTCTTTTCTCGATACCTTCTCCTACTTCGTAACGTACAAATTTAGCAAGTTTTCCACCTTTTGATGCTACAAATTTTTCTACAGTCAAACTATCGTCTTTAACGAATTTTTGTTTAACTACTGTAATTTCTTCTAGGAATTTGTTAATTCTACCAACGATCATTTTTTCAACGATATTAGCAGGTTTTCCTTCATTTAATGCTTGCTCAGTTAATACTTTTTTCTCGTGTTCAAGTACATCAGCTGGTACTTCACTTTCGTCTAAGTATCTTGGAGCTAAAGCAGCAATGTGCATTGCAACATCTTTAGCTGCTTCTTCATCAGTGCTTCCTTCAACAAGTGTAAGAACACCAATTCTTCCACCCATGTGAGAATATGCACCAAATGCATCTGAATCAGTTTTTGATACTACTTCAAATCTTCTTAATGAAAGTTTTTCTCCAATTGTAGCGATACCTTCATTAATAACTGCTTCTACAGTTCCACCTTGTGCTTCTACTTGAAGTGCTTCTTCTAAAGTTTTTGGTTCAGCTGCTAAGATAGCATCTGCAACATTTTTTACTAAAGCAACAAATTTTTCGTTTTTAGCAACGAAGTCAGTTTCTGAGTTGATTTCTAAGATAACAGCTTTGTTACCTTTAACTTCAATATAAGAAAGACCTTCTGCAGCGATTCTGTCAGCTTTTTTAGCTGCTTTAGCGATACCATTTTCTCTTAAATAGTCGATTGCTGCTTCGATATTTCCATCAGTTTGTTGTAGTGCTTTTTTACAGTCCATCATACCAGCACCAGTACGTTCTCTTAATTCTTTTACCAAACTAGCTGTAATTTGTGCCATTTTGATTGCCTCCGTTATTATATTCTTTAAAATTTATTTATAAAATTATTCTTCTGTTGCTTCTACTTCTTCTACGAATACTTCTTCAGCTGTTTCTTCGATATTCCCTTCATTATAAGCCACAAAAGCATCTGCCATTTTAGCTGTTAATAATTTAACTGCACGAATAGCGTCATCGTTTGCAGGGATTACATAGTCAACATCGTCTGGATCACAGTTTGTATCTACGATACCTACTACAGGAATTCCTAATTTTTTAGCTTCAGCTATTGCATTGTGTTCTTTTTTAGGGTCAACAACGAAAATTGCATCTGGCATACCTTTCATTTCTCTGATTCCACCTAAGAATTTGTTAAGTTTATCGTATTCTTTTCTTAATTCGATAACTTCTTTTTTAGGAAGAACTTCGAATACTCCATCAGCTTCCATTTTTTCGATTTCAGCGATTCTATCAATACGTCCTTTGATTGTTTTGTAGTTAGTTAAAGTTCCACCTAACCAACGGTGATTGATGTAGTATTGACCACTTCTTTCAGCTTCTTCTTTAATAGCATCTTGTGCTTGTTTTTTAGTACCTACGAATAACATTTTTCCGCCTTGATCAGCAACTGATTTAACGAATTCATATGCTTCATCTACTTTTTTAACTGTTTTTTGTAAGTCGATGATATAGATACCATTTCTTTCTGTGAAGATGTATTTATCCATTTTAGGATTCCATCTTCTTGTTTGGTGACCGAAGTGTACACCAGCTTCTAATAATTGTTTCATTGAAATAACTGCCATAAGTTATTTTCCTCCTTGGTTTTTTCCTCCGACATTCTCTAAGCCTACTGCAAACATTTAATGCACCGAGCAGCTACTCAAATGTCGTGTGTTTTATTTTTTGTTGATTTTTACTCAACTTTATTAATTATATAGTATTCAGCAATAAAAATCAAGTGCTTTTATCGCATTTTAGCAAATATATAATTGAAAATTTTTAAAATATTACTTGTTATTTTTCTTCTTTAGAAAATAAAATTATACCTTTTAGATTTTGATTTTTTAAAGATTTGTATGTATCTTATTTTGATCTTCTCTTTTTCTTAATCAAAATAATTTCGATTTATCCCTTGATTTTTTAATAATTTAGTATTATAATTTATTAGACCGTAATAATTACGAAATAACGGAGGTATTTTTTACTATGAGTAAATTTTTAAAATTTTTATCAATTATTACAGCATTAACTTTATTTCTAGTTGGGTGTTCTAGTAAAACAAATTCAAACCCTACTTCAACTGAAAAAATAAAAATTGTAACATCTGTTAACTTTTACGCAGAAGTTGCCAAAGCTGTTGCTGGTGACAAAGCAGAAGTTTCTTCTATAATAAGTTCTTCTTCTATTGACCCACACGATTTTGAACCAACTGCACAAGATGCTAAGACTGTAGCTGATTCAAAAATTGCTATTTTAAACGGCGGCGGCTATGATTCATGGTTTGAAAAACTTACTAATAATAGTAAGAATATAACTAAAATAGATGGTGCTAAATTATTAGGTCTTAAAGAAGGTGAAAATGAACATATTTGGTATAATCCTGAGGTAATGAGCAAAATCGCTGATGAGTTAACTAAAATATTAAGTGAAAAAGATTCTTCTAATAAGGATTTCTATGAAAAAAATAGAGATAAATACAAAAAAGAGTTATCAAAAATTACAGAAAAAATAAATTCTCTAAAAGAAAAAGCTAATGGAAAATCTGTTCTTACTACCGAACCTGTATTCGAATATGCTGTTAAATCTCTTGGACTAAAAGTATCTGACGAGGTGAATAAATTAGCGCAAGCTACAGAGGAAGGAAATGATCCAGCACCACAAGACCTTAAAAATATTCAGCAACAAATTAAGAAAAAACAAATTTCATTGATTATCAATAATGTTCAGACTACTAACAAAACAGTTGAAGGATTAATAAATCTTGCTGAACAAAATAATATTCCGATTCTAAATGTTACTGAGACGCAACCTGATGGTAAAACATATATAGAGTGGATGTTAGACCAATATAATAAACTTGAAGAGATTCTAAATGGTGGTAAAGGTGAAAAAGCATATCACACAGAGGATGCTAAAGAATCTCACTCTCACGATCATGAGCACGACCATGAAGGACATGATCATAATCATGAGGGACACAATCACAACCATTAATAAAAAATAGTTTTTACAATTAGAAAATATGTAGTATAATATTAAGAAGAGATTTGTAAATCGTATCTCTTCTTTTTTATACTAAAAGTGTAATTTAATCCATAAGTTAGGAGTTTATTATGACTGAACTTAATATAAAAAACTTAACCTATTCAATAGGTGATAAGTTAATACTCAACAATCTTTCTTTTAGCTGTTCTGCTGGAGAAGTAATAGCTGTTGTCGGAAAGAATGGTGTTGGTAAAACAACTTTATTAAACAATATATTAGAAAAATTAAATAAAACAGAAAATATAAAATTAACTGGAGAAGAAGCACGTCTTGGCTATGTTCCGCAATTCCGTCAAATAGACGAAGAATTGCCTCTATCAGTTGAGGATTTTGTCGCACTTCCTCTCCATAAAAAAATTCTTCCTTGGCTTTCGTCAAAAGAAAAAAAACAAATTGAAATTGCCTTAGAAACAACTAATTCGCTAACTAAAAAAGAAAAGTCAATAGGTCATTTATCAGGCGGGGAAAAACAACGCGTATTCCTAGCACAGGCACTTGTTAATAATCCTAATTTACTTCTTCTTGATGAGTTTACTTCTAATCTTGACAAAGGTAGCGAGATTGAATGTATGTCTTTGGTTCGTGATATTACTAAAAAAAATAATATAATTACTCTTTGTATTACACATGAACTTTCGTTAATTGACGAAAAATATATTGATAAAATTCTATACTTAGAGGAAGATTGTTATAAATTTATTAGTATTAACGACTTTAATAAAGAACAAAGTGATTTTAAATTATGTAAACATTATGTAGGAGATAACAATTATGCTTAATTATGATTTTATGCAAAATGCCTTTATTGCAGGTACTATTGTAGCAATTATGGCTGGATATATCGGAGTATTTGTAATGGCACGAAATATGTCATTTATCTCCCATACCCTATCTCACGTTGGATTTGCTGGAGCTGCTTTTGCTGTTTTTCTTGGAATTAATCCGATTTATGGATTGCTTATTTTCACAATAACTATGTCATATTTAGTAGGACATCTTAGCGTAAAAGCTTTTCGTCGTGAAGCAACTGTAAGTGTTATGCTTGGGATATTCTTAGGTCTAGGTTTGCTATTCCTTTCACTAACACCAAAAAGTACAAGTTATGTAAATAGTATTTTATTTGGGAGTGTTGTATCCATCACTCGTGATGACGTTAAACTAATATTTTCGCTAGCTATTGCTGTAATTATTTTACTATCACTATTCTATAGAAAAATAAAATTTGATTCTTTTGATGCAATTGGTGCTAAAGCACTCGGTCTTAATGGAAAATTTATCTCAATATTCTTCCTAGTGCTATTATCTGTTGCAACAAGTATTACAGTTCCAGTTGTAGGTGCTTTATTAATGTTTGTATTACTTACTGTACCTGCTAGTGCAGCTAGATATTTAACTAATAAAGTAGGAGTAATGATTGCTATTTCAATTACTTTCGCTTTAATAGGAACTTGGTTAGGCATTACATTGTCTTACTATTCGGCCCTACCAACTACTTTTTATATTGCTACTATTGAAGCACTATTTTATTTCCTAAGCCTTGGTTATTACAATTTAAAACGCAGATAAAAAAACCAGTCAAAATGACTGGTTTTTTTATCTTGGTTTTACAGAATTTCTTATTCTTTCGTATGCTCCTGGCTCTACTTTTTCTAGAGAAGTACGAATTATTTCTAATGTTTTGTTGTAACGATATTCTCTATAATATTGTTCAGCCACTGTTAATTGTTGATGGAATTCAATATTTTCTTTTCTATATCTGTTTGCATAACGGATGAGCTTTTCGATTAATTCTATATCTGTAAGTATATTATTAACTTCAGATGAGTAAATATCTAGTGACTCTTCTGCTTCTGCAACTGCACGTTTTAACAAATCAATATTAATAGGTTCTTTTTTCAGTTCTTCCAAAGCATATCTATAACTATCTGTAACATCTTTATAAAGAACAATAAATCTATCACTGAAACCAGGAACTCGAGAGTTATCTAATTTACGTTTAATTACTTCTTTTTCTTGATTAATAAATATTAATTTTTCTCTTGCAATACTTTCTTCTTCACGTAAACTTGTTAAATATCTAGAGTAATTTGTTTGGTCTTCTTCGATTTTTTCTAATCCTTGCTCTAATAATTCAACTTTATCTTTAAGATCTTTATAATTTAATTTTGGTTGATTATTAATATAGACATCTATATCATGTTTAAGATCTAACAATTCGCTTAATTCATCATAATAATTAGCTACCATTTCTTCATCTTTTTGATAGATTTGATATCTAGTTTTAATTTCCTGAATATTATTATAAAGGGCTTCATTTAATTTATCTTGTAAATCAAGTTTATTAGTAATTTCACGATAGTTTTCTTCTATATATCTCTTATAATCAAGCTCTTTTTTAAGGTCGTTAGAAACTTCATCAATAACATCATAAATACCATCTAAAATATTTTCTATTAGATCAATATCACCTAATTTAACTTTTTCACGGGCATCATTTAATTGCCAAACAATACTTTCAATTTTACTAGATATTTCTAAATGCGTAAGCTTGAAACCTTTTTTCTCCATTTCCTCAACTTTAAGTCTTAATGACTGTATTTGAGTTGGACAAGTTTTTTCTATCTCTTTTAGTAGATCTGGTAATACATCCATTTTTTCTTTTAAATTAAAGATAGAATTTTTAATTGCTGTAATTTTTTCTTGTGCTTCAATATATTTACCTGTAGATGTCAATAATTTGAAGTCATCTAATTGAGGAGCAAGTTCTTTAATATTTTGCTCATATTGATCAGCTGCTGCTCCATACTGATGTCTTTTAGCTAAAAGTTCACGATTAAGCTCTTTATACTCTGCAACAATTTCTTCATAAACTTCTCTATTTTTAGGTTCAACTTCTTTAAGTTCTTTAATTTCTCGTCGAATCTCTGCAATTCTATCTTTTATACTTGCAATTAGTTCACCGCTATTCATTATTACTTCATCAGCACGTTTAAAATTAAATTTATCTATATAGCTTTCAGCATTATAAAGATCACGATCTAATTCTTCTATATCAATACTTTGAATTTCATACCATTCACTTTCCCACTTAGTATAAAGTTTTTCTGCTTTTCCTGCTATCTCTAATGCTTTTACTTGTTTCAAATCATCAGACAATGTTTCTCTTTCTAGCTCATCTTTCATAACTAAAAGAGGGTATAAATCTTGTTTTTTTCTATTTCTAAAGATGAATAGAGCCACTACTCCTCCAAGAATAAGAACACATACAAATAAAAATATATATGTCATATATCTTCCCCCTGAAATTTTTATTAAATTTTACGTTTATTAATACAATAAATACTAACAAAATTATACCATTTTTAGCGTAAAAAACAAAGTATTTCAACCATTTTTTTGAAATTTTTTTGAATTTTTATTTCAGAACTATTAAAATTTATTTCGCATCTTCCCTTAAATCTTATATAGTCATTTCACTTTATTTTTTTTTCTTAATATGCGAAAATAAGATAAATAAATTTAGCGAGGTTTCATATGAATATTATTACAGATAAATCTTTATTTATTAAACAAGCAAATTCACTTATTATCAATGAGAAAAATTTGATTACTAATCTTTCTAATCTTTCTGCATTATACAAAGAATACTTGCCCAATACTAACTGGGTTGGTTTCTATATAGTAGATAAAGAACAAAACAATCTAGTCTTAGGTCCGTTTCAAGGAAAAGTCGCATGTACGCGTATTCCTTTCAATAAGGGAGTCTGTGGGCATTGCTATACAACAAAAGAAGCAATTTATGTAAAAGATGTTCATCAATTTCCTGGACACATAGCTTGTGATAGTGCAACTAACAGTGAGCTTGTAATTCCTATTATACAAAATAATGAAGTTGTTGCACTTCTTGATATTGATTCTATTGAATTTGATAGATTCTCTCCTGAAGAAGTCTTGGTATTCAATGAGGTAACAAAACAAATTTTTGAAAACATAAAATTTTAAAATAGCAAAGAGGTTTAACTTCATTTAGAAGTAAACCTCTTTTTTTAATATTAATCGATAATTCCTTTAAATTTAAGGTAGTTCTCATAATCCATTTCTTTATTAATTGCTCCTTCTGGAGTAAGTTCAATTACTCTATTAGCAATTGTTTGAATAAATTCATAGTCATGAGATGTAAAGAATACTGAACCTTTAAATGCGATAATTCCTTCATTAACCGCAGTAATTGACTCTAAATCAAGGTGGTTAGTAGGTTCATCTAAAAGAATAACGTTAGCTTTAGATAACATCATTTTAGACAGCATACAACGCATTTTTTCTCCCCCAGAAAGTACATGAGCACGTTTTAGTGCCTCTTCTCCTGAGAATAACATTCTTCCTAAGAACGAACGTAGATATGCTTCACTTTCTTCTTCCGGAGAAGCATATTGACGTAACCATTCTACTAATGAAAGCTTCAATCCTTCAAAATATTCTGTATTATCTTTTGGCATATAACTACGTGAGGTAGTAATTCCCCATTTTACAGTTCCACTATCTGGTTCAATCTCACCTGCTAAAATTTTAAGAAGTGTAGTTTTAGCTACTTCATCTCCTAAAAGAATAGCTTTATCGTTAGGATTAACTGTAAAACTCACATTGTTTAAAACTTCTTTTCCTTCAATTGTTTTACTTACACCATCTACGATTAATAAATCATTACCGATTTCACGATCTGGAGTAAAGCGCACATATGGATAACGTCGACTACTTGGTTTAATATCGTCAAGCGTAATTTTGTCAAGCATTTTCTTTCTACTTGTTGCTTGTTTTGATTTCGAAGCATTTGCTGAGAAACGAGCAATAAACTCTTGAAGTTCTTTAATTTTTTCTTCTTTTTTCTTATTAGAATCTTCCATCATACGACGTGCAAGTTGGCTTGATTGATACCAGAAATCATAGTTACCAACGTACAGTTGAATTTTTCCAAAATCTAAATCACAAATATGTGTACAAATATTATTTAAAAAGTGACGATCATGACTGACTACAATAACTGTATTTTCAAAGTTAATTAAAAATTCTTCAAGCCACTTAATGGCTGCAATGTCAAGTCCATTGGTAGGCTCATCTAGCAATAGAACATCTGGGTTTCCGAATAACGCTTGAGCTAAAAGTACTTTTACCTTAATTGCATTATCTAATTCTCCCATAAGCAGAACATGATACTCTACAGAAATACCTAAGCCTTCTAAAAGTTGAGCCGCATCACTCTCAGCACTCCAACCGTCCATTTCAGCGAACTCACCTTCAAGTTCTGCTGCAATGATACCATCTTCTTCTGTAAATGGATCTTTCATATAAATTTCATTTTTGCGTTTCATAACATCCCAAAGACGCTCATGTCCCATCATTACAACATCAATAACTCTATCTTCTTCATAAGCAAAGTGATTTTGACGAAGTACCGCAAGTCGTTCACCTTTTCCTAATGATACGTGACCTTGTTGTGAATCAATTTCACCAGATAATAATTTTAAAAATGTTGTCTTACCTGCTCCGTTAGCACCAATCAGCCCATAGCAGTTACCATTTGTAAATTTTATATTTACATCTTCAAATAGTTTTCTATCTGCAAAACGCAAACCTAAATTTGTTACTTGTAACATTACATTCTCCTCTAATTTTATTCAATCATAGGACAAACTGCCTAACACCTTTAGTCAGCTTCCCTATACTTTATTCTTCTTCTTTTTGACTTACACTTGCAATTAGACTTTCAATATGTAAAGCATACTCAGCTGTTTTATCATATTCGAAAATCAATTCTGGAAACTTACGAATCTTTATTTTTTTAGCAACTTCGCTTTTAACGAATCCTTTTATTTTTTTAAACGATTCTTTAGTTTTTTCTTTTTCGCGTTCTCCACCTAGAACTGTGTAGTACACTTTTGCTTGAGAATAATCTCCTGTCAAAGTTACTTCTGTAACAGTAACAAATCCTAAATCATGATTTTTAACTTTTGTTGCTAAAACATAAGTAATTTCTTTTTTGATTTGTTCTGCAAGTCTATTAACTCTTAATTCTGACATTAGTTTCTCCTCCTATTTTTTTACTTCTTCCATGATGTAAACTTCAAAGACATCTCCTTCTTTAATATCATTAAAGTTTTCAACAGTCATACCGCATTCATAACCACTTTGAACTTCTTTTACATCATCTTTAAATCTTCTTAGTGTATCAATTTCACCTTCGTAAATTACAACACTATCACGGATTACACGTACTTTACCATCACGAGAAACTTTACCTTCTGTAACATAAGCACCAGCGATTGTTCCAATTTTTGATACTTTATATACTTGACGAACTTCTGCAAGACCTATTACTTTTTCTACAAATTCTGGATCTAATAATCCTGTCATAGCTGCTTCGATTTCTTCGATTACTTTATAGATAATACTATGTAAACGAATATCTACTTGTTCAGTTGCTGCCATTTGCTTAGCGTTATTATCAGGACGAACGTTGAATCCAATTACTACGGCACTAGATGCAACAGCAAGAGTAATATCAGATTCATTGATTGCTCCTACTCCAGTGTGGATAATACGCACGTTGACACCTTCTACATCAATTTTCGCTAATGACATGGCAAGTGCTTCAACTGAACCTTGAACATCTGCTTTTATAATAATGTTAAGATCTTTCATCTCACCTTGTTTCATTTGTTCAAATAGCGTATCAAGTGATACTGCTGAGTTAGCTTGACGTGTAGTTTCAATATATTGTTGTTGACGTTTTTCTCCAATTTGACGCGCTGTTTTTTCATCACCGAATACTACAAAACGATCTCCTGCATTTGGTACGTCTTGAAGACCAGTTATTTCTACTGGTGTAGATGGTTTAGCAGTATGGATATTTTTACTACGATCGTTAATCATAGCACGAACACGCCCGTATGTATTACCTACTACTAACGGATCTCCTACATTAAGAGTACCATTTTGTACTAGTAATGTTGCAACTACTCCACGCCCTTTGTCAAGTTTAGCTTCAATGACAGTACCTAGTGCTAGACGGTTTGGATTGGCTTTTAACTCTTGCATTTCTGTAACTAATAAAATATTTTCTAATAGTTCATCAATACCCTCACCTTTCAGAGCTGAAATAGGAACAAAGATTGTATCTCCACCCCACTCTTCAGAAATAAGTCCATATTCTACAAGTTCATTCATAACTCGGTCTGGATTTGCTTGAGGTTTATCCATTTTATTAACAGCAACAATAATAGGTACATCTGCTGCTTTAGCATGGTTAATAGCTTCTATTGTTTGAGGCATTACCCCATCATCAGCAGCCACTACTAAAATTGTTACGTCAGTAATTTTTGCTCCACGTGCACGCATAGTTGTAAACGCAGCGTGTCCTGGTGTATCTAAAAATGTAATTTTCTTATCTTTAGTACGAACTTGATAAGCACCAATATGTTGAGTGATACCCCCTGCTTCTCCTGCAGTTACACGTGTGTTTCTAATTGTATCTAATAAAGTTGTTTTCCCATGGTCAACATGCCCCATTATTGTAACAATTGGAGCTCTTTCTTTAAGATTTTTTTCTTCATCTTCAACTTCAAAGTATAAATCTAAATCTTCTTTATTGATTTCTACTTCTTCTTGAATTTCTTTTCCATAATCCATAGCAATTAATTCAATTTGCTCTAAAGTAAGAGATTGATTGATATTTGCCATAATTTTAAGTTCCATAAATAACTTTTTAATTAATTCAGTTGAATTTACTGATAGTACTTCTGAAAGTTCTCCTACGGTCATACCATCTCTTACTAAGATAGTGTCTTCTGAAATTGTTTCTTCTGTAGGTGCTTCAATAATTGCAGGCTGCTGTTTATTAGATTTTTTATTTTTTTCTTTTTTATTTTTTTTCTTTTTATGTTTTTTAGTATCACTTTGATTTTTATTACTAGCAACTTTTTCTGCTTTTGGTTCTTCTTTTTTAGCTTTGAAGATGCTATCAAGTTTGGCTAACCCCTCTTCCGTTAACATTGACATATGGTTAGACACTTCAATTTCAGATTCTCTTAAAACTTTAATTATATCTTTTGACTGTTTACCAATCTCTTTAGCATATTCATATACTCTGACTTTTTTCATTACAATCTTCCTCCTTCTTCTAATAGTTGTTTAAACTTTTTTATAAACCCATCATCAGTCATACCAAGTGCGACACGATTATCTCGTCCAATTGCTCTACTTATATTTTCAATATCTGAAAATTCGATGTGATTAACACCATAAAACGTCGCTTTATCTATCAATTTTTTCTTTGTATTAATACCGCAATCTTGTGCTATGACTAATAATTTTATCTTTTTATTCTTTAAATTTTTTGTGATTAAATCTTCGCCTGTTATAAGTTTACCTGCTCTTTGCATTAAACCAAATAAATTATATATTTTTAACATTATTTTTGTGGAATAGACTTTCTATATATTAATCTAATTACTTCGTTGTAAATAGGCTCCATAATTTCTGGAGTAGTTGAAAAGAATTTCTCAAGTAATTTTTTATCTTTTGCATTATTAATTACTTCCAAATCTGATACAACATATGCTCCGCGCCCAGCTTTTTTTCCTGTTGGATCTACCGAAATTTCTCCTTCTTTATTTTTTACTATTCTTAGTAAATCTTTTTTCGGAAACATCTCGTTGGTTAGTATACATTTTCTTGTTGGTATTTTTCTTTTTTTCATCTTAACACCTCACTACTCAGCTGCTTTAATGTCAATTTTCCATCCAGTTAATCTTGCTGCTAAGCGAACGTTTTGACCTTTTTTCCCTATTGCAAGAGATAGTTGATCTTCTTTAACTTTAACATTAGCAATTTTTTCTTCTTCATCTATAATGATTTCTTCTACTTTAGCAGGTGCTAATGCATTAGTAATAAATTTCACAGGATCAGCATCCCATGTAATGATATCAATCTTCTCACCGTTTAATTCATCAACGATACGATTAACACGGTCTCCTTTATTACCTACACATGCACCAACTGGATCAACATTTTTGTCTTCTGAAAAAACGGCAAGTTTAGTTCTTTCGCCAGCTTCACGAGACACACTCTTAATTTCTACTGTTCCACTATAGATTTCAGGAACTTCCATTTCGAATAATCTTCTAATAAATTCAGGATGTGATCTAGATGCCAGAACATGCGGCTTACTACCACGGCTTGGGTTATCTACTTTAGCTATATAAACTTTTATAGGTGTTTGTGGTACATAATTTTCACCAGGAACTCTTTCATTCTCTCCTAAAATAGCCTCAATTTTTCCAAGTTTCACATATACATAGCGTGTATCAATTCTGTCTACAGTACCTGAAAGGATTTCTCCTTCATATTCACTATATTCTTTAAATAAGATTTCTTTTTCTGCTTCACGAAGTCTTTGTAATAGCGCTTGTTTAGCTGCTTGAGCTCCAACACGACCAAAGTCATCTGGAAGATCTACTACCTCATAGATATCACCAACTTCATACGCTGGATTTATTTTTAATGCATCCTCTAAAGCAAATTCAATTCTATCATCATATACTTCTTCTACAACATCTTTTCTAATGATAAATTTATAATCACCTGTAGCACGATTAAAATCTACTCTTACATTCTTTGCAGCGTTAAAATTCTTTTTGTATGCTGATAATAGAGCTAATTCAATAGCTTCTACTAGTATATCTTCTGCAATACCTTTTTCTTGTTCAATTAATTTAATAGCTTTAAGCAAATCCTTGCTCATTGTTCTTTTCTCCTTTAAAAATTAAAATTTAACAGCTAATCTAATCTTAGCAATTTTCTCATAACTAATTGTTGATTTCTTTACTCTTGCTTTATCTTTATATTCAATAGTAATTTCTTTATCTTCAACATCTAAGATGTCACCATAAAATTCTTTCTGGTTATCTACCTTCTCATAAGTTTTGATATATACATGCTTACCTATTGAATCGATAACTTCTTCCAGATTTCTTAACTCACGTTCTATACCTGGTGAAGAAACTTCAAGATAATACTTGTCGCTTATAAAATCCTCTTTATCCAATTCTTCTGCTAGTTTTTCACTTAGAAGTACACAATCATCTAGTGTTAAACCACCATCTTTATCGAAGTAAATGCGTAAGAAGAATTCACTACCTTCTTTTACATATTCTACATCATAAAGTGAATATACTGTATCTTTTGTTTGCTCATCTGCAATAGCTTTTACTCTTTGTACTATACTCATATTACACCTCTTTCTTAAATCTAAAATTGCAATATAAAAAAGTGGAGAACTTTCAAAATTCACCACCCTTTCGGTAATTTATTTCAATGTAGTTACATTGTATCACAATAAATAAGAGAAATCAATTAATTTGTCTTACTTATCACGAATAACTTCAATCTTATATCCATCTGGATCTTTGATAAAGTAATAACTTGGCGGGAATCCTGGTAAACCTTTTAAATCTGTAATATCGTATCCTGCCTCTTTATGTTTCTCATATAAACCTTCTAAATCAGAAACTGAAATTGCAATATGACCGTAACCATCTCCTAAATCATATGAACCATGATCATAATTATAAGTTAACTCTAATTCATAATCAGAACCTGGTAAAGTCAAATATACTAAAGTAAATTTATATTCTTTAAAATCTCTTTCTCTACTTACTTTAAAATCAAATGCTTCCGTATAAAACTTAATTGATTTTTCTAAATCAGCAACTCTATAACAAGTATGCGCCATAGTTTGAACCATAATCTCACCTCAAAAATCTTTTTATAATATTGTCCACGCAAAACCTATAGCTCCAATCCCAAGATGAGTTGATACTACAGGAGTAATTGCGTCTATTTCGACATTAACATTAGGATAAACTTCTTTCATATAATTTTTAATTTCTTCCGCCTTCTCTAAAGCATCTACATGAAGAATACATACAGATATGTTTTCATCCTTGTGTTGTCGATAAAATTCATCAAATAATTCATAAATTCTTAATACAACTTTTTTATAAGTACGTATTTTTTGGAATGGTACGATTACCTTATCCTCAAAATGTAATAAAGGTTTAACTTGTAATAAGTTACCAACTATAGCCTGTGCACCGCTTAAGCGCCCACTACGTTGTAAGTGTGATAAGTCATCAGCCATAAAATATGCTTTTGAAACTTTTTTCATTTCATCTAATGCAGTAATAATTTCTTTAGAACTCTTACCTTCTTTTATTAGTCCAGCCGCTTTAATTGCATAATATCCTTCAGGATGACATGCAACTTCTGAATCAAATGGATGAACATTAATACCATCAACCATAAGATCAGCTACAGAGTATGATGAAAATGTTCCACTTATACCACTAGATAGTGCTATAGCAATAACATCTGTATAACCTTCTTCTTTTAATTTTTCTAAGCATGAAACAACTTCCCCAATTGCTGGTTGAGAGGTTGTTGGAAAAGAATTATTAGGATCCTTTAAATAATCATAGTATTTATCAAGAGGCATATCAATAACCTCTTTATAAGAATTTCCATCAATAACTATATTTAAATAAACCGTTCTAATATTTAATTCTTTTGTTAATTCACCTGGTAAATATGCTGTCGAATCCATTACAATAGCTATTTTTTCCACACTCATACCTACTATTTTACAATAGCTTTTCCTTTCCTAGAATTTTTCAATATTATACAGTTCTAATTCAACTTTTGTTTCTCTACCCATAAGTTCGATCATTACATCTGCTTTGTAGTTATTAAGGTCTATATTCACCACTTTACCTTCCATATCTACAAATGGCCCAGAAATAACACGAACATGGTCTCCTACTTCGATATCTACATCAACAACGCTTGAAAGCCCCATTTGTTGTAAAATAAAATTGATTTCTTCTGGAAGTAATGGACTTGGTTTTGAACCCCCACCATGTGAACCTACAAATCCAGTTACACCTGGTGTATTTCTAACTACAAACCAAGAGTCATCAGTCATAACAAGTTCAACTAGAACATATCCAGGGAAAGTTTTTCTATTTACTTCTTTTCTTTTTCCTGTTGGTGTTATAATAGTTTCTTTTTCTTCTGGAACAACAATTCTAAATATTTTATCTTCCATATTCAAAGATTCAACACGTTTTTCAATATTATCTTTTACTTTATTTTCATAACCAGAGTATGTATGAATTACGTACCACTCTTTGTTTACTGTATCACTCATAATAACCTCTCTTACTTACTAAAATGTCTAATTCCAGCAGTTATTCCTAAATCTACCACATAACTGAACAACATTAATATTCCTACAACTACTATAACTATAAGAGTTTTTCTAACAAGTTCGTTAAATGTTGGCCAACTTACTTTTTTCATTTCTGAAACAACTTTTTTTAAAAATCTTAACACTAGTGAATTCTCCTCTCATACAAATTTAATTCTTTCATTGTACATTTTATAAATTATACCATAGCACAATTCATAAATCTATAAAATTTCAAATAAAAATAAGTACACTTGTACAATATATTATTGTAACATTTATTAAGAAACTTTTCAAATATATATCTTAAAATTGCTAAATAAACATTTAAAAATCTTGAGAGAAATATATTTCAATAATTGTATTACAAAATTATATTTATTATTTCTCTCAAGAAATACTTATTTATTTTATTAAATCATATGTTGCTACCAAGGTGTTTCTCATTAACATAGTAATTGTTAATGGCCCAACCCCACCAGGCACTGGAGATATGTACTTAACTTTCCCCATAAAGTTTTCAAGATTTACATCTCCAACTAACTTGCCATCTTTGTAGTTATTACCTACATCAATAATAGTAACTGTTTCTTTTACTTTTTCTTCTCCAGTTAAAAAGTGTGCAGAACCCACACAACTAACAATAATATCAGCTTGTTCTAATAAACTATCAAGATTTTTAGTTTTTGAGTGTGCTGTTATCACAGTTGCATTATTTTGAAGCAATAATGTAGATATAGGTTTTCCTACAATATTACTTCTTCCTATTACTAATGCTAACTTTCCATCAATTTCATCACCAGTAGATTTTATCATTTCTAAAATACCAAGAGGTGTACATGGAATTAGTTTTGCTTCTCCAATAACTAACTTTCCTACATTAATAGGATGAAAACCATCAACATCTTTTTGCGGGCTTACCGCATTTAAAATTTGTTCTGCATCGATATGTTTAGGTAATGGTAATTGAACTAAAATACCATGTACATTATCATCATTATTTAATTTCTCAATTTCATTTAAAAGGCTAGCAGTAGAAATATTTTCATCTAATTCTATTTTAACAGAATTAATGTTATTTTCTAAACATGCTTTATGCTTTGAATTAACATAACTTTTAGAAGCCTTATTATCTCCTACTAAAACTACCGCTAACGTTGGAATTATACCTTTTTGTTGAAGAATTGTTGCTTCTTCTTTTATCTCAGCGCGTAATTTTTTAGCAAGATCAGTACCGCTTATAATTTTTGTCATTATTTTTTCCTTCCTAATCTCAATTTTGCTTTAGATTGATTTTCCGTACCATTCAATAATCTTTGAATATTTTTCTTATGCATATATATAACAAAAATACACATTACAATCATAACCCACTTATCAACACCTGTTTCAAAAATAGCTAAGTAAACTATAGAAGTTAAACAGATTAAAATACTCCCTAAAGAAACATATCCAGTGATAAATAGTGTTGAGAAAAATATTACAAGTAAAAGTGCGCTCAAAGCTGGATAAAGAAAAATAAATACTCCTGAGCCAGTTGCAACTGCTTTTCCTCCTTTAAAGTTTGCAAAGATAGGATAAACATGTCCTATCATTGCAAATGCTCCAAAAATAGAGAGAAATTCTACTTTTCCTAGACTTAACGTAGGTAAAAACGTTGCAAAAATTCCTTTAGATATATCTAAAATAAACACCATGACTCCTGCTTTTTTTCCAAGACATCTAAATGTATTTGTTGTTCCTAAATTTCCGCTCCCCATAGTACGAATATCTGTATTATAAAATAGTTTCCCAATAATTAAAGCAAATGGGATAGCACCTATTAAATATGCAATAGCACAAAACAATAAAACTTGTGTAATCATATATTCTCCTATCTTATTATAGCTCCATACTCTGTCAACGCTGCAAGAACTTTTTCATGAACAGCTGTTACTTCTTCATCAGTTAATGTTTTTTCTTTATCGCTATATGTAATTGTTAATGCTAGAGACTTTTTACCAGCCACTAATTCTAAGCCTACATATAAGTCAAATAATTCTATATTTGTTATTAATTTACTATTTACACTTTCGATTGCATTATAAATATTTTGATATTCATCTTCCAAATCAACTAGCATCGCAATATCACGAGTTATTTCAGGATACTTAGTTACTTCTTCATACTTAGGTTTTACTTTTTCTTCTGAAATAACTTTATCTAAATTAATTTCAAAAACATAAGTTCTATTAAGTCCAAGTTTCTCAGCTACTAATGGATGCACTTCTCCAATTAATCCAATGCGCTCTTCTCCTAAATATACTTCAGCTGTACGCCCTGGGTGCATTCCGTCAACTGTTACCTTTTTATATGTTACTTTCTGATCTAAACCTAGATATTCTAAAGCAACTTCTAAATAACCTTTTGCTGCATAAAAATCTAATTCTCGACTATCTTTTAACCATTTTGTAGCTCTTTCTTCTCCAGCTAAAGCAGCACTAAGATAAAGTGTTTCCTTGGGTTGAACATTATCATCTCCGCTTCCGAAGAAAACTCTCCCAATTTCTATAAGTTTTAAATCCTTTTGCTTACGAGCCACATTATATCCAATTGTATTCAATAATCCTGGTATTAAACTTTGGCGAAGTGTTGAATGTGTTTCTGTCATTGGCATTAATAATTTTACTTTATGATGATTTTCTAAAGTAAAACTTGTTGATTCTTCATCAGATACCAATGAATAATTAATTGTATCGTTAAAGCCAGCATTAACATACAATCTACGTAAATCACGAACAGCACGTTGTGTATAAGTTAAACCACCTTTTGTTGTTCTTGAGAATTTTGGTAATGTGGATGCCAAATTATCATAACCATAAATACGAATAACTTCTTCTACTAAGTCTTGCTTAATTGTGATATCTGGACGTCTTGTTGGTACTTTTACTATTAATTCTTCAGCAGCTACTTCTACACCAAAGTTCAAACTTTCTAAAATAGAAATAATTTCCTCTGTTGATAAAATAATACCTAAATAATTATTAATGTATGTTGTCGTAATAGCTACTTCTCTTTCTTGTTCTTTATTAACTACACCTACCGAAGATTCTACAGTAGCATTTGGACATAATTCCAAAATTAATTCTACTGCACGCTGTAAGGCTGCAAGTTGCATATTAGAGTCTATTCCTTTTTCAAAACGTGCTGATGAATCACTTCTTAATCCATGAGCAGCTGAAGTACGACGTATACTTGACGAATTAAAGTATGCAGATTCTAAAATTATATTTTTAGTACTTTCGCTTACTTCTGTATTTTTTCCACCCATAACTCCACCTAAAGCTATTGGCTGTTTCCCATCTGTAATAACTAAATCTGTATCTTGTAGTTTACGTTCTACTCCATCAAGAGTTTCTAATACTTCTCCTTCTTTTGCATCACGTATAACTATCTTATCTCCCACTAAATCTTTATCAAATGCATGCATCGGCTGACCGAACTCTAAAAGAACATAGTTAGTTATATCTACAATATTGTTAATTGGACGAATACCCGAACTCATAAGGCGAACCTGTAGCCATAATGGTGAATCTTTCACTTCTATATTTTTAATCACTTGTCCTAAATAATTTTTACAAGAAGGACTTTCTACCTCTACAGATAAAGTAGTTCCTTTATAATTTTCCGCTACTTCTTTATCATTAAAAGTTACAGCCTTATTATATAAAGCTCCTAATTCATACGATAAACCACGCATACTTAATGCATCAGCTCTATTTGGTGTAATTGATAGGTCTAATATATAATCATTTAAACCTAGTACCTCTGATACATCCGCTCCCAATTCTTGTTTTTCTCCAAAAGTATAAATACCATCTTGATAATTTTTAGGGATTACACTTTGATTTAATCCAAGCTCTTTAAGCGAACAAATCATCCCTTGTGATTCTACTCCACGAAGCTTAGCTTTTTTGATTTTGATTCCTGGTAGTTTTGCTCCAACTTTTGCTACAATAACATATTGTCCAGCATCTACGTTTGGTGCACCACATACGATTTGAAGATTTTCCTCTTCTCCTACATTTACCTGACATACGCTTAATTTTTCTGCATCTGGATGTTTTTCTTTCGATTCTACATAGCCTACCACTACATTAGATAATTCCTCAGCTAAGTAATCTACTCCTTCTATTTCAATACCACCACGAGTAATTTTTTCTGCTAAATCTGCAGCATTATCTTCTACATTTGTATATTGTTTTAACCAATTATAACTTACTAACATTGCTACCTCCTACTAATCGTTTCTATCATTATTAAATTGTTGTAAGAATCTAATATCGTTTGTATAGAAACTTCTTATATCACTAACGCCATATTTTAACATTGCGATACGTTCTACCCCCATACCGAAAGCAAAACCACTATATTCTTCTGTATCAAATCCTGCCATTTCTAATACATTAGGATGCACCATACCTGCACCAAGAATTTCTAACCATTTAATATTATTTTCGTCATCTTCATTTCCCCAAGATACATCAACTTCTACTGAAGGTTCTGTAAATGGGAAAAAGCTAGGGCGAAGACGAATTTTTTTATTTTCTCCGAAAACAGATTTAATAAAATATTCTAATGTCCCTTTTAAATCACTAAATGTAATATTTTTATCAACTACTAATCCTTCAATTTGAGCAAATTGATGTGAGTGAGTAGCATCATCACTATCACGACGGAATACTTTACCAGGACAAAGAATTTTAACAGGACCTTGACCATTAGATTTTAACATTTCTCTTGCTTGAACAGGAGATGTTTGAGTCCTCATAAGAAGTTCGTTAGTAATATAAAATGTATCTTGCATATCACGTGCTGGATGATCTTTTGGAAGATTTAACATTTCAAAATTAAATTTATCTGTTTCAACTTCTGGACCTTCTGCCACTGAATACCCCATAGAAATGAATATTTCTTCTACTTCTTCTATGACTTTATTTAGTGGATTCATTCCACCTAAATCTACTTTTCTACTAGGTAAAGTAACATCAATATTTTCACTTGCAAGTTTTAACTCTAATGCTTTTTCTGCTAATTCTGCTTTTCGCTCTTCTAAGCTCTCATTAATGAAAGTCTTCACTTCATTAACTAGTTTCCCAAATGTTGGTCTCTCTTCTGGAGAAAGGTCTCTAGCACCTTTCATAATTTCTGTTAGTGCACCTTTTTTACCTAAAAATTTGACTCTTAGGTCATACAATTCTTTTTCGTTTTTAATATCTTTTACTAATTCAAGATATTCTTTTTTTATATTTTCTAAAGACATAAAATCCTCCTAATATTTTTTATAAAGACATTTTGTATAAGTTACTTTAATTATCCAAAATAAAAAGCCCCTCAAAACTTTCGTTTCGAAGGGACGAATAAATCGTGGTACCACCCAAATTTAAAGTCAAACTGACTTCCTTAAATCTAACCTAAATTAGCTTAGCTTTTAACGGTGCCATCCGATTGTACTCATTATCTAACTTATACAATTACTCATAAGCTGAAAATATAAATTCAGTTAATACAACTCTCTCAGTCACAAAGCTGCTCCCTGTTAAAAACTTCTAATTATACCGTCTTAATCATTGCTTTTAAATTATATAGTTAAAATAATAATATAAAAATACCACGATGTCAACTAATACGGCAAAAATAAGGCATGATAACTGATGAACTCAATGTATATTATTTTAAGTTCTAATTTAGCAGTTCGATCAAAAATGTTAGATTATAACGCTAATTAATTTCAGCCATTATCTCATCTATCAATTCTGTAATTCCTTCAGCTACATAAACTATTTCATCAGGATCATGAATATAGCAGATAATCTGACCTTCTTTCCCAGTACTATCTGGACTAAAATCAAACATTAGAAAGCAACTATCACAATACTCAGCAAAAGGAATCCACCTTTTGTTAAAGAGATATGGTTTTACCCTGCTATCCTTCATTTTATTTATATCATCTTTTGAAAAATACTCATTGAGCTCTGTTAATAAGACATCTTTATTTTGAAAATATTACTTTGTATTTTCTATATCTTGCAGACTCATTAAACAAAATGGCATTTCTCTTTCATCAATAATACAAGGAAAAATACTCAAGTATTTACTCCCATTTTTATATTTGTAAATTTCTTTTACATCATTAGGCAAGGTTATACCTATTTTCTTCTCGAAAGATACAATCTCTGTCTCTGAAGCTCCTGAAATTTTGTGATAATCGTCAAGATATTCTTCTTCTACGGGATCTTCCAAATCCCATTCTTCAAAATTTTCACATATATATTTTTCAATTTGTTTGATTTTATCTATTATTTTCATATTTTCTCTCCAAACATTAAATTTACAAATGCCAGACCTATTCATATAGTATTAGTAACTATACATTCCTATGTAGTTTTATTCACTAATTTTTCTATTTTCGAGCGTCTCTATCATTTGCGTTTTACGTTCTTCCAACTCTTTAATTTTCTTAAGCAAGAAATCAGAAAAGTTCACTTCATCTTCCACAAAAGCAACTTTAGAATACCAATCAAGTGCGACAATTCTATTATTTTTATCAAAGCAAAATATTGTGTTTCCATCACCTATTATTGAAAAAAATGGAATATAGTCTTCTAAGCCTTCATCATGTAATTCTTTTGTTTTTACACGAATATCTAGATAATCTGGTATTCCTTTTGCAATACCATATACCATAATTCCTCGACAAAATGTCCAAAATGGAGCTACATCGTATACCTTAGCTCTTGGCCATAATTCTTCTCTGACTTCCATGTAAAGTCCTCCCAAAGGAGACATAGTAAACTCTTTAAAATCATCAGGAAGACTTATATCATACTGCTTCTCAAAATTTAATATATCTTTTTCTGATGGTTCATTCCCCATACAAGCAAAAATCTGATATACCTTAGAATCATAGTTATGAAAATAATCATAGACTTTTTCTATCGACATAAATAATCTCCTTATCCTAGATAAATATACTCTATAACGATGTCACAAAGATTTTTATTCTTATCATATCCAAAATATACAGGATACACTCCATCTCCAAAACCTGTTTGAATCATCGGAATACTTAAATTGGTATTAGGAATCCTGAAATTAATCCAATCTCCTCCTTCACGTTGATAAAGTGGATTTTCTACTGCATTTTTTTCAAAAATATCCGCAAAGAAATCATCATAAATATTTTTATTAGGATTTTCTTCATACCAACTATCTTCAAAATCACAATATGCATTTTTAGTTTCAACATCTACTATTGTTGCAAGTCCTGCATCAACGGAAAATCCGAAGATGCTCTCCTCTTCAAGAGAATCTAGATTTTCATCTCCCTTTAATGCTTCGTAGTAAACAACAGGTTCTTCTTCTGTAAATTTAACTCTACTCATCACATATCTGTAGTGGTCTTCCTCTATTTTTGCTACTAGCGTTTTTATTCTAAATTTCCCTACAGGTACGGACTGTAAATAAGGTTTTTCATCTCTGTGAAGCCATACTAACGGATCTCTAACCAAAATTTCTCCAGTTGGGAAATTCACTTCCCCCATATCTAAAACAAAAACTTCCTTACCTTGTATTTCTTTCATTTCAAAACATTGTGCATAATTTACTGGTGATGTAAGTAAATTCTTTACTTCTTCATATTTTTTTAGCCATTTTTCTGATGTATGTATCTTTTCCATAAAAGTCTCCTTGAATATGTTTTTATTTTATTATTAAAATCTTAAACTTAACTCAATATTAATTTTTATCGAGTATACTAATTATTATACACCAAATTAATCTTAATTATTTAAAAAGCTAATATGTTTTTTCCTTTATAATTAATATAAAAATCACCCTTTCCCCTTTTCGAAGAAAGAATGATTTTATTTATATATTTCTTTATTTCGTATATTCTTCTATTAAAGCTAATACTTCTTCAGTCGTAGCACACATAACAGCTTTTTCAACTAATTCTTTCATTTTAGCAAGTGTTAAATTCTTGATTTGACTACGTGCTTGTAAAATTGAAGTAGCAGACATTGAAAACTCATCTAATCCCATACCAAGCAGTAATGGAATAGCTAAACTGTCTCCAGCCATTTCTCCACACATTCCAGTCCATTTACCTTCTTTGTGAGATGCTTCAATAACATTTTTTACAAGACGTAAGATAGCTGGATTATATGGTTGGTATAAGTATGATACTTTTTCACTCATACGGTCTGCTGCCATAGTATATTGAATTAAATCGTTAGTACCGATTGAGAAGAAATCAACTTCTTTAGCAAAGATGTCAGCGATAACAGCTGTTGACGGAATCTCAACCATGATACCTAATTCAATATCATTACTTACTGCAACACCTTCAGCTACAAGTTTTTCTTTTTCTTCTAAGAATAAAGCTTTAGCTGCTCTAAATTCTTGCACTGTTGCAATCATAGGGAACATTACACATAATTTTCCGTACACAGATGCACGTAATAATGCTCTAAGCTGCGTTCTGAAAAGATCTTTTTCTTCTAAACAAAGTCTGATTGCTCTAAATCCTAAGAATGGGTTCATTTCTTTTGGTAAATCTAAGTAAGGTAGTTCTTTGTCTCCCCCAATGTCTAGAGTACGAACTACTACTGGTTTATCACCCATACCTTCTAATACAGCTTTATATGCTTCAAATTGTTCATCTTCTGTTGGCAGTTGATCGCGTCCCATATATAAGAACTCTGTACGATATAATCCTACAGCTTCTCCACCATTATTTTTAACACCTTCTAAATCTGCTGGTGTTCCGATGTTTGCTGCCAAAATTACTTCATGTCCATCTTTTGTTACAGATTTTTCTGTTACAAGTTTAGCCCATTCAGCTTTTTGAGCTTCAAACTTAGCGTGTTTTTCCTTATATTCAGCAGTAGTAGCTTCATCTGGATTTACAAGAACAACACCATCAAGTCCATCAAGAATTAAAATGTCGCCATTTTTCACATCTTCTGTAATTGAACTTGTTCCAACTACCGCTGGAATTTCTAATGAACGTGCCATAATTGCAGAGTGAGAAGTACGTCCACCGATATTTGTTGCAAAACCTTTTACATATTTTTTGTTAAGTTGAGCAGTATCAGATGGTGTCAAGTCTTCCGCGATAACAATAACTTCTTCATCTATTAAACTCGGATTTGGTAAATCCACACCTAAAAGATGTGCTAAAATACGTTTAGAAACGTCTCTAATATCAGCTGCACGCTCTTTCATATATTCATTGTCCATTGCTTCAAACATAGATATAAACATATCAGAAGTTTCTTTAAATGCATATTCTGCATTAATAACTTTAGACTCAATATCTGTTTTAACAGTTCCCATAAATTCAGGATCATCTAAAATTAAAAGATGAGCTTCAAATACAGCAGCTTTATCTGCACCTAGGCTTGCTAATGCATTTTCTTTAATAATAGTTAATTCTTTTTTAGATGCTTCTATAGCATCTTCAAAACGTTTAATTTCAGCTGCCACATCTTCAATTTTCACTTCTTTAACTGTCAAATCTGGCTCTACAAATACATAAGCTTTAGCAAAAGATATACCTTGTGATGCTGCTATACCTTTTAATTTTAACATATTATGCTAATCCTTCTTTCTTCATTGTTTCTTCTAAAGCAGCAAGTGCTTCAGCTTCATCAGCTCCATCAACATAAATAGTTATATCTGCGTCTTTTCCAACTCCTAAACTCATAACACCCATGATTGATTTTAAGTTAACTTTACGACCATTGTATTCTAATTCAATATTAGATTGGAATTTTGATGCAGCTTGCACTAATAGTGTTGCTGGTCTTGCGTGAATTCCTGTTTCGTCAATTACTTTAAATTCTTTTTGTAGCATAGTTATTATCTCCTTTTATTAAAAAAATATTTACAAACAAATAATACCACATGAAAACAATATTTACAAGTGTTTTGAGTTGAAATCATAAGTTCTAATCTTGCTATTAAACAACAAAGAAAGCCGTTTCTTTTAATGTGTGTAAATAGTTGTTGTATTTTGTTGAAAATGAAATGAAAACAGAAAAATATACTATAAAGATATTAATATAAAAAAATACTGAAATTTTCTAAACTTCAGTATTTTTATAATTCTTTTTTAGGTTTTATTTAAAATTATTATGTTTTTATAATTTTACAGTAAACTTATTCTCTTTAAGAAGCTACTTTTAATAATAATACTAAACTATTTCTCCCCCGAGTTTGATTATAGACTTAAATCTTTCATAATCTTCATGATTATTATTAAATTCACGTGCATTCTTATTAATTTCTTTAAAATCTATCCCTTGATCTTTTGCTGCAAAAACACACCCACAATAACACTGACGATATATATTATAATCCTCACACATTTCTACTGAGCGACGATAACCATTATTTTTTTTAAAATCAGAAGGTAAATAATAAATCGAAATTTGTTCTTGTAAAACATATCCTGTTTCGTTAATTATTTGAGCGTTTTTTTTTGGACTAATTGTTAATGCCGAAGCAAAATAATCATATCCTAATTCCAAAGCTTTTTGAGCAGATGAATCAAGGCGCATTTCATAACAAATATGGCATCTTTCTCCACCTTCACGTTCGTCTTCGTAACCCTTTACTGCTCTAATAAACTTACTAGGTGAATATTCATCAGCTAAAAATTTTATCTTCTTGTCATTTCTTCTATTAAACTCTTCTACAAAATCTTTTTGAACGAGCATTCTTTTTATATATTCTTCTTTAGGATGAATATTAGAATTTGAGAAAAATATTGTGATATCACTAAACTCTGATAAATATTCCAAAACATAGGTGCTACATGGTGCACAACATGAATGAATTAAAATTTTAGGGCGAAAGCTATTTTTACTCCATTCTTTTATCAATTCTTTTAAAACATTATCATAGTTTATTTTTTGATTTTTATGCCTTGTATTAATAAACTGTTTACTATCTATCATACTATACCTTTCTTATTTTTCTATATATTCAATTCCTAAATGTTTATATGCTTTAGGTGTCGCGCGACGACCTCTCGGAGTTCTCTCTATAAAACCTTCTTTAACTAAATAAGGTTCATAAACATCTTCTATTGTAATACTTTCTTCTCCAATTGTTATTGCAATAGTTTCTAATCCAACAGCACGACCATCATAACGCTTAATTAGACATTCTAATATTTTATAATCTATACTGTCTAAGCCTTGTCCATCTACTTGAAGCAAATCCAGTGAAGAAGTTGCTAGTTTTTGAGTTATTACTCCATCATTTTTCACTTGAGCGAAATCTCGAACTCGTTTAAGCAGACGATTGGCTATTCGTGGGGTTCCTCTAGAACGCATAGCTATTTCATAAGAACTTTGTTCATCAATCTCACAATTAAAAATATCTGATGTTCTATCAATTATATTTTTAAGTTCGTCTACATTATAAAACTCCAAACGACAATGAACTCCAAATCTATCTCTTAACGGTGCCGTTAATGCTCCTGCACGTGTTGTAGCTCCTACCAAAGTAAAAGGAGGTAGTTCTATTCTTATATTTCGAGATTCATCTCCTTTTCCTATAACTATATCAAGGTAAAAGTCTTCCATTGCTGAATATAAAATTTCTTCTATTGAGCGACTTATACGATGTATCTCATCAATAAATAACACATCTCCTGGCTCTAGACTAGTTAATATTGCGGCCAAGTCACCCGATTTTTCAATTGCTGGACCTGAAGTATACTTTATCCCTACACCCATTTCATTAGCTATTATTGTCGCAAGTGTTGTTTTCCCTAATCCTGGAGGACCATAAAGAAGACAATGATCCAAGACTTCTGCACGAAGTTTTGCTGCTTCAATAAAAATCTTAAGATTATTTTTAATTTGTTCTTGACCTATATATTGATTTAGGAATTTAGGTCTTAACGATTGTTCTTCATTTTCTTCTCCGTCATTTAAATGAGCAGATACCATTCGTTCTTCCATATTTCATCCTTTCATTAATTTCCAAATAATAATTTTAATCCTTGTTTTACATAATCATCCACTGCACTAAATTCAAACTTAGCCAGCCTGCTTTCGATTTTTGCCAATTCTTTTGTACTATAACCAAGGGCTTCTAAAGCAAGTAATGCATCTTTAATATAAAGATTTGCTAGTGATTCTGTTTTATTTGCTGCAGTATTAAAATCTATTTTCCCTTGTAAATCTAAAATAATTTGCTGAGCTGATTTTTTACCTATACCAGGGAATTTTGTTAAATAATTTACATCTTGCTTTTCTATCGCTGAGATAATTTCCTCACTAGTTGCTCCAGCCAAAATTGCTAACGCACTTTTAGGTCCTACCCCTTTTACTTTTAATAAAAGTAAAAATACCTTTTTTTGTTCTTTAGTTAAAAAGCCATAAAGGGTGTTAGAATCCTCTCTAACTTGTTGACTTATATAAATTTGTTTTTCTTCATTTAATTGATATTCATATGGATTTGCAACAGTGATTTCATAACCTATTCCATTATTATCTATTACGATGTTAGTAGGATTAATCTCAGAAATTTTCCCTTTTATATATGCATACATTAAAATTCACGCTCCTAATTGATTATATTATTATAAAATTAAACGCCGAAAATCTCAAGCATTTAGCAAGAATATTTTAAATCGTCAATATCAATGACTATTTGATTTCTTAATAACTTATAGTACTATTTTAAAAGAACCTAATCAAATCAACTAGGTTCTTTCTAATAACTATTTTACTTTATCTAAATCAACATTCATAATTTTTGCAGTTGCTTCAACCTTAGAGTACGCATCTTGGTCTACATCTGAAAATCCAGTTATACTAAACATTTTTTTAAATAACTCTTTTAATTTTGGATCTTTTTCTATATCAAGCAAGGCTTGTTTTAATTTTTCTTGTAATTCTTTATCCATTTTATTCGATGCTGTTACCATAACTCCAGGTATCATATCGCTTGTTGCTAACTTTTCAACTTCATTAACTGCATTTGGAAAATCTTTTTTATATCTTTCTGGTACACCATCAAATGTAGCAATAACATCAACATCTCTATTCAGTAAAAGTTGTAAACTTTTATCATGTCCACCACTAAATTGATAACTAATATCTTTTTCAAGATTGATTCCTGCTTTAACCAGCATAGCACCTGGATAAATATATCCTGATGATGAAGAAGGATCGACAAAGGCAACTTTTTTACCTTTTACGTCTTGTAAAGATTTTATACCTGAATCTTTTCTTACATATAACTCTGCTGTATATCCTGGTTTCCCAGTTGTACCTTTTGAAGTCAACAATGGTTGAGCATTACTTTGTTTTTGAGCTAATAAAGCAGAAAATGGTGGAATAATTCCAAAATCAACACTTCCACTACCTATACCTTCTACTACTCCAATATAGTTACTAGCAGTAAATGCCTCTACTTTTACACCCAACCTTTCACTTAGATACTCAGCAATCGGTTTAACATCCTCTATCAGTTGTTCACTATTTTTAAGAGGAACAAATCCCATTTTTATTACTTTTTCTTCTGATTTTTTATTTTCTGTCTTAGAAGAACATCCTGCAATAGAAAAAATAAATATAAAACTAAAAATTATCAACAGTATTTTTCTCATACAAATCCTCCTTATCTTATGGATAATTACCTTACCATTTCATTTCTACCTAATTTTACCATATTTTCATTATGTTCGCTAGATTTTTTATTTTCATTAATTTTTTAATCAAAAAAATTTATTATAAATACATCACTTAATTTGAGTGCTGTTAGAAAATATAATTAAAAAGTCTTTTAGAATAATTACTCTAAAAGACTTTTGCTTTAAATTATTTAAAAAAATAAAAACACCTAAATTAGATGTCTAAATGGAGGCGGCTACCGGATTTGAACCGGTGATCAAGGTTTTGCAGACCCGTGCCTTACCACTTGGCTAAGCCGCCTTACTATATTATATTTTAAAATGGGGCGGCTGATGGGAATCGAACCCACGAATGTCGGAACCACAATCCGATGCGTTAACCACTTCGCCACAACCGCCATATTTAACAACAATATTTATTATACCTTTTCCCTTTGATTGTGTCAAGAGCTTTTTTGCTATTTACAAAAAAGAGCAACTAAGACAAATCGTTTTCTCTTTTATCAAAATGAATTATGAAAAACTTAATCATTTAATTTATATTGTTAAATCTATTCTCTAGCTAGCATTCCACTTTTTATAAGCTATTTTCTAAATATTAGTCATTATACTACTTGACAGATTATACTGCGTAATGTATAGTATAATATGAAAGGAGATATTTGTATGGAATCTCAATTAAAAAGAGGATTATTGGAAATCTGTGTCCTCGCTACTTTACGTAATTCCGAATCATATGGTTATAAAATTATAAAAGATGTATCAGATGTAATTCCAATATCAGAATCAACATTATATCCTATCTTAAAACGTTTAGAAGCGAATAATTGTGTTACTTCTTATTCGGTAGAACACAATAGTAGACTAAGAAAATATTATAAAATCACGGATATTGGTCTTAACAAAATTCAAGAATTTCTTATTGACTGGCAAGTGATTAGTAATGCACATAAATATATTTTAGGAGATGAACAACATGAATAAAAAACAGTTTTGTACTCTTTTGGAAAATGAATTAAGAATATATTTATCTTCGGAAGAAGTATATAAGACTCTTAATTTTTTCAAAGAAATGATTGACGATCGTGTTGATGAAGGATTAAGCGAAGAACAAGCTGTATCGCAATTAGGTAATATAGACGATATTGTTGGTCAAATTTTAGATGAACATAATATCAAAAAAAGACAGAAAAAATTAGTATGGAGATTTATACCACAAAAAACACCCTCAGTAGCTAATATAATTATTGCTATAATACTTTTCCCTATTTGGATTACCATTTTTTCTTTAGTAGCTAGCTTTTTTCTAGTTTTTATATCTTTAATATTCAGTTTAGTAGTTTCAGTAATTGCTTTTTTCGTTGGAGGTATTGCTCTCATATTAAAAGCACCCTTCTACCTTATATATGAAAAGAACATAGCTTACTGTTTAGATACTTTAGGCTTTGGTTTTATTATTACAGGAATTGGTTTAATAGGAATTTATTATCTATTAAAATCATTAAAAAAAGTAAGGAAAAATGGTTGGAGTTTCAAAAAAATGTTTGTAAAAGTTTTCAAAAAAGAGGTATATATCAATGAATAAATTTATTAAAATCGCCTTTAGCCTGATAATTACTGGTATCATACTAATAGGTTTTGCAACATACTTAAATAATGGCAATATACCTAGATTCTCTGCTAATTATGATAAAAAGAATTATACTGTCTCAATTAATGAGATTAAAGATTTGGATTTAAATATTCTTGATTCCGATATTGTCTTAGAAGAAAATACCTCTTCTGATAAAATAGAAATAGATTACTATACTAGTATAGAGCACGAAATACTTATAACCCACACTGATAAAAAATTATCTATAAAAGAAAATAAAAATATTTTTGGTATTAATATTGACTTTAGTATCTTCTTCAAAAAACGAGAAATTAAAATAAAAGTACCTAAGTCTTCTTCTAGTATAGATGTCCATTCTTTAAATAAGATAGGTAATTTAATTATTAAAGATTTAAACATCAAACATCTTACAGCAAATAGTAAAATAGGAAATGTTTATTTAACTAATGTTTCTACTTTAGACACGGAAATCAAACTTTCAACTGGTGATCTTAAAATTAATAATTTTAAAAGTGAAAATAATTCTCTAAAAATAAAGACTGCTACTGGAAATATAAAACTAAATAATATTAGCAGTATTAGCAATCTAAATATTGATAATAATACTGGAGATATTGATTTATCATCATCAACTATAAAAAATATCAATATATCTAATAAACTTGGAAATATAACAATAAATAATTTACCTAATGAATCAACAGATAATATTAATTTAGAAACAAAAACAGGAGATATTTCCCTATTTAATCTTACAGTAAACAACTCTATTTCCCTTAAATCTACAACTGGTAACATCCTTGCTGAATTAAACGATAATGAATCTAATTTCACAAATGGTTCTAATAAAAAGAAAACGCTGTTTACATCTTCTTCTACTGGAACTGTTACTGTTAAATTTTTAAATAAATAATACAATTACCACCAAAAGATAATTTTGGTGGTAATTGTATTATTCACCTCTACTCTACCATTTACTTTCTCTTAAATCCAACTACATATCGATCATTTTTATTGATAGATAGCGTTTTACTTTTAAAGAATATTTGTTATAATAAACTTATATATTACTAATAATTGTGGAGGTTTTCTAATGCTTATATTAACTAAAGAAGATATAAAAAAATGTATTACTATGCAAGAAACTATTGAAACTTGCAAAAGTGCTATGTTAAGTTACTCACTAAAGAAAACAAATATACCTCTTCGCACAAATATTTCTGTAGCCAATCACAACGGTCAAGTCTTATTTATGCCAGGTTCTGTAAATTCTAATACTGAATCACTTGGGCTAAAAATAGTTTCTGTTTACCCAAATAATACAGAAAAAAAATTACCTACCGTTCCTGCAACTATGTTGACACTTGATGAAAAAACTGGAATTGTTAATGGACTTTTAGATGGGACTTATCTCACTGCACTACGTACAGCAGCTCTTCAAGGCTTAGCTACTGATTTATTAGCTCGCAAAGATTCAAAAATAGCCTCATTAATCGGAACTGGAGGACAAGCATACGAACAAGCACACGCTCTTCTAACTGTTAGAAAATTAGATGAGCTACGTATTGTTGGTAGAAATTTCGAAAAAACGAAAAACTTTGTTGAAATTTTGAAAAATGATTTTTCTAATTTTGAAACTAAAATTGTCGCATATAAAGATGCAAATGATGCTGTACAAAATTCCGATATAATTACAACTGTCACGAATTCAAAAACACCTACCTTTGATAGTAAATTTGTTAAAAAAGGAGCACATATTAACGGAATTGGCTCATTCACACCAGAAATGATAGAAATTCCTGTTGACTTAATTACAAAAGAGAACAAAATATATTTAGACACTTATGATGGCGTCCTTAGCGAAGCTGGTGAAATATTATCGGCATTGGATAAACAACATATAACAACAAAGGATTTTAAAGGAGAACTCGGAGAATTGCTACTAGATTTTTCGCTAGGCCGTACCTCTGAAGATGACATTACTATATTCAAATCAGTTGGAACAGCTGTTTTAGACATAGTTTGCGGCTCAGAAATTATAAAAAAAGCAGAAAAAAATAATATTGGCATAAACATAGATATATAAGAACAAAAGATTAGTACTAAATTTTTTAGCTACTAATCTTTTTTATACAATCTCTTTTTATTTTTAATAAACTGTGTTTTATTATTATTCATGAATCTCTAAAGGTAATCCATCTGGATCAAAGAAAAATACCATCTTTTTTCCATCAAAATCATCATATCTTAAACCTTGATGTACTATTTTTAAACTGTCAAATTCTTCAAGTGTTTTTTTCTACATCCTTTACCTTGAACGCCAAATGCCTAAGTCCTGTGTTTTCTGGATTAGGTATTGGAGGGCGTAATGGTGCATCTTCTTTTATAAATATTTCTAAAACTACATTTTCTTTTTCTACATTTATTATAATATCATTTTTATCTACTCGATGATGCTCACTTATTATTTCGAAACCTAATTTTTCAATATAAAATTCTTTAGTTTTATTATAATTTCTTCCTATTATTGCTATATGATGAATGCTTTCAAATATCATATATATCCTTTCTCAATTTCCGATTATTATCTTTAAGTCATCTCATAATTTCTACTACTAACTAAAACTTTCATCAATTCTTCTGGATCTACCTCTTCATAATCCCCTTTATCCGTATAGGCAAAAGATACTTCATCTCGACTTGTTGTGGTATCATTCATATATTTCTTAAAAGTTCCATGAATTTGTTTTACACCTGTTTTTTCAAGTATTTTCTCTATATTATCACTTGTTATCCCTGCTCCTGCTAAAATTTCAATATGTTGTCCATATTTTTCTTGGAATAACTTTATTAATTTAGCCCCTCTTTTTACGTTATTAGCCAATCCACTTGTTAATATTCTAGTACAACCTAATCCAATTAAGCGTTGAATATTATATTCAGGATTACTTGCACAGTCAAAAGCTCTATGAAAAACACTTTCTGCATTATATTTGTCACAAAGTTCTATCATTTTCTCTGTTGCTAGCCAATCAATTTCATTATTTTCTGTTAAAAAACCAAAAACAAGACCATTAGCTCCATGTTTTAATAATTCTTTTGCCTCCCTAAACATTTGTTCTTTTTCTAAATCACTATAACAAAAACCACCACCACGCGGACGTACCATTGCCATAATGGGTAATATTACACCTTTTTCAAGAACCATATCTAAGACACTAAGATTGGGTGTTAGCCCACCTAAATAACTTGCACTTACCAACTCTATTCTATGAGCCCCCAAGCTTTGGGAAATCAAACAATCCTTTACACTATTCGCACAAACTTCTACTTTTAACATAATTTCACTCCTAAATTAATAATAACTATATTATAACATAATGAAAAAATTGATTAAAGAAAATAAATACTATAAAATTAAAAAAAACACATCTTTTATATAAGATGTGGAATATAAAGAAAAAGGAGTTTGACTTAACAAACATCCTTTTCTATAGCAACAGCTAATTATTTAACAGCTGAAGTTTTAGGTAAAACTTTTTTAGCTGGTACTTTCGCACCTTTTTCTACTTTAAGAACTTCACCTTTTTTAAGTTTGTTAGCATCACGAGTCCATTTCTCAGATTTGTTTCCAAGATCTTTATCGTTTTCTGCTTTGATTTCTCCAGGAGTTGCTGGCATATCGTTGTTTTCAACCCAATATCCAGATTCGTTAGTGTTACGGTTTGCACCTAATTCACCTTCTGCTAAAGCAGCTGGAGCTACAACTGCACCTACTAGACCTGCAGCTACTAATGATAATAATGCTTTTTTCATTGTCATTATCTCCTTTGTATATTTTTTATTTTTTATACGAATACTATCGTATATAAATATTATAGCATCTTAACCTTAAAAGTCAAGCATTTTTTCACATTATCTATATAAAATACACTAAATACATATTTGTAAAAATTTTTAATAAATAATTTTATCGATATTTTTAGATTAACTTTATTATTTTTAAAACTTTATTAGATTTCTGAAAGAGATTTCTTATATCTACTTTATAATTAATATTTATAAATAGTTTACTATATACATATTAATATTTATTAAAAAACTAGTCATCACTTCTATGATGACTAGTTCAATAATTATTTATACTTTTCTATAATCTTTCTACATAACTGTATGCACTTTGTGCAGCGATAGCTCCATCAGAAGCTGCAGTTATTACTTGGCGAATTTCTTTTTCACGAACATCACCTGCTGCAAAAATACCAGCTACTTTTGTCTCTAATTTTTCGTTAGTTGGGATATATCCTGCTTCATTTGTAATTCCTAGTGTTTTAAAATCTTCTGTTTGTGGTAACATACCTACATAGATGAAAATACCATCTGCTGAAACAGAACTTTCTTCTCCTGTTTTTACATTACGGATTTCTACAGAAGAAACTCTTCTTTCACCTTTAATTTCTAATGGAATACTATCCCAAATAAAGTGAATATTTTCTTTAGCAAATGCCCTATCTTGTAAAATCTTTTGAGCTCGTAGTTCATCACGACGGTGAATAACAGTTACTTTACTTACTAAGTTTGATAAGTATAGTGCTTCTTCAATAGCAGAGTCTCCTCCACCAATTACTATTACCTCTTTATTTCTAAAGAACGCTCCATCACAAACAGCACAGTAACTTACACCTTTTCCTGAGAATTGTTCTTCTCCAGGGATATTTAACAACTTATGCTCTGAACCTGTCGCAATAATTACTGACTTCGCTACATATTCATTCTCACCAGCTGTTAAATATTTTAAATCATCTCTAACTTCTACTTTTGTAATATTTCCAAAAGCAAATTCTGTTCCAAACTTTTTAGAATGTTCAAACATTTTCTCTGATAGTTCTGGTCCAGTTACCATCTCATATCCCGTATAGTTTTCTATTTCTTCCGTTGAAAGCATTTGACCACCTGGGTATTTTCTCTCCAACATTAATACTGACATATTAGCACGTGATGCATAAATAGAAGCAGTCATCCCTGCAGGTCCTGCTCCAACAATAATTAAATCGTAAATTTTTTCTGACATATATTTCACCCTCTTTTTTATGATTCTATATACAAAACTTTTTTATCTTTATATTTTGTATTAAGCATTATTAAGTATATCAGACTTCCTATAACAAATACTAGTGAAAGAACTTGAGATACTCTTAATGAACCGATATACAATGAGTCTGTTCTCATACCTTCTACTATAAAGCGCTCTACACCATAAAGAACTATATACATTGCAAACACTTCACTTTGAGCCAACTTATTACGGATTAATAATAAAATAACTAAAGCAATAAAACACCAAAGGCTTTCATATAAAAACGTTGGTTGACGGTAGGCTCCGTCTATGTACATATTTTCTATAATAAAATCTGGTATAAACCTTTTTTCCAAGAATTCTCGACTAACTACTTCTCCATATGCCTCATGGTTAAAGAAATTCCCCCAGCGCCCCAGCATTTGTCCAACTAAAAGACTAGGAGCTATAATATCTAACATTTTAATAATTTTTATTCCACGGCGTCTTGCAAAGAAGTATAATACTAAAAATCCTCCCAATAATCCGCCGTATATCGCTATTCCACCATCCCAAATTGCAATTATTTCATCTTTTCGAGTACTATAATAATCCCATCTAAACACTACATAATACGCACGTGCAAATATAAATGCTATTGGCAATGCTATAAGTAATAAATCTAGCATCGTCTCTTTTTTTAAGCCTCGCTTTGTTGCTTCATGGTCTGCCATCATATATGCAACTAGCACTGTCATTGCAATTATTATTCCATACCAATAAATTGGTTTTGAAAATAAATAAAAGGCAATTGGATCTAAATATCCTAAAGTCATCCTTATTCTTCCTCACTTTTCATATTATTCTTTTTTATTTCTTCCGCTAACCGATCAGTAAAATCTTCTGCAGTATTAATACCCATTTGATTTAAGCGATAATTCATAGCTGCAGTTTCAATAATAATTGCAACATTTCGCCCTGGTCGAACAGGAATAGTTTTTTTCTCTATTTTTGAGTTTAGTATTTCCTTATATTCGTTTCCTAATCCAATCCTATCATATTGCTTATTATCATTCCATGTTTCTAAATGTACATTAAGTTGCAAGCGTTTATCACTTCTTACTGCTCCTGTTCCAAATAATGTCATTACATTTATAATACCTAGTCCTCGAATTTCCAATAAGTGTTTAATAAGCGTAGACTCGCAACTACCAATTAATAATCCACGCTCTATTTCTTTAATATCAACTCTATCATCAGCTACTAATCTATGCCCACGATTAATAAGTTCTAGCGCTACCTCACTTTTACCAATACCGCTTTCCCCCGTAATCAATACACCTATTCCATAAACTTCAATAAAAACTCCATGAACAGAAGTTGTTGGAGCAAATTCTTTTTGAATATAATTTGTAATATTCCCCATAAGTTTTGTAGTTTCTTGAGTACTCCTTAAAACTGGTGTATCATATTCATTTGATGCTGCAATTAGTTCTTCTGGAACATCATGATTTGTTGAAATAATGATACAAGGCGTTATTCTCGTACATAACATACGTGTTCGAGATTTTTTTTCAGCATCTGCTATTAATTTAAAAAATGATAATTCACTTGTTCCTAATATTTGAATTCTCTGTGGAGAATAATGTGAAAAATAGCCCGCAAGTTGCAAAGCAGGTCGTGATAACTCCTCAGTCGTTATCTCACGATCTAAACCAGCTTCTCCACTTATTACTTCTAGTTTTAATCTTTCTACAATATCTCTTGTTGTTAGTTTTTTCATTAATTCATTTCCTTTATGTTTGTATTATACAAATAATATTTGTACATCTTTCTTCTAAAATCTTTTTATTATAATTTTTCTATCTCCTGTATTTAATAATGCATTAAAGATAGATATAAAAATTGCTAAAAAGAATGCCGATCCGAAAGATGAAACAATAAAATGTGGTGCCAACAGATATGATACTAACAATATTATACCTGCATTTATTACAACAATAAATATACCAAAAGTCATAATTATTGGCACAATACTTATAAACATTAGTAATGGTCTAATAAACATATACATCAATGTTATTAGTGTTGCTCCATAAAATCCATAACTAGGTTTATCTATTAATAAGCTTGATCTAAATAATCCTGAAAAAGCAAGAACAATCAACGTGTTGACAACAATACTCTTTACTGCCGTCCATAATATTGATTTACTTTTCTGCATAAAATCTCCTTTCTTTAATAACAAGAGAAAGTGAGAATTCTATCCCCACTTTCCTTCTTTAAATATAAACGAAACTATTTTGTGAATTCTTCTGTGATTTGAGGAACTACTTGTTTTTTACGAGAAACAACACCTTCTAATGTCATAAAGTCATTAGCAAGAGTTTTCCCGAATGCTGCAGCAACATTGTCTTGTTTTGCTCCTAATACTAATACCTCAGAATTTGAAGTTAAGATATTAGTAATTACAAATACAAATGCTGATAAAGATTTTTTAGAAATTTCTGAGTTAATAGCATTTGCTAATTCTTCTTTACGATCTGCTACTTCTTTTTCATCAACTGTATTAATTTGAGCAACAATAAGTTTATCATCGCCTAGAATAAATTCTTTAGCATCTAGTGTGATTAACTCTTCTGCTTTTTTGTCTTTAGTAGATGCTCCTGCTTTAAGCATAGCTAGACCATATTCTTCTAAGTTCACACCTGCTATTTTAGCTAGTTCTTCTGCTGCTACTTTATCTCGTAATGTACATGTTGGTGATTTTAGTAATAATGAATCAGAAATAAGTGCTGATAACATTAGTCCTGCCATTTGCTTGTCAATATGGACACTTTGTTCTTCATAGATTTTTTTAAGGATTGTTGCTGTACATCCTAGTGGTTCTGCACGGTAGTATAGAGGTCCCGCTGTTTCAAAGTTTGCGATACGGTGATGATCAATTACCTCACGAATAACAGCTTTTTCTATTCCATTAGCAGATTGTTGAAATTCATTATGGTCAACTAAAATAACATGTTGTCCTTCTTTTAATTCCTCTACAAGACGTGGTGTGCTTACATTGAAATATTCTAATGCATACTTAGTTTCATCATTTAATTCGCCAAGTCTTACCGCTTCAGTATCCATACCTTGTAATCTTTTTAAGTTATTATAAACAATTGCTGAACAGATACTATCTGTATCAGGATTTTTGTGTCCAAAAATTAAAATATTAGTCATTTTTTAAAACTCCTTAATTTATACTTACTTATATTCTACCTTTTTTTAGCTATTTTTTCAAAATATTTATTAATTATTGTTTAAAATTTCTTTAATTTTTAATCTACAAAAATATAATAGCTAGTTTAATATTATTATAAACTCTTTTTAGCTAATGATAAATCCACATGACAATATCCTGTTGGATTTTTTTCTAAATATTTTTGATGATATTCTTCTGCATCAACATAATTACTAACTTTTTCTACCTCTACTGCAATCTTTTTCGAAAACTCTTTTTGTAATATTGTTATAAAGTCACTTACTTCTCTATAAGTTTCTTCATCAACATAATAAATCCCTGTTCTATATTGACGTCCAATATCTCCACCTTGTTTATTCACACTAACTGGATCAATAATTCTAAAATAATGACGTAGAACATCATTTAGTGATAATATCTCATTATCGTATTTTAAGTATATTACCTCTGCATGATCTGTTGATTTTATTTTTTGATAATTAGTTTCTGTAGTAGTTCCATTACTATATCCTACTTTGGTTTCGATTACTCCGTTTAGTTGAGAAAAATATCCCTCTACTCCCCAGAAACATCCACCCGCTAGATAAACTTCTTTAATCATCACTATTCTCCTCTCCACGAATGAAATTAAGTATTTATTATTATACTATAAAATATACACTTTTTACATTATTCTAGCTTAATAATATATAAAATAAGCTTCGAGTTAATTATCTTAAACTCAAAGCTCTAATAATATTAAACTATTCCTTTGTATGTGTTTCTTCAAAAATACGGTGTTCTATCTTATAATTATGAAAAATCGCATTAATTTCTGCTCCTATTATTAGTATATATCCTGTAATATATAACCAAATAATAAACGCCATCAACGCTCCAATAGTACCATATGTTTTTATATAACTAGAAAAATGATCAATATAGTATCCAAATAATCTACTGACTAATGTCCAAGAAATTGTTGAAAATACCGCTCCAGGTAATATACTAATAGATTTTAATTTTAAGTTTGGTCCTAGTATATATAAAAATACAAAGACAATGAAAGTAAACAAGATTGGAAAACTATAACTTAAGTACGACCACATTGTATAAAAACCTTCATCCAAGTTAAATTTGTGAAATAACAAATATGTAAGTTGTTTGCCAAAAACAACTAATGCTAAAACTAGAAACATACCTATTAAGAATAAAACTGTAAAAATTATACTTATAATTTTTGTTACTATCCAAATACGTCCATCACGTACTCTAAATGCATTGTTAAATGCTATAATTATCCCATATATACCATTAGATGCAGACCATAAAGTAAATACTACCCCAATAGTAATAATTGTATTATTATTTTTACTATTTAAAACTTCGCTTATCATATTAAAAAGATAATCCCCCAATGCACCAGGGGCAAAAGTTTGTATCTTAGCTAGCAAAAATTGTTGATCTATTTTAAAATATGGTGTTAATGCCAACGCAACTATCAGCATTGGAAACACAGATAAAATAAAATAATAACTTAAATTTGCAGATAAAAGAGATATTTCATCATACATTATGCGATAGTACATCTCTTTTACAAATTTTTTTATTGTTAATTTACCTTTAGGATTCTCTTCGTAAAATGAGTAATTTTTTTCTGGAATAAACATGGCTCTAGAAAATAAATTTAGCTATTGTTTTAGCTGCTTTATAATACATTGGTAATGCTGAAACAGATAATAAATCTAAATTATTAGGTAGATAAGTATTTTTACTAACTGTATATCCTTTTTCTTCTAGAAATTTTTTATATTCCTCAACTTTTTCACGATCTTCATTATTTAGTTTTTCAGTTTTTAATAATGATTTTACTGCAACTACTCCAGCCCCAGCTGTTAGTAGAAATAATACTTTTTTATTCATTATTTTTCTCCTTTGGAATCAATTCAATTTTAAATCATATAGTATCATTTTAAACTATTTGCTAAGACAAAGCAATACATTAATTTTAAAAGTGATTAATATCAACAAGATTCTTTATTTAATAATCTTGTATAAAAAACTAGAACTATAAATAACTATTTACATAGAAATATAGTTCTAGTTTATAAAACATTATTCAGATGATTTTCCTTTATTCAATTGCTCTATTATTTTTTTGTCATAATAGTTATTAAGATTTTTAATGCTGTACATTTTATTCATATAAATACCTACAACACTAAACATTACCACAACTACAAGCATAGTTACAAGTAGTGATACTATAATAGCATTACCCTGTTTATCTTTTAGCATGGTAGTTTTTTTATTAATCATTTTTACTTTCCCGTGTATTAGTTGATTGTTTATCATTATTTTTATCTGTATCTTTTTCTTCAGATTCTTTTTTACTTTTTTCTTCAGTTTTAAGTTTTAAATAAAGATTCCTTTCTTTATCTTCTCTATCCCTTAGTGTTATATGAATCATGTCTTCATCTTGTTCAATAGAATATGATTTTAATTTTTTCAACAGTAAAATATATCCAGCATAAAAATCCTTACTCTTTTGCTTTGCTATATACACTCTATCTCCTTGAAAAACTAATTTAACCTCTTCTTTTTTGTCCTTATTAGTCATCATTACAAAATTACTTTCTCTTTCGACTTTACTACTATCATTGTAAATTTCTAATATTTTCTTATGCGCTAATGCATATTCATAATTAGTAAAATCTAAAAAATTCCTTGATGTTTTTATTGTAGTTTGAAGTATTAATGTCAACAATAACGATAAAATAAGGAGTAGAAATAACGAAATTGTTAGCTCCAACAAAGTAAATCCTTTACTATTTTTCTTAGTAACTAACTTCTTCCCCTGTATCTTCATCAACTATTTTCGCCTTCTTATCTTTAACTTCTATGTAATATTGTCCACGCCTATTAGTGAAGTTACTATGTTTATTAATACTTATTTCTTCATAAAGAACCTCTTTCATTTCCAGTTCTTTTTCAAGCTTGCTTAAATTAGCGTATTGCCTAACCATATTAGGAATTAGAAATACGAAAAGCAATGAACAAATAAACAGTGCCCCTATAAGTTCTACAAATGTAAACCCTGATTTATTCAATTTCATCAATGGTTATATATCCAGTATCTAAGTGAATAATAAGTCTATATAAACTTTCAGGAAACTTTACATCGACTGTATTTGCCCTAGATATTAAATTCCCTTCTCTATATTTAAATCTGACATTCGGCCTGTTTAAAAGTACTTTTCCATCATTTGAAATCTTTTTCCAGTAATTTTGATTACTATAGTGCATGACATATTCTCCATCACTTGAAAATAAATCTATATAGATATTCTCTTCATTTAAACTTCGTGTTTGTAACTGATATAAATCTGATACTAATTCATTTAACGCTAATCTTTCTTTATATTTATTATAATTAGCTACAGATGTTTTTGATAAAATAATAATGATAATACTGACTATTAACAATACTGCTAACATTTCAACTAATGAATAACCAGCACTATTTTTGTAATGTCGCTTTTCCATTTGATATTACAATTTTTTTACCATTAGGTGCGGTACTAGCTTTTTCTACAGGTCCATCTAAATAATGTTTTTCTACCAATTTCTCAAAAGTAACATTACTATCTTTTTCATTTATTTCGTATGCTGTTACTTGTGATTGAACTGTTTTTTCATATGCTTCCGAACTTTTATCTTTTGCAGTGTCAATATTTTTAGTAATATTAGGTATTATTAATATTAACAAAATTGCAATTATAAATAGTACAATAAGCATTTCTATAAGGGTAAAACCGTCTTTCTTTTTTAATTTTTTTAAAATTTTTTCCACAATAAACTCCTTTATTTTAACGAGCTAGCCATGTTGAAAATTGGTAAAAGTATAACCATATATAATCCAACTATCACTAATGCTAGCACACCGAATAATATCGGTTGAATCTTTCTTAAACTTCTGTCTAATGATGTTAAAAATGTATCTAACATCAACTCACTAAACAACTTCAATTCCTTGTCTATTAATCCATTATTTTTCCCATGAATAATAAATTTTTTCATTGATTTATCAAAAAATTTAACTTCTCCTATAGCATCTTCGAATGTTATCCCTGAATCTAACTTTGTTAAAATTTCTTCTGAGAAGCATGTCAGATAATAATCATACTTTTCTTCAATCATGACTTCTAACGCCGTTTTTAGAGAAAATCCACTCATTAAAAATAGGCTTAGTTCCATAGCAAATCTATACGAAAAGTATAGTTTTGCATAATTTTTAACTTTAGGAATAATTAGTAAAGTGTTTAAAAATAGTATAGGCTTATACTTAGCTATATAAAACATATATATTGAACTAAGTATAAAGATAACAAAAATAATAGATATAATTTTTGGAATATAATACAACAATTTTATAAGAATAATAGTCTGAAAGTCCATCTTAATATTAGATGAAGAATAGATGTTTTCAAACTGTGGAATTACTAGTGCATTAAAAACCATTATTAGGCATATTAATGTCATAGTTAAAAATAGTGGATAGCGTAAAGTTTTTATTATCTTTTCTTTTTGTATTTTTTTTATTTGCAGATATGTTTCAACTTCCAGTAACATGTCTTCTATGCGACCGTACTGTTCCGCAAATTTTATTTTTGTAACTATTAATTTTGAATAACCAATATACCCTAAAATATCAGATAACTTTTCTCCATTAGAGAGTTTGCTTTTTATCTTTTCTATCTCAACAGCAGGTACATCATACTGAATTAAAAGAAATTCCAAAGAATCTTCTAACATATAACCGTGTTCGATAAGTTCGTATAACCGTTTTATAAAATAAACCTTATTTTCTTTATCAAAAATTTTTTTAATATCCCCATTTTTCTTTTTCATCTTGTGTTATGAATCCTTCCTCATAAGCTAACAAAAATTTTTCATCTAAGGATTTGTTGGTTATTTTTTTATTATCTATATAGTTATGAATATCTTCTTTATTTAATATTTCAGTTATTAATCCTCTTCCTCCAGCTGATAAATTAACCAACCTTTGAGAAATGATGCAAAGGACCGTTTGTTTTATATCTTCAAGTGATAAATTCAAATCTTTCAAACGATTTATAACACCCACAGAATCCTCTGCATGAATTGTACTTAAAACCAAATGCCCCGAAAATGAAGAAGTAATAACTTGACTTGCTGTTTTAAAATCTCGAATTTCTCCAATTACCATTGCATCTGGATCACATCTCAAAATAGATTTTAGTGCATTATCATAGTTAATCCCTGCTTTTTCATTTACTTGCATTTGAATTAAATTTTCAATATTTTTCTCTACAGGATCCTCAACTGTTATAACTTGTTTATCCATATTAGCAAGTGAACTCGCTAATTTATACATTGATGTTGATTTTCCACTTCCTGTGGGACCTGAAAACAATATTAATCCATACATCTTTTTACTTAATGAATTAATATGCTCCCTATCTTCTTCAAAAATACTATAATCAACATCCTCTAACTCATCAATAAAAATCCTAACTACACAACCCTCTGATAATTCACTCAAAGGTAAAGTAGATACTCTTAAATAATAATTTTTCTCAGATAGCGAATAAACAAAGCGTCCGCTTTGTGGTTCTTTATTACGAGAAATATCTATCCCAGCGTTGTATTTTAGTAATGAGTTAACTGCATCTAACTCCCTATTTGTATAACTTTCATATTTACTCAGATTACCATTGATTCTGAGCTTTATAAAGGAATTACCTGATATGTGTGGATATATGTGTATATCACTAGCTTTGCTTTTAATTGCATCATCTATAATTTTAGTCATCAAACTTTTTACATCAATAACCATCACCCCATTTTATAGATAAAAAAATATAGACTAAGTATCTTGTACCTAGTCTATATCAAAACTATTAATTTAACGCAACCACAGATAACTCATATAGCCTAAGTAATTTGAGTTTTATTATAGATTCAAGTGTCTAGAAAAAGAATATCCCCTAAATCTTTTCAGAACCTCTTCTACTAATTTACAATCCTCACTATCTAACGCTTTTATCATATCAATTACTTCAAAGTGAGTTTTTGCTAACTCTTCGTCATTCACTTTTTCTATTTTGTAACCTACAAGCTCATCAATCGATACATTGTACAGCTTTGCAATAGATACTAGTGTTGCTACATTGGGCTCATTTCTCCCATATTCCCAGTTAGCATAAACGCCATGTGATGATAAATCTAATTTATCTGCTACAGTAGACATAGAGTAATTATTTATTTTTCGAAGTTTCTTTAAATTTTGCGCCAGTAATGTTCCTTTATTCTTCAAAGTAATCCTCCTTTCTCATCTACTTATATTATACCTTCTTTCCTATAAAAAAGCAAATTAAATTATAAATTTCCAAAACTTTTCTTATGATTATGAAAATAATTAATTTTCAATTTCTGTGTAAGGTTTACAGTAAAATTACCGAAACAGACGATATGTTAACTGAAAAATATAGAAAAACAACACTTGTGAAAGCGTTGTTTTAACATTTTAATTAGATTTTTCTATAGTTAATATTTTTATATTTTTTAATAGATTAGTGTAAACATAATTCGCAGCAATTAATCCTGCAGTAGATGGACAAAATGCATTAGATGCTGGGGGAATTTTAGATTTTCTTATATCTGATTTTTGATTACCTATTTTTTCTAGATATTCTTTGTTTGCTATAGTTGGGCTCTCGGTCGAGTACACTACAGGGACCTTTCCTTTTATGTTATCTTTTTTTAATTTTATTCTAATTACTTTAGCTAAAGGACACACTGTAGTTTTTCTTATATCTGTTATTTGAAACCTCGTCGGATCCATTTTGTTAGCTGTTCCCATAACACTAATAAACTTAATATCATTTCTTAGACAATGTTTCATCAGATGAATTTTATATGTTACTGTATCACATGCATCTATTACAAAATCTAATTTTTTTTCATAGAATGTTTTATATGTTCCTTCTGTATAAAAATCCTGAATAGCTGTAACTTCACAGTTCGGATTAATAGCTAAAATTCTTTTTTTCATTTCTTCAACTTTACTACATCCCACAGTCAACGTTGTTGCATGAATTTGACGATTAATATTAGTTATATCTATATCATCTTTATCCATAAGTACTAATGCTCCAATTCCAGAGCGCGCTAAAGCTTCAGCAGCAAATGAGCCAACCCCACCTATTCCTAATATTCCTACTCTTGACTTTTTTAATATATCTAATCCATCTGTTCCGATTATTAATTCATTTCTTGAAAATTGATGTAACATTTTATATTCCTTTAAATTTTTATTTTATGATTTTCAGTTATAATTATATTAAAAAAGACTGGTAATTAATACCAGTCTAAAACCAAAACACCGTAGTTACTTACTAAAATTGGTCCTGATATAATCAGGTGGGTACAATAGTCTTACCTTCTAAAGTCTTCTCTAAGAAGCGTTTTATACTAATAAAAAATTCTTGTTCCCTTTTAAAAAGTGTTAGGCCCGAATGTATGGTAAGTCTTACAAATGTTTTAGTATTCTATACCTATATTTTACCACATCTTTCATATTTAGACAATAGAGAAAATTGTATAAACAAATATCACGTCACGCTTTTATTCTGACTTTATTAAATAAACAATAGATCGCTTATAATATTAATTTTTTTGAAATATCTTTATAATAAATATATTCGTAAAATTAAATTCTATTGCAATTTATACTTTTTTACAATAACTTTTTCAAGAATTTTCCAGTGTAACTTTGCGGATTTTCAATTAATTTTTCCGGAGTACATTCATCAAGAATAGTTCCTCCGCCTACCCCACCTTCTGGTCCTAAATCAATTAAATGATCACAGCACTTAATAACATCTAGATTATGTTCGATAACTACAACAGTATTCCCTCCATCTACAAGCTTGTTAATAATCTTAATTAGACGGCTTATATCATCAATATGTAATCCTGTTGTTGGTTCATCTAAAATATATAAAGTTTTTCCAGTTGATTTTTTATAAAGCTCACTCGCAAGTTTCACTCTCTGTGCTTCTCCTCCTGAAAGAGTTGTTGCACTTTGACCTAATCGAATATAATCCAATCCTACATTAACCATTGTTTCTAGCTTATTTTTTATCTTTGGTATATTTTCAAAAAACTCATAAGCTTCCTTAATAGTCATATCTAAAACATCACTTATGCTCTTACCTTTGTATTTGACTTCAAGAGTTTCTCTATTATATCTTTTGCCATTACATACCTCACATGGTACATAGACATCCGGTAAGAAGTGCATTTCTATTTTTAAGATACCGTCTCCTGTGCACGCCTCACAACGCCCGCCTTTTACATTAAAGCTAAAACGACCTTTTTTATATCCTCTTAGTTTTGCTTCATTGGTATTTGCATATAAATCTCGTATATCATCAAACACACCTGTATAAGTAGCTGGATTACTTCGTGGTGTTCTCCCAATAGGGCTTTGGTCTATATCTATAATTTTATCAATATTATCTTCTACACCTTTAACCGATTTTACATACTCCGTATCTATTTCTTCTTTATTTAATATATTTTTCACAGAATTAAATAAAATTTCATTTATTAAGGTACTTTTCCCACTACCTGAAACGCCAGTTACTCCAACAAATTTACCTAATGGTAGTTTTACTGATATATCTTTTAAATTATTCTTTTTAGCTTTGTTAATTGTAATAAACTCTCCATTCCCAGAACGACGCTCTTTGGGAACTTCTATTTTTTTTCGACCAGACAAGTATGCTCCAGTTATGGAATTTTTATTTTCCATAATTTCTTTTGGTGTCCCAACCGCGACTACTTGTCCCCCATTTTCTCCAGCTTTAGGTCCTATATCTACAATATAATCACAAGCAAGCATAGTATCTTCATCATGCTCTACTACTAGAACCGTATTTCCCAAATCACGCATTGATAACATTGTATTAATTAATTTTTCATTATCACGCTGATGAAGACCTATTGAAGGTTCATCTAAAATGTACGTAACACCCATAAGTTTTGAACCTATTTGGGTTGCTAACCTTATCCTTTGTGCTTCCCCTCCAGATAATGTTCCTGAGGCACGATTTAAAGTCAAATAGTCTAAACCAACATCATTTAAAAATTGCAATCTTGATTTAATCTCTTTTAAGACTAATCTTGCTATTGTATAATCTTTTTCGCTAAGTTTTATATTTTCAAAGAAGTCATAGCTATCTCTTATTGACATTTCACAAATTTCCGCAATATTTTTCCCAGCAACATATACTGATAATATCTCTGGTTTTAACCTTTGCCCATGGCAGCTTTGACATTCATCTTCTTTTATATATTTCGCCATTGCTTCACGAGTTGCTTTTGTCATTCCGCTTTGATAGCGACGCAATATATTATTACATACACCTTCAAAATAGATTATTCGTGATCGTTTTACACCTTCATCATTTATATAAGTATGCTCAATTTCTTCAACATCATTTCCATACAAGACTATATTTTGTTGTTCCTGTGTCAATTTTTTAAATGGAATATCCATTGGAATTCCAAAATGTTTACATGCACATTTTACTAAACTTGGATAATACGTTGATGTTGCTGTATTATAAACTACTATTGCCCCATCATTTATTGACATATCTTTTAGAATAACCTTATTAACATCTACTGTTTCATGCATTCCTAGCCCATCACAAGCTGGACATGCACCTTGGGGATTGTTAAATGAAAATATCCTTGGTTCTAAATCACCTAAAGTAAAATCACAGTATTTGCAACTATATTTAGTTGAATATAGGTGAGTCACTCCCTTACCAACATCATCAATTTCTACTAGATCATTATTAGAAAGATGTAATGATGTTTCTAAAGAATCTGCTAGACGACCTTCTACTCCTTCTTTTATGACAATTCTGTCTATAATAACACTTATTGAATGTTTTTTATTTTTATCTAATTCAGGAATTTCATCTACTTCGTAATTTTCACCATCTATTTTAAAACGAATATACCCTTCTTTAGCTAATTTTTCTATTAATTTTTTATGGGTACCTTTTTTTTCTTTGATCATCGGCGCAACAATCTGAATTCGACTTCTCACAGGCGTTTCCATTATTGAATCGACAATCTGGCTTATCGAACTACTTTCAATCTTCACATGATGATTTGGACAGTAAATTTCACCAATTCGTGCATAGAGAAGTCTTAAATAATCGTAAATTTCTGTTACCGTTGCTACTGTTGAACGAGGATTTTTTGATGTTGTTTTTTGATTTATTGAAATAGCCGGAGATAACCCCTCTATCAAATCAACATCTGGCTTTTCTATATTTCCTAAAAATTGGCGAGCATAAGCGCTAAGACTTTCTACATAGCGACGTTGTCCTTCAGCATAAATAGTATCAAAAGCAAGCGAACTCTTTCCACTTCCACTTAGTCCTGTAATTACAACAAATTGATCCCTAGGTATTTCTAAATCTATATTTTTTAAATTATTTTCCCTTGCTCCTTGTATAACGATTTTATTCTTTTTTTGCATTTTTCACCTCATATAAACTTTGTGAAATTATTATTTTATATTTAATAACTTTTACTTTAAAACAAATTTTCTAACTCTATTATTATATCATAAACAATATTTAAAATAATATTAAATTGTTTTTTCTTTATATATTTTAATCCCATTTTATTATTCTATATTATTAAAAACAGCAAGATTTCGAGATAAGTCTCTTATCCTGCTGCTTTCTATTATTCTACATTATCCATATCATATAATTTACGATATTTTTCATTTGTTTGATATAATTCTTCGTGAGTTCCATTCATTTCTACTTTTCCATCTTTAATAAAAATTATTCTATCCATGTATTTTATAGAATTTAAATGGTGCGTTATCCAAACTATTGTTTTATCTCTGTTAATCTCAAAAATTGTTTTTAGTAATTCATGTTCTGTTTTTGGATCAAGACCAACTGTTGGCTCGTCAAGAAGTAGAAGTTCATTATTTTGAATAAGAGTTCTTGCAAAAGCAATTCTCTGACGTTCTCCTCCTGAAAAACGACTACCTGTCTCAAAAACATTAGTATTTATTCCTTCTGGAAGTTCAGAAATTAATCTAGTAAGCTGAGATTTTTCTAAACTTTCTTCAATCTTGCTGTTAATCTCATCATCTGTTACTTCTTCTTTTTTATCTAGCAATGCCAACTTTAAATTTTCACGAATAGTCATATCAAAAAGATAAGGTTTTTGATTCAATAATGAAATTTTCGTTCCTAACATTTTTTCTGTTGGAACTTTTCCTAAAACTGATATACTTCCTGTATAATCAGTATAAGTTCCCGTCAATAGCTTAACAAGTGTAGATTTCCCTACACCACTACGACCTAATATTGCAACTTTTTCTCCTTTTTTTATTGATAACGAAATATTGTCAAGAACATTCTTCCCATTTTCATAAGCAAATGTAACATTTTCTATATCAATAACATTTCCTTCTTTATTTTGTAGCACTTTATCAATATCTACATCATCTTGTTCATTAGCATAGAAGTCTTTAACACGCCTAATCGAAACTTCATATCCTGGGATATGGGCTACAGATTCACTTGTCATAACAGAAACACTCATAACCGATAATGCCATCATACAAAACGATGCTATATATACATTTTCTATAGAATCATTTAGGGTCATATTCCAACAACTATAAATCATATAAAAAACTGTCAATCCTGCTATAAAGTTTACTAGGTTTTCTCTAAAATGCACAAAAATTTTAATCTTTGTTTCTTTTTTTAATAGTCTAGTTTCTTTTTCTTGATATTCATTCATAAAGTCATTCACTCTATTTGATGAAATCCAATCGCTAATTCCGAAAATTGCACTTGTGAAATTTTTATAAAGATCATACTTTGCTTCTTTCATTACTTGAAAATTTCGACGTGTAAATGTAAGTGATGCAAAAGGTACTATAAAAATTATAAATAATCCGAACAGAGTTGCTAGAATGGCATAACTCATATCATATCCAAACATTAATGTTACAAATATAACATAAAGAACTAATGACACTATACTAGGAAAAATTGTTTTCAAATAAATATTTTGTAAATGTTCAATATCTTCAGCTATTAATCCAAGTAAGTCTCCAGACTTATATTCTTTTTTCAATTTCAATGCATGCGGTTCTAAAATTTTATAAACTCGACTACGCATTTTCTCTATAATCCCTAAGACCAAATTATGACTTGTTAAACGTTGTAGATAAGCAAATGTAGATTGTGATAAAGAAAATGTTCTTGTTAATACGGTTGGGACTTGTAGCATAAGAATATTCCCTATTCTCAATGATGACTTACTTATTAAAAAACCTGACACATACATAAGTGCCGCCCCACTAACTGTTGACAGTATACCTAGAATAACTACGAGGGCCATCATACTTTTATTTTTTTTGATTTCTGTTCTAACAATAGAATTATTTCTCATTGTAGCCACCCCCTACTAAATTATTCTTTAAACTAGCATATCGTAAACTTTGTTTAAAATCTACTATTCTTTCAAAATCTACTATCATACCTTTTTCTAAATTAACGATATAATCCATATTATTCAGCCAATGTAGTCTATGTGTAGCAATAATTACTGTACGATTTTCAAATAACTGTAATAACTTTTCTTTAATTTCAAATTCCGTTTCAATATCCAAGTGACTTGTAGGCTCATCTAATATAATAATTTCTCTATTACTTATCAAAGCGCGTGCTATTGCAATTCGTTGTGCCTGTCCTCCACTAAGTTCATTACCTGCCTCACCAATAAGGGTATCATATCCATTTGGTAAATCCTCTATGAATGTATCTAATCCAACAAGTCTACATACTTCCTTCAATTTTTCTTCACTAACTATATCCTTCTCATAAAATAAGATATTATTCTTTATAGTATCCGGGAATATATAAGGAAACTGTGAAATATATGAAATTTTAGAAGTCCATGAATTTGAATTTAATGAAACAACTTCATTGTTAATAAATATTTCTCCTGAACTCTGCTTATTAAAACCTGATAATATTGAAATTAACGAAGTTTTTCCACTTCCACTTGGGCCAACTAAGGCTATTTTACTTCCTTTTTGTATATCTAGATTGATATCTTTTAAAATTTCTTTATCATCTTTTATAAGTGAAATTTCTTTAAGGAAAATACTATCTACATTAGTTATAACCTTTTCCTCATTAGTTATATTATTATTTTTTTTAATCATATGCTCTATATCTTCGTAAGCTATCTGCCCATCCAAAGTTGCATGATAATCTGTTGCAGCTTGTTTCATCGGCAAGAAAAACTCTGGTGAAATTAATAGAACAGTTAATGATGGTAATAGACTTGTTTCTCCATCAAGTAACAATATCCCCAATCTTACAGCTAAAAGAGCTATTGCTATTGTAGTTAAAAAATCTAACGCAAAACTATTTAGAAAGGCAAAAGTTAAAGTCTTCATAGTACTTTTTCGGTATTCAGAATTTTTCTTTTCCATAATTGGCAAGTAATTTTTACTTATTCCTAAAAACTTAAGCGTTTCTATACCACGCACTGTATCAATAAAGTTATTTGATAATGCACGATATTTTTTATATTGTCTATTTGCCATATCTCGTGCGTTTATCCCTAATAAAATCATAAAGGCAACTATTACTGGAATAACAGAAATTATAACTAATGCTGATACATAGTCAGTATAAAAAATAAAAATTACTACTAACGTTGGAATTACTCCACCACGGATTTTCTTTGAAACATTAAGTTCAAAATACTGTTTAACCTTCCCAATTCCATCAATTGACAGGGTTACTAACTTCCCAGAACCTTCACGAGTTGTAAAATCTGGCCCTAGATTAAAATAACTCGTTAACAGTCTTTTACGTAAATCTTTTTCAAATTTCAATGCATCTTTTTCTGTAAAATATTGTTGTAAATGTAAAAACACAACTCTTAATGTATATCCTATTAAAAAAAGAACACTATCCCTTGCTACATTATCAAAATTTTTATAGAATAAGCCAACTATTGCTTTACCCAAAAAAGCAGCCTGTATAATAATACAAGCTGCTTCAAATATTGATAATAGTAATAAAGTTAATGTTAAACTTTTTTTAACAGGAAGTTTTATTTTTTCTTCCTTCTTTTTCATTAACTAGTACTCCAATTCATCTTCTTTTGATAGTCGTTTTCTAAAGATAGAATAAGACCAAACTTGGTAACCTAACACAAATGGCAATAAGAATAATGCAACTATTGTCATAAGTCTTAGTGTGTAAATTCCGCTCGCAGCATCATATATAAATAGTGATTGGCTAAGATCATTACTGTTTATAATAGCACGTGGGAACATACCTGCAAAGACACTTAGAGTTAAAAATGCTAGAGTCCCTGAAGTACTCAAGAAAGCACCTAGGTCGCGACCTTTGAAATTCAAGACAAATGATAATACAAATAGTGCTACTGCTATTAACGCAAGAACTAGTCCTACATAATAGTTCGTAGTGAATATATCTGTTTTAAATAATGCCCAAATTGCAAAAACTAATGTTACTACTGCCGCAAATGGGAATAATAATGCAGATGTTGCACGAGCAGCGTTTCTTAATTCACCTGTTGTTTTTAGTGCTAAGAATTGCGCTCCATGAACTAGCATTAGAAGTAACATCATCACTCCTCCAAGAATTGTAAATGGAGATAATAGTCCTAAGAAACCATCAACTAGATTTTTCTTTTCGTCAAGGTTAACCCCCGTCATAAAGTTTGCTACAGCTACTCCCCATAATACTGGAGGTAATAAACTACCAACAAACATTGCTATATCGAATGATTTAATCCAAGTTCTATTATTACCCAATTTACCTCTAAATTCAAATGATACGCCTCGTAGAATTAATGCTACTAGCATTAAAACGAAAGCAATGTAGTATCCACTGAATAATTTACCATACCAGATAGGAAACGCTGCGAACATTGCTCCACCACCTGTTAATAACCAAACTTCGTTAGCATCCCAGAAAGGACCAATTGTATTGAAGTAAACTCGTTTATCTTCATCAGTCTTACCTAATACTTGAGCAAGAACTCCAACACCGAAGTCATATCCTTCTAATACGAAGAATCCTGTGAATAAGACTGTAATAAGTAAGAACCATATATTTGGTAAAGCTACTGACCAATCCATACTATGCTACCTCCTTCACAGTTGTTTCTTTTTTATTCATCATATATCTAAATGCGATAAACTGTACAATACCTAAAATTGTATATAGAGCACAAAATACTAATAGTGAGAATAATACTGAACTTGCTGAGTTAGGTGAAACTCCAGCATCAGTAGTCATAACTCCAAAGATTAAAAACGGTTGACGTCCCATCTCTGCCATTACCCAACCACATGCAGTAGCAACCTCTGCCACTAATAGCATCCATGGCATAAGTTTTAGGAACCAACGTTTTTTAGTTTCAATTCGCTTAAATGAGAAAATTGTTCCAAGCAATGCTGCAAAGAATAAAATAAATGCTGAACCAGACATAACCCTGAATGAATAATAAATTGTTGGGACATGTGGGGTATAATCAATGTGCTTCCCAAATACTGGATAATACTTCTCATCCATTTCTTTTTGGAGTGTTTTCATTCCCTTCAAACTACCTTCAAACTTATCATATGCTAAGAAACTTAACATGCTAGGAACTTCAATATAATGCTCTGCTTTTTGTTGTTTTTGATCAATTTTTGCTAATACAGAAAATGGTGCCGAATTGCCTGTGTCTTCATACAACGCCTCAGCTGCAGCAACCTTCATCGGATACTCTCTTACTAAATACTGCATTTGTGAATGTCCTGTCCACAGTAAACCAGTAGATCCAATTAGCGCACCAATAATTGACACTTTAAATGCTTTTCTAAATATTGCAACTTCATGTTTACGTAACATTTTCCAAGCTGCAATACCTGCAATAGTAAATGATCCTACTGTTAATGCCATAGTTAATACGTGAGGGAATTGATTCCATAAATATGGATTCTTTACAATTGCCAAGAAGTCAATCATTTCTGCTTTTTTACCAATAACATTATTTTCAACATACTTAACTCCTACTGGATGTTGCATGAATGAGTTTGCTGATAAAATCCAAAATGCTGACATAACTGTACCGATACCTACTAACCAAATACACATTGCATGTAATTTTTTATTAATTTTCTCCCAAGAGAAAATCCAAATACCGATAAACGTAGATTCAAGATAGAATGCAAGTAATGCCTCTATCGCTAGTGATGGTCCAAAAACATCCCCTACGAATGAAGAATATTCTGACCAGTTCATACCAAATTGGAACTCCTGCAAGATACCTGTAACAACTCCAACCGCAAAGTTAATTAAGAATAGATGTCCAAAGAATTTAGTAATTCGTTTGTAATGTTCATCTCCAGTTTTAACATAAATACTTTCAAATATCGCAATTAAGAATACCATTCCTATTGTTATTGGAACAAAGAAGAAATGGAATATTGTTGTTGCAGCGAATTGTATCCTTGCAAGTAATAATGGATCCAACATAGATATACCTCCTTTATGATTTTAAATTATATTTAAAGTAAATATTACATTAATTATTGTATACTATAGTTATGTTTATGGCAAAAGAAAAATGTTAAACTATAGCAGTTTTACTATATTTTAACATTTTTTCTTCACATTTTGTTCACATTTGTGAAAATTTCTTCTATTTCTAGTTATGTTTAACTCCCAAAGTTAGACTTATTATCAATATGACTAATACTATTAAACAAATTCTTACAAAATTATAATCTTTTTCTTGGAGATAAACAAAAAGCAATCCCAAGATTCTAAAAATAGGTGTTAATATCAATATAAAAATTCCAAATATTAAATATGCATAATAATCAAACTCTACTAATCCATTAAACATCTGATTAAAACTATAACGCTCTAATATAAGAGAACTTTCTACTCCTTTTACTAATCCTAAAAATATCCCTATTAAGATTAGTGCTGAGCTAATATAAACTCCACATCTTAAAATATTTGAAATAACGACATTTATATCTTTTTTCTCTTTCATTTTACAGCACCCCCATACCTTTTAAAAACATATTTATTATAGTAAATAAAAGTATCGGTAAGAATATATATCTAATATATTTTGCATCCAATCTTTGCATTACTTTAGCACCTGTTCTCGATCCAATAAGTGTACCTAATGCAATAGGAGCTGCTATAGCGGGATTTATTGTCCCATTGAAAAAATATATTAATGCACTGGCAGTTGCTGTTACCCCCATCATAAAATTACTTGTTGCAGTACTTACTTTTATAGGTAACTTCATATAATTATCCAACGCAACTACTTTGAACGCTCCGCTTCCTATTCCTAACAACCCACTAGCAAAACCTGCCCCAAACATTACAAGTGACCCTTGGGGTACATTTGTTACATTATAAGCTAAAGTTTTTCCAGTTGCTTTGTCATAATAACTTGAATTTAACTTATACTTTTCTGCATATTTATCATTCTCAACTTTTTCTTCAACTCTTTTCTTTGTAATCAAACCCGTTTTCTTTAACATTCCATAAAACGCGTTTAAGAGTATTAATGAGAAAAATATATACAATAATTTAGATGAGAATATTCCAGCCATTAATGCTCCTATCACACCACCTGCTGTTGTAAATATTTCTAATAACATACCTACTCTCATATTGCTAACATGGTCTTTTACAAAAGCAATAGCAGAACCACTACTAGTCGCAATTACCGCTACTATACTTGCTCCTATAGCATATTTTATATCTATTCCAAAAAGTATAGTCAATGCTGGAGTTACTATAAGCCCTCCGCCTAAACCGACTAGAGAACCTAGAAATCCTGCACAAATGGCTATTACTATAAACTGAATTACTTCTATCATAATTAAATTCTTCTTTCTAATCTTTTGAATATATAACTAATACATTTTTATTAACTTCTAACTTTATATCATTTTCTCCACAAAATTCATTACTTGTAGCATTAGGCCTATCTAGTGTCAAAAGTAAATTCTCCGCCTCATACTTAGAGTTTTTTATAGTCATTTTTGTATCTTGAAAAATTGGAATAATTGAAAAATATTTATAACCTTTTTTTGGGGGAAATACATTTTTTTCACTTTTAGCAATTGTAATAATATTATTGTCATCTATTATACTCAGCTCAATTCTTTCATATTTCTCATTATTTAAAAGAAAAATATTGCCAAAAAAATGATCTAACCTTTTCCCAGTAGCTCCATATATATTTATTTTTTCTATACTTGGATAAAGTCTTACCAATTCTTCTAATGCATAATCTGCATCTGTTAAGTCTTGACTTTCTTTTATTTTAAAATTTTCTGATATACTTTCTATTTTCTTTCTGTCAGATTCAGAAATTGAATCAAAATCTCCACAACTTAATAGAGGTCTTATTCCTTTATCGGCTAAATATAAAGCTCCTTTATCTACTCCGCACCATACCCCTATTGTTGGTACTTCAGTTGGGAATTCTCCCCCCAACATAATATTTACTTCTCTTTGTTCATTCATTATCTTAACAACTCACCTAATGTTTTTTCTTTGTCTTCTGCACCAAATAAGAAAGAACCACAAACTAATAAATCTGCTCCTTTATCACGACAAAGTTTTGATGTTTCTACATTAACTCCACCATCTACTTGAATTAGAAAACTATATCCCTTTTCTTCTCTAATTTTCGCTAATTCTTCTATTTTTTCTAACATTTCCGGAATAAATTTTTGTCCTCCAAATCCAGGATTAACAGTCATAATCAGTACATAATCTAATTTTGGTAGTAGGTATTTTACACTCTCAATTGGAGTTTGTGGATTTAAAACCATCCCCGCTTTCTTCCCTGAATTTTTGATAATTTGAATTACCCTATCAGCATGATTAGTTGCTTCTATATGAAATGATACCATATCACAACCTGCGTTACAGAATCTTTCTACATACTCTTCTGGTCGTGCTATCATTAGATGACAATCAAAAATTTTATCTGTTTTTGAGCGAATAGCTTCGATAATTGGAAATCCAAAAGAAATGTTAGGAACAAAATTCCCATCCATGACATCTATGTGAAACATATCAATTCCAATCTGCTCTAATTCTCTTACATCACGTTCCAAATTAGCAAAATCTGCTGATAAAATTGAAGGTAATATTTTTTTCATAATTATTTCTCCTTTATATATTTCTTCTTCTGTGTTTCTTTTTCTTTAAATAATAATTTATAGTCTTCATAACGACTTTCCAACACGTCGCCTGTGGCTACCGCCTCTTTTACACCACATTTTACTTCCTCAATATGATTGCAAGGTTTGAACTTACAATCATAATTATTAAATTCTGTAAATAAATATTGAATATCTTCTTTTTCTATAAAAGTTATATCTAATGACGAAAATCCTGGTGTATCTGCTATATAAAAATCGTCTACTTGGTAAAACTCTATATGTCTTGTCGTATGGCGCCCACGCCCTAGATGTTTAGATATTTCTCCAGTTTCTATATCCAAGTTTGTTGTTAATGTGTTTATGAGTGTACTTTTCCCAGCTCCAGATTGACCAGAAATTGCAACATATTTTCTTGAAATTAATTTTTTTAATTTAGCTATATCTTCTTTAGTATTGCTTAAAACTATATATCCTATTTTTTTATAATAATCCATTATAGTTTTTATATTGTCTAACTCTTCTTTTGATAATAAGTCTAACTTTGTGAAAATTATTATAATATCAACGTGACTATTTTCATTTAAGCATATCAACTTATTTAAAAGCTTACTAGAAAAATCCGGTTCTTTAACTGAAACAATAATAATACTGTAATCTATATTAGATACTTTAGGTCTTAATAACTCATTTTTTCTTTCAAGTATTTCTACTACATATCCTGTATTATTATCACTCATCTGAATTTTAACATCATCTCCTACAAGTGGAGTAATATTGTCGTTTCTAAAATTACCACGTGCTCGGCATGTTATCAACTCATCTTGGCATTGTACATAATAAAAACCACTAAGTGCTTTTAAAATTTTTCCTTCTTTTATCATAGTCCTCCTTTTGACCTTTTTATAGTTATTGAAATTTTTTTGTTTTAATTTCTTCTTTTGTCTTTTCTGCTAATTTTAACATTTCTATAGCATGCTCTTCTGATAATCTTGTCATCTTATCACCTGATATCATACGTGCAACTTCTTCTATTTTTTGTTGCCTATCTAATTCTTTAATTGATGTTAGTGTTCGTTTATCTATTACTTCTTTACTAATTAACAGATTAGTATCAGCAAGAGCAGTTGTTTGTGGTAAATGTGATATACATAATACTTGTGAACCAACACCTAATTGATACATTTTCTCTGCCATTCGTTGTGATACACGACCACTTACTCCTGTATCTATTTCATCAAAAATAATTGATGTTGCTTCAATACTACGTGAGAATATAATTTTTAAAGCTAACATAACTCTAGATAATTCTCCACCAGAAGCCACTTTCGATAATGATTTTAATGGTTCCCCAAGGTTAGCACTAATTAAGATTCTTACATCATCTTTTCCATCACTTGCGTATTCTTTATCTTTAAAGTCTACTTTTATTGTGCTTTTATCCATGTACAGGAACTTCAATTCTTCTTGAATAAGACTCTCTAGTTTTTGAGCAGTTTTTTTACGTATAGTTGTTAATTTATCCCCTAGAGATTTTAACTCAGCCAATATATTCTTTTGCTCTACTATATATTTATCATAGTTTTCTTCATAATTTTCTAACTCTTCTAATTCTTCTTTAATTTCTTCTCTAAAGATTATTAAGTCGTTTAATGAACGTGAGTATTTCTTCTCAAGGTTTTTTATTTTATCCATTCTAAATATTAAACGATCTAATTTTTCTTCATCATATTCAATATCATCTGTGTAGCTAGACACTTCATATTTTAAGTCATCTAAAACATAATAAAGATTTGTTATTTCCTCGTATTTTTCTTCAAAATTACTATTATATCTACTTAATTCACCTAAATTTGATTTTATCTCTGCAAGTTTTGATAAAATTCCATATTCTCCATCAATTCCATCAGTTATGCTATAAGCTAATGTATTGACCTTTTCAAAATTTTCTAGATAATCTATATCTTTTTCTAGAGAAATATCTTCATCTTTTTTCAACTTCATCTGTGCAAGTTCTTGATATTGAAATTTTAGAAAATCAACTTTTTGAAGTATATCACTCTCCTGTTGTTTTAAATTTTCTATTTTCTCTGTGACTACTTTATATTCTTTATATTTTTCTTTATACTCCGTTCGAACTTTCTTTATTTCTTCCTTGTTAAAAGAATCAATTAAATTAAGATGATTTTTTTCTACTAAAAGAATTTGATTATCGTGTTGTTCATGCATATCCAATAAATAGACAGCTACTTTTTTTAATGTTGATAAATTAACTATTGTTCCATTTATACGACAAACGCTTTTCCCACTACTGTAAATATCACGTCGAATTATTATTACTTCATCTTCTAAATCTAAATCAAGATCTTTAAATATATTAATGACCTCTTTGTTTTTCGGAAAATCAAAAACTCCCTCAACACTTGCTTTTTCTTCCCCATATCTTATATAAGAAGTAGATGTTCTTTGTCCTGAAAGTTGTGATATAGCTGCTAATATCATTGATTTACCTGCTCCAGTCTCACCACTCAAAACAGTCAAACCATTTTTAAGTTCGATAGTAGCACTTTCTATTATTCCAAACTGTTTTATATTTAACTGTATTAACACCTATTGTCCTCCTATTTAAAATGATTATGAGCATTATTTACTATATGTTCAATATTAATAACTTTGTTTTCTATTTCTTTTGTAGCGTTATATTTTAATAACATTAAAAATTCGATATTTCCCTCTCCACCTGTTATTGGAGAATATGATAGATTTGTCATACTAAAGCCAACACTATTAGCCAGTAGTAACACTTTTTCTACAACTTCAAGTTGGACTTTTTTATCGCGAACTATACCGCCTTTCCCTACTTTGTCTCTCCCAGCTTCAAACTGAGGTTTTACTAAAGCACAAACCTCTCCTCCATCTTTTATAATCTCTGAGAGATTTGGTAAAATCAGTGATAATGAAATAAATGAAACATCTATCGATGCTATATCAATCTCATACACATCAAAATCTTCTTTGACAGAATGTCTAAAGTTAGTCTGTTCCATCACTTTTACACGCTCATCATTACGTAATTTCCAAACTAATTGATTAGTTCCAACATCTAAAGCATAAACAAATTTAGCACCATTTTGTAAAGCACAATCAGTAAATCCCCCTGTTGAAGAACCTATATCTATCATTACTTTATCTTTTACTGAAAAACCTAGTTCATTAATTGCTTTTTCTAATTTCAAGCCTCCACGGCTAACATAAGGCATTTGTTTCCCTTTTATTCTAAGCTCGGCAGTAGAATCTACTTTTTCTCCAGCCTTATCTATCCTTATATTTTCATTATAAACTATACCTGCCATAATAGCACGTTTAGCTTTTTCTCTTGACTCAAATAATCCTTGACTAACACAAAGGACATCCGCTCTTTCTTTTGCCATAATTACCTCTTTAAATTATCTAACTATCAAGCTTATATTTCTTAGCTCAATCTCTTTATCTACTTAATTTTATCATATTAATGATTTTTTATCTATGAGTTAAGATGTTTTCATAAAAAATAAGATAGAAAAAATTAATCTTTGTAGTTTTATACATAAATTAACTGCTTCTATCTTTTGTTTTTGAATACTGATTATACGTTTCTTGAGCATATTTTATTCGTTCATCTAGTGCGACAACCCCTGCTCTTTCAAAATGTTTTTCGAATACTTCAGTAGCTTCTCTGACATCTTTTAATTTTTTAAACTGCGCATATGAATACTTTCCAAATTTCATTTTTTGCATTTCATATATACTAAAATTTAATTGACCTTCCAAACTCGAAACTAAAAAATTATTTTCTTTTGTCCATTTTTCTAAGTCTGTTCTTCTTGTAAAGCTCCATTGCGCTATACCATATCCTATTTTATTACCTATCTCTTCTACAGTAGGATTCATTTTACTTTCTCTCATAAAATTCCCTAATATACCTGCAGTTGCTTCTTCACTAAATCCTTCTTCTTGATAAAAGTTCCAAGCACGCTCTACATTGGTACTACCTACTAATTGACGCTGTATAATAATCTTTGTATTATCATAATATTCAACTATGACTACTCCAACCAGTATAACTAAAAACACCCCAACTACTGTAGGCAATATCTTTTGTTTTATATTTCTTGTTGTAGTAGCAATATTCCTAACTCTTTTAGTTACTCTTAGATTTTTTGAGTGACTCCTTTTTTTATCTTTTGATTTAAAATTTTTTGTTTTATTTATCGTTCTAGTTTTCTGTGTCTTATTTTTTTCTTTACTTTGGGTTTTATTTGAATTTTTCTTTTTCGCATAACTTCTAGACAATTTTTTCGTAATAATCCTCACCCCTATTAGAATTTTATTTTCTATTTTATAATATTAACTTTATATCAACTATAAAACTAACGGAGTAGCTCAAAAAATTATTAATTCATCTAGAATAAATTTTTTGAGCCACCCCATGGTTCCATTAGATTTCGAAAGTTACAAAATGAAAACTTCCTAGAGTATCTAATTAAATATATTTAGTAATCTCTAAGCTTATAGATTACCATCCCAAATTGTAATTTTTATTATTTTACTTTTTTGATATTCCAAATATCTTTAGCATATTCTTCTACAGAACGGTCAGCTGAGAATATTCCGGCATTTGCTGTGTTAATAAGGCTCATTTGCCCCCATTTTTCTTTGTCTTGATAAGTTTTTGCAACAAGCTCTTGAGCCGCTACGTAACTTTCAAAATCAGCTAAACACATGTAGCTATCTTGTGTTAATAAGTAGTCCACAATAAAGCTAAAGTTCATTCCACCAACTGTCATTGTTCTGATAAAATCTAATGTATCTTTTATTCTAGCAGAGCTATTGTAGTATTCCCATGGTTTATAACCATGTCTATTAAGTTCATCAACTTCAGGAGTTTCCAATCCGAAGATGAAAATATTATCATCTCCTACCGCTTCATGAATTTCTACGTTAGCACCATCTAAAGTACCAAGGGTTAGAGCTCCATTTAGCATAAGTTTCATATTACCTGTTCCACTTGCCTCTTTACCAGCTTGTGAAATTTGTTCACTAATATCTGCTGCTGGTATAATCTTTTCAGCAAGTGTTACTTTATAATCTGGTAAAAATACAACCTTAATATAATCTCGAACTAATTCATCTGATTCAATTAATTGAGAGATTGAATGAATGAATTTAATAATGTTTTTCGCCATTTGATAACCTGATGAAGCTTTTGCCGCAAAGATAAATGTTCTTGGTACTGGACGCAATCCATTGTATTTAATTTCACGATATAAATAAACAATGTGTAACGCATTTAACAATTGACGTTTATACTCATGCAGACGTTTAACCTGTACATCGAAAATAGAATCTGGATTTACTGTAATACCAGTTGTTTCTTGGATATATTTAGCAAGTTGCTCTTTCTTAACTTTTTTGATTTCTTGTAATTTTTCAACAACTTTTTTGTCTTTAGCATATTTATTTAATTTATCAATTTTTGATAAATCTTTAACGAAATCATCCCCAATCAAATCTTCTAAATATTCTGCTAGTTCAGGATTAGCCTGTCCTAACCATCTTCTATGCGCAATACCATTAGTTACATTCCCAAACTTAGTTGGATAAAGTTCATGGAATGCTCTGAATGTAGAATCAACTAATATATCACTGTGAAGTTTTGATACTCCATTTACATTATGACTTCCTACTATAGAAAGATTTGCCATTCTAATTTGATTGTCATAAATAATAGCTGTTTCTGCTAAAGTATAATCTTTACCTTGATCAATTACCCATTGACAGAAACGTTTATTAATTTCTTCTATAATTGAGTAAATACGTGGTAATAAAGGTTTAAATAATTCAACTGACCATTTTTCTAATGCTTCTGCCATTATTGTATGGTTTGTATACGCAAATGTTTTTGTTGTAATATCCCATGCTTTATCCCAAGAATATCCATACTCATCTAATAATAGTCTCATAAGCTCAGGTACTCCCATAGCTGGATGAGTATCATTTATATGTAATGCAACATGTTCAAATAGATTTTCTAATGTACCAAATTCATTGTAATGATTTTTTAGTAATTGTTGAATTGATGCGCTAATGAAGAAATATTGTTGTTTAATACGCAGTTCTTTACCTTCATTCGTACTATCGGCTGGATATAATAATTTTGAGATTGACGATGCAATAGCTTCTGCTTCAGAAGATTTTGAATACTCTCCACGTTCAAACAACTTCATATTAAAGCCAGTTTTTGCTTTTGCTTCCCAAAGACGAAGTGTGTTTACAGTTCCAGTTTTATATCCAGAAATTAATAGGTCATATGGTTCGGCTTGGATTGAAGTATAATCTTTATGTTCAACTTTAAAACCATCTTCTGTTAATTTTTCCTCAACTCGGCCGTAAAATCTAACTTCAACTTCTTCATCATTACGGTAAACTAGACCGTATTTTCCAAGATCTAACCAATAATCTGGAAATTCTTGTTGCCAACCATTATTAATTACCTGCTTGAAAATTCCATATTCATATAAAATAGAGAACCCTGTAACTGGATAATCACTACTTGTTAAAGCATCTAAGTAACATGAGGCAAGACGCCCAAGTCCACCATTCCCTAATCCTGGATCTGGTTCAATATCGTAAATTTCATCTAATGAAATACCATTATCAGCAAAATATTCTCTTACATCTTTTTCTAAATCTAAGTTAAATAAATTGTTTCTTAACGTTCTACCTACTAAAAACTCCATTGACATATAATAAGCACGTTTTTGTCTAGTTTTTTTAAGTTCTTGTTCATAAGCAAATTTCTTTTCTGATAAATCTTCTCTTATCGTGCTCATGAGAGCTTCATATACTTGACGTTTACTTGCTGAATCAATTGTTAGTCCAAATTGCCTTTTTAAATACTTCTCTATTTTTTCTTTGAATCTTTTGTTCTTCATTATTCTCTCCTGAGTCTTTTTATTTATTACACATATTATATGTCCATTCTAACTACACAATCTCATTGTACATCTCGATATATTTTAATGCTGATTTTTTCCAACTAACATCTTGGTTAATAGCATTTTTCATAATTTTATTCCAATTATGACGTTCCTGATAGTAACAATATGTTGCACGATAAACAGCGTCTAGCATATCATATGCGTCAAAACTTTCAAATGTAAATCCTGTCCCGTTTTTCCCATCAAATGGTTCTACTGTATCACGCAGCCCACCTACTCGATGGACAATTGGTACTGTCGCATAACGCATAGATATTAGTTGTGATAAGCCACAAGGTTCTGTTTTCGATGGCATTAAGAACATATCACATGAACTATACACTTTTGATGACATTTCTGATGAAAACATTATTAAACTTCGTACCTTGTCATGACGACGATGTTCTAGCGAACGAAGTGCATCTTCATAATGTCTATCACCTGTTCCTAATATAATAAGTTGTGCTCCCGATTTTAAAATTTGATCTGCGACATGAAGTACCAAATCTATACCTTTTTGATGAGTAAGACGGGTTACCATCCCAATCATCGGAATATTTTCATTAACTTCAAGTGACATTTCTTCTTGGAATTTAAGTTTATTTTGAACCTTATTTTTCAAAGTTTTCAAGTCGAAATTTTGATAAATTTGTTTATCTGTCTTCGAGTTGAATTTATCTATATCTAATCCATTCACAATTCCATGGAGTTTCCCTTGCTCAATTTTTAAAATACTGTCTAATCCGTATGAGAAATATGGATCCAAAATTTCATGGGCATACGTTTCACTTACAGTACTAATTCTATCAGCTAACTGAATTGCACCTTTTAATAAATTCAAATCTCCATTATAAATAAGTGCATCAAAGTATTTATTATCTAAACCGAACAAATAACCCATATCGTATGGATTAAACTTACCTTGGAATTCTATATTGTGAATAGAAATCACACTCTTAATATCACTATAAAAATTCTCTCCACGAGATTTTAAATCATCTAAATAAATTATAGATAAAGCAGTATGCCAATCATTAGCATTAAGTACATCTGGTTTATATTCAATATGTGGTAATATCTCTAAAGCGGCTTTTGAGAAGAATGCAAATCTCTCCCCATCATCACTTTGACCATAAACACTATCTCTATTAAAATATTGTTCATTATCTATAAAGTAATATTTTACTCCATCTATTTCAGTTTCAAATATACCACAATAAACTGTTCTCCAACCTAAATTAATAAAAATATGTTGTCTATATTCTAAGTTATATTTCTCTCTATCAATAGAAGAATATAATGGCAATATCACTCTTGCCTCTATATCTTCATCTTGCAATGCTTTAGGAAGTGAGCCAATAACATCACCTAATCCACCAACTTTAACGAAAGGTGCTGCTTCTGCTGCTACGAATAATATTTTCATTTTTGTCATCTCCTTATTCGTTGTTTTATCATAAATTTATTTCCAGATAAAAGGGTTAGTATTAATTTATGATTCTTTGCTTATTATACTCCTTTTCCAATAGAAAATCGAGATTTTAATTTTTCATAAATTATCCTAACCCTAATATTTAGTTATTTTACAACTTTATTTTTCTCTACAATTACTTGACAATTTTCTGTCCCTTTTAATTCAATTTTTTCTCCTATCGTTGCAGCTTTATCTGAAATTACATAATCTAAATAAGCTGATTTTTTCACAACGCAATTAGGCATTATTATAGAATTTTTAATTACAGCACCTTCTTCTACAACTACATCACGGAATAAAATACTATCTTCAACAATTCCATTAATTTCGCATCCATCACCTAAGATAGAATTTTTAACAATTGCTCCATCTCCATACATTGTTGGTACACTATCTTGAACTCTTGTCAGTATATCTGTTCCAGATAAAAATAACTCTCTTAACTTATCTGGATTTAGTAAATCTTTATTAAAGTCATAATATTCTTGAACACTATTTATAGTTCTATTATAACTCTTAATTTCGTATGCATAAACATTTAATTTATGGAAATTTTTAGCTACATAATCTAATAATATATCTTCCCAACCTAATGTTGTTCCTTTTTGAACAATATCTTTAAACATAGATTTTGACATAATATAAATTTTAACTTGTGTTGGACAAACTTCATCATATCCATTATAGTGATATAAACTGTCATACACTCTATGTTTTTCATCAAATATAATTTGTGATTCACGTTGTTGCGGCTTTCTATATGTATAAGCTAAAGTAACATCAGCATTTGTGTTTTTATGGTATTTTACCATTTCTTTAAAATCAATATTTCCAACAATATTTGCATCTGCTAAAATACAATATTCTTCTAATAAACCATCTGAATAAGATATTGCATCACCAAGCGCTTCTATTTTGTTATGAGCAACTCTATTTGATAAGTGATTCGACATAGGTGTAATAAATTTCAAACCACTATTTTTTCTGTTCAGATCCCAGTCTTTCCCCCAACTTAAATGATCCATTAGCGACTTGTAGTGGTGATTAGTTACAACTGCTATATTAGAAACTTCAGCTTTTACTAATGATGATAACATAAAATCTATCATTCTATATCTTGAGGCAATTGATAATGATGATAATGTTCTATTTCTTACCAATCCTTGCAAGTCATCATTTCTATAATTGTCTGCGAATAATACACAAAAAGCATTTACCATATTATTTTCCCTCTACTTTCCTATTTTCTGAAACTACTTCATCTTTTCCAACTACCGTGATTTGTTCTTTTCCTAAAACAATTTCTCTGTGTCCTACCTCAATATTTTCTTTGATTACTGAACCTTCTGCAATAATTGAATTAAAGACTTTTGCACCACGCTCTATTTTAGCATTTTGCATTATAATACTTCCTACTACTTCTGCTCCCTCTTCTATAGTAACCCCTGAAGAAATTATTGATTCTGAAACTAATCCTGAAACAGACGTTCCATCAGAAATCATAGAATTTTTAACATTAGCACTCGCACTTAAGTATTGTGGCATTACCCCAGCATGACGATAGTATATTCTCCATAGTTTATCATCAATATTAAAGTTCTCTTTATTTTTAATTAAGTCCATGTTAGCTTCCCATAAACTTTCAATCGTACCTACGTCTTTCCAATAGCCATAAAACGGATATGCATAAATATTTTTACCTTCATTTAACATCATAGGAATAATATTTTTACCAAAGTCTTTTTCACTATCTGGATTTTCTTCATCTCGTACTAAATAGTCTTTTAATTGCTGCCAACTGAAAATATAAATTCCCATTGACGCTTTAGTTGAAATTGGATGTTCTGGTTTTTCTAAAAATTCAGTTACTCTTAAATCCTCGTTTGTATTAAGAATACCAAAGCGACTTGCTTCTTCAATTGGTACATTAATATGAGCAATAGTTAGATCTGCACCTTTTTGTTTGTGGAAATCCAACATTTCTTTATAGTTCATTTTATAAATGTGATCACCTGATAAAATAAGAACGTACTCTGGATCATATTGTTCAATATATTTTATATTTTGATAAATTGCATTAGCAGTTCCTTTATACCATTCTCCTGTTTTCCCTGCTGTGTAAGGTGGTAAAATTGATAATCCCCCATCCATTCTATCTAAGTCCCAAGGTTGTCCATTTCCCATATATGAATTAAGCTCTAATGGCATAAACTGCGTTAATACACCTACCGTAGAGATTCCAGAGTTTGCACAGTTTGAAAGTGGAAAATCTATAATTCTATATTTTCCACCAAACGGTACAGCTGGTTTTGCCATATCTTGTGTTAAAACTTGAAGTCTCGTTCCTTGACCTCCTGCTAATAGCATTGCTACTACTTCTTTTTTACGCGCCATAAATTTGTCCCCCGTCTTCTAAACTTATTATTTCTTTTCTATATACATTGTTGCATAAGGTGGTATATTTATACTCAAAGTATATTGGAAATTGTTTTTCTTTTTATTTAGTGTTTTTAAATTTCTATTTTGTAATGCTGTACCATCATATTTTTTAGCATCTGAATTTAATGATATTTTGTAGCTTCCCCAAGTATCCACACCTATTTCATAACCTTTTAATATTTGGCCTGAAAAATTACTTACTACTAATACTTCTTTTCCGCTATTATCAATTCTTGAAAAAGCAAAGACATTATTTGTATTATCATCAACTATATGCCATCTAAAACCGTTCCAATCACAATCATTTTGCCATAATGCAGGTGTAGATTTATAATATTTATTTAATTCTTTCACATAACGTTGGCTAAAACTATGTTTTGGGTATAGTAACAAGAACCAATCAAGTTGTCTTTCTTCATCCCATTCTATAAATTGTGCTATGTCAACACCCATAAATGTTAATTTTTTCCCAGGATGTGCAAACATATAACCTAAAAATGCTTTAAAATTAGAAAATTTATCTTCATATGCTACCGGTGCTTTATCTAAAAGTGACTTTTTCCCATGTACTACTTCATCATGAGATATTGGTAAAATATAATTTTCTGAAAAGGCATAGCACATTGAGAATGTGAATTTGTCATGTGATCCTTTTCTAAAAAATGGGTCTACTTCTAAATAATCAAGACTATCGTTCATCCATCCCATGTTCCACTTGAAATCAAATCCAAGTCCACCGTGCTCAACAGCAGCCGTTACTTTAGGATAACTTGTAGATTCTTCTGCAATCATACTAACTCCAGAATAATTTTCTTTAACATATAGATTTAGATTTTTTAGAAAATCTATCGCTTCTAAATTTTCAAAACCTCCATAGATATTCCTTGCCGATTTTTCTTCATCACGACAATAGTTTAAAAATATCATTGAACTAACCGCATCAACTCTTAATCCATCAATATGATAATCTTCAATCCAAGATATTGCGCTAGAAGTTAAAAATGATTTAACTTCATTACGTCCATAGTCAAAAACTCTAGTTCCCCACCCTTCGTGTTCCATTTTTCTTGTATCTGAATATTCATAGCAAGGTGTTCCATCAAATTCATATAATCCATGTGCATCTTTTGTAAAATGTCCTGGCACCCAATCAAGAATAACACCAATATTATTTTTATGACACTTATCAACAAAATACATAAAATCTTCTGGAGTTCCATATCTTGATGTAGGTGAAAAATATCCTGTTACTTGATAACCCCAAGATTTATCATATGGATACTCAGTTACTGGAAGTAATTCAATGTGAGTATAGTTCATTTCTTTTACATAGTTAACTAGTTCATCTGCCAACTCGCGATAACTAAATTCATCGCCGTTTTCTTTATGTTTCCAAGATCCCAAATGTACTTCATAAATATTCATAGGTTCATGGTAAGGAACTTTTCGCTTAGCCATCCACTTATCATCTTCCCATTCATATTTTGGAAGCCTATAAACCTTAGATGCAGTTTGAGGTCTAGTTTCTGCATGTACCGCATAAGGATCTGCTTTCCATAGTTCCTGACCGCTTTCTGTTACAATAATATACTTATATGAATCAAATTGTTTCACATCAGGTACTGTGATCTCATAAATTCCTTTATCATTAAAAGGTTGCATTTCATAAACATGTGGATCCCACGAACAAAACTCACCTGTCACAAAAACTTTTTTGGCTTTTGGTGCCCAAACTCTAAAGGTACAAACTCCATCTTCTAAAAATGATCCTAAAAATTTATGACTATGGTAGTTAGTTCCTTCATGAAATAAGTATTCCGCCATACTATTCACTATATAACCCCCTTTTCCAATTAAAGTAAACGTTTTCTTTTGTTGTAAAAAAAAGAAACATTAAAATAATAAATAAATAAAATAATAAATAAATTTAATTACTTTATTATTGGATTTCTTTTGCTTTTTTATACTTATATTATAACACATACCCCAATTTCTGTAAATGTTTTCTTACAAAATGATGATTGCTTTTTATACTTACAAAATAAAGAATATATAAAAGTTTTTTTATATTTTCGCATTCAATTAATTTACAATAATATTATTTTATATTACAATTATATTGTTGAAAAATTCACATATAAATTTAATGCAAAAAATATTACATTAATGGAGAAAATAAAATTATGATTATTTTTAACCCCATTTATAACAAGTTTCCTCATGGAGCAATTATAAATAAACAAAGTTTAAAATTTGAAGTGTTAATTAGAGATGATTTTTACTTTAATGATTTTAGAATAGTAATAAAAAATGAATTTACAGGAATTTCATTTTCTAAAAGCTTAACTTTTCTTGAGAAAAACTCATCTAATTATTCAAAATATTTTGTTGACTTCGGTGGTTTTGATATAGGATTATATTTTTATCATTTTGAAGTTGTATTTGATAGTTTCACCGCTTATTTGAAAAATGATAATTTAGATGCTAAATTAGTACGTGAAAATAGCGAATTACCTGATTGGCAATTGACAGTCTATGATGAAAACTTTACCACTCCTGATTGGTATAAAGGTTCTATAATGTACCAAATTTTTCCTGATAGGTTTAAACGTAGCGAAAAATATGTTGCACCTGCTGCAAAAAATGAAGATATTCGAATCAGACATAAATCATGGGATGCAATCCCCCATTCATCAATAACACATAAAGACTATGGTGCTAAAGATTTCCTAATGGGTAATTTGCTAGGTATTGAAGAAGAAAAAGATTATTTCAAAAAATTAAATATAGAAAGTATTTATCTAAATCCAATAGTTGAAAGCCCTGAAAATCACCGTTATTCTACTTCAGATTATTTTAAAGTGGATCCGTATTTTGGAACAAATGATCAATTTGAAGAATTTTGTAACAACTTTAAACAAGACAATATTAAAATAATTTTAGATGGTGTCTTCAGTCACACAGGCTCTGATAGTATTTACTTTAACAGATATAACCACTATGATAGCATAGGATCTTTTAATTCAAAAGAATCCCCTTATTATTCTTGGTTTAACTTTATTAATTTCCCTAATGAATATCATTCTTGGTGGGGATTTGATAATTTACCAACTGTAGTAAAAGAAAATAAAGAATATAGTGACTTTATTAATAATAAAGATACTGGCGTTGTCAATTTTTGGCAAAAGTTAGGTATCTCTGGTTGGCGACTTGACGTGGCTGACGAGTTTCCTGATGAATTCCTTGATCGTATTCGCGAAACAGCAAAATATTATGATAAAGACGCCTTAATTATCGGAGAAGTTTGGGAAGATGCAACGAATAAAATTTCTTATAATACACGTCGACGCTATTTCTTAGGAAAACAACTTGATAGTGTTATGAATTATCCTTGGAAAGATGCAATTATTAATTTTGTTAAGTACAATGATGCCAAGAAATTCTCAGTTGAAATATTAAAACTGGTAGAAAACTATCCACAACCCGCTCTTGATTGCATTATGAACCTATTAGATAGTCATGATACTGAACGTGTGCTTACTTTACTTGCATTTGATAATCCAGAAAGTATTCCAGTAAATGAACGTCCAACATACAAATTATCAGATGAACAATATACTAAAGCTCGAGAACTATTAAAATTTGCAAGTTTTATTCAATTTACATTACCTGGTGTCCCATGTATTTACTATGGAGATGAAATTGGTATGTATGGCTTTAGAGATCCATACAATCGTTTAGGTTTTGCTCACGATAAAAAAGATTCTGATCTACTAAATCACTATATAGAGCTGTCTAATTTTAGACATGATAATAAAGAAAACTTCATAACTGGATTCGAAATGAGTTATATTGCTGACAAATGTATCGCATACCGTAGGAATGATATTCTTTGTATTATTAATCTAGATAACAAAGCACATTTTATACCAGAATATAATGGAGAAAAAATATTTGGAAATAATAAAATATACGTCACTCCATATGGTGTAGTAATTCCACCAAGTAGTTATATAGCTGTTAAAATTAAATAAAAAAACTTTCGCAGTTTGTAATTCTAACTGCGAAAGTTTTTTTATTATCCCGAGTTTCTTAGCCCTGTTGCTATTCCATTAATAGTAATATGAATAGTGTTAACCTGTGATTCTGGAAGCTTACCTTCTCTAGCACGTTTTATTAATTCTATTTGTAAATAGTTTAATGTATTGAAGTATTGTAACCTATTATCTAAACTTTTAGTTAAATATGTATTATCTTCTAAAAATTCTTTATGTTCCGAAATTTTTAAAACTACCTCTTTTGTTAGTTGCCATTCTTTTAAAATTTCATCATATACCTGTTTTGTTTTTTGATCCTTACAAAGATTTGCATATTCTTTTGCTATTCCCATATCTGATTTTGACATAACCATATCTACATTTGATAGTAGCGATGTAAAGAACGGCCAATTTTTATACATACTGCGGAGTTTATCAATATTTTCTTTATCTTTATTAATAAAGTTTGAAAATGCAGTCCCTACTCCATACCACCCTGGCAGCATTATTCTACTTTGTGACCATGAAAATACCCAAGGAATGGCTCTTAATCCCCCAATATCTGTAATTTTTTTACGTGAAGCTGGGCGAGAACCTATATTTAGGCTTGAAATTTCTTTAATTGGCGTTGCTTCAAAAAAATAGTTATAGAAATTCGGATTTTCAAATACAAGTTTACGGTATGCTTCATAACTATCCGCCACAATTTCATCCATTATAACTTGAATTTCTGGAATATCTCTAATATCTGTGTTAACTTTATCAGCATTCATTCTTTGAATCACCGCAGAAAACAGCGCTTCTAAGTTGTAATATGCTGCATCACTATTACCGTATTTAGCTGCAATAATCTCTCCTTGTTCTGTAAGACGTATTCTATCTTGAACACTACCTAGTGGTTGAGAAATAATTGCATCATAACTTGGTCCGCCTCCACGACCTACTGTACCTCCACGACCATGGAAGAATGTGATTTTTATACCATACTTTTCTCCAAGCGATGATAATTCTTGTTGGGCCTTATATAGCGACCATCCAGATGATAAATATCCACCATCTTTATTACTATCAGAATATCCTAACATAATTTCTTGATAATTTTTATTATCACTAACCCATTTTTTCACAATATCAAGATTTAAATAATTATCCATGATTTCATAAGAATTTTCTAAATCTTCTATAGTTTCAAATAATGGTACTAACTGTAACCTTGCAAAATCTTTTCCTACTAACCCTACTTCTTTCAACATTATTGCAAGTTCTAACAAATCTGAAATACTTGTAGTATGAGATATAATATTTTGACGTATTACATTGTTTCCTAGTTTATCTTTTAAATATTTTGCTGTACGAAAAATTTCAAGTTCTTTTTTCAATTCTTCAGATTGCCTGCTATCGTCCCCTATACTAAGGGGTCGTGGATCTTCATTTAACTGTCTCAATAGTAATTTGCATTTTTCTTCTTCTGATAATGAATTATAATTTTGTTCAATATTAGCACATTTTAGAAGTTCCGCTACACATGCCTCATGAACACTAGAATCTTGACGCATATCAATGCTTGCCAGATAAAATCCAAAGATTTTAACTACATTCAATAATTCTTCAAATTCTCCAGTTATTAAAATTTCCCCTTTGTTCTCTAAAAGAGATTTTTCCATAATTTTTAAATCTTTTTCGAAATCCTCAGCACTTAAGTAAATATCACCATGCATTGTATCATTTAATAAATATTCACGAGTATTTTCTAATTTACATCTTACATAAAATATAGCTTTTCTATAAAATTCTTTTTCTCTATATTCTGATAAATCTAAAGACTTATTGGCAAGCTCACGAAGAGCTTCACTTTCTCCTATCAATTGCGATGACATAGAAAATGTACGATACAAATTATCTAACTTATTCAAATAATAATTTGTGATTAAATCACATTGCTTCATAGCAGACAGTTTTAGTGTTTCTGCTGTTACGTAGGGATTTCCATCTCTATCTCCACCTATCCACATCCCCATAGTTATAGGAGCTTCATTTTCCAATGGTATATTATGTTCTTTTAACAAGTTTTTATATTCAGTCATAAGTTTAGAGATAGCTTTTATAAACGATAAATTATAATACTCTAATACATTCGTAATTTCGTTAACTACTTTTAATTTTTTTTCACGAATTATATCACTTTGTAACAAAATTTCAATGTGTTTTTGTAAATCATTATACCATTTATTTTTATTAATTAGTCCATTTTTAACATCACGATGTTTTCTTAATAAGTTATGTAGTTTTTCTGTTAAATCTAGAATTGTTTTTCTTTGAACTTGGGTAGGATGCGCTGTTAAAACAGGTACTACATTAATATTTTCCAAAATATTAGCATCTTTTAATTTAGACATTGAATCAGATAATTTTCCTACATAAGTTTCTCCAGAATTATTTTTGTAGTTTACCTCATAAGCTAAATCAACATCTTCTGAAATATTGATTAATAATGGTAACGTTGAGAAAAAGTTAGCTACTATTTCCATCTCTTCTTGATTTAAACTCTTTATAATTTTGTTTAATTGATCATATTCTTTACTATCAGCTAATCGTTTTAATTCGATAATTTTATTAAAAGTCTCTTTTGAAGTCATCTTCTCTGTTGCTTTCAACAAAATCTGTGTTAATATTTCTATTTCTTCATGTACAATATGTTCATTTACATTACTTTCTAGTCTCTTACTTTGCATTAAACTACTCCTTACTTTAATTTTGATAATAAGATTACCATTGTAATTTTATTATCAACAATAGCCACATATTCCATTATAAAACTTTTTTCTATATAAAACAATTGCTTTGGAAGATTTTTCTATGTTTTTTTTATTAAATTACTAACTTTTTATAAATTTTTTTTACTAATGTTCTTATTTTAGAAAAATACCCGAAAAGCTAAAATGCTTTTCGGGTACTTCTTAATCATCTTCATAATTTTCTTCTTTTTCTGCTAATGTCACCGTTGCTACTTTTTGATCATCAACTAAGTTAATTACTTTAACTCCTGTAGCAGTTCTTCCTAAGGTACTAATAGTAGAAATATCTATTCTAATAATTATTCCTTGATCTGTCATAATCATCAAGTCTTCGTTTCCAGTTATTGATTTAACCGCAACTATTTTACCAGTTTTCTTAGTAACTTTCGCTACTTTAACACCTTTACCACCACGGTTAATTACATTAAACTCTGTAGATTTAGAAATTTTACCAATACCATTTTCTGTTACAGTTAAAATTTTCTTAGATTCATCTACTACTTCCATACCTACTACATAATCATCTGGAGAAAGTGTTATACCTTTAACACCACGGCTAACACGTCCCATTTGACGTACTTTTTTAGCATTAATTCTAATTGCTTGACCATTTGCAGTTACAATCATAATGTCTTGATCATCAGTAATTCTTTGAACATCAATTAATGAATCACCATCATCCAATTTAAGTGCTATTTTACCTTTTTTCAAGATACTTGCATAATCTCCTAATTTAGATTTTTTAATAATACCAAACTTAGTTGAGAAAATTAGGCTTGTGTCCTCTTCTTGAAGATCAGAAATAGCAATAATAGAATTTACTTTTTCTTCTTTTTCTATTTCAAGTAGATTAATAATCGGTATACCTTTAGACTGACGACTCATTTGATTAATTTCATAACCTTTAAGAGTATATACTTTTCCTTTATCGGTGAAGAATAAAATATGATCATGAGTTGAACAACTTAGCATATAAGCTATGTTATCCTCATCATTAGTAGTCATACCATTAACACCTCGTCCACCACGACCTTGACTCTTATAAGTACTTGCTGCTAGACGTTTAATATATTGATTATGTGATAAAGTTATAATTATTTGCTCTTTTTCGATTAAATCTTCATTATCGATTTGATCAATTTGTCCTTCAATTATAACACTTCGACGTTTATCACCATATTTATCTTTAATTTCTAATAGTTCTTCTTTTACTATCTCAATTACGCGCTCTGGCTTAGCAAGTATATCTTCTAAATCAGCAATAAGTTCCATAAGTTTTTTATATTCTTCTTCAATCTTATCGCGTTCTAAACCAGTAAGTCTTTGAAGACGCATATCTAAAATCGCTTGTGCTTGAACATCTGTTAATGAAAATTGTTCCATTAAGCCTGTTTTAGCTTCTTCTGTAGTTTGTGAACCACGAATTAAGCTAATAATTCTATCTATGTTATCTAACGCAATTCTTAATCCTTCTAAAATGTGAGCACGAGCTTTTGCTTTATTTAAATCGAATCTAGTTCTACGAACAACTACTTCTTTTTGATGCTCTAGATAATGATATAACGCTTCTTTTAAGTTAAGTAATTTTGGAACCCCATTAACAAGGGCAATCATGTTAACACCAAAAGAACTTTGAAGTGGTGTTAATTTATATAGATTATTTAAAATAACATTGCTGTTTACATCTCGACGAAGTTCGATCACGATACGCATTCCTTTAAGGTTACTCTCGTCTCTTAAATCTGTTACACCTTCAATTTTTTTATCTCGAGCTAGTTCTGCAATTTTTTCTACTAATTTTGCTTTATTAACTTGATAAGGAATTTCTGTTATTACAATACGTTCCTTACCATTTTTTATTTGCTCGATTTCTGTTTTACCGCGCATAATAATCGAACCACGACCTGTAGTATAAGCTTTAACTATACCACTACGCCCTAACAGGTGTGCTCCAGTTGGAAAATCTGGTCCTTTAATTTTAGTCATAAGTTCTGCAATAGTAATTTCAGAGTTATCTGCAAGAGCTACTACTCCATCAATGACTTCTCCAAGATTATGTGGTGGAATATTAGTAGCCATACCTACAGCAATACCACTACTACCGTTTACTAGTAAATTAGGTATGCGAGCAGGTAATACTTTTGGTTCTTGTTTAGTCCCATCGTAGTTTTCTTGCATATCAACAGTATCTTTGTTGATGTCTCTCAGCATTTCTGAAGCTATTTTACTCATTCTAGCTTCTGTATAACGCATTGCCGCTGCTCCATCACCATCGATAGATCCAAAGTTCCCTTGTCCATCTACCATTGGATATCTACTGTTAAAATCTTGAGCAAGACGAACTATTGTTCCATATGTTGCCGAGTCACCATGAGGGTGATATTTCGCCATAACTTCCCCTACAACAGCAGCACTTTTTCTATACGGCTTGTCATGAGTTAATCCTAGTTCATTAAATGCATATAATATTCTTCTATGAACTGGTTTTAGCCCATCTCTTACATCTGGCAAGGCACGTGAAACAATAACACTCATTGAATAATCTAAAAATGAATTTTCAATTTCAGTTGTTATATTTCTCAAGGTAATATTATTTTTATTATCTTCCATGTTTTATCCTTTCTTACTAAATGTCTAAGTTTATAACATTTAAGGCATTTTCTTCAATAAACTTACGTCTTGGTTCAACTTTTTCACCCATTAGAGTATCAAAAGCAGCATCTGCACGTTGCGCATCTCCTATACTTACTTGATACATTAAACGATGTTTTGGATCCATTGTTGTATCCCAAAGTTCTTCAGCATTCATTTCTCCAAGACCTTTATATCGTTGAACTGCGTATTTTTTATCTCCAGCAAATTCTTCAATATGTTGTTTTAGTTCTTCTTCTGTATGACAATAGTATTCTTTTTTACCTACTTTCAGACCGTATAGTGGTGGTCTTGCAATATATACATATCCCGCATCTATTAATTCTCTCATATATCTAAAGAAGAATGTCAATAATAATGTACGAATATGGCTACCGTCAACATCGGCATCGGTCATTATTACGATTTTGTGATAACGTAATTTATCCATATTTAATGTTTCACCGATTCCCATACCTACTGCCGTTATAAGAGATCTAATTTCATCACTTGATAAAACTTTATCAATTCTAACTTTTTCTACGTTAAGAATTTTACCTTTTAATGGTAATATGGCTTGGAACTTACTATCACGTCCAAGTTTCGCACTTCCTCCCGCAGAATCCCCTTCGACTAGGAATAATTCACATTCAGCCGCATCTTTACTAGAACAATCTGCAAGCTTACCTGGTAAGTTTGTGAATTCTAAAGCATTTTTACGACGAGTAGATTCACGTGCCTTTTTAGCAGCAATTCTCGCACGAGAAGCCTGTAATCCTTTTTCTACAATAATTTTTGCAACTTTTGGATTTTCCAATAGGAATCTATCTAATTCTTCAGAAAATAGCTTATTGGTAATTGTACTCATTTCTGAGTTACCCAATTTAGTCTTTGTTTGTCCTTCGAACTGTGGATTCGGATGTTTAATAGAAATAATTGCAACTAAACCTTCACGAACATCATCACCAGTAAGTGTTTCTTTTTCTTTAATTAGCTTATTCTTTTTGCCATACGCATTTATAATACGTGTTAAAGCTGTTTTAAATCCACTTTCGTGTGTTCCACCTTCGTGTGTATTGATGTTATTCGCATAACTCAAAATATTACTAGAATATCCTGTATTATACTGCATTGAGATTTCTACTTCCTTACCTTCCATCTCACCATGAACATAAATTGCTTCGTGTAAAGCATCTTTATTTTCATTTAACATCTCTACATATTCTAATAATCCACCTTCATAACAAAAATCTTCTTCTTTCTCTTGGTTTTCTCTTTCGTCTTTCAGAACAATAGTTATACCTTTATTTAAGAAAGCAAGCTCTCTAATACGTGATCTTAAAATATCGTATTCATATACTGTTGTTTCTTGGAATATCTCTGGATCTGCTTTAAATCGGACCGTTGTCCCCGTTTTATCAGTTTCACCGATAACTGTAATTCCTTGAACAACTTCTCCTCGTTCAAATTTCATTGAATGAATTTTACCGTCACGATGTACATATGCTTCTAAATTAGTAGACAAAGCATTAACAACGCTGGCACCAACTCCGTGAAGTCCACCAGATACTTTATATCCTCCTCCACCAAATTTACCACCGGCATGTAGTACTGTAAGAATTACCTCAAGTGCAGGTTTTCCTGTTTGTTCTTGAATATCAATTGGGATACCACGACCATTATCTTCTACTCTTATCCAATTATCTTTTTCAATAGCAACTGTAATTGTATTACAGTATCCTGCTAAAGCTTCATCGATAGAGTTATCTACGATTTCCCACACTAAATGGTGTAGCCCTCTGCTTGATGTCGAACCAATATACATACCTGGTCTTACACGAACAGCTTCTAATCCCTCAAGAACCTGTATCTGATCGGCATTATATTCTTGAATTTGTTTTTTTTCTACCATGATTTTTCCTTTCATTTTTATCATCTATTGTTTTAATAACTATTTTGGCAAAAATACACTAATATTACCATTGTCTATTTTAAATACTTTTGCTTTTTCTAATAAATCTTCCTTTATATCTGTTATGGATGGTGTTGTTATAAATGTTTGTACATTTTCATCAATTGCATCTAATAATTTTAACTGTCTATTTTTGTCTAACTCACTTAATACATCATCTAATAAAAGTATAGGATAATCTCCTGTTTTTTGTTTTAAATAATGTATTTCTGAAAGCTTAAGTGACAACACTATGCTACGTTGTTGGCCTTGAGACGCATATGTTCTTGCTTCAAGATTATTTATAAAGAACTCTAAGTCATCTTGATGCGGTCCGATTTTAGTATTACCACGCATTATATCATCGAAAGATTTTTTCATCATTAACTCGACAATATTTTCTTCACTAAATTTAGCATCTGAAACACTAGAGACTCCAAGAACATCCAAAATCGAACTCTTATACTTAATTTCCAAAATTTCATTACCGTTAGAAATATTCAGCATATTCTCATAAGCAAGCTTAGCTATATCTTTTACAAACGAAACTCGTTCTCGAGTAATATACATTGCTATTTTTACTAACTGACTGGTAAGTGTTTCTAAATACGTAAGACTTATTTCATCTTTAGGATTCTTTTTCATGTCTTTTAAATAAGAATTCCTCTGTTTTAGAAGGTGTTGATACATTAAATGATATTTATGATATATGCGAGAAAACTGATAAAATTCTCTATTAATAAACTCTCTTCTTAGCGATGGAGATCCTTTTACTATTTGTAAATCTTCTGGAGAAAATAAGACTACATTTAATTCTCCTACAAACTCCGTTAGCTTATTTTTTTTTACGCCAGCAATTTTTGCACTTTTTCCTTTATTGCTTATCCCTAGCATAATATCGAGATTTTTATTATTCTTATTTAAAACACATGACATTGCTGTTGCATCTTCTCCAAACATAATACACTCGGTATCACTTTTTGTTCGATAACTTTTTCCCAAAGACAAACAAAAAATAGATTCAACTATATTAGTCTTTCCATTAGCATTATCACCAAAAAAAATATTAAGGGATGGATGTGTTGCTATATTTAAAGATGTGTAGTTACGAAAATATAATAGTTTTAACTCTCTAATTTTCATTAACTATAATAAACTCTTGTCCATCTATTTTAATAACATCATCAGTATATAGCTTCTTACCTCGTCTGTCTTCGAATGCATTATTTAACTCTACTTCTACTTCTTTTAAGAAATATTTAGCTTCGCCTCCTGAAGCAATAAAACCCTCTAGTTTTAAAAATTGAGACAGTGTAATATATTCACTATTAATAAAAACTTTTTTCATTTTACACCTCCAAATTGATTTGAAATGAAACTTTATGTATATAAATATATTTTATACCTTATAATTATATCAGAAAACAGCTTTTTTTTCAAGAAACTGACAATAGAAATAATACTTTAGATATATTGTCTATTGAGAAAAGAGCATGTTTTGTCAATCTATTATTACTATGAATTTTTTAAATAAATATATTATATTTTTAATTACATTTTAATAATTTATTTAAATATTTAGTTATTAAAGAGTAGTATTTTTTAAGGGGATTTTATATTATATATTTGTTCTTGAAATTTTTGTCATATATTGTAAGTTATTCACTCTTAACACACAAATATATTAGCGTTTAACACTAAATTTTATATTTATATTAGTCTTCTTCTACCTATATTAAAATAAACTATAAAAAAAGCCAACTACACAATTATGTAGTTAGCTTTAAATTAATTATTTAGCTAAAGCTGCTTTAGCTTGTTCACAAATACTTGTGAATGCTGCTGCATCGTGGATAGCGATTTCTGATAACATTTTTCTGTTAATATCGATACCAGCAACTTTAAGTCCGTTCATTAGACGACTGTAAGATAATCCATTTAATCTTGCAGCTGCATTAATACGAACGATCCATAATCTTCTGAAATTACGTTTAGTTTGACGACGGTCTCTAAACGCATACATACCAGATTTCATAACTTGTTGCTTAGCAACTTTGAATAATGTATGTTTTGAACCAAAATATCCTTTAGCTAGTTTTAAAACTTTTTTACGGCGACGACGAGTCACAGTTCCACCTTTAACACGTGGCATATCAAATTCCTCCTTATGTATAACTTAAATAAGTATTTACGCTATAATTAATCTTCTTTAATATTATTTAACTAATAAAGTTCTAATACGTTTGTAATCACCACGAGATACTAATGAAGCTTTACGTAAGTGACGTTTTTGTTTAGTAGTTTTTCTTGAAAACCAGTGAGAAGTATAAGCACGGCTACGTTTTAATTTACCGTTAGCTGTTTTTTTCACACGTTTTGCTAAACCACGGTGAGATTTCATTTTTGGCATTATCAAATTCCTCCTATATTAAACCTTTATTTCTCTTTTTTTGGTGCTAGAACTAAGAACATACTGCGACCTTCCATTTTAGGCTTTTGTTCGACAGTAGCTATATCGCTAGCTTCGTTAGAAAAGTTCTCTAAAACTTTCTGTCCAATTTCTTTATGGGTGATTGCTCTCCCTTTAAAACGAATAGAAACTTTAACTTTGTCTTCTTTTGCTAAGAATTTACGTGCATTTTTCAACTTAGTTTCAAAATCATGTTTTTCAATCGTTGGAGATAATCTTATCTCTTTTGTTGTCACGATTTTTTGTTTCTTACGTGCTTCTTTTTCTTTCTTTTGTTGTTCAAATTTGAATTTACCATAATTCATAATTTTCGCAACAGGTGTTTTAGCATTTGGAGCTACTAAGACTACATCCAAACTCAGACGCTCTGCTATCTGCATTGCTTCTGCTTTTGTTTTAACTCCTAATTGTTCTCCATTTTGACTAATTAAAAGAAACTCTTTCGCTTTAATACCTTCATTTACTTGTGCAGTATCTTTACTAATGATCAGCACCTCCTATTTATAAATTCATTAAATACTAAAAGTACTAAAAAAACTGGGTGCAAAACACCCAGCATAAAATTCTACATTTCATCTACATAGACCTGAACAATCAAAATTGGCAGGTGAGAAACGGGTGCTTCTACTTTTGTATTCAACATTATTCATTTTACATTTATTTTCTAGTTTTGTCAATAGAAATATATCATTTTTTGATATATTTCTATTGACTCTACATTTTTTTGCTAAATTGCATCTAATTCTTCATGTAATTCTTCTTCAATTGGCTTATTTAAATCTTCTTCTGATTCTATATCAATATTATTATATCTAGTCATACCTGTTCCTGCTGGAATCAGTTTACCTATAATAACATTCTCTTTAAGCCCCATAAGTTTATCAACTTTTCCTTTGACTGCTGCATCTGTAAGAACACGTGTTGTTTCTTGGAATGACGCCGCTGATAAGAAGCTTTCTGTTTCAAGAGATGCTTTTGTAATACCTAGAATAACTGGTTTAGCTGTAGCCATATTCCCACGTTTTTCAAGGATTCGTTTGTTCTCATCAGTAAATTTGTGAATATCTACTAGTGAACCTGGAAGTAAATCAGTATCTCCCGCATTGATTACGCGTACTTTTCTTAACATTTGACGAACCATAACCTCTACGTGCTTGTCACTGATTTCTACCCCTTGCATACGGTAAACTTTTTGTACCTCAGTTAATAAATAACTTTGTACAGCTTCTAGCCCTGCAATAGCTAATAATTCTTTTGGTTCAATAGAACCTTCCGTTAATGCTTGTCCACGTTTAACCTTATCATCTTGTTTTACTAACATACGGCTTGCACCATAGTCTTGGTATTCTCTTTCTTCACCAATTTCACTTAGAACATAGATTCTACGAACATGGTTAGTATCTACTTCTACTTTAGTAACTGTTCCATCAACTTCTGAGATTAGTGCCTTACCTTTTGGATTACGTGCTTCAAATAACTCTTGAATACGAGGTAACCCTTGGGTAATATCGGCACCAGCAACCCCTCCTGTATGGAATGTACGCATTGTAAGCTGTGTACCAGGTTCTCCAATTGATTGAGCTGCAATAGTACCTACTGCTTCTCCAACTTCAACTTTTTCACCTGTTGCTAAGTTTTTACCATAACATTTTTCACAAACACCGTGACGGCTATTACATGTGAATGCTGAACGGATGACAACACTTTCAACACCTGCTGCCTCGATTGCTTTTGCAGTATCTAATGTAATTAATTCTCCATCTTCAACAAGTACTTTACCTGTTTCTGGATGAACAACAGTTTCTTTACTGTATCTACCTTCAAGACGTTCTTGTAAGCTCTCGATTTCATCTGTACCATTTTTCAGTGCTGTTACACGTAAACCACGAGAAGTTCCACAGTCATTTTCACGAACGATAACATCTTGTGCAACATCAACTAGACGACGAGTTAAGTACCCTGAATCGGCTGTTTTAAGAGCTGTATCTGCAAGACCTTTACGTGCTCCGTGTGAAGAAATAAAGTATTCTAATACTGTTAATCCTTCTTTAAATGATGAACGAACTGGCATTTCCATAATACGCCCTGATGGTGAAGCCATCAATCCACGCATTCCGGCAAGCTGTGTAAAGTTTGATGCATTACCACGTGCTCCAGAATCACTCATCATATAAATTGGGTTTGTAGCTGGAAGAGAGTCCATAAGTTGATCTTGAATGATATCTTTTGCTTTTGCCCATTGTGCAATAACGTTTTGATATCGCTCCTCTTCTGTTAATAATCCACGTCTAAACAGATTAGTAATCTTATCAACATTTTCTTGTGATTCAGCTAATATTTCATATTTGTTAGGCAGGACGAATACGTCACTAACCCCTACTGTAATACCAGCTCTTGAAGAATATTTAAATCCTAAATCTTTCATTCTGTCTAACATCATTGATGTTTCAGTAATGTGGAATCTATTAAATATTTCAGAGATAATTTTTGATAAGAAACCTTTTTTGAATGGTGTTACAGGTTCTTTTTCTTCAATATACCCTTTTAAGCCACTTTCTGTTAGTTCAGATGGAGCTACAAAGTATTTATCTGGTGTTGCAGTTTCTAAGTTTTCTTTAGTAGGTTCATTTAAATATGGGAATCCTTCAGGAAGAATATCGTTGAAAATTACTTTACCAATAGTTGTAATAAGTAATTTTTTATTTTGTTCTTCTGTGAATGTAGGATTTTCAAATGACTTAGCCATAATACCTACACGTGTATGCAAGTGGATATATCCATTTTGATATGCCATTCTTGCTTCATCCGCATCTTTAAAAATCATACCTTCCCCAACTGCACCTGGTCTTTCTAGTGTTAGGTAATAGTTACCAAGTACCATATCCTGAGACGGTGTAACAACTGGTTTCCCATCTTTAGGGTTAAGAATGTTTTGAGCTGCTAACATTAACATACGCGCTTCTGCTTGTGCTTCTTTTGATAAAGGTACGTGTACGGCCATTTGGTCACCATCAAAGTCAGCGTTGAATGCTGTTGTAACAAGAGGGTGAAGACGAATTGCACGTCCTTCAACTAAAATTGGTTCAAACGCTTGGATACCAAGTCTGTGAAGAGTCGGAGCACGGTTAAGTAGTACTGGGTGCTCTTTTATAATATCTTCTAGAATATCCCAAACATGATCTTCCATTTTTTCGATTTGATTTTTTGCATTTTTAATGTTGTTTGCTAATTCGCGTTTAACTAATTCACGCATTACAAATGGTTTAAATAATTCAAGCGCCATTTCTTTTGGTAATCCACATTGGTACATTTTTAAGTTTGGACCAACTACTATTACAGAACGCCCAGAGTAGTCAACACGTTTACCTAATAAGTTTTGACGGAAACGCCCATGTTTACCTTTTAACATATTAGATAATGATTTAAGTGTTCTATTACCTGGCCCTGTTACTGGACGACCACGACGTCCGTTATCAATTAAAGCATCAACTGCTTCTTGTAACATGCGTTTTTCATTTTGTACAATTAATCCCGGAGCTTTAAGCTCAATAAGTTTTTTCAAACGATTATTACGGTTAATTACACGTCTGTATAAATCATTAAGATCACTTGTTGCAAATCTACCACCATCTAATTGAACCATTGGTCTAAGTTCTGGTGGAATAACTGGTAGTACTGTCATGATCATCCATTCCGGTTTATTCCCAGAATTTTTGAATGCTTCAAATACTTCCACACGTTTAATAATTTTAACAACTTTTTGTCCTGATTTATAATTACTTTCACTTAATTCTTTAAGTTCATTTTTTAAGTCTTTTAGTTCTTTTTCGATATCTAACTCAGTTAACAGGTCATGGATTGCTTCCGCTCCCATTTTTGCTACGAATGAGTTAGCTCCAAAAGTGCTACGCGCTTCACGAACTTCACGTTCAGAAACAATTTGTTTCTTCATAAAGTCAGTTTCGCCTGGATCAATTACGATATAAGAAGCAAAATAGATAACTTCTTCAAGTTGTCTTGGACTAAGGTCTAATAATAGTCCCATTCTACTTGGAATACCTTTAAAATACCAAATATGGCTGACTGGGGCAGCTAACTCTAAGTGCCCCATTCTTTCACGACGTACTTTTGCCAAAGTAACATCTACACCACATTTATCACATTTTATATTTTTATATCTTACTCTCTTATACTTTCCACAAGCACATTCCCAGTCTTTTGTAGGACCAAATATTCTTTCACAGAATAGCCCATCATTTTCTGGTTTTAAAGTTCTATAGTTTATAGTTTCTGGTTTTTTAACCTCTCCATAAGACCAACTTCTAATCTTTTCAGGAGAAGCTAAACTAATTTTCATATATGCAAAATTATTTACGTCTATCAAGGAGCATACCTCCTTTATTTTTTTGTATAATAGCCTTGAATAGTTCTTTGTGATTAATTGTAAAATTCATATTATTCTTCATCAGTATCTTCTACATCGGCATATTCATCTATATCTGATAGTAATATATCAGCTAAAGCCGCATAACCTGAAGATTCTTCGCTTGGCTCACTATCTTCTTCTACATCATCATACTCATCTATATCTGATAATAATAAGTTAGCTAAATTTTCATAACCTGAAGTCTCATCGCTTTCAGCTTTTGATTCTTCTTGCACATCATTTTCCTTATCGTTTTCTTTATTCTCATGAGAACCATGATATTCTATAGTATCTCCTAAATCAATATCACCCATATCCACTTCGTTATCATCTTTATCCATTACTCTAAAGTCCATACCTAAAGCTTGTAGTTCTTTCATAAGAACACGGAATGATTCAGGCACTCCAGGTCTTGGAATATTTTCACCTTTAACGATAGCTTCATATGTTTTCACTCGACCGTTAGTATCATCTGATTTGTATGTTAAAATTTCTTGAAGAGTATAAGCAGCCCCATAAGCTTCTAATGCCCATACCTCCATCTCACCAAATCTTTGTCCACCAAATTGTGCTTTACCACCTAATGGTTGTTGAGTAACTAATGAGTATGGTCCAATTGAACGTGCGTGAAGTTTATCATCAACCATGTGTGCAAGTTTAATCATGTACATTACACCAACAGATACACGGCTGTCAAATGGTTCACCTGTACGTCCATCATAAAGAACAGTCTTGGCATCTTTAGCCATTCCTGCTTCTGCGATAGTTGCCCAAACATCATCATCATTAGCCCCGTCAAATACTGGAGTAGCAACATGAATACCCAACTGTTTAGCAGCCATTCCTAAGTGAAGCTCTAATACTTGTCCAATATTCATACGAGATGGTACCCCTAGTGGGTTTAACATAACATCTACAGGTGTTCCATCTGGTAAATATGGCATGTCTTCTTCAGGTAAGATATTAGAGATAACCCCTTTGTTACCATGACGACCGGCCATTTTATCCCCAACACGAATCTTACGTTTTTGAACGATAAATACTCGAACAAGTTCATTTACGCCGTTAGCTAATTCTGCTCCGTCTTCACGTTTGAAAATTTTAACATCTGCTACTACTCCGTCTGCTCCGTGTGGTACACGTAATGAAGTATCACGTACTTCTTTAGACTTCGCACCAAAAATGGCATATAATAATTTTTCTTCTGGAGTCTGTTCAGTTAATCCTTTTGGAGTTACTTTCCCAACTAAGATATCTCCGTCTTTAACTTCAGCACCAATACGAATAATACCACGTGCATCAAGATTTCTTAATGCGTTTTCCCCTACATTAGGAATTTCTCTTGTAATTTCTTCTGGTCCTAATTTTGTATCTCGCGCATCTGTTTCATATTCTTCCACGTGAATAGAAGTATAAACATCATCTTTTACAAGACGTTCACTCATAATAACAGCATCCTCATAGTTATATCCATCCCAGTTTACGAATGCTACAACTAAGTTTTTACCTAAGGCTAATTCACCTTTATCCATAGAAGGACCATCAGCAAGAATATCTTTAGGTTCTACTCTATCACCAACTTTTACAATTGGTTTTTGATTGTATGATGTACTATGGTTAGAACGAACAAATTTATGAACTACATAAGTATCTAAATCACCTTGTATTTCTTTTCCATCTAAAGTTTCAATTCGACGAACTTTAATTTTAGCTCCGTCTACATACTCTACAATACCAGGATACTTAGCAATTACTGCAGCTCCCGAGTCTCGTGCTGCAAGATGCTCCATTCCTGTTCCAACAAATGGTGCCTCTGTTAACATTAAAGGCACTGCTTGACGTTGCATGTTCGCTCCCATTAGCGCACGGTTAGAGTCGTCATTTTCTAAGAAGGGTATACATGCTGTTGCAGCTGATACTACTTGTTTTGGAGAAACATCCATATAATTCATCATTTCTTTTGGTTTAACTGTGTTGTCTCCTCTAAAACGACAAACTACTTCATCGTCTAAGAAATATCCATTCTTATCTATATTTGAATTTGATTGTGCTACTACGTATTTATCTTCTTGATCAGCTGTTAAATACTGAACATTTTCTGTTACATATGGACGCCCATCTTTATCAACTTCTACTTTTCTATATGGAGTCATTATAAATCCAAATTCATTAATACGGGCAAATGATGACAGTGAGTTAATCAATCCGATATTAGGACCCTCTGGCGTTTCAATTGGACACATACGACCATAGTGTGAATAGTGAACGTCACGCACTTCCATTCCTGCACGTTCTCTCGTTAAACCACCAGGCCCAAGCGCTGATAAACGGCGTTTGTGAGTAAGCTCACTTAATGGGTTAGTTTGGTCCATGAATTGTGAAAGTTGAGAACTTCCAAAGAATTCTTTAATAATTGCCGTTACTGGGCGAACATTAATCAATTGTTGAGGTGTAATTTCATTAGTATCTTGAATACTCATACGCTCACGTACAACACGCTCCATACGAGAAATACCAACACGAATTTGATTTTGTAATAATTCTCCAATACAACGAAGACGACGATTACCAAGGTGGTCAATATCATCAACGCGACCAATTAATTCATACTCGAAACCATCACTGTTTCTTCTATTTCTTATTAATAATAAATAGTAGTTGATACTTGCAACGATATCTGCGATTGTTAATGTTAATATATCTTTGTTTGGTGCACCATTACCGATAACATGAAGGATTTGATCATTAGTAAGTTCATCTATGTTAAACTCATTACCAACTTTAACTTGATTTACAACTTTGAAAAGTTGTAATTTCAAACTATCAGTCCCATCTAATGATTCATTCATATCAAACTCTACAACGTTAGCAGTAGTTCCCAGTTCCTCATAGATACCATCAATAATTTCACGAGTTAATTTAGTTCCTTTTTCTACTAAAATTTCACCTGTTTCTGTATCAACGATTGGTTCTACTAGAATTTGGTTTTCTAATCTTTCTCCAACATGAAGTTTATTATTTAATTTATAGCGCCCTACTTTAGCTAAATCGTATCTTCTTGGGTCAAAGAAACGACCGTGTAATGTAGCTTTCGCTGTCTCTACGTTTGCAGGCTCTCCTGGACGTAGTTTATCGTAAATAACTTTTAATGCTGTTCCTGTGTCTAAGTTTTCATCTTTTTCCAAAGTATTTAGAAGTTCTGTATCCTCACCAAACAATTTAACTATTGCTTCATCAGATTCAAAACCTAGTGCTCTAATAAGCGTTGTCAAAGGTATTTTTCTAGTTCTATCTATACGAGCGTATGCTAGACCTTTTATATCTTTCTCAAACTCTAACCAAGCACCCCTGTTAGGAATAACAGTTGTTTTATAAGCATTAGGAATATTTTTAATTTTTAATTTATCGTCTTCTGTAAAGTAAACAGAAGGTGAACGCACTAATTGAGATACAATTACACGCTCTGCTCCATTGATAATAAACGTTCCAGTTTCTGTCATCAATGGTAACTCACCCATAAATACTTCTTGTTCTTTAATTTCGTCACGTTCTTTATTAATCAAACGTACTCGCACTCTTAAAGGTGCTGAATATGTAGCATCACGTTCCTTAGATTCATCAACACTGTATTTAGGAGTTCCTAATTTATAATCAATGAATTCTAAGCTTAATTTATCATTATTACCTTCAATTGGTGAAACATCTCTAAAAACTTCTTTTATACCAGTTTCTAAAAATTTTTCATAAGATAATGTCTGAATCTCAATTAAGTCCGGTAAATCAATTACCTCTGATATTCTAGCATAGCTACGTCTTTGTCTGTGCTTACCAAATTTAACTTTTTGCAACTGTGTCACCTCTCAGCTTTTCTCTTATAAAACTAAAAAGAAAATATACTATTTTCTCTTAATTACTTATATAATTTTTGTAATTCCATTTACTAGAAAATAGAATTACTTGCAATTTATCATTTTATCATAGTTATAGCAAGTTGTCAATTATTTTGAGGCTTTCAAAATATAGTATCCTTTGTTTTTTGTGATAACTTCCACAGAAGAAAAAGTTTCTTCAAGAAGTTTTTTACAACTTGCCATCCCCTGTTTTTTCTGAATAACAACCCATAGTTCTCCTGACTCACTAAGATGATTAAAACTATCTATCATTATTTGATGGACAATTTTTTTCCCTGCTCTTATAGGTGGATTTGTTAATACTATATCAAAGTCACCTTTTACATTATCAAAAGAACTACTTTCAATTATTTCTACTTTATTTTCAATTCTATTAAGTTCAATATTTTTTTTAGTTAATACAAGACTTCTGTTATTAACGTCAACCATAGTAAAACTATAACCTGGATTTTGCTTAGCTAAGACTATTGATATAACTCCATATCCACAGCCTATATCTGCTACATTAGCAACTTCTTTTTGACTACTAAAATTTTCTAATAACACCTTAGTCCCAAAATCAACTCCATCTTTCGAAAAAACTCCATTATCAGTATAAAATTTAAAATTTTCTCCGAATATTTTAGAGCTTATAATTTGTTCACAACTTTTTGTTGTCGGATTATTTGTATAATAATGTTCCATAATAAAGACACCTCTTATAATAGAAGAAAAATAGTATATCCCCAGTTAGACACTTGAGATATACTATTTTTTGTTATTATCATCGTATCAAATATTCTCAAATAGAATATTAGTGTTTATTTACATCTATCTTTTTATCTACTTAGATTAGAAATTATTTAACTTCTACAGAAGCTCCAACTTCTTCTAATTTAGCTTTGATTTCTTCAGCTTCTTCTTTAGAAACACCTTCTTTAATTGTTGCAGGCGCTCCGTCTACTTTTTCTTTAGCTTCTTTTAGTCCGTCTCCAGTGATTTCACGAACAACTTTGATTACTTTGATTTTTGACTCACCAGCAGATGCTAATACTACGTCAAATTCAGTTTTTTCTTCAGCAGCTCCAGCAGCAGCTCCACCAACTACAGCTACAGGTGCAGCAGCAGTTACTCCGAATTCTTCTTCAATTGCTTTTACTAAGTCGTTTAATTCTAAAACTGACATTTCTTTGATAGCGTCTAAAATTTGTTCTTTAGTCATTATAAATTTCCTCCGATTTTAAATTATATTTCTTTATGATTTTTATTTATTAAGCTTCTTGTTCAGCTTTTTGGTCTGCTACAGCTTTAACAGCTAAAGCAGTGTTGCGCATTGGCGCTGTTAATACAGATAGTAACATTGAAAGTAATCCTTCGCGACTTGGTAATGTAGCGATAGCTTTAATTTCAGCTTGATCTGCAACTTTTCCTTCTATAACACCAGCTTTTAGTTCTAAGTTTTCGTGTTCTTTAGCGAAATCGTTTAAAACTCTAGCAGGAGCTACAGCATCGTCTGTTGAAAAAGCAAAAGCATTTGGTCCAGTTAGAACTTCTTCTAATCCTTCAATTCCTGCTTGCTCCATCGCACGACGAACTAATGAGTTTTTATAAACTTTAAAAGTTAAACCTTCGTTACGCATGTTGTTACGTAATTCTGTTACTTCCGCAACGTTTAAACCACGGTAGTCAGCAATAACAACTGAAGAACTTGCTTTAATTTCTTCTGCGATTTGATTTACTAACTCTTGTTTTCTCTCAATAGCTTTAGACATTGAACTTCCTCCTAAGTAGATTTATCAATTTCAGTACCAATAAAAAACCTTTTTGCATGCGAGAACATACAAAAAGGCACATAAGCTTCTTTTCGAATTTTGTCCTCGGTAGGCTAATTAAGGATTTCTCCCCCTACTGTCTACGGTACATTTTCAACTGACTTATATATTTTAGTATATATTTCTTTTTTTGTCAATAGTTTTTTTTATTTTTTATTGGTATTGTTTTAAATAATAACATTATTTATGTCTATTAACATAATACTCTATTGCTTCACTTATATACTCAGCGACCCCCTCACCAAATTTATCAATATTATTTTTAAATTCAAGATCAGCCGAATAGCCTTTCCCGATATAAGAAAATACCTCTATTGTGCAATCAAATCCATATTTTCGAAAATAATCATACAATCTATCAACTTGATTCTGGACTTTTTCATCAAAATGCTCTAATCCTAATTTTTTACATTCAGCAAGTTCTCGGAAAACACTATTAAATTTTTCATTAACAATATCTTCTTTTCCTTTTTGACGTTCTTTAGCTTCTTCTATTACTTCTTCTCCATATTTTTCTTTTACAGATTGCTCATATTTTTTTACATCCTCTAGTTTAAAACCAGAGAATTTTTCTTCAATTAACATATTTCCTTCTCCTTTATGACTTTTTATTGTATTCTTCTATTGTATTTAATATTTGCTCGTAACGACTTTTTTCCTTTAATATTAATTGACGTTGTTCTTCTAAAATTTCGAGATGATTACTTTTATTATTTAAAATTTCAGCAATCTTACTTAATTTAAAACCTAAAAATTTATAAAATAGTATTTGTTGCAACTTATCTAAATCATTTGCTGTATAGACTCTATACCCATTTTCTAGTTTTGCTGGTTTTAGCAAACCAATTTCATCATAATAATGCAAAGTCCTAGAACTAACCCCACTTACTTAGGCAACTTCATTAATTTTCATTTTCCTCTCCCAATTTTGTATTTATCTACTTGTGATAATATCATTATAAACTATTACAATACGTTATAGTCAAGAGAAAAAAGAAAAACCAATCCTTAAAATTTAGGATTGATTTCTTCTATAATATTATATTGAAGACAATTTAATTAGGCTTCAAAAACTTTCTTTAAATCCACTGCTTTATTTAGCGCTTCTGTAATTACAATACCAATAACCATAACAATCACTTGCGATAATAGCAATGAGCCATAAATCGTAGTAAATGCTCCAAAATCGAATGGAACTCTTGCAGAATTTTCACCACTAAATATTGTTATCTCATATGCAATTATTGGCATGCAAATAATTAAATATAAAATAATGTTAATGACGTGCCTTACTATTCTGTTTTTTATAAATTTAAAAACAAAAATACTAATTGCAAGTGCAAGACCTGTTCCTAGTGTTCCAAAAAACACATCAACAATTCCTAAGGGGCTGAAAATATTAGCAATCGCTACCCCAAGAGCAATTGGGAACCAATACTTTTTGCTAAATACTACTAATTGTGATAAAGACTCACTTATGCGAAATTGAATTGCTCCGTATGAAAATGGAGCAATAGCAACTGTTAATACAACGTAGATTGCAGCTAATAATGCTTGAATAGTTAAAACTTTAACTGTATTATTTCTCATTATATATCTCCTTATCTTGTTTAAGAGAACAAAAAAACACTGATATGAGAAATCAGCGTTCGCAGTTTTTTTTATAGATGGATCTCTCAAACATCTTTTATTTATAATAAAGTCAGAAGACAAATAACCTTACTCATGTAAAATTAAATATCAACGTCTTATATACTATCATATTCTTAAATCTAATGTCAATAAAAATATTAATTTTTAGTGAATTTTGCTAATCCAATATAAAAAATTAAAAAAACACCTTGCATTTACATTTTCATTATGTTAAAATGAGGTAGTTGTATTTAACAACACTTAATTCATTGTAATTAAGAATATTAATTAATATTTCTTAGTAATATCACTAGTAATCAGGAGGTGAATCGAATGCCAAACATTAAATCATCAGTATTGAGTGTAAGAAAAGATGCTAAAACTAACGCAGCTAACACAGCTAAAAAGTCTGAAATGCGTACAGCTATTAAAAAAGCTAAATTAGCTAAATCTGAAGGTGCTGCTAACGCTGCAGAGTTAGTAAACCTTGCTTACAAAAAAATCGATAAAGCTGCTAAAACTAATTTAATTCACAAAAATGCAGCTGCTAGATACAAATCAAACCTAGCTAAATAATAAAAAAACTACTCAGTAAACTGAGTAGTTTTTTTATTAATGTTTCATCATACTTATTTACAGTTTTCAACAATCCTTGAAACAGCCTCTTTCATATTATCTGGACTTGTAGCAAGATTAATTCTAATATAATTGTTATAGCCTTCCCCAAACCAGTGACCAAAATCTATTGCTAATCCACACTCATCTTGTATAAATTGCTTTGTTGTTTTTCCATTTAAAACTTTCTCAATATTAACAAATGCTAAATATGTTCCTTCTAACGGATATACTATAATTTCAGGAACCTTCTGTGCTAATGTATCATGTAATAAATTATAATTGAAAATAACTGTTTCTTTTAATCCATTTAACCAATTATCCCCCTCTCTATATCCCGCTTCAAGTGCTATTTGTCCTAATAAACTCGGCTCCGCTCCTAAGTTTTTTTTACTATATTTATCAAATTGTTCACGAATTTTACTATCTGGGATTAAAAGTGTCGCATGTACTAATGAGGCTAAATTAAAAGTTTTAGAACCAGAATTAGCAACTATTAATCTACTATTATACTTTCCATTTTCCAATGAAAGTGCAGAAATTTGTTTATTTTTATCATAGGTGAAATCTTGATGAATTTCATCAGATAGCACAAGAACATTATGCTTCTCACAGATTTCAAATACTCGTTTTTGTTCTTCTAGTGTCCAAACCCTCCCTACTGGATTATGCGGTGAGCAATGAATGTATAATTTCACATCGTTATTAGCAATTTCATTTTCAAATTTTTCAAAATCAATTTTAAAAGTACCATCTTTTTCTACTAACGGCGATTCAACCAATTTTCGCTTACTATTTCGTATAGAATTAGCAAAAGGATAATAAACTGGGGGCATTATTATAATAGCTTCATTTTCTTTAGTATAAGCATGAATCACCCATAATATTGCTTGTACAATACCTGGTGCAAATCTAATCCAATCCTTATTCACTTCATAATCATACCTATTTTTATGCCATTTTTTATAAGCATCATAGTAACTTTCTGGGAGTTTCGTATAGCCAAAGACTCCATGTTCAATCCTTTTATTTAAATCTTCTCTAATGCATTCTGGCGTTTTAAATTCCATATCTGCAACCCATAAAGCTAGCAGATTTTCATCTCCAAACCTCTCTTCTAATGCATCCCATTTTAGACTATTAGTATTTCTTCTTTCTACATAATAGTTTTTTACAAATTCTTCTACTATACTCATTATTCAACTCCCCCTAAACCTCTAAAGCTCTTAAAAAATCTTCTAACAAATCATCAATATCTTCTATTCCTACAGAAACTCTTAACAAGTCTGGTGTTAAACCATATGATAAACGTAACTCTTCTGGTATATCAAAATGAGTTTGTGTTGTTGGATATGTAACAAAAGTCTCAACTCCTCCCAAACTTTCAGCGAATGTCGCTACTTTAAGAGAACGTAAAAACTTATCAATTTTTGTCTCATCATTTAGTCTGAAACTTAGCATAGCTCCTCTTTTAGGATATAATACTTCTTTAACATTTGGATGTTTTTCTAATTCCTCAGCTAATTTGATTGCATTGTTTTCTTGTTTACTAAAGCGTAATGGTAAAGTCTTTAAACTTCTAATAAACAACCAACTATCAAATGAAGACAACACCGCACCTGTTGTATTTGAAAGCCATAATAATCTTTCGCCAATTTTTTCGTTATTTGTAATTACAGCTCCAGCTAATATATCATTATGCCCAGTTAAGTATTTTGTAGCTGAATGAATAACAATATCCGCACCCAAAATTAAAGGTTTTTGTCTTAATGGTGTTAACAGTGTATTATCAACTATTAACAGCGCCCCTTTCTGCTTTGCGATTTTTGCTACTTGTTCTATATTCACTTCCTGCATTAAAGGATTAGTTGGTGTTTCTACATAAATCGCCTCTGTTTTATCAGTTATTTTATTTTTCAAATCCTCTTCATCAGTGAAATAAATAAATTTTTGGGCACCTTTACGCTCCAATTCATCAAAATATCTAAAGCTACCACCATATAAATCTCGTGATACTAGAAATTCACTACTCAAATCAAAAAGTTCAAAAACTAATTGAATAGCGCTCATTCCAGAACTTGTAGCAACAGCGCAACATCCTTCTTCAAGTTCGCAAAGCCCCTCCTCTAAAATAGTACGGGTAGGATTTTTTGTTCTTGTATAATCATAACCTGTACTTTCTCCTAATCCAGGATGTGCATAAGCTGTAGATAAATAAATTGGAGTAACGATCGCTCCCGTTACATTATCTTTTCTATTACCCAACTGAGCTAATTTAGTTTCTATTTTCTTCATAAATTAAACATTCCTTTTCCTTATAATTTTTCTTAATTATAACATTTTATAAAAATATAATAAATAGATTTTTCAGAATTTTTGAAATCTTTTTAGAAATTTTTAAGAAAAATAGAATTCAGATTTAATTGCAAAATTAAATCTAAATTCTGTTTCTTAAGTTATGTTTCTTTATAACTTGAGCTTTTCTATTCCAATCCATCTATTAACTTATTTATAAAAAGATCTAAAATCAAATATTTATCCATGTAAGATGACTTTAGTAACTTATCATAGTCTGCAGCAATAATCATACTTCTCATAATTTTTTCTAAATCATAATGAGAAACCATTTGTGCCGCTAACTGAACTCTGTATGGATGAATCCCCAATTCTTTTGCGATTTCTTTTTGAGAATAATGCTCGTTTAGAAATACTTTTACCTTATAATAGAGTCTAAGTTGCTCGCTAATTAATGAAAGTAAAAATATCGGTTCTTCTCTCTTCAAAACTAGCGAATTATATACTTCACGTAATTTTTTGTAATTTTTCCCAAAAAGTTCATTTGTTAAACTAAAGACATCATAATCTAAACTTCGCGTGCATAACAACTCTATATCTTTTTTAGAAATTCGGCCTATTTCCCCACAATAAAGAACAAGTTTTTCTAATTCTTTTTTTATATTAGCTAAATCCAACTGCGTGTAGTCTACTAAAAATTGAGCATCAGCTTTTGATATTTCTAATCCCAATTCTCCCACTTGTTTTACTATGTAATCAATAAGTTGATGTTCTTTAAAATTAGAAAACTCTTTTACTTCACCAATTTCTTTTAATTGTTTAACTATTTTTTTTCGACTATCAATTTTTTCAGAATTTTTTAGAATTAAAATAACTTCATCATTTATATTCTCTAAATATTTGGTCAAAACATCTACGTTATGTTCAACTTTAAGTTTTTTCGGTTTTGCCAGTAAGAAATTACAGTTTTCAGCTACTACTACTTTCTCATTACCGAATAAACCACTACTTCTACACTCATAAACTAATGTTTCTAGTGTATGGTCATTCATATTTATTTTTACACGATTAAATTCATCTACTTCTTTTACATAATTTCTAGTAATTTCTTTTTCATAGTCATTTACCGCTTCAAAATTTTCACCGTAAATCACATAAACATTTTTCATCAATCATCTACCTCTATTTTAAATTCTCTATCTTTTCCTTTTACACTAAACTGTCGTTCACCGTAATAAAATTTTATTGTTCCTAAATCAAAACCTGTATTTTCTTTTATTTCAATAACCTTTATACCTTTAAATTTTACAAGTTCGATTATTTCTTTGAGCTTGTGTTTATTTTTATCTAGGACTATTACTTCGTTAACCATATCTTTTCCCACAAGTTCGCTTGCATACCCTACCTTATCTCTTTTAAAACTCGTTAAAACAAGATAATCAATTTTTCTCTTCCCTTCATAATTCAACATTTTATTATATTCGTTTATTATATCATATTCTACGTCTTTTTTTCGAAAATCATTATAAAAATTTTGTATATTATTAGAGGTATTAACTAATAAATTATGCCTTCCCCCTCTTACATAATAAATTTCACCTTTACCAATTTTCACCTCTTCTATTTTATCTTCTCCTATATAGCTAAAACCTAAAAGCGTAAAGAATAGTAATAGTACTCCTAAAGTTGCTAGTAAAAATTTATTTTTATTAAGATAAATTAATATACCCAAGATAAAAATAAAAATTATAACTCCAACATAATTATTATGTCTACCTATTACCACTGGTGAAAAATTTAAAAATAAATCCTGGATTTTATCAAAAAAACTAAAGGAAATATTCAAGATTGGTTTGAAAATTACATTAAATATTGTTGAACTAAATAAAAACACAACATAACTTATAAGAACTAACGGAAAAATTACTAAACTAAATATTGGAACTAAGAATATATTACTTATTATTGAAATATAAGAAAAAGTATAAAAATTCATGACTAAAATTGGCAAACTAGCTAAAGATGAAACTAGACTAATTTTAAAGCCTGAAGTAAAGATATTTTTTGATCCACTTAAAAAATCATCCGACATAAGCAAACAAAACGTTATTAAAAATGATAACTCAAATCCTATATCAAATATTAATAATGGATTAATAAACAACATTAAGATAAACGTTGTCAGTAATGCCTCCAGTTTTGTCATATCCTTCTTTCGGAAAATAATATAAAGCATAATCATGCCCCCTGCACGTAAAACAGATGGACTAAAACCACTTATTAACATATAAAATGGGATAACTAAAAATACTATTTTCTCTATTATTTCTACACTAAATCGTAACCTTAACAAAATGAAATAAATCAGCGAAATCAATACCCCTAGATGCAAGCCAGAAATTGCTAGTAAATGACTCGTTCCTAAATTTTTATAGTTAATAATCTCATCTTTTTCTAAATATGCTTTATCCCCAAAAATAAGTGCTTCTATATAGCCACTTTTATCAAAACTAATCTCTTTATGAATTTTATTCCCTAGACTAATTCTCCATATTTTTATTTTCGAAATAATTCCTTTATTTTCTTCAAAATTCTTAATATCATTGACTTTTACGTTTTTAAAAATACCCTTATTTTCATTATATTTTTTATAATCAAAGGAATAAAAATTTTTCTTTTCACCAATATCTTCTATATCAGCGTTTACTTTTAGCATTCCACCCTGAAAGTATTCTTTAAAAAATGTTTTTTCTTTTTCATCTTTAAGAATATAAGTGAATAGAACTTTTTCCTTATTTAATTTCGCAATACCTTTTAAATAATTGCCATTCACTTGAATTCTATCATCTATTGTTAAGATTATATCTATATTTTTTTCATCAGATATATGTGTGGTATTTGTTTTCTGTTCATATGCTCCCCGAATAAAAAATGCCAAGAAAACTATTATACAAATAATAGTTTTCCTAGCATTAAGGTTTTTATTTTTCCAAGTTATTAGTAGAAAAATAATTATACATAGCATAGATATTAAAAAATTATAATTTAATAATACCGCCCCTAATGCTAGTATTGCTAATTGTAAGTAATACATTACTTATTATCCAAAAGCCTTTCTACTACAGAATTGACATCATAGTCTACTTTTCTTACTATAATCCCAGATTTTTCTAATAACTCTCGAGCATATTCATTATTTCTATAATCATTTGCATAGCAAATTTCTTTTATCCCAGCTTGAATTATTGATTTTGTACAGTTCAAACAAGGAAAATGTGTTACATATATTGTAGCACCTTCTGTCCCTACTCCAAATCTTGAACATTGAAGTATCGCATTAATTTCAGCGTGTATTGTTCTCACACAATGTCCCTCAACAACTTTACAACCAACATCGATACAATGCTCATCTCCTTTTATTGATCCATTGTATCCTCCAGATACTATCCTTTTATCTTTAACGATAGTCGCTCCTACCGATAATCTACTACATGTAGATCTTAATGATAATAAGTGGCTTTGTGCCATAAAATATTCATCCCAACTAATTCTTTGCATAATTATACCTCTATTTTATCTTTAATTTTATCAAAAGTAGCTTTCCCTATACCTCGTACTTTTGTTATATCTTCTTTCCTTTTGAATTCCCCATTTTTTTCTCGATAGGCAAGTATAGCCTCAGCTTTAGTTTTTCCTATTCCAGATATTTTCATAAGTTGTTCTTTACTTGCTGTATTTATATTTATAATCGCATCATTTGAGTTACCTACACTAGAAGCTTCCCCAATTTGCTTTGGCTTCTCTCCCTTTTTCAAAATGTAAATGACCATCTGATCTCGTAACTTTTGGCTAAGATTTATATTAGATGTATCAGCATCTTCTAATAATCCTCCAGCCTCTTCAATTATATCCTTGACTCTCTTTTCTTTTGTAGTCTCATAAACACCTGGATTTTTTACAGCACCTTTTACATCAACAAAAATTTTGTTTTCATCCTCTTTTTGCTCCCCATTTTGATTATCTTCTGAGGATTTTTGAACATTAAAGTTTATATTATCATTATTACCCGATGATGAACTACTGAAATAATAAAACCCTGCCGCTACAAATAACACACTACATAAAAATGCAGCTGCTATAATTTTAAAATTTTGTTTTAAAAACAAAATTATTTCTTCTTTATTAAATTTCACAATTATTCCCCCAGTCTCTTATATTATAACACCAAAACAATAAAAGTGGTACTAGATTTAAGAGAATAAAATTTATTTCTTAGACTAATACCATAACAAAAAAGATAACTACGATTTTTTCGTAATTATCTTTTTTATTATTTATACTTGCAATTTTTCCCCGTCTTTATAAACTTCATCAATTATGGCTCCGCCTAAACAAACATCTCCGTCATAAAAGACAACGGCTTGTCCTGGGGTTACCGCACGAACTGGGTTTTTATAAACAACTTTTACTTTATCATCCTCTAATATTTCTACATCTACTTCAGTATCCGGTTGACGATATCTGAATTTTGCTGTACAAGTAAATTTATTAGGTTGTGGGTCTTTAGTTGTAAATGAAAGCGAGCTTGCTAAAAGACTATCAGAATATAATTTCTCATTGTGGAATCCTTGACAAACATATAGAATATTTTTTTCTAAATCCTTACCACAAGCAAACCATGCTTCACCATCTGTATCTTTTGTTCCACCAATTCCTAGCCCATGACGTTGTCCTATAGTGTAGTGCATAAGTCCTACATGCTCGCCACGAATATTACCATCAAGGTCTACCATTTTTCCACTTTTTGCTGGTAAATATTGAGATAAAAATTCTCTGAAATTTTTCTCACCAATAAAACATATTCCCGTTGAATCTTTTTTCTTCGCAGTCGCAAGACCTGCTTCTTCCGCTATTCTTCTTACATCCTTTTTCTCAAGTTCTCCTACAGGAAATAAAATATTTTTAATTTGATGTTGTTTTAATTGTGATAAGAAGTATGTTTGATCTTTGTTGTTGTCCACACCACGTAAAAGTAATCTTTGATTATCTTCATCTTTTACACGAGCATAGTGACCAGTTGCCACATAGTCAGCCCCTAAATCTTCCGCATACTCTAAGAAAACTTTAAACTTAATTTCTTTGTTACACATAATATCTGGGTTTGGCGTACGACCTTTTTTATATTCATCTAAAAAGTATGTGAAGACTTTATTCCAATATTCTTTTTCAAAATTTATTGAATAATATGGAATATCTAGTTGCTCACAAACCTTAATCACATCTTCATAGTCTTTTTCAGCAACACAACCTCCACGATCATCTTTTTCTTCCCAGTTTTTCATAAAAACACCTATAACATCATACCCTTGTTGTTTTAAAAGATATGCTGTTACTGATGAGTCTACTCCTCCGCTCATACCAACTACTACTTTTTTACCATTACTCATTAATTATCCCTTTCTTTCAATCTATTTTCTAATCTTACAATTTTATCAATAACAAAATTTAAATCTTCCTTTGTAATATCAAAGCCAATACTTATTCTAACTGAATGACTAGCTCGCTCTATATCATACATCTCTGTAATAATTCGACTACCTTTTATATTCCCAGAACTACAAGCAGAACCTCCAGATATATAAATATTCAATGAATCTAAATACGTAATAAGTCGTTGTGATTCAATCTTCTTAAAATATATATTCATTATATTAGGAAGTGAATTATCCTTTAAGCCATTAATTTCAAACTCTACTTGGTTTTCCTCTAGTTTATCAAGAAAATAATTTTTCAATTCACGAAGTTTTGAGATTGATTTTAATGTTTCATCTACACAATCAGCAAGAACTAATGTTCCAAGTAAATCACTTGTTCCTGAACGAATTCCATGTTCTTGTCCTCCACCCAAAATAAACGATTCTACCTCACCATTTTTTGCATATAAAAAACCAAAATTGTTAAGAGCGCCAATTTTATGTGCGGAAACTGATGCAAAATCTAAATTTAAGTCAGAAACATCTATCTCTACCTTTCCAAATGCTTGAACAATATCACTATGTAATAAAATATTCTTACCTTTAATTATTTCTGAAATTTCTTTAAGCGGATTTATCATCCCTGTTTCATTATTAGCAAGCATAATAGAAACCAAAACTGTCTTATCATTTATTTTCTGTCTTAATTCCTCTAAATCAATTATTCCTGTTTTATCTACACTTAATTCATGAACAATAAATCCATATTTTTCTAAATGTTTAGCACTTGATTTAACTGATGGATGTTCTATAGACGAAATAATAATTTCTCCACCAGCAAAACGATTTAGTACATGGTTGAAAACTGTATTATTACTTTCTGTTCCACCAGAAGTAAATATAATTTCTTCAGGTTTTGCACAGATTGATTTGGCAATTTTTTCACGTGCTTCTCTAAAAAGCTTTTCATTCTTTTTTCCTAAAGTATGACCACTGCTTGGATTAGCATAAATCTCTTTCAATATATCCAAATTTTTCTCAATAATATCAAAATGTTTTCTTGATGTTGCCGCATAATCTAAATATATATTCGCCATAACATCGCCTCCTAATATTAATCATATTATATTTTAACATAAATAATAGCCGAATAAAATCAATATCGCTTTATATCTACTAAAGATGTTTTTATTACTATACAATTAAAAATATTAATCCCTTTCTTCTTATTATAGAAAGGGATTATTCTGTATCTATTTAGTTTTTATTCTAGTCTTGGTCATTAATATTATTAATCCTGCTAAAACTCCTGCAGCATACAATAATTCATTAAACAATCCTACTATATTATAATTATCAAAAATTAATCTAAGATATGTCAAATAGAAAAATGTCATTGGGTAAAACAGTAGTCTTACAATTCTATCAACAAAAGACTTTTTCATTACACTAAGACAAACACCGATTATAATCGTTACTATGATAAACAAAACAGAAATATATATTTCTCCTACAAAATACATTGTAATAATATATATCAAACTTAGAAAACTTATTAATTTAAATATTACAAAATATAACTTATAAATAAACTCTATGGAATTTTTCAATTTAAACAAAGTGTTAATTATAATTAAAATTACAATATAAATCCCAATAGTAAATTTAAATTGATTTTCAATACTATAGTCAAATCCTTGTGTATACAATAACGTAATATTCATGTACAAATATAAAACTATTATCGGTATATACACCCACACATATGCTAGAAATTTACCATTTTCAAAATAAGGTATTTTCCACTCAAAGAGATACTGCCTATCTGATATTTCAGCTACAAGAGCACTTATAAAACATCCTGCAATCAAATTAAAAAGTACTTCTCGATAATTTAATGGAGTAAAAAATAATAAAATGAAATTAGCTATAGCAAAAAATCCCACCCCCAAAAATCCACCAAAATAAATTATTAAGGTTGCTGGAGTATTCCTTCTTATTCTTTGCTCATAGTTATCAAAATATGTCTTATTTTCTAAAACTATGTAATCATATATTCTTGAAATATTTGAAACATCTCTTTTATTTTTTAATATCCCAGCTAATAATGATCTTATCGGAAAAAATTGAATTTTTGTAAAATCAAGCTCACATAATTCCACCCAAAAATCATCATTCATGTTAGGCTCTTTAGTAACTATTTTAGAAAGTTCTTTCCATTTTTTTAAATCATTTATGTTACTGTTTAATTCTTTTACTAATAACATTGCTTCCTTGTGATTTTCTTTTGCTACAGCTGTTTTATCATTAATACTATAATTCACTTACTACCTCTCTATATCCTTAATTATTCAATATCTATAAATAATTTCTTATCAACTAATATATTTAAACTTACAATCTACATCACATAGAAAATAAACTATTTATTAATTTCTTCCAAGTCTAATGTTGACTTCGCATTTAACGTTAATGGATTTGAAAAAATATTATTTTTATAGTAATAATATCCTACCGCTCCCATCATCGCCGCATTATCACTGCAATAACTCATTTTTGGAATTAACACTTCTATTCCTAATTCTTGTTCAAGTTCTAGTACTTGCTTACGAAGCTCACTATTACCTGCCACACCTCCAGCTAGTATCAACTGCTTGACTCCTAAATTAATTATGGCCTTTTTAGTTTTTGTAATTAAAACTTCCACTACTGCCATTTGGAAACTACATGCCAAATCTTCTGGTACTATTTCTTCACCACGTTGATTAGCATTGTGTACAAAGTTGATAACCGCAGACTTCATTCCTGAAAAACTAAAATTATAATCATTACTATCAATCATAGCACGTGGAAATTTGTATTTATCCTCACCTAGTTTTGCAAGTTTGTCAACTTTAGGTCCACCAGGATATTCTAGATTTAATTGCCTTGCCACCTTATCATATGCTTCACCTACCGCATCATCATGAGTAGAACCAATAATTTCGAAATTAAGTTCGTCTTTTAAATAAACAAGTTCAGTATGTCCACCACTGACTACTAGAGCCAACGATGGATAAACTATATCATTATCTATATTACTAGCATAAATATGCCCTGCAATATGATGTGCTGCAATTAATGGTTTATCAAGAGCATAACTTAATGCCTTAGCAACATTTACACCTACTAACAACGACCCTATTAACCCCGGACCTTGCGTTACGCACAATGCATCTATATCAGAAAGTGAAGTCTTAGCTTCTTCAAGTGCTTCTTCAACAATTTGAATTACTACTTCTATATGCTGACGGCTAGCAATTTCGGGGACAACTCCACCAAATTGTTTATGAGTTTCAATTTGGCTACTTACAATATTCGATAATACTTCTTTACCATTTTTAACAACAGCAACCGACGTTTCATCACAGCTCGTTTCTATCGCCAATATATTTATCTTTTCTTTAAAATCGTTCATTACTAAAATCCCTTACCATTACATAGGCATTTTCACCATTATTTTTGTAATAATTTTTTCTAATATCAATTGTAGCAAATCCTGATTTTTCATAAATAGTTATTGCCGGCATATTACTCACACGCACTTCTACTAAGGCTTTTTTCACACCTTTTAATTTTAGCACCTGCATTATATAAGTGAAAAATATCTGACCAAGTTTTTTATTTTGATGAGGTTTGTCAATGACAATTTTATTAATTTGATATTCGTCCGACACTAACCATCCACCACAAAAACCTATCATTTCTTCATCGTTAAATAATCCATAATATTCTGCGTTTGGATGTTCTAATTCACTTTTAAACATTTCCTTTGTCCATGCATCTTCAAAATTATCAATATCAATTTTTGAAAGTACTTCCAAATCATTAACATCTACTTTATTTATTTTTATCATTTTCTAGTTCCCTCTCTGCTTCTGTTTTCCTTAAATATTGTGGTTTCATATTATAACTATCAACAATTTCTAAACTATCATAAATTTTGACAACATTTGCTGCACTTACTTCATTCTTGTTATTTTCTGCCAACAATAGTTTTTCTTTTAGTTTTTTTATATCACGTCCCACATAAACAAATTGTTCATCCTTGTTTTTTAAAAAGTTATTTAATTCTTCTAAAGAATAATAATCTTCTTGCAAAACTTCTATTAATTTTTTATTTTCAACTTTATATACTGCTGCAAAAACATTATTACGACGTGCATCAATAAGTGGTACGATTAATTTATTACTTTCAAACTCCAAAAGTGCTTGAAGTTTTAAACTTGAAACAACTTTCAGTGGCAATTTTAAAGTATAAGCTAATGTCTTACATATAGCTGCAACAACACGAATGGCAGTATATGAGCCTGGACCATTACTTGCAATTATTTCTGTTAAATCTTTTTTGCTTTTTCCTGCATCATTTAAACAATTATCAATTTCTTGTAAAATTATCGTTGATAAATTGTTGCTGCATTCCATATTTCGTTGTGACAGTACCTTATTATTCTCTAGACATGCAATCGAACAAAAACCATTTGATGCTTCTACTACTATACTTACCAATTTTCACCAATCCTTTCCTCTATTTTTCTATATTTCTCAGTTGCGATTATCTTTACATTACGTTCTTCACCATTAAGTCGAATATTGAAAACTAATTTTTCTAGTGGTAGAAATTCTTCTATAAATTCTCCCCATTCTATTACACATACATTGTCTTCATAAAAAATGTCGTCAAAACCTAAATCTTCATCACTGTCTTCTAAACGATATGCGTCAATATGATACAAGCGACCAGCCGGAAACTTATATTCTTTCATAATGTTAAATGTCGGAGAATTTACAACAGCTTTTACTCCTAAATATTCAGCCAAATATTTTGTAAAAGTCGTTTTCCCTGCCGCCAAATCACCATTTAACATTAAAAGCAACTTATTATTTTCAATTGAATCAGCAACTAATTTTGCTAATTTTTTAGTGTCTTCTAAATTTTTAATTACTATATTTAACATGGGATTTAAAATTTTAGACCTTTCAAAAATTTATTTATTAATAACATCTATTATAATAACACATTTAAAGACTTATTCCAATATACTAAGCATAAAACCACTATCTAAAATATTCATTTAAGTAACATAAAGAAACTTCCCAAAGTAGTATTTTGACTTTAAGGGAAGTTATATTTTATATTATTTTACTACTCTTACACGAGCTTTTCTTTCTATAGGTGCTGCTTCTTCAACTATTTCGCCAAATGGCATTTGTGCTCGTAAAACTAGGTTAGAAGGAATATTCCACTCTTTTGCTACTTTTTCATCAATTAGTGGATTGTAGTGCTGTATATTTGCTCCTACTCCAGCTTCTGCTAACGCATTCCATACTGCAAATGATGCAATACCTGTTGATTGTTCAGACCATATTGGGAAGTTATCAGCATATGATGGAAATTGTTCTTGTAGGCCTTTTACAACATTATGGTCTTCAAAGAATAAAATTGTTCCATATGCTGCCGCAAAATTATCAATTTTCCCTTTCGTTGTAGCTTTAGCTTCATCAGTTGGTAACAGCTTTGCTAATTCAGCATAAGTAATATCCCAAAGTTTTTGATGATTATCACCTAATAAAACTACTGCGTGAGCAGTGTTTGAATTGAATGCACTTGGTGAATATTTCACTGCGTTATCAATTATTTCTATTACCTCTTGTTCAGAAATCGGTAAATTTTTTCCTAATGCATATACACTACGTCTGTTCTGATATAAATTTTTCGCCTCTGTCATTTTTTATTCCTCCAGATTATTTAGCCTCTTGCTAAATATTTCTTTTTGTTTTATAATTTATATATCTAATTATAATAATGTATATTATAATAAACAAGTACGATTTTTTACAATAGTTAGTATCTTTTTTGATAGTAATGTATTGTATCAACTATAAATTAATATAAAAATTTTAGGAGTTAAAATATGAAAGATAAAGAATTATTTGGAGCATGTCCTTTTTTTACGACACAAAAGCTATTAACAGGAAAATGGACAATTTTAATACTACACATTTTGGATAATGGCGAAAAAAGATTTAATGAACTTCAACGTGAATTAGGAAATATTACACAAACTACTCTAACAAAACAGTTAAAGCAACTAGAACAAGATGGACTTATAAATAGAAAAGTTTATGCTCAAATCCCTCCGAAGGTAGAATATAGTCTTACTGATATCGGTAAAAAATTTAAAGGTGTTCTTAATGAACTTGAAAACTGGGGTGCAGATTACATCAATTATTTAAAAGAAAATGAAAAACATCCTGTTCACAATATCATGTAGGTGTGTTTATGAATAAAGTAGAAAAAATAAAAAATAAATTAATGTTGCTTAACGATAACCAGCTAGATATTGTTGATCGATTGATAAACTCATGGCAACCAAAACAAAATAATATTGAGACAAGTGAGGATACTGTAAAGAAAATATATGAAAATACTATATCTCCTATCGAAGACCCACTTAAAAATTACTCAAAAGAAGAACTTTTAGATGAGTATGGTGTTTTATTTTATAATCAAAATGAAGAGAATAACATAGAAGAGATAGATATACAATATAATTTTGAAGATAAAAAACACAATCATGAGGATAAATATAACAATCTAGATATTTCAGCGCTTATTTCTAACAAACCTACCTCATCCAACGAAAAAAATTTAAATATTGATGATTTTGATCCACTATTTCCTGATACAGACTTTGATTCATTAACAGATATAAGTGATTCGAAATATGATGACTTAGATTTCAGCGCCTTAATTTCTAACAAAATAAAATAGAACCAAGTTTGACTAACTCAATCTTGGTTCTTATTTTATATTTTTTGTTCTATTTCAGATGTTATTAAACTCTCGATATAGTTAATATACTTTTCATCTATAATTTTTGCATATAAATGAGGACTTCTATGTAAAATCTTCCTAGCATCTTCTAAATAAGCTAATGCCTTTTGAGGGTTATTTTTAACACGCCATTCATATACTGCCAAAATAGTTTTATTTTGAGGTTCTTTCGCTTTAAGACGCGCACTAACGTATTTATCCTTCATCAGTTTTTCTATAATTTCTGATTCAGGCTCAAATAAACTCGCAAACATCACTAAACTTCTCATTACCTCTATTTTATATGGCAATATTAAATCTGGATTTTCTAAATAAAGTTTTAGTAAGCCATCATAAACTTTTTTTAATTCGAATTTATCTTGATTATATTCTATTTCTAAAAACTTTAAGTAATCTGTTATATGCGTCGCTTCCTTTACTCTTAAGTTTTTTATTTTTTCTAATACTTCTGGATGTTCTACCACATAAGATTTTCCAAGTATTGCATAAGCTGCACTAACTAAACTCAAATGAATTGCATATCTATTTATTTCACTTCTCAAGCAAAGTTTAAAACTCATTCCATCATTAAATCCTATAGGAATTGCATTAGTAATTGCAAAAACTAATCCGATTAAAGTAAATATCAACATATATACACTAGGTGCTATAATCCATCCTAATAACGAAAATATTATATTAAATAGCACTCCACCAGCTAAATATAGTTTATAGGGAAATGTCCCATTTTCAAGCTTTGGTGGCTCCATTAAACATTGTCCCGCTGTTCCCTTTGTTCCCTGAATTATTTTGAATTTTATTCTATTTTCTTCATCTTTGACTATCGCAAAATTAAACGCCTTAAAACTTATAAATTTATAACCACTTAGTAAGCCAAAAAATAAGTGACCTGCTTCATGAATTATAATTTGTAAAATAATGCCAAATAATAATGTTACAATTATTAAATAAATATTTGGTGCTTCTTGTGATGAAAGTTGTTCCCCTGCATAGTATCCGATTAAATTTCCTACACCATATCCTAATCCAATAATAACAATATATAACAAGATTTTGAACTTTTTATTCACCTTTACCCCTTTCTTATAGACTATCACAGTTTATTTTATATTTTTTGAACATAGTCCATGACTTCATTAATTTGATTTTTATTATCAACTGATATAATTATTATAATGTCACCCATTGCTGTTGAGAAAACTTCTGGGACATAAAAAATCATACGTAACTTATGTAGATATTTAGTTCGTATTTCATCTAAAGAATACATATAGTTATACTTATTTCGTCTAGATAACGCTATAGTATATTTATTTGTTGAAATTTCAGGTACTCTATTATCCAACACTATATCAGCATAAATATTATATAAAGAAATATTATAAGAATAATTATATAAATCTACACATGTTCCACCAGCAATACGATTATTATATTCAAGAGCGATATACTCACCATCCGGAAGTCTAAAGAACTCTATATGGAAAAATCTTTCTCTCATACCAAATTTATAAACTATCCGTTGACCTAATTCTTTTAACTTTGGATCAATATTTGGTTCAATAATATTTGCATAATCCAATCCATTATTGACCAAGTCAAGTGTAGGTTGTGTATAAATAAAACTTGTCTCAAATACAATATCTCCATGTTGATTGATTAACCCATCATATGTACAAAGAACGCCATTTTCCACAAATTCTTCAAAAAAATAACTTACCTTTTCATTCCATTCATTAATAAACTCTTCTACATCTCTTTGAGTTAATAATTTGTATGTATTGGCAGAACCTACACCATTATCTGGCTTAGCAATAAGTGGTAATTCCAATTTTTTCAGAATACCATTTAATTCTTCTTTATTGTTAGCAGCATAACCCTTGGCTACTCTCGCCCCTGCTTCTTTAAACATAGTCTTCATTTTTGATTTATATTTCGTAAATTCTAACTGTTTAGGTTTAACTCCATAAACATTAAAATCTTCGCGTAACCTAGCATCTAGTTCAAGCCAATATTCATTGTTAGATTCTATTCTATTTATTTTCCCATGTTTGTATGTTAAAAATGCAACTGCTCGAAAGACTTCTTCATAATCTTCTAAGTCATTAACTCTAAAGTATTCTACCAAGTTATCCTTTAATGTTTGACTTAATGCATCATAACTTTCTGATCCCACTCCTAATACATTAATACCTTTTTCTTTTAATTCTTTCGCAAAGAACTCTTGACTTATTGGAAAGTTCGGAGATACTAATAAATAATTCATAATTTTTTCACCCTACCCTTCTAATTTTGTTATTATTCTATCATAAAAGTTAAATTTTTTCTATACATTTCCTGAAAAACGTATATTAAAAGGCTTTGGAATAATCCAAAGCCTTTTTTTATTCTTTTACTCTTACTGTAAGTTGTTCTAAATATTTTTTAAGTGTACTATCAATTTCATCATCCATACCTTTAGTTGCATTTAGATCTACTTTAATTTCTACTTTTTCATTATATGTTTGAGTCATAATGATATTACTTAATACGCAAATATTCGATACAACACCGCAAAACTCAACTTCCTCATAATCACTACGACTTATATATTTTGCTAAATCAATGCTACCAAAAGATGTTTTATTGAAAACTTTCTTAGCATATTTTTCATATTTTGCTACTTCACCATATAACCCATGTCCTTCTGTATCAATTATACAATGTTCTATTGGGATATATCGACCTTCTCTTGTAGTTAAATAGTTAGTATAATGCGTATCTTTTGTAAACATTATATCTTGGTTATCTTGTCTATATTTTTCTATTTTATCTACAATAACTTTTTCTAATTCCCTTGCACGCTCGACTGTTAGTGAGCCATCAACAAAATCTTTTTGATAATCTACTACTACTAACAATTTTTTTGTAGTATTATTTTTCAATGTAATTCTTAAATAACATAAAAATGAAATTACTAATAATATTACTGCTAGGTAAAATAAAACTTCAGTAATAAATTTCGGATGAAACATTGGTGCAGTTGAACATTTATAAATTATTACTGCTATCGAAAAAATAATAGGCAGAATAAAAATTAATACTCTCTTTTTAATGAATGCTGAAAATTCTCTAGTTCCTAATTTTTTGTAAATTAAATATATAAATAATCCAACTAATCCAAATAACATTGCTAATGTTCCATATTTGTGCATTAAATGGAATACAGGTTTGGCACTAGGCCCTAAAACGTAACCTAAAGTAGTAAATGTTCCTACCCAAGCAATTCCTCCAAAGGTAGAATAGATATGGAATCTTTTTGCATCCACTTTTGTTATCCCAGAAAAATATCCTAATATATGACGAACTCCAGGTAGATAATATGCAATTATGATTACTATGTTACCATATTTATTAAAGAATTCAGACGCTTTTGTCATTCTGTAAGGCGTAAGCCCTATATATGAACCATATTTTTCTATAGCTTTAACTCCTAATCGACGTCCCACTTCGTAAGATAGCTGCATTCCTATTATTGTCCCTAATGCACTTGCTAATATCATTCCTAAATAACTTGCATGTCCTCCATAAGCCATAATACCAGCAAGAAGCATCATTGTTTCACCTGGAAGCGGCAAAGCTGCAAATTCTAAAATCATTGATATAAACAATATCAAATATACATGTTCAGTCAATAGTTTAAACAACATTTCCATTTATAAACTATTCTCCTTATTAAAATTACTTTTAAATTATATCATATTTAATTTTTCTTATCTACTCTAACATATTTAACTAATACTTACTTTAAACAAAATAAAATCTGAAGATAGAAAAAATTCTACCTTCAGATTTTCTTATTAAACTAATACTTTATCATTTTCTTTTCTCTCTTTTGGAGATTTACGAACTGATACTTCTATTTTTCCTTTTTTATTTAACTCTCTAACTTTCAACACTGCCCATAGTTGTGCGGCGATGAATAGAGATGAGTAAAGACCAAATATAAGACCAATAAGTAATGCTACATTAAATGTATAAATTGAGCTACTTCCTACTAATAACATAACGACAACTGTAATAATAACAGTTAATACAGTATTAATAGAACGAGTCAATGTTTGACGTAATGATACATCAACAAGTTTGTAAATTTGCTCTTTTGATGTCAATACTTTTTCATGACGCATATGTTCTCTAATCCTATCAAATGTAACGATTGTATCATTAATAGAATACCCGACAATTGTAAGAACTGCAGCAATAAACGTAATATCGACTTCTAAACGTAAAATACTTGTTATAAATATAATTACCGCTACATCGTGTAAAAGAGCTATTACACTTGTAAGTCCCATTCTCCATTCGAATCGGAATGCAACATAAAGAATAATACCGATTGAAGCATACATCAATGCAAACAATGCATTTTTTGCAAGTTCTTTACCTATTACTGGTGATACAACGCTTAGATTAGCATCTTTATTGTATTTTTTAGAGAAGTACTCTTTTATTTCAATAGCTTTATCTTGTGCAAAACTATCTTTAGAATGAACAGTTACTTGTTTTTTATCTGGTGTTAAAACAATTTTTTCGTCTTTCACTCCAAGCGATGATAAGTCTTGTTTTACTTGTTCAGTTGTAAGTTCAGTATTTGATGCTACGTCAATACGTGTACCACTAGAAAAATCAATTCCTAAGTTAAGTTTAAACATTCCTAAAGAGATTGTCCCTGCAATCATAATTGCTATACTAAATGCGAAGAATTTTTTCATGTTTTTTGTAAAACTTAACCATTCAAATTTTGTATTTAATTTTAATGAATTAATTCCAAATTTAGATTCATGAATTGATTTTTTATTAACTCCAAAATATTCTGGTCTATTATTAAAGATATTAGAATTTACTAATAAACTTAATAATAATCTTGTACCAAATACAGAAGTTATAAAGCTGACTAGAATTGATAGTAATAACATTGTTGCAAAACCTTTAACACTACTTGTACCAAAGATAAACAGTACTATAGCTGCTATTACTGTAGTAAATTGAGAGTCAAAAATAGTCCAAAGTGATTGACGCGCTCCATCCAGATATGCTTTCTTAAGTGGATATCCTGCACGAACTTCTTCTTTAATTCTCTCGTACATAATAATATTAGCATCAACTGCCATACCCACCCCAAGAATTAAGGCTGCAATACCTGGTAACGTAAGAACACCTGAAATCATGTTAAAGAACACAACTGTAATATAAACATAGGCTACCATCATTACACTAGCTACAAATCCAGGTACACGGTAAACTATTAGCATAAATAAACAAATAATACCAAGTGCGATAGCTCCTGCTAATACTGTTTGACTTAATGCATCTGCTCCAAATTGAGCTCCAACTGAGTTTGAATAAATCTCAGTAAGTTTAACTGGTAAAGCACCAGAGTTAAGTAATGCTGCCATTTCTTTAGCTTCTTTTACTGTAAAGTTTCCTGTGATTTGAACATCTTTTGAGTTAATAGTTTGACTTACTTGTGGTGCTGAAATGTACTTAGGATTACTTTTAGCAGATTCTGCTTTAAACGAATCACCTTCGTTAAAGTCCATCCAAATTACCATTAAGTTTTTACCTGCACCACGTTTACTAATTTCAGAAGTAATATTTCCGAATTTTTCACCATCTTTTAATTTTAAATTGACATCTGGTTTATTATTTTGATCAAAACCTTGAGAAGCTCCATTTTCTTGAAGATCAGAACCATCTAAAAGTATCTTATCATCTACATCACGAATTGTTAAATTAGCTTGTGTAGATAAAACTTTTCTCGCTGATTCTTGATCCTTAACTCCTGCAAGTTCTACCCTAATTCTATTACCAGATTCTACTGTAATAACTGGTTCGCTTACACCTAATATATTAATACGTCTACTGATTGTATCGGCTGTTGCTTTAACTGCCGCTTCATCTATAGTTTGACCGTCTCTTAGAGGCTCTACTTGATATAGTACCTCAAATCCTCCTTGAAGATCTAGTCCTAGATTTACTTTTTGTGCATTAGTTTTTGTAGTTAAACCAATTGAGGTTAAAATAATAACTACTAAAGACAGAAAGGCAAGTATTCTACTAGACTTTTTCTTCTCATTTCTTCTTCCTCTCATGAAAGTTCTCCTTTGTTTTTTTCATTGTACTCGACAATAAATAATTTTTGTTTTTTACTTTTAGTATAAATTAATACGCTATATACTAATTTATCAAATTTTATCAAACTTCGCAAGTACTTATTTTATTTTTTTATAGTAATCTTCCACATACTTTATTACAGAAAAATCATTATTATTACCAATGACTTCATCACACATATTTTGAATAGCCGTACTTGCATTATCTGGACAAACACTCCATCCAGCTACATCAAACATTTCTTTATCATTGAAATTATCACCAAACACTACACATTTATCTATTGGATAATTATAATGCTGTGCCAACTTTTCTATTGCAGTTCCTTTGTTACAACCCTTTGGCATTATATCGAAAAAATCTGTTGCTGAGAAAGTTCCATCTACATCTAATACTTTACTAACTTTTTTATAGAATTTTTCAACTTTCTCATGATCCTTTGCAATCATCATTATTTTTTGACAATCTTCTTTATTCTTTTTTATTTCTCCTATAATATCATCATGAATATACATTGGTGTTTTTAATTCATCAGGCATATTTTCTTCTAAACGTTTCATACGCGCCATACTAAACGACAACTTGTTACAATAAATATAGTTTAATGTATAAACGTGAAATTCTATAACATCATCATTTAACTCTTTAAACATATTGTATATCGTTTCAACTTCATCTATAGTAAAACTTTTTTGATAGACTATCTCTCCTGTTTTTAAGTTTCTGATTAAGCTACCATTGTTGGAGATAACTACATCATTCATCCCCAAATTATAATAATAGTGTTTAACTGCAATATCAGGTCTTCCAGTCGCTATGATAAACTTACTTCCTTTATCTTGCAATTTTACTACTACATCTTGAGCGTTAGGGGCAACTTCTTTTTTGTCATTTAAAAAAGTTCCATCCATATCAGTAATAAACCACTTCATAAATTATTTCTTCTCCTTTGTAAAAACTAAAAATTTACTAATCACATAATTAGCAACAAGTACTACAAATTGAATAATAAATTTAGCCAAATAGGCATTCATTCCTACATAAATAAATAATTCAACTCCAAACACTTCAATTACTAAAGTCGTTAATCTGGCTGTGAAAAATTTTGAAAGTTCATAAAAAACCTTTTTAAATCCTACAGCTTTTGAGTTGAAGACATATTTTGCATTGACAAAATACGCGAATAAAATTGACAGTGTTATCGATATTAAATTGGCTGGCATTACTTCCATACCATAATAATACAAAATTGCATATGTCACAAAGTTTACTAATGTTGTACAAACTCCAAAGAAAATGTAATTAACAACACTTTTATATTTTGGTTCTTTGTAGAGTTCCAGCATTTTTTTTATTAAATTTTTCATACTATCCTCTTTAAATTTAAAATTTTGCTAACACTTTATTATATACCTAGAATAACTTTTTTTCAAATTTTTATACATAAAAATCAAGGAATGACTAGCAATCATAGTTTCTTAAAACCTGTTTATTTAGTCATTCCTTATAAGGTATATTAACTTTTTTACTATTAGTTGATATTTTACAACTTGCTAAATAATTTCACTTCTGGATATTTGTCATTAAACCAGTTCATGGCGAAATCATTTTCGAATAGGAATACATAATTATCGTATAAATCTTTTACTAAAATACTACGCGAACTCGACATATTTTCATTAATTGAATCTTCGTTTTCTATCCAACGAGTTGTCTTTTGCCCTATTCTCTCCATTATAACTTCTGTATTATATTCATTTTTCATACGATGTTCAAATACTTCAAATTGCAACTGACCTACTGCTCCTAAAATTATTTGATTTGTATGTAAGGTTTTATAATATTGAATTGCACCTTCTTGAACAAGTTGTTCCACTCCTTTGTGGAAGTGTTTTTGTTTAAGAACATTTTTCGCAGAAACTTTTACGAAAATTTCTGGTGTGAATGATGGTAATGCTTCAAACTCAACTTTTTTATTTTGATAAAGTGTATCTCCTATTTGATAATTTCCACTATCATATAATCCAATAATATCTCCAGCATAAGCAACATCTACTGTAGCTTTGTCGTCCGCCATAAAGTTTGTTGAACGAGATATTTTTAATTTTTTCCCTGTACGTGCAAGAGTTACGTCCATTCCACGATTAAATTCTCCTGAACACACGCGCAAGAACGCTATTCTATCACGATGTTTTGGATCCATATTAGCTTGAATTTTGAAGATAAATCCTGAAAATTCAGCATCAGTTGGTTTAATATCTTCCTCATGTATGCCACGACGACCTTTTGGAGTTGGTGCATTATCTACATAATAATTTAAGAAACTTTCTACACCAAATGAAGACAATGCTGAACCGAAGAATACTGGTGTCTGTTCTCCGCGAAGTTGTTTTTCATAATCATAATCAACACCCGCTTCTGTAACTAAAATCATATCTTCTACGCACTTTTGATACATTGCATCTTGTGCGATTGGGTTATCATCCACAATATTATATTCACCATCTAATTCAACAAAGTCGCTATCTTCTTTAAATGGTTCAATATAATGATTTTTTCTATCCATAATCCCAAAGAAGTTTTGCCCCATACCAACTGGTAAATTCATAGGATATGTTTCAATTTCTAGCTTTTCTTCAATTTCTTCTAACAGCTCTAGTGGATCTTTTATCTCACGGTCAAGTTTATTAATAAATGTAAAGATTGGAATACCACGCATACGACAAACTTTGAATAGTTTTAGTGTTTGTGCCTCAATCCCTTTAGCTCCATCAATAACCATCACCGCGCTATCTACCGCCATAAGTGTACGATATGTATCTTCAGAAAAATCCTCGTGTCCCGGTGTATCTAGTATGTTTATGATTTTATTATCATAATCAAATTGCATTACAGAAGAGGTAACCGAAATCCCCCTTTGTTTTTCTATATCCATCCAGTCACTTTTTGCATATTTACCTGTCTTTTTACCCTTTACAGTACCCGCCTCTCTTATAGCTCCTCCAAAAAGTAATAGTTTCTCTGTTAAAGTTGTTTTCCCTGCGTCAGGGTGAGAGATAATCGCAAACGTTCTTCTTTTTTCTACTTGTTCTCTAATCTTTTCTATCACGTCTTTTTCCTTTCAAATTTCTACTTCACATTAAATTTCTTTTTAGCTTCTTCTATCGCAACTACTGGGTCAGAATGCCAAACCTTCTTGCCACCTCGAAGAATTTCATAATCTTCGCGACCTTTTGAGGCAAGTATTACAACATCCCCTGGTTCAGCCAACTGAATAATTCTTTTTACTGCATCCGTTCTAAACCATACTTTTTCGTAGTTTTTATGTGTCATACCTTTTTCAATTGTTCCCATAAGAACCTCTACATCTTCATCACGTGGACTATCTGTCGTTATTACTACATAATCAGCTTCTGAGATAATTTCACCAATTAACGGTCCTTTAGAAATATCACGTCCCCCGCCCATTCCTGTCAGCAATAAGGTACGTTTGTTTTTTCTAATTTCACGAGTTGCTTCCAATAATTTTTTATAACCATCTGGAGTATGCGCAAAATCACTTATGATATCAATCGGTAAATCTTCTCCTAAAATCTCCATACGTCCGTATAAAGCTCCTAAGTTCGGTAAAATATTTACCAATTTTTCTACTGAATATCCTTTTAACCACACCGTTATAAGAGCAGCTAGGACATTACTTACCATAAAATCTCCAATATAATTTGTCTGACACTCGTATTCACCTTCTGGTGATTTTAAGGTAAATGTCGTTTTATATCTTCCATTTTCACTATATTGTTTTATATTATACGCATAAAAATCTGCTGCTTCATCCAGCACTGAATAATTTATTTCTTGATGGTATAAGCATTTTGACATAATACTATAATACTCATCATCTTTATTTAATACCCCATACTTAGCTTCAGAAAAATTATTTCCTAATGTTGAAAACAATAAGCTCTTATCATAAGCATAAGTTTGCATATCACCATGGAAATCCATGTGTTCATATGTAAGATTAGTAAAAATCGCAACATCTATATCAACATTGTAAATTCTACCTAATACCATCGCGTGTGATGATGCTTCAAATGCTAAATTTTTAATATCTTCACGATGTAATTCACCAATTTTGTTATGTAAAGTTACTACATCAGGAGTTGTATTCCCTAAATAAATTGGCTCATCATCGTTTTTCCCAAAACCATTTGTTCCAATATAAGAACTACTTTCTCCTAATTCACGTAACATATTGTGTACTAATGTTGAAATACTCGTTTTCCCATTCGTTCCTGTTACTGCAACAGTATGAACCTTGTTCCCTGAATTTATTTTTTTTGCAAGCATACTTGCAATTTTTTCGATTTCATGCTCTTTTACAACAACAACGGCACAATCTTGAACGTTATAATCTTCGTAACGACTTGCTATTACTAAGGCAGCTCCTTGTGCAATTACCTTTTCTATATAATTATGGCCGTCTACTGTATAGCCCTTAATTGCAACAAAGACATCACCTTTTGTAATTTTTCGTGAATCTTGAGAAATATTATTTACTTTAGTTGGTAATGATCCATAAATGGTTTTTATTTTTATATTTTCAATAATATCTAATATATTCATACTATCTACCTTTTTCATATTTTCTAACTACTAAATTATACCACGCATAAATGTAATACTCAACAGAATAACAGAGTTTGATTTAATTATTTTTTTAATTTGCCAATTAAAACAAAGTATTGTAATATGGAATATAAATAATATTTAATACATTCTCAAGGAGAAACTATGAATCACGAAATAATCTCGGAATTATTATCTCATATAAAAAATAATAATCTTTCCAAAATAACCTTTTCTAATATTCGTAATAAAGAATCAGAACTTGACAAAGTTATTGCAAAACCTGTTAATATTAAAAACAATATTAATATACAATTTGAATATCGTTATAAGCGTATAATAAAACATGAAAACATCATTACAGCAAATGTAGATAAAATAAAAATTATGCTCGAAGAATTATTTTCTCTTGCAAAAGATATTAGTGTTATTACTAGTGACGAAATCATCAATATAAAGATTTCTAAAAAGTTTAAAGTTAGTATAAATAAAAAGAAAACAGAGAAAAAAAATATATCTTTTGAGCATAATACTAGTAAAGAATACTTCCTAGATGAAAAACAAAAGTATGATTTTCTAATTGAATTAGGTATTCAAAATAAAGAAGGAAAAATCTTAAAGGCACGCTATAACAAATTCAGACAAATTAACAAATATTTAGAATTTATTAAGCATGCGACAACTCAGCTTGATACTAAAAACCAAATTACAATTTTGGACTTTGGTAGTGGCAAGAGTTACTTGACTTTTTCTGCGTATTATTATCTAACAGAAATTCTTAAATTAAATGTCAAAATTATTGGTATTGATTTGAAAAAGGAGGTCATTGAAAATTGTAATAACATCGCCAAAAAACTTAATTTTAATAACCTAGAGTTTATTTATGGAGATGTCATCGACTATGAAAACAAAAATAAAATAGATATGGTTATCAGTCTTCATGCATGTAATACGGCTACAGATATCGCCTTACTAAAATCCCTAGGTTGGAATACAAAAGTATTTTTTGCCGTTCCGTGCTGTCAAAAGGAAGTAAACAGTCAACTAGATTCGACCTTTATTCCATTTATGCTAAAGCATGGTATTATAAAAGAAAAATTTTCTACCCTTCTTACTGATTCTATTCGTAGTGAGGTGTTAGAAGTATTTGGTTATAAATCAGATATCGTTGAATTTATTTCAGAAGAAAACACACCAAAAAATCAACTTATTAGAGCTTACAAAACAACAGATAAAATTAATTTTGAAAAACTAGTCTCTCTAGAGAGATTTGTAGAATCTTTGAATATTAAAATGTTCTTACTAGATGAAGTAAAAAAATTAATTAATTCAAAAGAATAATCCTGAAATTTTGTAATACGAAATTAACTATTTTGGCATATAAAAAATCACCTGTGATATAATCTATCAACAGGTGATTTTATTTTACAATTCACTAAAATCGTAAACTTTTCCTTTTTGTCTATTAGGTAATACTGCTGCTAGAGCAATAAATACTAATGCTGGTATTAACCATTCTAAACTTTGGGCTGCTAACGGTAATTTAGCTATTAATTCAGCTATCGCTGCTACTTTAAATGTGCTTCCAATTACTGACAATATAGAAATTAGAGTAACTACTCCCATAGCAAGTTGCATACCTAATTTCGATAATGCTACATACTTGTTAACTATAACAATAATAACTAATGCTACTGTGATTGGGTATAAGAATAGTAACATTGGAACTGAGAATTTAATTACATCTTGAAGTCCAATATTTGCTATAGCAAATCCAACTAATGTGAAAACAATAGCATATGCTTTATAAGAAAATTGTGGGAATTTTTTATTGAAAAACTCTGATGTTGCTACGATTAATCCTACTGTAGTTGTAAAACATGTAAGGATAACCATAACTCCTAAGAAGATTCCACCAAAGTTACCAAATACTCCACGTGCTGATTCTGTAAGAACATATGCTCCTTTATTAACTTTTGGATCAGCTAAAACTTCTGCTGGTACTGCAAATTTATTCCCTAAAAGTCCAAGACCTATATATAGAATACTGAATCCGATTGCAGTTACAATCCCAGCCACCCATGTGCTTGCTAAAAATTCTTTTTTATCTTTAAAGCCAAGCTGTTTTAATGCACTCATTGCAATAATACAAAACGCAACAGATGCTAATGCATCAAGTGTATTATATCCTTCAATAAATCCAGTACCAAACGCTACTGAACTTGTTGCATAAGTTTTTGCAGCTGGATTAGTTGCATCAAACTTAGAAACTCCTAATATAACTAAAATTACAATTAGTAATGCGAAAATTGGAGTTAAAATTTTCCCTACACGGTCCAATATTTTACTAGGATTAATCGCAAGAATAAATGCACAAGCAAAATAAATAACTGTGAAAATTAATAACCATGGTAAACTACTTCCTTTTACTAATGGTGCTACTCCAATATCAAATGATGTCGCTGCAGTTCTCGGAATTGCGAATAATGGACCAATAGATAAATACAACAATACTAAATATGTAGTTGAATATAGTGGCGAAATCTTTTCGTCTAATTCTGCTCCATATCCTTTTGGATTTAGAGTCCCGACGATTAGTGTTACAATTGCAATTCCAACTCCTGAAACAACAAATCCTAAAATTGCTGGCCAAAAATTTTCACCAGAATTTACTCCTAGCGCTGGTGGAAAAATTAAATTACCTGCGCCAAAAAATATACCAAATAATAACAATCCGGTTAGTAAACCTTTTTTCATATAAAATATTTTCCTCTCATATAAAATAATTATGCTTACTATATTACTATATTTCGGTTACAATATCAATATTTTTTTATTTAAATAGTATTAAATCTTTATTTTCCCCTTAATTCTCCAAAAGAAATATTTAAATTAAAAATTGTAATCCTTAATAAAATTAAAGTATTAGTCTGTTCTTTTTCAAAAAATAAAACTCACCTAAAAAAGTGAGTTTTAAAACGATTATATATGCAACCACAATAACTGGATAACAAATAATATTGCGAAAATATACATTAATGGATGAATATTTTTCCATTGTCTTTTCGATACTTTTAAAATAACATAAAATATAAATCCAAATGCGATACCATCATTGATTGAGCCTGTAAGTGGAATACCCACAATTGTAACAAATGCTGGGAAAGCTTCCGTGATATCAGCCCAATCTATTTTTGCAATACTTTCCATCATAAATGATCCAATAATAATTAATGCAGGAGATGTAATTGCTGGTACTGAAGCTAAGCTACTTGCTAATGGGAATAAAAAAATTGAGATTACTACAAAGAAACTTGTCGTCAATGCTGTAAGTCCTGTACGTCCTCCGTTTGCAACTCCTGCAGAAGATTCTATATATGCTGAAGTTGGTGTACTTCCGAATAATGATCCTGCTAATGATGCAAATGAATCAGCTAATAATGCTTCTTTTACTTTTTCCATTTTTCCATTTTTTACTAAACCTGCTTGTGTAGTTACTGCGACCATTGTACCCGTAGTATCAAATAGTGTTACCATTAAAAATGTAAAGACTATTCCATATAACCCTAATTGTAATACGTTAATACTCTCACTAACTGGATTATATAATAAGCTTAAATCCATATGAGGAATACCAAAAATTTTATCAACTTTTAACATTCCTGTAAAGTATGAAATAATAGCGACTACCACCATACCTATGAAGATAGCACCTTTCACCTCTAAAGCTAATAGAACAAGGATTATAAAGATACCTAAAATTGTCATATAAGCAACTGGATTTTTTAAATCACCTAATGAAAGAATCGTATGTGGGTTTGCCACGATTAATGCAGAGTTTTTAAGTCCTAAAAATGCGATAAATAACCCAATTGCAGCCGAAATTCCATATCTTAAATTATTGGGAATTGAATCGATTAAAATTTCGCGGAATTTTGTTGCTGATAATATTACAAAAATAACAGCAGCTAAAAAACACGTTGCTAATAAAGTTTTATAGTTATAACCTGATGTAGCAGCTAATGTTGCAAAATACGAGTTTATTCCCATACCAGGTGCAACTACTATTGGATAATTTGCTGCTAATGCCATAATTAAAGTACCAACTAAAACTGCAATAATTGTTGCTGTAAACACTCTATCTAATGGAATACCTGCTGCTGATAATACAGCTGGATTTACTACTAAAATATAACTCATTGAGAAAAATGTGATCAAACCTGAAACTACTTCAGTTTTAACGTTTGTATTATTTTCCCTTAATTTAAAAAGACGTTCTATCATAATTAGAATTTTCTCCTTATTTATATTTTATTTCCTTTTCCAACTATACCATAATATACCTTTTTCTTTATTATGTCAAGACATTAAATTTTAACGTTCATTTTTTTGTGGAATTCTACTGCTCATCAACTAAATAAAAGTTATTTTAGTTGCAAAACATAAAAAAACAACCTTGTATTTCTATAAACAAGGTTGTTTCACGAACTTTAAATTTTAACTTTACATTTAATTTCTTGCAAAATATTAACTAATAACTTATAAAATTTTTGAAAAGAATTCTTTAGTTCTTTCTTCTTTTGGATTGTCAAATATCTCTGACGGTGTTCCCTCTTCTAAAACTATTCCACCATCCATAAAGATTACTTTATCAGCAACTTCTTTAGCAAAGTTCATTTCATGAGTAACTATTAACATAGTTAATCCTTCTTCTGACAGCTCTTTAATTACATCTAATACTTCTTTTACCATTTCTGGATCCAAAGCACTAGTAGGTTCGTCAAATAATAATACTTCTGGTGAGTTGGCTAACGCACGTGCTATCGCAACACGTTGTTTTTGGCCGCCCGAAAGACTATTTGGATAGACATCTTTTTTATCTTCAAGCCCTACTCTCTTCAATAATTCTATTGCTTTCTTCTCTATGTTTTCATCAGTATCATCTCCAAAAGCTTTTGGTGCTAGCGTTATATTTTCTAGAACACTCATATTTGGAAATAGATTAAAATTTTGGAATACCATTCCTACTTTTTTTCTATACTTATTGATATTTTGTTTAGTAATGTCTTCCCCGTTGTATAATATTTGTCCACCAGTAGGAGTTTCTAATAAGTTTACACAACGTAATGCTGTACTTTTTCCACTACCACTAGAACCTAGAATTACGATTTTCTCCCCTTTTTCTACACTAATATTCACACCATTTAATACTTCTAATTTACCGAATTTTTTATGCAAATTTTTTATTTCTAACAACAACGTCTTCACCTACTTTGCTAATTTTTTTTCTAGTCTTTTTACTAGGAATGATAATACTGATGTAATTATAAAATATATTGCCGCAGCTATTAAATATGGACCAAATGTTTCATAAGTTGCATTTTTTACAGTATTGGCTGCAAACATTATATCCGCTACCCCGACAAAGTATACTATTGATGATTCTTTTACTAGCGATATAAACTCATTACCTAAAGCTGGTAAACTATTTTTTAATGCTTGTGGTAAAATGATAAATTTCATCGTTTGGAAGTAACTAAGACCTAAAGAGCGTCCAGCCTCCATCTGACCTTTATCTATAGCTAATATTCCCGAACGGAAAATTTCGCTCACATAAGCTCCTGAATTTATAGATAATGCAATTATTGCTGACATAAATGGAGTAAATGATATTCCTACTTCTGGAAGAGCAAAGTATATAATCATAATTTGCACTAATATTGGAGTATTTCTAATTACTTCAACATAAATTGTTGCTAGTACATTCAATACTTTTATTGTACTTATTTTGGCTAAACAAATTACTATTCCTAGTAACAATCCTATTAATAACGCAATAAGTGATACTTTTAATGTTGTTACGGTTGCGTCTATATAAGTTGTATAATACTTTGGAAGAAAATCAAACATTTTATTTTTTACCTCTTTCTATTCACTTGCAGCAGCAAGTTTTGCATATTTATCTAATTCTTTTTCAAATAGATTTTTCTCTTTAATTTCTTTAATAACGGCATTAACTTGCTCTAATAAAGTTTTGTTGCTACCATCTTTTGCTTTTTTGAAGACAATAGCCATACCTGTTGCTTCTGGATCATTTTCTGCACTAAATGCACTAATTTTAATGTCATTGTATTTATTAATTGCAATTTTTGCTACATCATCTGGAATTAGTACTACATCAATTTTTTTATTTTTTAAATCTTGTAGTAAGCTTGGCACATCTGTTAAAGATTGTAAATCTTTATCTTCAATTTTTAATTGTTCTTTAGCATATGTTTCATATGTAGATCCTTTTTGAACTCCAACTTTTTTCCCTTTTAAATCTGCAACTGATTTTATCTCAGCAGAATCTTTGTTAACTACAAAAATACCTTTACCTGTATAGTATATATCAGAAAAATCTACTGCTTTTTTTCTTTCTTCAGTAGGATTTACTCCAGAAATAACCATATCAACTTTATTAGCATTTACTGCTGCAATTAGTGAATCAAAAGCCATTTCTTGAATTTCTACTTCTACGCCTAGTTTTTTAGCTATTTCTTGAGCTAGATAAATATCTGCTCCAACCACTTTCTTTTGCCCATTTTCTGTAGTTGTAAACTCATAAGGTGGATAGTCTGGAGAAACTCCTAGGACAATTTTACCTTTTTCTTTAATTTCATCCATCTTTGTTTTAGTTGTTTTTGCCCCTGAACAAGCTGTTAACGTAATTGCTGCAACCATTGCAGTTATTAATAGTAATAATTTTTTCATTTTTTTGTCTCCTTTTTATTTATTTTTTCCTTTAGATAATTATAGTAATAATAAATAAAGTCTCTTTATAGTTAAATTTGCTATCTAACTATAAAGAGACGAATTTTCGCGGTGCCACTCTTTTTGATATTCTTATACCTAGATTTTATCTCTATACCATAAAGTTACAGCTAAATAAAAAAGTCTTTTTACAATTCCTAATAGAACTGTAAAAAGACGAAATACAAATCCGCGTTGCCACTTTTCTTGGTATAAGCATACCCACTCGAACTCCTTAAGGCAGAGTAACCAATTATTTTCATAATTAACTAAAAAGTGCGTTCATTAAGAAATTAATTACCAACCTCTCACCATCGTTAGCTCGCTAAAAATTTTTTTCAAAATTACTATTCTTTTCTAAAGTTTTATTTTTATTGATACTTATTTTACACCCTTAATATTTACTTGTCAAGCGAAAAATTATTATTTTTGATATTTTTTCAAAATTTTTCTTGCGATCAATACACCTATACAACTTAACGTTATTATACATACTATACCTAGGATTAACCATGGTCCTGACCCATATTTTATTGAGGTATCCATTGCTTCAGCTGATTGACCTCTTGCTATCCAATCACTTCTGTATGAATCAGCAAAAAATATTATCGGTATCCATGCACCACACGCACTTCCTATGTTTATCAAACTTAATGCTGCACATTGAGAAATAACATTATTATAACCAAATGTTTTTAATACAAAATCTGCTAAAAAGGCACCAGTAATCGAAGATATCCACCATGGTAAATACGCTCCTCCCATTATTGAAAATATAATCATATGTATAATTATAAAAACAGTAAATATACCAAACTTTTTGTAATTATAGCATATATATACAAAGATTATTCCTGCTAATAATCCCCATATCCCAGGTGATATGCTATGACCAAATGCACCTAAGAAGCTTGAGATAACCATTGCTATCATGTAAACTACTAATGACAATACTGTTGCCATTCCTAAAAAAATATAATCTTTTGTTTTTAATTTCATTTTTTATCCCTCCATATTTATAAAAATATTCTGAACTTCTGATTTACTTTCATTATCTAAATAAAAATCTTTTTTTATCGTCTTATTATCTAAGTATATTATTCTATTGCATGTTTTATATAAAAACTCTATATCATGTGTAGCTATTATTAGAGCATTTTCTTTGGATAGATTTTTTAACACACTACTAACCTTTTCCATATTTATATAATCTAGACCACTAGTTGGTTCATCAAACATCAATAAATTTACATTAGATATTGCAGCTATAGAAATGAGTAACCTTTGTTTTTGCCCTCCTGACAATTCAAAAGGAATTTTATCTTTAAATTTATTTAATCCCAATTCTTCTAATAGATTATTAATTTTATCATTCTCAACTCCTTCATTTCCAAAACGTATTTCACTTAAAACTGATTCTGTAAAAAATTGATAATCCATATCTTGCATCACTAAAAACGGTTTAACATTTCCTAAAATTTTTCCTTTAGTTGGATTCATTATATTGGTAAGCATCCTTAATAATGTTGTTTTCCCTGCACCATTTCTTCCAATCAAACCGATTACATCACCTTTATTTATAGATGTTGAAATTTGCAATAATATATCTCCATAACTTACATTATCAATCTGCAGTAGTAAGTCTTTATTTTTTGAGCTAATATTTTCTAGCTGTAAATTAAATACATCTAGAGTTCTTAAAGGAAAATCAGTGGTGTTTTTCAAATCATCAATTGTTATTTCCTTAGTCATACCTTTATTTACAATTAAAACCTTATCTATTAATTTTTGAATATAATGTATTCTATGCTCTGCAATAATTATTGTATAACCTTTATTTTTCAGTTTTTCAATTAATATTGTTAATTTCTTTGTCATGCGAAAATCTAAGTTAGATGATGGTTCATCTAATATTATTACTCTCGGTATTAATGTTAAACTACACCCAATCGCTATTTTTTGACGCTCCCCACTAGAAATATACAAAATATTCTTATCAACAATTTCTTCCAGTTCTAATAATTCAACAACTGCATTATACCTTTTTTTCATTTCATCTAGAGAAATTCCAAAATTTTCCATAGCAAATACAAGCTCACTCGTTGTGTTTGTAGTAAAAAAATGTCCTCTTGGATCTTGGCTAACATAACCGATATCTTTTGCTATGTCATATGTTTTTATACTTTCTAAAGAAGTATTATTATAATATATTTTCCCAGTTAATTCTCCTTCATATAAAGCTGGTATAAGCCCATTCATTAAATGAACAATAGTTGACTTCCCACTTCCAGATACTCCTGTTAATAAAATACACTCCCCCTCATTAATTTTAAAACTCACATTATTTAACACCTTCTCTTCTGAATTCTTATAAGTAAAAGACACATTTCTAAATTCTAACATTATTTAATGCCCCCTATTAATAGAAATACAAAAATTATAAAGACAATAATTAAGAAAATATAATCAATTATTCTCATTTTCACATTATAAAATGATGTCCTTCTCATTGGTGACTCTACCCCTTTTGTCATAGCTGTTGCTGTCATTTCTTCTGCAATAAGATTCATCCTCATTAGAACTGGGACTAGCCAATACTCTAAAAATTTTAGCGGTTCTGTAATTTTTAAATTAATATTTCTCATCTTTAATGATTCTCTAATCATTCTAATTTCCAATTTATATGTTGGGAAAAATCTTAAAGCTACTGTAATACTTAACATAATTTTTTTTGGTAAATGAATTTGTTCAAATGCAGATAATAATTCATTACTTTTTATGTCTTTTACTAAAATATAAGCAATCATCATAACCGGTGTCATTCTGAGGATAATGTAAACTAATGTTCCAAATAGATCTGCAATCCAAATTATATTACTAATTGATATTAAATAAGCTAGTATTGAAAAAGATATATACCAAATTATAAATTTTAATATTTGTAAATAGCGTTTGTATATAGATAAAACTACAATTGCAATCAATAGACAAATAGTTTCATAAATTATACCTTTCCCTAAAAAGATAACTACTGGAAATAAAATGTTTAATATTACCAGCGTTAATGGATTTAACTTTATCATTATATCCTCCTTACTTTTCTACTTATATTTATCTTATCAATAATAATTATCAATGTCAATTACTGTTGAAATATTTCTTTTTATATTTGCGAATTTTTTACAAAATCTTAATATAATTACCAGCAAATTCACAATATTATATAAAAAAGCTCAAGAATATAATATGTTATACCCTTGAACTTTTAATATTTTATTTATTTAATAAATTGTACAATGTTTTTACATGAACTCCTGTTGCACCTTTCGGTAAGTACCCTTCTGGTTTAGATAGATACGCTGTTCCTGCTATATCTAAGTGAATCCATGGTGTATTATTAGCCACAAAATTTTCTATAAATAAACCTGCGGTAATTGTTCCACCTAAACGACCTCCTGTATTTTTTACGTCGGCCACTGATGAATTATTTAACTTTCTAAAACTGTCGTCTACTGGCATTTGCCATATTCTTTCTCCAGCCTTTTTCGATGCATTGACTAACTCATCATAAAATTTTTGATCATTAGTTACGGCTCCCGTATAGAACTCCCCAAGTGCTACTAAACATGCCCCTGTTAAAGTTGCCAAGTCTATTACTTTACTTACTTTTAATTTCTCTGTAGCGTAATAAACTGAATCAGCTAATGTAATACGTCCTTCTGCATCTGTGTTCAATACCTCCACAGTTTTTCCTGATAATGTAGAAATTATATCACCTGGTTTATATGAACTTCCTGAAATCATGTTTTCACATGCACCAATAATTCCAATAACATTTGTTTTAAGTTTTCTTGTTGCTATTAGCTTCATTGTTCCTAGTACAGTTCCAGCACCCCCCATATCACAGTGCATTATATCCATACTATTAGCTGTTTGTTTTATTGAATATCCCCCAGTATCATATGTTACACCTTTTCCTACCAGACCAATAATTTCATCATTTGTTTTATCATTTATATACTTCATAACAATAAAACGAGGTTTTCTTGTTGATGCTCGTCCTACTGCCAAAAGACCTTTTAGTCCTAATTCTTCACATTGTTTTTCATCATATACCTCTACTTCTACCCCAAGTTGAGTTAATTCATTTTTTGCTATATTTGCCAAACTTTCTGGATACAAATATTCTGCTCTTTCATTTACTAAATCCCTTGCAAAGAAGATACCATTAATAACATCTTGTGCCTCTTTTACACATGATTCCAATAGTGATGAGTCTTCTTCAGTTATTAAATTGATAGTTATCTCTGGATAATCTTTTCTATCACTTTTATATTTATCAAATTTGTATGTAGAATGCAAGAATCCTTCCACTATCGCTTTTACTAGGGAACTAGTTTTTATATTATCTAGTTTTGGTAGTTGTAATAATACTTCTTGTTCCTTAAATCTTATTAGTTCTTTCCCTAATTTGAAAAATACTTTTCTTATATCGTCTTCTAATAAGTCTTCTTTTTTCCCAAACCCCACTAAAATTTCTTTTTCACCATTAAATGGTAAATTACAATAAACTTCGTTTAATTTCCCACTAAATAGTTTTTTTTCTTTTGTATAAGCTAATAATTCATTAGTATAGTCTATATCTTCAAAAATAAACGTTACTTTCGTTCCATTAGCTTTATTAAAATTAAATTTCATCATATTCACCTCATATCATAGATATTTCTTATTTATTTAATTTTTTCCACAATTTCTTTTGCAGTCTCTTTTGCCTCTAAAATAGTGTTTTCAAGATTAGTTGCTTTTTTGGACTTACCTATTATATATAAATTCGGATATTCTTCTGCTAAATAAGTTGATAAACTATTAATTTTTTCATTATACTTTTCACAACAAAATCTATAATTATCTTCTACTTTGCTCACATAACATCTCTCTGGCTTACCAACGAATCCATGTACAGTACGGATCTCCTCTTCAACAATATTTTGAATCTCTTTATCAGTTTTCTTAAGAAGTTTTTTTACTGCTTCTTGGCGATTTATATAAGCTCTAACTATTTGAATACCGCTCATTTTCACATCAATCCACTTATTACTTATATATTCCAATTTAGTTAAATACTCGCTCTCCTCTTTTGGAAAAATAATTTCTCCTATTTCTCTATTTATATGCAATTCATCTCGTCTATAAACGAAAGTTAAAACTATATTCGATACATAGGCCATATCTTCAAAAAAATCTTTTATTGTTTCATCTTGAGAAAACCAAGGTAGAAAATTTTTTTGATTTAATGTTAATATCAAATAATCGTATTGATAAATACTTCCATTAGAATATACTAAATACTTCTCACCTTTTTTCTCTATTTTTTCAACATCTCTATTAAATTCTAAAAACACTTTTCCTGAAAAATTAGATTCTAATGTTTCTATAAAAGATTTTAAAGTGAATTTTAATCTATATTCTCTACCTACTGTTATATTATCAATAACTCTTCTATTATACATGTCTTCTAAAATTTTATTGATGTCTTCTTTTTGAATAGTCAAAAATGATAACTCTGGCATTAAACTTACCATGTTTTGCGTAGAAATATCACTACCGTAGTGGCTAGTTAGAAGTGGTTCTATTAATTTAATATAAATATGTTCATTTATATTTGCCTTGAAAAATTCTTCTACTGTAAGTTTTTCTACATTTTCATCTTCTAATGTATTGTGCATATTATATAAAACAGATAATTTTTCTTTAAATGTAAATATATCAGATAATAGTATTTCTTTTTTATCTAACGGATAACCATACAACATTTTATCAGGTAAATATTTTATTCCTTCTTTTGTAAAAAATACTTTTTTAGTTAATCCACTTTGTATTAGGTATCTGTGTAAACCCAACTCAACCATTAGATAAAACAAAACTCCCTGTTCATTTATAGAATTATGCCATCCATTATCATATATTTCCTGACCATATTGAAATTTCCCAAATTTATCATTTGCAAATTCTAAATCTTTTTCTATTAAATCAATATTGAACTTTTTAGAATTAGCACCTGAAAACTTATCAAGAAAATAAGCACAGCTTACCCCTGACAAATCTCCACCAATTATTGCAATATTTTTCATAGTATCCTCCCTTCTACTTAACTTTAGCTATAAATACCCTCACCAATAAATTTGCCAGTACAAATGATAAAATATTTATACCTATTGTTAAATAATCTATTCCACTTACTACAATACTTAATAATGTCAATATAAATGTTGTTATTAAAATAACTGCTGTTAATAAATTTTTAAAACTTTTAATTTTTATTTCTTCATTAACTGGTAATATACTATGCCAAATATTATTGCTTATTTGCTTATACAATGGGACAAGTTGAATAATAGTTAAATAACTATATGATATAATAACCACTAAACTCACATATACATTATTGAAGCTATATATTATAATACCTGCTATTAACATTAATCTTAGTGCAAGAAATACTGTATTTTCTTGACGTAGAAATACTCGATAGTAATAATATTTAAAACTATTTTCTACTGTGAAGTTTTGTTCGGTTAATTTTGGTAGTAATACATCAAAATATTTTCGTCTGGCAACTTTTATTCCATTTAGTGGTACATCAACAAACATACTAACAAACTTAAGATAATTTTCTTCTCTATGTCTATCATATTCTGCTGCTTCATTCCATTTTAATGCATAACCTATGTCATTATTTAGTAGTAAAGTTTTTTTCACATTACTATGATTTTTAACAATAATTATTGATATAATTATTAAAGTAACAAAAGTAGTATATTCTAGATAATTATATTTACCAAATACGACCAATATTGGAAGAAATATATTCAAGAATAATAAAATCTTCATAAAAAACTTTTTCTCAAAATAAATAGCTTCTGCTAATCTATAGAAAACATTCACCATTACTCCTACAATAAGCATAAAGAATTGAGCTCCTACGATTCCAGTAAACTCTTCTAACCCACTAAATCCACCTATACGACTTAATAATGGTTTAATTATAAAATAAAATATAACTAAGAATAATAAATGAATACTTGTTAATATTATTCCTGTTTTTATAGCTACTTTTCCATAATACTTTTCTAATGGAAGTAAAAATATTGCATCCGCTTCTTTTATAAAAGTCTTTACTTTTAACGATACTAAAAGATAACTGAATATCGCTGATGCTGCAATAAAAACTGTCTTCATCTCTAACTTACTAGCATTCTCTAGCCACTGTGAATAATTAATTAGCCCTGCTCCTAGCACTATGATAAGAAACATAACTAAGTGCGAATTGAAAATATATTTACTATATGTTACTCTTGTTTCACGTTCTCTTCTTCTTCTATCATCAAAAATATTCTTTATATTACTCATCTTGACCTCTCGTAGTCAACGCTAGATAAATTTCATCTAAAGATGCATCTGCCATATTAAACTCTTTTCTCAAATATGATAATTTTCCACTAGCCAATATTTTACCTTCATGAATTATAATGAAATTATCGCAATACTTTTCTGCTGTAGCTAGAATATGAGTAGACATCAAAATACTCGCTCCATTATCTCTTTTTTCGCACATTAAATTAATTAGATCATTAATTGCTATAGGATCTAACCCTAAAAATGGTTCATCTATTATGTATAAGTTAGGTTCTACAAGGAAAGAACAAATTATCATAACTTTCTGTTTCATCCCTTTTGAAAAATGAACTGGGAAAAATTTCTTTTTATCACTTAATTTAAACAATTTCAATAGAACATCAGCTTTTTGCCATGCTTCTTTCATATTTAAGCCATATGCCATAGCTGTTAAATTTATGTGTTCTTCCAAAGTTAATTCATCATATAAAACTGGTGATTCTGGAATATAACTAATACTTTTTCTATATTTTTCATTATTTTCTCTTATTGTAATTCCATTAACCTTTATCTCTCCGTCCATAGGGCGTAATAAACCTAAAATGTGTTTAATCGTTGTACTCTTCCCTGCTCCATTTAAACCTATTAAAGCAGTGATACTTCCTTTAGGAATCTCTATATTAATATTTTCTATAATCTTTTTACGGTTGTACCCACCACTAAGATTTTCTATTTTTAACACTTGTGTCATTTTATTATTCTCCTAGTTTTAATTTTTCTAAAATTCTATCTACTTGGTTATAAGTATTTTCTTGAGTGAAACTATTATCTACAACATAATCCCCCAGTTTTTCTTTTTCTCGAACTGGTATTTGACTTTTTATTCTTTGTAATGCCTCTTCTTTTGATAAAGAATTTCTGTTCATAAGTCTTTCTAGTTGAATTTTCTCATCTAAAGATATGACAATAATTTTTTCTACTAAATCATCAAATTTTGCTTCAAACAACAAAGGGACATCTACAAAGACTAATTTCTCATTTTTATGCACTTGTATTTGTTCTGAAATATTTTTTCTAATTTGAGGATGAATTATATTATTTAACTCTTTTAAATTTTCATTATTTTCGAATACTAATTTTCCTAAAGTTACTCTATTTACTTCATTATCTTTTAGTATTGACTTTCCAAATTTATTGACAAGTTGTTTTTTTACTTCATCATTCTCTAGTGCCATATGCCCTATTTTATCTGCATCTATAATTGTATAACCCTTTTCTTGCAAATAGTTAGATACTAGACTTTTTCCACATGCTATACTTCCAGTAATTCCTATAATCAAAATCATCATCTCCATAAAATCACTTAAATATAATTTTATCACAAAGTTTTCTTATTTTCTATATATTAGAAGTGTATAAACTAATTATTTCTTTTAAAAAAAGATAACAAGAAATTTTATTCTTGTTATCTTTCTTAACTATTTCTCGCTGTATGGATCAATATCCATTTCTTCCAATTTAACAAACTTTCTTTTAGTCACCAATTTAAACGACATATATAAAATTAAACATATTACTGGGCAAACTAAATTGTATGACATCTGAATAATTCCACCTGTCAAATAATCAGACACTAACTGTAAAATTATAATTATTCCAAAAGAAATCAAAGCTATATAAGAGCCAATTACACCTGTTTTAGCTGTATATGGTAGTACATCTTCTGCTTTTTTCCCTTGTTTTACTATTGCTTTTCTCAAACGAATTTGTGAAATTAAAGATACCATCCAAATAATCATTACTACAATTCCTACCATAGAAAGGAGCATATAATATCCTTTGGGATTATATTTTTCAAAAATAAAACATAGTATCATAAATATAACTGAAAATGATAACGCAATTGTTGGAGTAGAGTTTGAGTTTAATTTTTTAAATGATTTTGGTCCATAATTACTCAAACTCAATGAAAATAGCTGTCTACTAGAAACATACATACCAGAATTTGCTGCTGAAAGCACAGAAGTTAATATTACTATATTCATAATAACAGCAGCTATTCCTAAACCAATATTTTGAAATACAATTGTAAAAGGGGACGCTGTAACATTATTAGTATCTAAGAGTCTAGGATCATCTGCAGACACTATAGATGAAATAATAAACATAGTTGCTATATAAAATATTAAAATTCTCCAAAATACCTGCTTTACAGCTTTAGGCATAGTCTCTTTAGGGTTAGGTGATTCTCCTGCTGTTACTGCAACAATCTCAGTTCCCCCAAAAGAAAAAGCCGCTGTTGAGAAAATTCCAAACAATCCTAAAAGACCTGCAGTAGAAGTTTTTTCTCCATTTTTTATGAAAGTTGTTATTCCTGCATCAGTATTATTAGTTATTCCAAAAATAATTGCTGCTCCTACTATAAGAAATACAATTACTGTTAAAACTTTTATTATAGTTATCCAGTACTCTACCTCTCCAAAAACTTTTACACTTACTAAATTTAAAATATATAATAACACTAAAAAAAACATACAAATATAAAATGTAGAGAATTGTCTAAAAAATTCCCAGTAGTGTAAAATTTTCGATAAAGTTATAATATCTACACTAGATACCAAGATCCATAATATCCAATATAACCAACCTATACCAAAACCTAACCCTGGATCAATAAATCTTGTTGCATACGAACCAAATGAACCAGAAACAGGATAAAATGTAGCTAGTTCTCCTATAGAAGCCATTAAAAAGTAAATAACAACTCCGATTAAGCCATACGTAAATACAGCACCATAAGAACCTGCTTTACTAACTACAGCACCACTAGCCATAAACAAACCAGTACCTATACATCCACCAATTGCTATCATTGTTATGTGGCGTGCTTGTAATTTTCTTTCCATTTTTTGATTTGTCATTCTATACATCCTTTCTCTAAAGTATTTTATAATTGATTATACTAGACTTTTCTATTTTTGTAAATTGTTTCTAGAAAATATATGTGTATTTTCATTTTAATACTATAAACAAAAAAAGACGATTTCCATATTAGAAATCGTCCTTAGTATTTATTATATTTCTCTTCTAGTTCTTCTTCTTGGACGTGGATACATTTCTTGTTCTACTTCATTTTTTCCATACCCACTTGTAAATGAACTAGCTTCTGGTTGTGCTGGACGTTGCGCTAAAATATCTCTTTCGACACTAACCCCGTCTTCTTCAAATCCAGTGGCGATAACTGTAACAATAATTTCATCTGTTTTTTCTAAATCTTCGTTAAATACTGTACCGAAAATCATGTTTACTTCATCGTCACTAGCTTCTTGAACAATACTTGCTGCTGCTTGTGCTTCAAATAAACTTAGTGATGGGCCACCAGTAATGTTTAATAATACACCTTTTGCTCCTACGATAGAAGTTTCTAATAATGGTGATGAAATTGCTTTTTTAGCAGCTTCAATTGCTCTGTTTTCACCAGTTGCTACACCAATTCCCATTAATGCAGAACCTTGGTCAGCCATAATAGCTTTTACATCTGCAAAGTCAAGATTAACTGTTCCTGATACGTTAATTAAATCAGATATACCTTGAACACCTTGGCGTAAAACATTATCAGCCTCAACAAATGCTTGCATCATTGGAGTAGATTTATCTACGATGTCTAATAATCTATCATTAGGGATTACGATAAGAGTATCTACTGCTCCTTTAAGTGAATTGATTCCTGCTGTAGATTGTACTTGACGCTTTTTACCTTCGAAATTGAACGGACGAGTGACAACACCTACTGTTAATGCTCCTAATTCTTTTGCAATACTTGCTACGATTGGAGCTGCTCCAGTACCTGTTCCTCCTCCCATACCAGAAGTTACAAATACCATATCTGCACCTTCTAAAGCTGCTTCAATTTTATCTTTTGTTTCTTCAGCGGCTTTACGTCCTACTTCAGGATTAGCACCTGCACCCAATCCTTTTGTTAGCTTCTCTCCAATTTGAATTCTTACATCTGCTTTAGAACGTTTTAAAGCTTGAGCATCTGTATTGATTGCGATAAACTCTACATTTTTTATTCCACTTTCTTTCATTCGGTCAACGGCATTTCCTCCACCGCCACCTACACCGACTACTTTAATTACTGCTGATTGATCAAATTCTTCAAACATTATTTAATTCCTCCTATTATTATTCAAAAAATGAATTATACATCTTACTAAGTTTAGAAAAGAAGTTTTGTTCTTTTTCATTTTCTTCTTTATTATTTACGTCTTCTTCGTAATAATCATTCTCTTCATCATGTTCAATATTTTTATCGTCTGTAATTAGACTCTCTGCAGTTGGAGTAGGTATAGCTATCTCCTCTACAGTTGAAATGTTTTCAAAAGTTGAATTCGTGTTTTTTATGATAGGTACATCTTCTGTTACTTGATAACCAAGTAACGATTCCATTTTATAACTGCTTGTTAGCGCTCCTACTACCACTGATAATTCTGGAGAATTAGCTCCTATTATTTTAGGGGAACCAATTCTTACATTCATTTTTCTTAGCATATCTTTTGCTAATTCCAAAACACCTGGCATTTGAGTAGTTCCACCCGTTAAAACAACATTTCCTTTTACTCTATTAATACCTGCTTTTCTTAAAACATCAAAAGAACGTAAAATTATTTCTTCAACTATTTCTTCAATGTAGTCTGCTAACTCTTTTTGCGTATAGGGCTCTTCATTAGGCTCTAAGTTATCTAATTCAATAATCACCTGTGGTGAAGCCATATCATAAAAAGCATGACCTTGAGTTAACTTTATTTCCTCTGCACGTTTCATAGGAACATTTAAGACATCAGAAATCATTCTAGTTATATCTTCACCAGCAAGTTCTATAGATTGCGATAATTGTAAAATTCCATCTTCAAAATAACTTACTGTTGTAAGTCCTGCTCCTATATCAATAACAACAGAACCATAATCTTTCTCTTCTTCGTTTAAAAGTAATTCTCCTAACGCATGAGAAGTACAAAATGTTTCATTACAATCAAGTCTTAAATTCTCTATACACTTATATATTGTATGCAAGTGCGTTTTAGAAGTAAGAACCCTATTCCCAGTAATTTCAAAAGTATTATGCACTGTCATTCCTTTTGGTTTTCTAATATTCTCAATATCATCTAACCTATAGTAGTCTGGAATTACTTGTACTACTTCTCTTTCCCTTGGTAATGGTAAAATCTTAGCTTCTTCTATTACTTCCTCTATATCTCTACCATCAATATCATGTTTTGTATCGAACTTAATTTCCGCTACACTTTTCTTAATATGAGTGTGTATACTTGGAACTGCTACATATACTGACCTTATATCTTTATTAGCTTCACTTTTTGCAATATCAATCGCTTTTTGAATATCCCTAGATGCCGATTCCACATCAATTATATTTCCTCGTTTTATCGATGTAGTTTTCACAATTCCTACACCTAGTATATTCAATTTTTCATATACTACATCTGCTATAATCACTTTTATACTTGATGATCCTAAGTCTATTGAAGTATATAATTGTGAACTCAAGTCAAACACTCCTTCCTTAATAATATCTTATATTTCTTTAATAATAAAATTGTAAATACACAACAAATTCTATTTACACATACTAAATTATATCACAAAATTTAAAAAAAAAATATGAAAAAAGCTAAAAAAATTAAAATTTTATTAAAATATTTTTAAATTGTAATATAATTTCATTATATCTTTTAATTACTTGTTAACTAGAGAAAAAATCTATCCAAGACTGAAAATTTCGAATAGATTTTAATTTATTATTTTTACTAAGTATTTTTTCTTTTATTTGCTTGAGTCGACGCTTGATTATTATTTTGTGAATTTATCGCACGGTTTTGAGTTGTGTTTTTATCACTTGAAGAATTATCTTCTTTATTTTGAGATTCAGAAGTTGTTTTTTCTTTATCATTACTTGTATCTACTGAATTTTTAGCTAATAAGTTCTTAATGTTTTGGATACGTTGTTTTTCACTTTTAGACGTTTCTAAATATGCACCATTAATCAAATTTAATGTTGTATTTTTTTTGTCATCAATATACTTAGAAATTTCATCATAATAATTAAGTTTTTGTGCGAAATTTGCTCTTGAAACTTTTATTTTTTGACCATCATTCATGTATATTGTTAAATTTCCATCATCTTCGCTAATTATTTCTGATATTTGAATTAGAATTTCTTGTTTTAATTCTAATAGATTTTTATAAACTTCTTTTAATTTTTCTTCATCTTCTTTGAAGTTTTCTAATATAGGTAAATTATAATTATTACGAACTTGACCACTATACGTTCTTCCATTTTCCATAATTATCTCTATTTGCCCATCAGTCTTTTTATTTTTAGCAATAAACCTATATTCTTCTACTTTTATATCAATTTTTGACGGGAATGTACTCTTTACAGTGACCTCTTTAAATATACTATATTTATTTTTAATATTATTTCTTACTTCATCATTTTTTATAGTCCATGTTTTTAAATTAGAATTTATATTCCCAGCAGCTAAAATCTCATCTTTAGTTATTTGATTTTCACCAGAAACATTAATAGTTTTAAGTTTCACATAGCTACTAAACATGAATCCCACGCCCAAAATTACGGTTAAAAATAACAATACTATTAAAGATAATTCTCTTCTTTTTTTCTTTTTTATTTTTTCTAGTGAACTTTTTCGCTTATCTTTATTAATCTTCGAAAGTAGCTTTTTATTTTTTTCATTCATACACAGTTAGTCCTCACTACTGATTTTTTCAAACATAGTAATAAATTCGTCTCCACGATCTTCAAAGCACTTATACTGATCCCATGATGCACAAGCTGGTGATAGTAACACTGTATCTCCGTTTTTTGCTAAACTGCTAGCTAACTTAGTAGCATCTGCAACTTTTATGGCTTTAATACATTTCACATTATGCTGAATCGCTAAACTATATAATAATTCTTTACTTTCTCCTACTACAACCATAACTTTTATTTTACTTAGATATGGAATTAACTCTTTAAAGTCAATTCCTCTATCCTTACCACCACATATTAAAATAATATTTTTATCGAATCCTGATAACGCGGTTGTTGTTGCTACTGGATTAGTTGCTTTAGAGTCATTGTAATATTTTACACCTTTGTATTCTCCTACATATTGCAATCTATGCTTAACTCCACTAAAATTATACAGTACTTGTTGAATAGCATCTGTACTTGCGCCTTTTAAATAAGAAATAATAGCTGCATTTATTGCATTTTCAACATTATGCATACCTGGTAGTTTAAGTTTTGTACTATCAAATAACTCAGTTTCTCTAAACATTACTATATTTTCTTTAATATATACAGCTGCGCTTATATTTTCTTTTGTATCATAGAAAATTATAGTAGCCTTAATTTTATCTAAATTATACTTTTCTTTTTCTTTTATATTTATAATTAAGAAATCATCTTTGGTTTGATTTACATATATTTTTTTCTTAGCATTTTGATAATTTTCTAAATTCCCATGATAATCTAAATGTCCTTCTCCTAAATTAGTTATCACTGCTATGCTTGGCTTGAAATATTTAGTTCCTTCTAATTGGAATGATGAGACTTCTGTAACAATTAGTGACTTCGGATGATTATAGGCTACTTCTACACTTGGATAGCCGATATTTCCAGCTAAAAATACATCTTTATTAGCTTTTTTTAATATATCATAAGTCATTTGTGTTGTAGTTGTTTTTCCATTTGTTCCTGTTATAGCAACCATATCAATAGAGAATAGCGTATTAGCTAATTCAATTTCTGTGATAATATCTATTCCCATTTCCACAGCTTTCTGTAAAAACTCTATTTGATATTTTATTCCTGGATTTTTAACTATTAAATCAACTGTCTCTAATAATTCAAGCGGGTGTCCACCATCAATTATTTCTATTCCCAATTCACGAAGTTCTTGAGCTTTTTCATCATTACTCAAATCGTCATAAGAGTTTAACTTAACATCATACCCTAGTTTCTTTAAAATTTTTACAGTTGAATATCCACTTCGCGCAAAACCCAAAACTAATATTCTTTTATTTTTTAAATTAATCATTTTATAGTACCCCAATAAAATATCCTATTGCAGATGATATTACTGCAATAATCACGAATATGTATACTGTTTTCACCTCACCATATCCCGTCAATTCAAAATGGTGGTGTAATGGTGACATTTTAAAAATTCTCTTTCCTGTTTTTTTAAAGTATGCAACCTGAATGATTACTGATAATGTTTCTAGAATATACACTAAACCAATAAATAAAAATACTATTTCTTTGTGTAATATTATTGATATAGCTGCTAAAATTCCACCTAATGCAAGAGAACCTGTATCTCCCATAAAAATTTTTGCAGGCTTTTTGTTAAATAATAAAAATCCTAATAGCGCACCAACAATAGCCAAACAGAATACTAACACTGGAAAATTATTTTCTTTATACGCCAACAGCGCAAATGTACTGGTTGTTATTATCGTTACACTTGTAGCTAGACCATCTAGCCCATCTGTTAAATTAACTGCATTCGAAAATCCTGTCTGCCAAAATATAACAAATAACAAATATAAATAAGAAATATTTAGCTGATAATTAATTATTGGTATTTCTATAAAGTTGACATTATCATATACTAATGATACTAAAATATAAAATATTAATGAAAATACTATTTGCAATAATAATTTTTTTCTTGGTGATAAACCATCATTTTTCTTTTTTACAACTATTAACATATCATCTATATAACCAATTATTGCAAATGACACTGTCGTATAAATGAATAATAAATAATATTTTATATTTTCGCTATTTAAAAACATAGCTATTATAAGAGCCACAACAATTGCCAGGATAAATGAAATTCCTCCCATTGTCGGAGTACCCTTTTTATGAATATGACTCTGTGGACCTTCTTGTCTTATTTCTTGACCAAATTTAAGATAATGTAAATATTTTATTAATTTCGGTAGCATCACTACAGTTAGCAAAAATGCCACTAGCAATAACGATATAGCAATTATTATACCTGAATTACCCATTTCGTTCTCCTAACTAAATTTTATTTTTATATTATCCCCTTTTTTCACAATTCTTCTAGCTGGTACTGATTGTTGTTTTACATAACCATTTCCTTCAGTTTCTATATTTAACCCAGCTAACTCAGCATAATTTAAAACATCAGCTTTAGACCATCCTAAAAAATTAGGTAATATCATATTTTCATTTGAACTCAATAAAAATACTTTATCATCTTTCTTCAATATATTACCTTGAGAAGGAAATTGTCCCAATACTTCATCTCCCGAACCTATAACTACTATATTTTTTGTTTGTGTAGATAATTTTGAAATAACTTCATTAATATTTTTCCCTTGGAAATTATCCATCATATAATTTTGAAGATTTTCATCACTACTTGTTTTTTTAACATTCAAGTAATTTAATATATTTTGCATTATAGGTTTAAATATCTCTGATGCCCCATTAGCAGAACTTTCAGCAAGTTTTTTATTTGGAAGTTTCATTCCTACATATAAAATTACTTCAGGATTTTCACTTGGTGCATACCCTAAAAATGAATGTAACACTTTATATGGGCTCTTGTAGTATGTTCCTGTTTTCGGATCAACGACTTCGGCTGTTCCTGTTTTCCCAGAAACACTATAATTTTCTATAGAGTAACGTTTACCACCTGTGCCCCATTCCCCATTTACAACACCATAAAGTTCTTCTTTCATTTTTTCTGCTGTAGTTTTTGAAATTGGTGTTCCAACAACAGTTCTTTGACCTATATTAACATCTTTATTTAATGTTTTATCATGTACTCTTTGTAAAAAATACGGTAATAGCATTTGGCCTTCATTCAAAATAGCCGTTTCTGCCTGAACCATTTGCATAGCAGTAACCGTACTACCTTGACCGAACACCGTAGTTGAGGCTGATACTTTATTATTAAATACTAAGTCACCCGTAGCCTCATTACCATATAAAGAATTTGTACTTTTTCCGAATCCAAAACTCTCTAATCCTGTTTTTAATTTTTCTCTACCTAACCCTTCCAATAAAGTAAGCATAAGTGTATTTGATGATTGTTGGAAACCGTGTCGTTGTGTAATAGTTCCCCATCCCGTTTTATTCCAGTCATAAATAGTAGCGTCTTCTACTCTATATGAACCAGATTTGTAATATGCATTGGGATTATAAATATTATTTTCTACCATTAATGACATTGAGAACGTCTTTAGAGTAGATCCAGGCTCATACGCTGAATTATAGAATATATTCGCCCATGCTTTCTCCAAGTTTTCTTGAGTATTCGGGTTAAAAGCTGGAGTTTGTCCTAACCCTAAAATTTCTCCAGTTTTAGCACTTACAGCTATTGCAAATGCACTTTCCGGCTCATATTTATCATGGATATCTTTTAAAGTATTATCTATAAATCCTTGAATATTTTTATCTATAGTTAAGTAAATATCTGCACCATCAACTGGGTTAATTTCAACTTTTGGAATATTAGAAACTATTTTCCCCCATGCATCTTTTGCATATGTTATATGACCTTCTTTTCCTCTTAAATAGTAATCAAATGTTTTTTCTATTCCTAAGCGACCTGTTATTAAATCACTATCTGGAGAATTTTGAGCAAAGCCTAAAAAGTTCCCTAACATACTACCATTTGGATAATACCTCTTCGTTGTTGCTATAAACTGTATTCCTGGTAAATTTAGTGCTTCTATTTTTTTCTTATTTTCTATACTTATATCTTTTCCAGCTGTACCAAACTCTACCTGGTAAACACCCTGTTTTAATAATATCTCTTTTATCTTACTTTTATCTAATTTAATAAAATTAGATAGCTCGTCAGCAGTCTTGTCTACATCCACTACATGACGAGGATTTTTTTCATCTTCTGTAGCCTTATCAGATACAACAGCAACAAGCTTATATGATTCTATATTGTCTGCCAATATATTACCATTTCTATCAAATATTTTTCCTCTTTTAGGTTGTAAACTAGTATCTATTTTATATTTCTTATCCGCAAGTTCAGACAGATTTTGACCTCTAACAGTGCCAATAAGCATCATTTGTCCTATATTAATGATAACTACCCATACAAAGAAAAAAACAAAAATTAGAAGAAATACTATTTTTGTTCTTTCCCTTGAAATATAATCTTTTTTTTCTAAACTTTTTCTGTCTTCCAGAAACTTCAAAGTAAATAGTTTCCTAAAAAGTTTTTTCAATTATCTCACTACCTTTATATTGTCTTTTTGAGTTTTCATACCCATAGTCTCAGCTATTTTTTTAACTCTTTCATACGAAGACAAATCATTTATAATAACCTTTTGCTCATTATTATCTTTTTGTTTTTCCGAAATTATTACATCATTTTTTTGCTGAGCGCTTCTTAATGAATAAAGTTCTCCTTTATAGTTTAACATAACTACGTTAGCAAGTAAAATAACTCCTACAAAAACACCATATCCTGCTTTTTCTAAAAAATTAAATTTTACCTTTTCCTGAACTTTTCTTACTCCATATTCATTGCTATATACTTTTAATGTTGCCATTAACCTTTTCCTACTCTTTCATTTGTACTTCTGCTACACGTAATTTTGCACTACGTGATCTATTATTTTCTTCTAACTCTTTATCCGTTGGATAAATTGGTTTTCTTGTTATAATTTTTAATTTAGCCAAACTTTCTTCTGGTAATATTGGAAGATTTTTAGGAGTTTCTTTTCTTTTTGCATATGAATTAAATATTTGTTTACATATTCTATCTTCTAGTGAATGAAAAGTAATGACCGATATTCTTCCATCTTTTTTTACAATGTCTATTGCTTGCTCTAACGAATCTTCAAAAACTGATAGTTCATTATTTACAGCTATTCTTATCGCTTGAAAAACTCTTTTCGCAGGATGTCCACCTGTTCTTCTTTTAGCTGCTGGTATAGATTCTTTTATTATATCCACTAATTCAAAAGTTGTTTCTATTGGTTTTTCTAAACGTTTCTTTTCTACATTTCTTGCTATTTGCTTAGAAAATTTTTCTTCACCATAACGATAAAATATTTTAACCAATTCGTTATAATCATATTCATTTACAATTTCGTATGCACTTATTTTTGCATCTGTGTCCATACGCATATCTAGTCTTGTATCATAATTATAACTAAAACCTCTTTCTGGTGTGTCTAATTGTGGAGAAGATACTCCCAAGTCATAAAGCACTCCATCTACTTCTGTAACACCGTGCTCTAGTAACTTTTCTCTCAAGTTTTTAAAATTAGATTTTATAAAGACAACCTTATCTGCATAATCTTTTAATTTATCTTTTGCATTTTCTAACGCAACGCTGTCTTGATCAAAAGCATATAGCTTTCCATCAGTTAATTGTTTTAAAATTTCTAAACTATGCCCTGCTCCACCTAAAGTGCAATCTACGTATACACCATTTTCTTTTATATTTAATCCAGCAACAGCTTCGTTTAATAATACACTGTAATGTTTAAACATTTCTCATCCATCCTAAAAGTCAAAATCTTCTAATTCTTCTGCTATTTCCTCAACACTAGCCTCACTTTCAAGAAGAAGATCTTCCCAGTGAGCTTTATCCCAAATTTCTATTCTATTAGATAAACCATTTACTACACACTCTTTATTTAAAAATGCATGTTCTATTAAAGCATTAGGAATATTTATTCTTCCTTGTTTATCTATCTCTACTTCCGTAGCCCCTGAAAAGAAAAAACGTTGGAAAGTACGTGCATTTTTCTTAGTAATAGGTAGTGATTTTATTTTACTTTCCACTTTTTGCCACTCTTGTAGTGAATAGCCAAATAAACAAGAGTCCAGACCTCTTGTTATAATAAATTTTTCACCTAATTCATCTCTGAATTTTATTGGTATACTAAGCCTTCCTTTAGCATCCATTTTATTATTGTATTGACCTATAAACACTACCCTCACCACCTTACTTCTATAATTTACCACATTTCCCCACTTTTTTCCACTATTTTGATAAAAATAATTGTTTTTTTTTTTATTATTTTTTTTTAAATATCTTTTTGTGATTATAAAACCTTATTAAATAAGGCTTTATAATTATATTCTAAATTTAATAGTTTTCCCTCTTAAAAATAAAAAATGTCGAATAACTATATGTTATTCGACATTTTTTTATCTATATTTAATTATTATATTCACGCTCATTATCACCATTCAAAAAGTGTACAGTGCTTAAAGATTTTATACGTTGTATAATTCGTAAGGATTTCGTTTGATCAACTGAATTTCTTGAGTTAGCTAATAATTCAGCTAAGTCATCTAGACTTAAATTTGATGAGAAAAATGTTGGTAAATTTTCTGCCTCTCTATAATTTATAATCGGGCCTAAAACTTCATCACGAATGAATTCAGTAATATTTTCAGCTCCTATATCATCTATGATTAAAATTTCATCCGCTCTAACTAAATCTATATATTGATCATAATTATTAGAACTTATTTTACTTTTTATCTTTCTTATAAATTCCGGATAATATAAGATAGTGGGCTCTTTCCCTTGTTCTTTTAGGTAATTATAAATACAGCCCATTAAATAAGTTTTCCCCATCCCTGTTGGGCCATATATATATACTCCTTTTTTAGCTTGACCATCTAAAATATTTTTACATGTCTTTATTATTTCAGTTGCAAGACGCCCTTTTTCCTTACTTTTTGATAAGTTTTGAAATGTATATGTAAGTACTTTTTTAGGTATAAATTCTGTTTTGATTCTATTATTAAGTTGCTGACTTAGCTTTTTATTTTTATATTCATATGTTTCCGAATATACTATATTAACTCTTTTTCCATCAATTATCAGTTTAGGTTTATGTTCGATATTTAAGTCGGAATCTTTTGAAATATAATATTGATAAAATTTTTCCAAATTCTCTTCTATATGTTTACGCGTGAAATTATTTTCTTGAATAAACTTTATAATTTCTAGATCTTTTAATACTTTTTCAGATATAAATTTTTCATAAGTATTCTCTGTATTCATAGACATAACACTAGATAACTTTTTCATTATGTGTCCTTCTTCCTTGTAAGTTCTTTCATCATCTCATTATACGCATCTTCGTCTTCTTGAGTAACAACACGATTCTGTGATGATTTTATTGTAGAAATATTTTCCATCTGTTGTTTTAAATATTCTGGGAAAGGCGCCTTATAAACTTTCCTATTAGTATTTGAGTTCCATACTGATGCTGTTTTTTCAACATTTTTTCTAACAGTCCTCATATTACGTGATTTTCTAACAAATTCGATAGCATCTTTTGCTCCTAATAATCGTTGACTTTGCCAATTACTAGCAATTTTATCTATATAATTTTTATGTGGTAATCCTGAACTATTACTAGTATTTATAGAATACTCTAACAAAATATTTAAAACACCTGTTGGGAAGTTATATTTTTCCTGAATCTCAGTAATATTTCTTGCATCAACATTAGATAAAACTAAGCCTTTTTGCTTATTTAAATAGGTTATATAATCTATATTGTCTACTTCTCTTATAAATTTATCTTCTTCTGTAAGTTGTTCTTTCTCTTCTACTAATTTTTTATTTAACATCTTATCTAAAGTTGGAACTTCTTGTTTTCTAACATTTACATAAAGCTGAGTTAAATAATTTTTTAACTTCTCTACATTTAGTGTACTCTCCCCAGCATTTACATCAGCAACTTTTTCTATTGCTTTTGCCATATCTGAAGGTGCTACTTTATATAGATGAGCTAATCCTAAAATATCATTTTTAATATTACTCTTCTCAATTACTTCTGATAAATAACTATTAGCTAAATAATAATTTAGCTTTGAAAAATCAAAGAAATATTCATCAAAATTCGGACCAGAAGCTAAGTCTGTTTTGGTAAAACCAGATTCATAGCTATCTAAATTCTCCAAGTTATAAATATCTGAAAATTTAACGGTTAATTCTTCAAAATTGTTAAAACTAACCTTATCAAAAGAATAATAAGTTTTTATTTCATTATATTCACTATTTCCTATAGTATTTTCTAATAATTGACACAAAATAGGTGTGTTAAAAAATTCAAAGAAGCTTAATGCTTCTTTTATTTTATAAACGTACTGTTTCCCTGATGAATTATTTATATAAAATGATTGTAATAAACCAATAGCTTCTAATTTTTTACGAGCAATTATAAATTTATTAACATCTAATGCTAAATTATCAAAAATATCATAATGTAAATAATTCTTTGATAAATTTGTATCTCCAATCATTTTGCTTCCCAAAAATTGGTATAACTTGACTGCATCAGAGCCTACTAAAGGTAAGTATAGTAAGTTTAATTCAGTTGTTCTTAGAGAAACATTATAATCATTATATACGCAGTAAAAATCTTTTTGAAATACTTTATCTTTCATTATTTTCATCCATTACTTCTATAATAATTTGAGTGTATTCTAAAGCAAAGATAAATTCAGGATTATAATCATATTTTATTTTATCATCATTTCTCAGTGGTGCAAAAAAAGATTTTACTAATATTGGATAAATATTATCTAACAATAATTTAGCATTGTCATTCTCATATAATGTTCTCAAGAAATTAAATACTTTATGTACACTACTCAAAAACTCTTCTTTAGACGGCGTTGTTACATTAGTATAACTATCTATTTTAGTAGAAAAACTTAAAATATTTTTCTTATCTTTTTTAGCTACAAATGTTCTAAGATCATCAATTAAGTCATACATATAGTTGAAGAATGATTCAAAGTTCTCTAAATACTCATTATTAATTATTTTTGACTCATTCTTTAATAATAGTTTATTAATGTTATAGTCTGTAACAAATAAATAAATTTTATACAAATCAGCAAACTCTATATCATTTAATTCACAATAATCTTTTATTATAGAATTTAGACTCTTACCTTCTTTATAAATATTATATAACGTATTTAGCCAAATAAATTCTTCCAATTTCTTATCATTAATTAATGTAATCAAGTAATTGTTAAATCTATATTCTTCTTCATCTTCAAATAGAATAGCAGTTCTTCCTTCTATTCTTAATAAAATATCATTAAATTCTTCTTCAATATCTTTATCATAATTTTCATCATCAAAAGATCCTTTTAATTCTGCTTTTACTCTCGTAAATTCCTCACGACTATTATCTAAACTCTCTAATCTTTCTTTGAAAACTTCATTAAAAGATGGATTTTGTGAATGATAATACATTTCTATTGCCTTATTAAATTCTAAAACTTTTGCTAAAATTTTAATATATGCAACCTTAATGTTTTTATCGTTAGAAATATAGTTAATTTTTCTTAATGCATTTAATATATCTTTTTTATTTTCACCAGTTAAAACTAGCGTTTTTTCATCTTCCAAATAAAACATTCCTAACCCTCCTAAAGTATATTATTATAATACTCCATTTCTGCAATAAAATCAAAATAAAAGTAAGTTATTTATATTAAAAAAGAACCTTCCGAAAGGAAGGTTCTCTCAGTTGCCTGGCAACGTTCTAGTCTTGCAGGGCGTAAACCCAACTACATTCGACGCTAAAGAGCTTAACTTCTGTGTTCGGTATGGGTACAGGTGTGTCCTCTTCGCTATCGCCACCAGACGAAAACTTCATACATATATTATATCATCTTTTCTTCTCTTGTCAACAAATTTTTCAGAACTTCACTTGATTAAGTCCTCGACCTATTAGTTTTAGTCAGCTACATGTGTTACCACACTTACACTCCTAACCTATTCTCCTTGTCGTCTTCAAGGGGTCTTAATATCCGTGGGAAATCTCATCTCGAGGGGGGCTTCATGCTTAGATGCTTTCAGCTCTTATCCCTTCCGTATTTAGCTACCCAGCTATGCCACTGGCGTGACAACTGGTACACCATTGATACGTCCATCCCGGTCCTCTCGTACTAAGGACAGCTCCTCTCAAATTTCCTACGCCCACGACGGATAGGGACCGAACTGTCTCACGACGTTCTGAACCCAGCTCGCGTACCGCTTTAATGGGCGAACAGCCCAACCCTTGGGACCGACTACAGCCCCAGGATGCGATGAGCCGACATCGAGGTGCCAAACCTCCCCGTCGATGTGGACTCTTGGGGGAGATAAGCCTGTTATCCCCAGGGTAGCTTTTATCCGTTGAGCGATGGCCCTTCCATGCGGAACCACCGGATCACTAAGTCCTGCTTTCGCACCTGCTCGACTTGTAAGTCTCACAGTCAAGCTCCCTTGTGCCTTTACACTCTGCAAATGATTTCCAACCATTCTGAGGGAACCTTTGAACGCCTCCGTTACTCTTTGGGAGGCGACCGCCCCAGTCAAACTGCCCACCTGACACTGTCTCCCGGTCTTTGCCGAGGGTTAGAATTTCAATACAGCAAGGGTAGTATCCCAACAGCGCCTCCTCATACACTGGCGTGCATGATTCTTAGGCTCCTACCTATCCTGTACATACTGCATCAAAATTCAATATCAAGCTACAGTAAAGCTCCATGGGGTCTTTCCGTCCTGTCGCGGGTAACCTGCATCTTCACAGGTACTATGATTTCACCGAGTCCATCGTTGAGACAGTGCCCAAATCGTTACGCCTTTCGTGCGGGTCGGAACTTACCCGACAAGGAATTTCGCTACCTTAGGACCGTTATAGTTACGGCCGCCGTTTACTGGGGCTTCAATTCATACCTTCGGATTTCTCCTAAGCACTCCTCTTAACCTTCCAGCACCGGGCAGGCGTCAGCCCCTATACTTCACCTTTCGGTTTTGCAGAGACCTGTGTTTTTGTTAAACAGTCGCTTGGGCCTATTCACTGCGGCCTACTCTCGTAGGCACCCCTTCTCCCGAAGTTACGGGGTCATTTTGCCGAGTTCCTTAACGATGGTTCTCTCGCTCACCTTAGAATTCTCTTCCCAACTACCTGTGTCGGTTTGCGGTACGGGCACCTCTTATCTCGATAGCGGCTTTTCTTGAGAGTTTGGCTTCATTGACTTCGCTACTTTAATTTCGCTCCCCATCACACTTCAGTCTTATGAGCAGCGGATTTGCCTACTACTCAACCTTTGTGCTTAGACGTCCTATTCCATCAGGACGATCAATTAGCCTCCTCTGTCCCCACTTCTCTCAATCGATATTTGGTGGTACAGGAATTTCTACCTGTTGTCCATCGGCTTCACCTATCGGCTTCACCTTAGGTCCCGACTTACCCAGAGCGGACGAGCCTTCCTCTGGAAACCTTAGTCTTTCGGTGGATAGGATTCTCACCTATCTTTCGCTACTCACACCGGCATTCTCACTTCTAACCTCTCCACCTCGCCTTCCAGCTCAGCTTCTATGATGTTAGAACGCTCTCCTACCATATAACATTAGTTATATCCGCAGCTTCGGTTGTATGTTTAGCCCCGGTACATTTTCGGCGCGATGTCACTCGACCAGTGAGCTATTACGCACTCTTTAAATGGTGGCTGCTTCTAAGCCAACATCCTGGTTGTCTGTGCATCATCACATCCTTTTCCACTTAACATACAATTTGGGACCTTAGCTGGCGGTCTGGGCTGTTTCCCTTTCGACTACGAACCTTATCACCCGCAGTCTGACTCCCGTTGATATTTATCTGGCATTCGGAGTTTGTCTGAATTCGGTAACCCGGGATGGGCCCCTAGTCCAAACAGTGCTCTACCTCCAGTAAACTCACAACGAGGCTAGCCCTAAAGCTATTTCGGAGAGAACCAGCTATTTCCAAGTTCGATTGGAATTTCTCCGCTACCCACAGCTCATCCAAACACTTTTCAACGTGTCCTGGTTCGGTCCTCCATTCAGTGTTACCTAAACTTCAACCTGGCCATGGGTAGATCACTTGGTTTCGGGTCTACTCCATCATACTATTTCGCCCTATTAAGACTCGCTTTCGCTTCGGCTCCATGTCTTCCACTTAACCTCGCATGATAAAGTAACTCGCCGGTTCATTCTACAAAAGGCACGCCATCACCCCCTAAAGGGCTCTGACTACTTGTAAGCACACGGTTTCAGGTTCTCTTTCACTCCCCTCCCGGGGTTCTTTTCACCTTTCCCTCACGGTACTGGTTCACTATCGGTCACTAGGTAGTATTTAGCCTTACCAGATGGTCCTGGTAGATTCCGACGGAATTCCTCGTGTTCCGCCGTACTCAGGTGCTCTCTCACGCCAACTTAGCATTTCGTATACAGGACTTTTACCTTCTATGGTCTATCTTTCCAAATTGTTCTACTATACTTCGTCATACGCTTTGTTGAGAGTCCTACAACCCCAATATGCATGCACATTGGTTTGGGCTCTTTCCCTTTCGCTCGCCGCTACTTAGGAAATCGATTTTTCTTTCTCTTCCTGCAGGTACTTAGATGTTTCAGTTCCCTGCGTTACCTCGCTTTCGCGTACCGCCCTTTTAAAAGCGGTGGGTTCCCCCATTCGGATATCTACGGATCTTTGCTTACTTACAGCTCCCCGTAGCGTTTCGTCGTTTGTCACGTCCTTCTTCGGCTCCTAGTGCCAAGGCATCCTCCGTGCGCCCTTTACTACTTAATCGTGTGTAGCTTTTACGCTTCGTTCTTCTTCCTTGAACTCTTGTGAATAAGTTTTTCAACTTACTTACTTTTTTCTCGGTTTTGTAAATCTGTTTCTTTACTTATAGAAAATTATCTTTGATCTAATATATATATTCAGTTTTCATTGTGCTTGAGTATTCCTTGAACACTCAAAACTAAACGAATTGCCAACGTATTCCTTATCCTTAGAAAGGAGGTGATCCAGCCGCACCTTCCGATACGGCTACCTTGTTACGACTTCACCCCAATCATCTGTCCCACCGTGACCGGCTCCCTCCTTAAAGGTTAGGCCACCGTCTTCGGGTGTTACAAACTCTCGTGGTGTGACGGGCGGTGTGTACAAGACCCGGGAACGTATTCACCGCGACATTCTGATTCGCGATTACTAGCGATTCCAGCTTCATGTAGTCGAGTTGCAGACTACAATCCGAACTGAGAATAGTTTTATGAGGTTGGCTGACTCTCGCGAGCTCGCTTCTCTTTGTTCCTATCCATTGTAGCACGTGTGTAGCCCAAGTCATAAGGGGCATGATGATTTGACGTCATCCCCACCTTCCTCCAGTTTATCACTGGCAGTCTATCTAGAGTCCCCATCTTACTGCTGGCAACTAGATATAAGGGTTGCGCTCGTTGCGGGACTTAACCCAACATCTCACGACACGAGCTGACGACAACCATGCACCACCTGTATCTGTGTCTAACCAAAGGTCAGAACAACACAATCTCTTGTGTCCTCACAGTATGTCAAGACTTGGTAAGGTTCTTCGCGTTGCTTCGAATTAAACCACATGCTCCACCGCTTGTGCGGGTCCCCGTCAATTCCTTTGAGTTTCAACCTTGCGGTCGTACTCCCCAGGCGGAGTGCTTAATGCGTTAGCTGCAGCACTGATCTCTTATGAGACCAACACTTAGCACTCATCGTTTACGGCGTGGACTACCAGGGTATCTAATCCTGTTTGCTCCCCACGCTTTCGCGCCTCAGTGTCAGTTACAGGCCAAAAAGCCGCCTTCGCCACTGGTGTTCCTCCTAATCTCTACGCATTTCACCGCTACACTAGGAATTCCACTTTTCTCTCCTGCACTCAAGTTTAACAGTTTCCAATGACCCTCCACGGTTGAGCCGTGGGCTTTCACATCAGACTTATTAAACCACCTGCGCGCGCTTTACGCCCAATAATTCCGGACAACGCTTGCCACCTACGTATTACCGCGGCTGCTGGCACGTAGTTAGCCGTGGCTTTCTGGTTAGGTACCGTCTCTTACATGTATAGTTACTACATATCCATTCTTCCCTAACAACAGAGCTTTACGAACCGAAATCCTTCTTCACTCACGCGGCGTTGCTCCGTCAGGCTTTCGCCCATTGCGGAAGATTCCCTACTGCTGCCTCCCGTAGGAGTCTGGGCCGTGTCTCAGTCCCAGTGTGGCCGATCACCCTCTCAGGTCGGCTATGCATCGTCGCCTTGGTGGGCCTTTACCCCACCAACTAGCTAATGCACCGCAAAGCCATCTCATAGTGTTAGCATAACCAACTTTTAAATATCTCTCATGCGAGAAATACTGTTATCCGGTATTAGCTATCGTTTCCAATAGTTGTCCCAGTCTATGAGGCAGGTTCTTTACGTGTTACTCACCCGTTCGCCGCTAAGTTTTTCTAGTGCAAGCACCAGAAAAACTTCGCTCGACTTGCATGTATTAGGCACGCCGCCAGCGTTCGTCCTGAGCCAGGATCAAACTCTCCAAATAATTGTTTAGCTTGATTAGCTCTTTAAAAAGTTTTATAGTTTCTTTTCAAAACTGTCCTTTTTGGAATTAACGTTGACTTAATTCGTTTAGTTTTCAATGTTCAAGTTTGTTGCGTTAGCAACTTTTATATCTTATCATTTTTATTTTTTTTTGTCAATAGTTTTTTTAAACTTTTTTTAACTTATTTTAAAATGACTTCGTCTTTCTTCAAGACTTTTTCTATTCTATCATCTACTTTTCCCTTTGTCAAGGTGGTTTCTTCTTTTTTCTTAACATTTGTCTTTTATTCTTTTAAACAACATTGTTTATTAATAATATCTTCTATAAAAATACAAAAGATTGAATTACCAAAATCATAAAATAGTAATTCAATCTTTTTATTATTTCATCTCTACTACTGTAGCTCCCATTCCACCTTCATTTTGGCCACCACTTCTAAAACTCTTGACATAACGATTATTCTTCAAGTACTCAGCGATATTTTTTCTAAGTATTCCTGAGCCTAGACCATGAATTATAGTGAAAGTATCATACCCTTGTAAGATAACCTTGTCCATATAATCCTCAATAACTCTTATCGCTTCTTCAGTATTTAAACCGATAACATTAATATCAATACCAACCTTTTTACTACTTACTTTACTAGTACTAATATATCGTTGAGTTGTTTCTGGTTCACTATCAATTTTTCTAACTTCTTTTTTCTTAATACTAAGTTTCATAGCCCCCATTTTAATTTGCAGATTATCCCCTGATGTTTCTAGGACAGTTGCACGCTGATTATAACTAAGAACCAATACATCGTCCCCAACTTTAATTTCAGTATCATTAAATTTAAGTTGATCCTCTAATTTTTTCGTTAAATTAATTTTGTTTTTTCTATTATCAATATTATGAAGAATTTCATTTACCTCATGTTGTTTTAGAGCTGAACTATCTTTAAAATCACGATACAAATCTAAAATTTCTTCTTTTTTAGCATCAATCTCTCTATTCAACTCTAAACTTAGCTCATTATATAAACTATCTTTATATTCATTATATTTTATAAGATTGTTTTCTAAAGTTGCTTTCACTTCATTTATTTCATCAACAACTCGATTTATATATTCCAATTTAAAATCGTATTCTCTTATACTTTCAGAAAGTTTATCGATAAATAAATTATTTTCTTTTTCATTTTCTTCTTGCAATGCACTTGCTTCAGCTATAATTGAACTATCTAACCCTAACTTTGCCGAAATATTTATCGCATTTGATTTTCCAGGCAAACCTATTATAAATCTGTATGTAGGTTTTAATTTTTCAAAATCAAATTCCATAGAAGAATTTTTATAATATTCCGATTCAAAACAATAATTTTTAATCTCTGGATAGTGAGTTGTACATAACATTGTAGCATTTAGTTCTTTAAATTTATCAAGAAGAGCTATCGATAAGACCGCTCCTTCACTTGGGTCAGTTCCTGAGCACAATTCGTCTAAAAGAATTAAACTTTTCTCATTTGTTTCTTCTAATATATTAATGATATTTGTCATATGCGAAGAAAATGTAGATAAATTATTTTCTATAGACTGTTCATCTCCTAAATCAACAAAGACTTTTACAAAGAACCCAACTGTAGACTCCTCTAAAGCGGGAATATAAAATCCTAAGTGAGACAGATAGACACATAATCCTACCGTTTTTAATATTACAGTTTTCCCACCGGTATTAGGTCCAGTAATAATAAGTGAGTTCCCAAAATTATCTAAAGTAATATCATTTTTCACAACAACGTCCTTATCTATCAATGGATTATATGCTTTTTTTAAATTAATTTCTTGTTTATGAACAATATTTTGCTTATTAAATCCCTTTTGACTACAGAAATTCATTTTTGAAAAAATAAATTCTACTTGAGAAAAATTCCATAATGAATTTAACAATTCATTTGCTTTTATTTTTATAACTTCCGAGGCATCTTTCAAAATTCTTAATATTTCTTCTTTTTCTTTTCTTCTTAAGACACCTATTTCATTATTTATTTCTACATTTTCTTTCGGTTCTACGTAAAATGTATTTCCAGAAGCAGATTCATCATGGATTATTCCTCCAAAATCATTCTTATGTTCTGGTTTAACTAAAATTACATCACGATCATTACGCTTAGTAACAATAGCCTCTGTTAATTTTTTCACATTTGCTCTTATTATATTTTTTAATACTTGGTCACTTTTAGTTTTTAATTTGGCAATATTTGCTTTTATATTTTTCAATTCTAATGATGCATCTGGTCTAATATAGCCGTCTTCATCAATTATTCTATCTAAGTATTTCTCTAAATCTTCAAAGTTATCTAATTTTTCTATATACTTATCTAAACTTCTATAAGATTTATTTTCTTGAATTTTTATTCCTTCAAAACGCTTTGTAAATCTATCATAAACGATAATATTCCTTAAAATGTAAAATAAATCTTTTTCTGAAAGAATACTATCTATTTTAGCTTTTTTAACGCTCGCTTCATAATTGTAAATTTTCAAACGAAATTCATTTGGGTATTTTCTTAGCAATTCATATGCTTCTTCATTTTCTCTATGGACTTCTAGTAACTTATCAAAATCACTTATATATTCAAGATTTTTTATTTTTTCATAAGATATTTCTGAATAACAATATTTTTCTACATCTTTTAAGACTAAATCTAAATTCAATTTTTTTCGAATTATCTTATCCAATTAATTTTCACCCCTTCAAACATAATATTTTCTTATATTCAACAAAAACTATTATACACTAAATATATTCTTTTAACAATTTTATTAAACAGAAAAATAGAGTAATAATTTAAATAATTTAACTATTACTCTATTAATATTCTATCTATCGAAGAATAAGCTTATTAGCTGTTTTGACAATATTGGTGTGTTTTCTAAAATATACTCTGGAAGTGTTGAATTAGTAAAAATTGTTGTTTTCCATTCTGATGTTGGTAAAATTGTTCCAACATAAAGAATTAGAAAGATTATCAAATAAATTTCTACAAAACCTAAAATAGCACCTAAAAATCTATCCGTTGTCTTTATTAAAGGTAATTTTCTTATTAATCCAAAAATAGAAGCTAAAACTTGAATTATCAATCGAATCACAATAAATATCACAATAAACGAAATAACTCTATAATAAGCTGTAGGAATATTAAGATTTTGGTAAATCCCGTTTAATCCTTCTGACACATTATCAGGTATTGGAATTAATCCTGTAAATAAATAAGCTAAACGGGAACTGAACAACATAGAAACAAGATAGCCTATTATAATTGTTCCTAAATAAAAAAGTTGCATTATAAGTCCTCGTTTATAACCTAGATAGACTCCTGCAAAAAGAAGTAATACAATTAATATATCTACCATAACATCCTCCTTTCATAATTATATTATACAATTGTAAGTGATTAACTTTAAAGTAGCATTAATCTGAATAAGATTAATGCTACTTTGTTAACAAAAAATAATTTTTTATTCTAATCCTATGATGTATGGATATACTGGTTGCCCTGATTCTACAAGCTCAACTTCTACATCAGGATATTTATCTTCGATTAATTTTTCTAAGAAATCCGTATATTCATCTGTACTTTCTTCACCTAGGTAAATAGTTACGATTTCTTTGTCTTCATCGATAGATTTCTCTAATAATTCTTCTAATACAGTGTTAAGTGATAAATTAGAAACTACAATTTTCCCATCACGAATCCCCATAAATTCATCTTTTTTAATCTCAACACCTTCAATATGCGTATCACGAACAGCATGAGTTACTTCTAAAGTACTAACTGTCCCTAATACTTCTTGCATGTTTGCAAAGTTTTCTTCTGGACTAACATTAGGATTAAATACCATTACTGCAGCCAATCCTTGAGGAGCTGTCTTGCTTTCCACAACATAAACATTTTCTTCTGCTAACTCTGCTGCTTGTTTAGCTGCAAGTTGAATATTCTTATTATTAGGGAAAATATAGATATTTTTAGCATTTACTTCTTTTATAGCTTTCATAATGTCTTCTGTTGAAGGATTCATAGTTTGACCACCTTCAACTACATAATCAACGCCCATTGAAGTTAAAACTTTACTTAATCCACTTCCCATTGAAATAGAAATCATAGCTTGCTCTTTAACTTCTTTTGAAGTAGTTGCTTGTTTAGATTCTTGTTTTCTTAAAACTTCTCTATGTTGCTCACGCATATTATCTGATTTAATTTTTATAAGCTCCCCATATTGTTGTCCATAATTAAACACCTCTCCTGGAGTCTCAGTGTGAACGTGAATTTTTACATACTCACTATCTGAAATAACAAGTAACGAATCTCCAAACTCACTCATATCTTTACGGAACTGATCTTCATCAAATTCTTTTTTATCTTTATCAAGACGAACAGTAAATTCTGTACAGAAACCATAAACTATATCTTCTGGACTCATGAAGTCCATGTCATGATCATCTTCAAATTGCATATCAACTATATTTGTTTCAACTGCATCTAAACCGTCGATTTCTTCTCCTTTAAGAGCAGCAACAAAGCCTTGATATACACAAACAAGTCCTTGTCCTCCTGAGTCGACAACACCTACTTCTTTCAAAATAGGTAATAGGTCTGGTGTTCTTTTAAGTGATTCTTGTGCTTCCGCATAGATAGCTTCCATTACTTCAATAACAGATGTTGTACTTTCAGCTTTTTTAACTCCTGCTTCTGCTGCTTCACGAGCTACTGTTAAAATAGTACCTTCAACTGGCTTAATTATAGCTTTATACGCTATGTTTACACCATTTTGAATTGCGGCAGCAAATTCTTTAGAATCAATTTCTTTCTTGTCAACAATGTATTGTGACATCCCTCTAAATAATTGAGAAAGAATAACTCCTGAATTACCACGAGCACCCATTAACAACCCTTTAGAGAATGATTTTCCTAGTTCTCCAATATTTTCAACAGTATTAGCTGCTGTTTCTTTAGCTCCTGAAGACATAGATAGGTTCATGTTTGTTCCTGTGTCTCCATCTGGAACAGGGAATACATTTAATGAATTTATTTTTTCTGCATTTTTAGCTAAATTTCTAGCACCTAAGTCTATCATTTTAGCTAAAACAAGGCCATTTATCTTTTCCACTATCTTTCCTCCTATTTGTTAACCTTGATGCCTTGAATAAAGATATTAACCTCATCCACTTTAACACCTAATGTTTTTTCAATTTGGTATTTTACTGAAGATTGAACATTATTAGCAATTTCTGAAATTTTTGTTCCATACATAACTATAATATATAAATCAATTATTAATTTACCTTCGTCTTTTTTTACTTTTATTCCTTTAGAATAATTTTCTTTACCTAATATTTCTGTAATTCCATCTTTAACTTGATTTTTACTAGCCATTCCTATAATTCCGTAACAACTTACCGCTGTACCTCCAGCAACTGATGCAATCACATCATCACTAATAGAAACATGTCCTAGATCATTATTAATTTCTAATGCCATATCTTTTTCCTCCTATTTAAAATAGACAAAATGAACATACGAATTATTATACCTTTTTTATAAAAAAAATACAAGTAAAACATTGATATTTCTAAAACAAGAGCCTTTGGTTGTCCCTTATTTTATCGAGGTCTCTCACTATTATTTCTAATTATTTATTGCCATTTACTGACTCTTTTGAATGTATCATCAATGTAATAACATCGCATACTGGGGTAGGAATGTTGTGAATTTTACCTAAACGAGAGATTTCTCCATTTAAGTAATCTATTTCTGTCAATCTACCATTTTTCATATCTTGATATAATGATGGATAATGCAATCCTGCAGTTTTCGGATCAAAACAATTTTCTATATTTTTCTCAATTATTTCTTGCTTAACATCAATACCTTCAGCGTGACCAACCGCTGTTACTTCATTCAGAATAGCACGAGTCAAATCTAAGTGCTTTTCATAACTTCCATATTGATTTATATTACAATCTATCAATGTACAATAAGTATTTAAAACACAATTCAACCCTGCTTTGTGCCATATCGATTGATATGTATTATCTGAATAATTCATATTAAGTCCCGCTTGATTTAAACGTTCAATAAGCTTTAGAGTTTCGTCTAAATTATCTTCTTTTACTTGTTTAATTTCAGTTTTTCCCGAACCATAAGCCTTTAAAACTCCTGGTCCACCTAAACCACTCGTCCATACAGTGACACCAATTAATATATTCTTTTCTTCTACAAAATCTTTTAACGTGTCAACATGACCTAAACCATTTAGAATACAAATAACTTTTGTATCTTCATGAATTAGATGTTTTACTTTCTCTAGCATACTTCTTAATTGCATTGATTTTGTTGCTATAAAAATTACATCATACTTTCCTGAAACATCTTCAGGATAGTATGTTGGAATATAATAATTACCAAGATCTTTGTCATCAATAATAACCTTTAGGCCATTTTTCGTAATGTTTTCCACGTGTTCCTTCCATGAATCAACAAACGTTACGTCTTCTCCATTCTTAAATAACATATATCCAAATCTTGATCCTAGTGCTCCTGCACCTGCAAATAAAACTCTCATAAATTTTCTCCTTAATATCTTTATTTTTAAATATAAAATTACCACTAATCTTTCATATCTTTTTTTAAAATTTATTATTAAATAACTTTCCATGTTTTATAAACTAGTGATATTTTTCTTATACCCTAATTTTATAATTATCCTAAAACTTTGTCAACGCGTTACGGCCTTAAAAAAAAGAAGAAGCGACTTTCGTCGAATCTTCTTATAAGTTTTCTGGTTTGTATGCATCTACTGTATATAATTTTAAAACATTACAATAGAATCTATCAGCTAAGAATGCCACTCCAAAAGGAATTACAAAAAATGCTAAAACAATTTGTAATAAACCTCCGTGAGTCATCTCATACGACTTTAGTGGCCCAATTAATCCGATAATACCAAAACCTGCACTTTCATGCGTTCCTACAATATTTAAGAAATAACCAGAAATTCCAGTTATTGCAGCGGTAGTTAAAATAGTTAAAAATAATTGAGGTTTTCTGGCACAGTTTGGCATCATTAATTTAATAGCTCCTAAAATAATCGCTGCCGTGGCTCCTCTACTATTTGCTCTAAATGTTCCTATTGCTAATACGGCTGCTGCGGAAACTAATCCTAATGTTGCTGCTCCAGCACCTATATAATTTTCATTTGTAAATAAAATTATACCCATTGCTACTGTTGATACAGGTGTTACAATTAGACATGCAAAAGCCATAGTTATCAACATACACATTAAGATTGGTTGTAACGTAGTAAACTCAAATATAATTGTTGCTAATAATTTAGTTAGACCTTTCATATAAGGTAATGTCACTAAACCAAAAGCTGCTACTAATCCACCAATTATTGGAAGAAATATAATTGTTACTGCACCAAATTTATCTTTTACCAACAAAATAAGTAATGCCCCTATAATAGCTACTAGCATTACATTGAATAAATCCCCCATCGGTACACCTGTCCAAGCTTTATTAGCAGCATTATAAGTCAATGAACCACTTCCCGCTAAAACTGTTGCTCCTAGTACAGATGATTCTAGCGGTTTAAATTTTAAAAATTGCCCTACAATAACTCCAACTAATACAGGAATAGAAAATTGTAATAAATACATTGCTTGTGATAATGTAGCAAATAAGCTAGGGGCAAATAATGTTCCTAAGTATTTAAATAACGTACTCAATACTGCGTTTGGAATTAAACCAGCTACTACACCTAGTGCTGTACCATTCAAAATTATATTAAGAAAATCCTTTGTTTTTTTCGTCATATACATCCTCCTTTTATATTATTATACTATAATAATATAAAATCAAAAAAAAGTAAAGAATTTTTTGAAAATTTCTATAATTTTTCTTTTTATTTTAGATTAATTCACAGAAAGCTAACTTTATTAAAAAATAGCTTATTGAAATTTCAATAAGCTACTTTCTTTATAGTAATGGTTTTTTATTAGGTAATCCTGCTTTTCTTGGATATTTGTTCGGTGTTTCTTTTGTTTTTCTTATTTCCAGTATATGGCGTTCTTCTCCTTCTAAGTCAAATTCTATATCTTGTTCTAACTTTCCACCTAATAGTTTTATTGCATTTATTGCTTCATTCGTTTCTTCTTCAGCTTTTTGTGCTTTTAAACTCAAGAAATAACCACCTTTTTTTACTAATGGTAGGCATAGTTCAACTAAAACATTTAAACGAGCAACTGCCCTAGCTGTTACTATCTCAAAACTCTCTCTAAAATTTTTATCTTGACCAACTTCTTCTGCACGTGCATGTATAAAGTTGCAATTTGTCAATCCCAATTCCTCTTGAAGTAGATTTAAAAATTTAATACGCTTATTTAACGAATCAACTATTGTTACTTCTAAATGTGGATATAATATTTTAAGAGGAATCGAGGGAAATCCTGCTCCGCTTCCTACATCACAAATATTACTTACTTTACTGTAATCTCTATAAAACGAGAGTGAAATAGAATCATAAAAATGTTTAGTATAAAATTCCTCTTCTTCAGTTATCGCAGTTAAATTAATTTTTTGATTCCATTCTACCACTAATTCAAAATACTTCTCATACTGCTTCTTTTGAATATCACTAAGAACTATATTTGTTTTTTCCTCAACTTTTTTATAGAATTGTTCCTTATTCATTATTCATCCCTCTTCTTTGTTCTAAGAAAACTAATAGAATAGAAATATCCGCTGGATTAACTCCAGAAATACGAGACGCTTGACCTATTGTTAACGGTAAAACTTTTTTAAGTTTTTCACGAGCTTCTATTGCCAAACTCGGTACCTCATCATAATCTAAATCACTTGGAATTTTCATCGCATTCATTTTTTTAAGTTTTTCAACTTGTTGTAAAGATTTTTTTATATATCCTTCATATTTAACTTCTATTTCTACTTGTTCAACAATATCTTTAGGCAATATTGTAGAATCATCTGCTAAATACATAACATTTTTATGGCTCAATTCTGGACGTCTTAACATATCAATTGCAAGTATTCCGTCTCTTATTTCTGCACTATTTAATTCCACTAGTTTTTCTAATGTATTTGCAGTTGGTGTTATTCTAAATGTTTTTAATCTTTCTATTTCATCAGCCACTGCTTGACGTTTTTCACTGAATTTTCTATATCTTTCTTCAGTTACTAATCCATAATTATATGCTTTTTCTGTTAAACGCATATCAGCATTATCGTGACGTAGTAATAATCTATGTTCCGCACGCGATGTCAATAATCTATATGGTTCATTTGTTCCTTTAGTTACTAAGTCATCTATCAAGACACCAATATAAGCTTCATCACGTCCTAAAATCATAGGTTCTTCACCTAAAATTTTACACGCTGCGTTAATCCCCGCCATAATTCCTTGACCAGCCGCCTCTTCATATCCACTTGTTCCATTAATTTGACCAGCAGTGAATAATCCATCTATTAATTTTGTTTCTAGAGTCGGCCATAATGTCATAGGGTTTACTGCATCATATTCTATGGCATATCCATTTCTAATAATTACTGCATTTTCTAATCCAGCTATACTTCTTACCATATCATGTTGAACATCATCAGGTAACGATGTTGACAATCCTTGAATATATATCTCTTTTGTATTGCGCCCTTCAGGTTCTAAAAATAATTGATGTCTCTCTTTATCATTAAATCTCACGTATTTATCTTCTATACTTGGACAATATCTTGGTCCTGTTCCTTTTATTACTCCTGAGTACATAGCTGAACGCCCAAGATTTCTATCTATTATCTCGTGGGTAGTTGTATTTGTATAAGTTAACCAACATGGAATTTGGTCTTCAACATATTCCGTAGTTTCATAACTAAATGCATACTTCTCATTATCACCAGGTTGAATTGCAGTTTGTGAAAAATCTACACTGTCCGCATTAACACGCGGAGGTGTTCCTGTTTTGAATCTTACTAAATCAAACCCTAATTCTTCTAATTGTTTTGCTAAATCAATTGATGGCATTTGATGATTCGGACCTGATGAATACTTTACATCGCCGATAACTATTTCACCACGCAGATAAGTACCTGTAGTAATAATAATTACCTTAGCTTTATAAGCTGTACCTAGCATAGTTTTCAGTCCAACTACTTTATTATTTTCTATTATTAACTCTCGAACCATCGCTTGTTCAATATCTAAGTTGGGTGTTCCCTCTAAAATACGTTTCATTTCAGTCTGGTAAGCTACTTTATCAGATTGCATTCTCAATGCACGAACAGCTGGACCTTTTGCTGTATTTAACATCTTACTTTGAATATTTGTTTTATCCGCAACACGTCCCATAAGTCCACCAAGCGCATCAACTTCACGAACAACTATTCCTTTGGCAGGCCCCCCCACACTTGGATTACATGGCATAAAGCCAATTGTATCCAAATTAATTGTAATCATAAGAGTTTTTACACCTTTTCTGCTCGCTGCGTGCGCAGCCTCAATCCCAGCATGACCTCCCCCAATTACAATAACATCATATTCTTTTAAAAATTTAGTCATAGTACCTCCATATATTTTAACGTAATTGCAAAATAATGCTTTGACCAAAATTTTGATACATTACTAATTTTTACCTTTATTATATTATCATAACCATATAAAAAATACGAATAATATACTTTGTAGATTATTTATAAATAAAAAATCGCAATACAAATTTGTACTGCGATTCTGCATTTCTCTACTTTTTATTTTCAAATTTATCAAATTCTTCTTTATTAAATAATTTAAGATGTTTATCAACCATAATAGAATTCGTCATCCCACCACTTACATTTAAACAAGTACGTCCCATATCTAAAATTGGATCTATTGCTAAAATTGGATTAATTTGATTAAAGAACGCTCCAAATCCAACTCCATTAACTGAAACTGATGCAGCCGTAATTGCTGTCCCTGGCACACCTGCTATTCCTACTGAACCAAGAGTCACAACTATAATTGACATAACAAATAATGTAGCATCAATAGCTATACCATTAGCATTTGCTAAAAATACTATTAGCATTGCTGGATAAATACCAGCACACCCTTGCATTCCTGCTGTAGAAGAAAATGAAGCTACAAAGCTTGCAGTCGATTGATTGACACCTAACTCTTTTGTAAGAGTATTGATAGTTAGGGGTAATGTACCTGCACTTGAACGTGACGTAAACGCTAGTATTAATGCTTTACTTGCTTTCCTAAAGTATGTAATTGGAGATAATCCATGAAATACTAAAAATAATCCTTGAATTATAAATTGAACAATTACTGCTAAATAAAGTAGTATAATAAACAGTAATACATCTTTAATAGATTTTAGTCCACGTTGAGCAATTGTATTTGCCAATAATGGAATTACAGCATATGGTAATAGCTTTATGACCATAACTGTAATACGGGACACTATAGCATGAAGACTTGCTATGTATCCAACAAAAGATTTAACTTTATCTTTATCTTTATTTTGAATATACCTTGCAGCTATTCCTATAAACATAGCGAAAATGACAATACCAATAACATTAAAATCAACCATAGCCTTAATAGGATTTGACGGGATTAATTCACGTAAGATAGTTACTACATCTTTTACTTCTTTTATTTTACTTTCACCGCTACCTAATATTATAGAACTGCTTCCTAATTTAAATGCTGTTCCTACTAAAAAACCAACTGTTGAACTTATTGCTACCATCCCTAGAGTAATTATTAATGTAAAACGTGTTAATTTTTTTATATCTGTATTAGCATTTATATTAACAATAACATTAATAATTGACACTAAAACCAATGGAATAATTAACATTTTAATTAAATCAATAAATCCATTTCCGAATAGCGAATACCATTTTGTAATTTCTACAACATATTTTATTTTCGTTGGATCATCACTAAATCCAGAATATGCTTGAATTACAATTCCAAGTACTAATCCTATAGCAGTTGCTAATAACGTTCTTTTTGCCGAACTAACACGTCTTTTAGATAGATAATACATTAAATAAAATAACGTAAAAAGCAATACTAAGAATAATAATGTCTCCTTTGTAGAAATCATAATAAATTTTTCAAAAAATGTAAACTTATTTCCCATTCTATTGTACCTCATAATGAATTAGATTTCCTAATTCACCTTTCTATAATTTTGTTGTGTAATTTATTAATTAATTCTCACAACAACTACAGATAGAGTGGAAACGAATAAATTCATTTTCCATAGTATACCTCCATAAATAAAAGATGTATAATATTAAACCACTAATAAAATAACTTTTCAACTTATATGCTTGAAGATAAAAAACTTTCTTATCTTATATTTACTATTTTGTTTATATAGGTTATAATACTAATTAGTTGATAATAAATTTTAATTAGAATCGGAGTGATATTGGTGAACATAAAATTAGTATATGCTAGCTTAACTGGTAATACAGAAATGTTATCAGACTTAATAATAGAAAAATTTGAAGCAGAAAAAGGTATAGAAATTGAAAAATTATTCATCGAAGATATGGTAGATTTTGATTTTTTAGATGATGCTGATGCATTTATCGTTGCTACCTATACTTATGGTGAGGGTGAACTCCCAGAAGAAATGGAAGAATTTTTTGAAGCACTTAGCGAAAAAGATTTTAGTGGCAAAATTTACGGTGTTATCGGTACTGGGGATACTGTATACGAACAATATTGTGTTTGTGTAGATCAATTCAACGAGCAAATTGCTCAGACTGGTGCTACTAACCCTACTCAAAACTTAAAAATTGAAATAGAAGCCGATACTGATGAAGATTTTGAAAACATCGATAAATTTATAGAAGACTTTTCTTCTGCACTATAAATTAAAGGATAAAAAAAGAATGGTATAATACCATTCTTTTTTTATCCTTTAAAGAAGACATTAACTCTTTCAAACTCTTCTTCCCAATTATTCCAATCTAGACGGATTCTTGAATTTTCATCTAAAATATCTTCCACTAAATTATCTATTGTAATTTCTTCTAATGATTTTTTTATTGATTGATTAATTGAATTAACTTTATTAAGATATTTTTTATACCTCTTATCAACAGCTAATGCACCTTCAAATATTTTAGAAACATAGTCAGTTTTTAAAACAAAAATTTCTACTTCACCATTCAGTGCCACATAAATATCATATAAAGTAACTTTTTTGTTAGCTTTATATTTATATCCTCCTCCTACACCTGTATTGGCTTTTACTAAATCATGAAGAACTAACTTTCTCATGATTTTTTTTAAATATGTAGGAGATATATTAAGGCGTTGGCTAATTTCTTTTGAATTAAGAAATACATGTCTATCTTGAAGATACAACATTACCATAATACAAATCGCTTGTTCAGTACTTTTTGTTAAATGCATAACCCCTCTACCTCTCTTTTCTTTATGTTATTATGTAAAACTTTTATCCTCAATTTAATTCTAAAATATATTATTATAATTGTCAATTATTATCTTAATTTCTCTCCCCAGTACTGATAATAAGTACATTCAATAGATCCATTAAATAATTTTCTTCTCTTAGTTGCTTTTTTCCCATATAAATGTTCAAACATTTTATGAGAAGTTAGTAAATACAATGACCAATATTTTTGATTTTTTAATTGACTTCCTAAATATTTATACATTGCCTCAACTTCTTTTTTCTCACCTAAACGCTCTCCATAAGGTGGATTGGCAATGACACATCCAGATTCTCTTTTTACAACAAAATCATAAACTGACATCTGCTTAAATTTTATCACACCTGCTAATCCGATTTCCTCAGCATTATTTTCTGCAGTTTGAATCATTTTAGGGTCGATATCAGAACCATATAACTCTAATTCTTTCTCATAGTCTATTGCTTCCTCAGCTTTATTTCTTTCTTCATCTACCAGAGATTTTGGCATCCATGGCCATTTTTCAAAATCAAAATTACGATTTATACCTGGTGCCATATTTTGAGCTAACATTGCTGCTTCTATCAACAACGTACCTGATCCACAAAATACATCATATAAAGGAGTTTCTCCCTTCCAATTGGTTAATTTTACCATTGCTGCCGCAAGGGTCTCTTTTAGCGGAGCAGTCCCTTGTTTAGCTCGATAACCACGCTTGTGAAGTCCATCACCAGATGTATCTAATAAGATTGTCGCAATATCATTTAACATTATAATTTCTAATCTATATCTTTCTCCTGTTTCTGTTAACCAACCTGTAATTCCATAGCTTTTTTTCATTTTTTCTACTATTGCTTTTTTTACAATTGATTGACAGTCAGATACACTAAATAATGTTGATTTATGACTACGTCCATCTACTGGAAATTTAGCATCAACTGGAAGATATTTATCCCAGTCTATTTCTTTTGTTTTTTCAAATAACTCTTCAAATGTGTATGCTGGAAATTGGGCAACAACAATTTTCACCCTATCTGCACATCTTAACCAAAGGTTTGATCGTACTATAGCTCTTTTATCACCAGAATAATATACTCTACCATTTTCTACCTTTGTTTCATATCCTAAATCTTGTACTTCTTTTGCTACTATCGCTTCAATTCCCATAGGCGTTGTCGCTACTAAATTAAATTTCATTTCTTCCTCCTTAAAAAAGAGGCCCCTAAGAGCCCCTAGAACTAGTTATTTTTCTTATCATAAGCCATATTCTGTATCTATTCTTACTCAAACAAGACTAGTCTACTCTCGTAAAAATAGCTGTGATCATCTGTCTAAATATATACATATTTCCTATTCCTACATTCAATTCTGCGGAATAAGTGCTTCTACCAAAATTTGAATTGCTCACTCAAGGGGTTTACCTCGTTCCACTTCTTATATTTCTATAAGAACTTCGTCACTGTGGCACTTTCAAGATGTATAACCATATACATGTACTTAGGTTATACTTTCTGCCGTCACCTAATGGTGCCTAAACTTATTTTTTCGTTTAGCGTTGAACACTACAAGCATCTCAGCTTGTGTGAGTATGGACTTTCCTCAGCGAAATACACCGCGACCACTCAAAGAAAAATACTTATATTACTTTACACTAAAATAATATTTTTGTAAACTATTATTTTTCTAAAACAGAAATTTTGCCTTCTGCTATTTCTTCTAATGCTTTCCCTACTTCTTTATGTGAAGTATATTTTTCTAATTTTGCTGTATCAGGATTAGCAAATAGTTCTCTTGCTCTTTTACTTGCTAATGATACTAACATATATTTTGAATTTACTTTTGATTTTAATACATCTAATTTTGGATATAACATTCTTTTCTCCTACATTTCTTCTAATTCTAACAGTGCACGACGATATCTCATCTCTATACGTTCACGTTTTAAATGCTCACTTAGAATAATAGCTTTTATTCTTTCGACAGCCTTATCAACTTCATCGTTTTCCACTACGTAATCATATAAATGCATCATATTTATTTCTTTTTTAGCTTTAGCTACACGTGATTCTATTACATCATCACTTTCTGTTCCACGGCCTTTTAACCTATCTTTTAAATCTGCTATGCTTGGTGGTGCTAAAAAAATAAATAGCGCATCAGGTATCTTACTTTTTACCTGACCAGCTCCTTGTACTTCTATTTCTAAAAAGATATCTTTCCCTTTATCCATAGTTTCCCTTACATATCTTACAGGTGTCCCATAGTAATTATCCACATATTGTGCATATTCTAAAAGTTCACCTTGTTCAATTAATTTTTCAAATTCTTCTTTTGTTTTGAAAAAATAATCAACACCTTCTTTTTCTCCTGGCCTCATTCCTCTTGAAGTCATCGAAATAGAATATTCAAAGTCTACATCATTACTTTCAAAAATTCTTTTCCTTACAGTACCTTTACCTACACCTGATGGTCCTGATAGAACTATTAATAATCCTTTCTCCATTTCTCGTATCCTTCTACATCATTTATTATCTATCTATCATACCACAAAACTTATAAAAATTAAACTATTATAGCATGTATTTACAAATTTTCATAGTAACTTCCTCTAAAATACAAAATCTTTTAGAGTTAAGTATTAAACAAATTTATTGTTTATTAATTCGTTAATAAACATCTTATCTATTTTTTGTTTAATTGTTTTTTGCCCAGTATAAGTAACCATCCCGGGTTTTGCTCCTGATATTTTTTTCACATTTTTTATAAGTGTCATATCTACAGCAACTCTATCTTCATTTTTAAATTTAGAAAAATATCCAGCCAACATCGCCGCTACTTCTTTTGTTTTTTCATCTGGGTTATTATTAAAAATTACAACATGACTTCCTGGAATATCTTTTGCGTGAAACCAAAGATAATCACGGCGTGCAAGTTTGTTTGTAATTGCATCATTTTGAATATTATTTTTCCCAACATAAATATCTATTCCATTATAGTTAATTACAAAGTAATTATTCTTATTTTTTTTCTTTGAACTTGAAACTTTTTCCTTTAATAATCCTGAGTTTATTAACTCTTCTTTTATTTCTATCAAATCAGACTTATCGGCATTCTCTACTTGAAATTGTAGAGTTTCAAAATAAACTATATCTTCTTCTGTAATTTTTATTTGCTTATATAGATTTCCAATTGTTCTTTTATTTTTTTTATAAAGATTAAAATATCTGTCTGAATTTTTTTCTATAGTTAAGTTAGGATCTAATTCTATCTTTATATCCTCGAATTCTTCACTATAAAAATTTGGCAATGTCACAACTTCTGGAACACTCTTTTTAAACATATAAATATTTGAGATAAGCAATTGCCCTTTCAATTTATAGTCTTCTTTACTTTCAGCCTCAATCAATTCCTTATTCAAAATTTCTAGTTTTTTACTTAAGCGATTCAACTTTGTTTTTATAAAATCAAATAGTCTTTTATCTGTACTTTTATTAATATTAGATTTAGCTATATCTAAATAATAAAAGTCAAGCAAATCACATAGTGAAGCAAATTTTATATTATTCTCACCAGTATCTACATCAAAAAAGTAAAAATCTTTTTTCCCATTTCTTTCTAGCAATATAGGACTATAATAAATTTCTAAATTATAACAAAAACTTTTGAACTCTTCCTCAAATTCTATTTGTTTAGCAATAAAATAATTATTTAATAAGGCTGATACTCCGTAAAAGTTTTTCATTAAAAATCTTTTATCACTATAGTTAAATTCTAAATTTTTATAACTATCAAAGTCAAATGGATTATATTTTGACTCTGTTGGAGGAAGTATATAATTCATATTAGCAATTGTTGAGCGTTTATAATCAATACTATAACTGTTTTTCAACGATTCAATTATTACTTTATTATCATCGGTTAAAATAATATTAGAATGTTTCCCCATAAGTTCAGCTATTAAATAATAATATTTTTCATACCCTAACTCATCAAAATTTTTAATTTTAAACACTATAATACGATCATTATTAATCTGCTCAATATTTTGAATAATTCCACCTATTAAATATTTTCTAAGAACTGTGCAAAAATTAGATGGTGTATTAGGATTTTCATAAGTATTTTTTGTCAACTGAAAACGAGATGAACTAGAACTTGCTGATAATAACAATTTAAAGTTTTTTCTTTTCCTAATAGTTAGAATAAATTCATCAGTTGAAATATTATTAATTTTATTAATATGTGCTCCTAGTATGTTTTCCTCTATTTCTCCTACTAATTTTCTTATAAAAAAACCATCAAATGCCATATATTTCATCTCCTTAAATATTTCCTAGTATCAATATAATTTAAAATTATATCATAGATACCTATATATTTCCATAATCAAAAAGGTCAGAGTACTTCTCTGACCTTTTTATACTATTTTTTCTCAAATCTTTTAGAAATAAGCACTCCCCATACCAAAAGACCTAAAAGGACTACCCAAAAAATTGCCGTCCATAATGCCGAATGTGGAAAATGTTCTGAAATAAGCGCTACTTTAGGATGGGCTGCAGCTATAACAAAAAGTTTTATACCAACCCAACCCACTATTAAAAATGCGGCTATCTCCAATCCTGGTTTCTTTTCTAATATTTTTATAAAGGCATTAGCTGCATATCTCATAATAATTACGCCAATAAACCCTCCAATTACCATAACAGAAAACTGTCCAAGATTAATTCCCCCTATTTTTGTTTCAGAAATATGAGGTAGGGTAATTGCAATAGCTACAGCTGCTAAAATAGAATCAATTGCAAAAGCTATGTCTGTTAATTCTACTTTTAAAACTGTCATCCAAAAACCACTTTGTTTTTTAGGCGTTTTTGTTTCTTCCGTTTCATCTGATTGTTTTCTATTATCAAAGAATTCTTTAATGTGATTCCCTGCCATGTATAGTAGATATAAACCACCTAAAACCTGAATTTGCCAATATTGAGCGAGTAATGTAATTAGAAAAATAGCTACAACTCTAAAGACAAGCGCTCCTATTAAACCATATATTAAAGCATTCTTCTGCTCTTTATAAGGTAAGTGTCTTACCATAACTGCCAGTACAATTGCGTTATCTGCTGAAAGCAAGCCTTCTAAAATAATTAAGCTTAATAAAACTATAACATATTGTATTAGTATTTGTGTATCCATAAAACTCTTCTTTCTAAATAACTTTCTTTATTAATTTTACTATAAAAATAACTATGATTAATCCTACTATATTTAATGATATTGGTAAAAAAGTAACTAAATTAAATTCAATAAATTGATTTAGGCTATTAAACTCTTTATCAAAAATATTTAGTATGCTGTTTTCTATTCTTTCTGATAAAAATGAAATTCTATCTTCTAACATTTTTGCAATAACAGTTCCACCTATAAAGTACAACAATGATAGTGAAATAGCCAAATTTGTATTATTAAATAATGTTAGTACAAATAAAAATATTAGATTAGCTAACAACAATAATAATAGAACCATAGATAAGTATGCTATTGAATTTTGTACATTTGAAAAAATAATATTTTTTATTTCTAAAAATTTATTTTTCTTAGTAAAAAATAATATTAAAATTATTCCCCCTAGCATAATTAAATAATATGTAGCAAAGTATATTAAATTAGCTACTAATGCTGAGAAATCTCTTAAAGTTTTTTTCTTAGCTAATTCTAAAAAAATACTTACTTTTGATATGTAATCTTCACGATATGAATAGATATAGTTTATTCCCATAAGAAATATTATTAGTATTAATAATATTTTAAATGTAAATTTAAATATAAAATCTACTTCATCTAAATCATAGTATCCTGCTAAGCTACTTGTTTTATATATAAGGAGAAAGCTAATAAGTAAAATAATCATACCAAAAAGGTAATTAAACTTCCTTTTAAAAATTTTTCCAAATTCTAGCGAAAATATCATTATAGTACTCCCTCCCCTTCATATAATTTTATTCGCTCCCCAAGATTTCTTATTTGAGATATCTCTATATTATTTTTCAATAGTAGATAGACAACGTCTTCAAGCACTTCTTCTCTTACTACAATTTCTTTATCATTATAAATTGTATATTGATAATCTTGTAAAATATTATCTAAATCCTTTTGATGCGATACGCTTATCGCTGCTAGTTTTTTGATTATCAATAAATCATCCAATAAGCCATAATATGATTTTTCTCCATCAGATATAACCAAAACATTATCCGCAATGTTATTATACTGATTTAATATTGTATCTAAAATTATAATATTAGCATTATTAGAATGTTCTAAGATTAATTCTCTTAGAGCTTTTTTATCATCTCTTGTTAAATTATCTTTTGAATAATCAAGTATTAGAATATTTTGGTTAATTAAAACAGAAAATAGAGTATGAAATTTTATTTTCTCATTTTCTAATAATTGTTGATATTTCTTATTCGGATCTAATTCTAGTAAATCTAATCTACCTATTATATCATCTTTCGGGACAGTAAGCCCTAAAATTTTTGATAAACTTAAAAGATTTTTTTCTAAAGACAAGTGATTATAGAAACCAAAATCTTCAGAAAATATTAATTTTTCTTCATTTATATCAATATTATCAAAGGTAATTTCGCCTTTAAATTTAGTCCTTCTTTTAAAAGAATCTTTTAAACTGTCTAATTCTAAAGTATTATTACTGATAATAGTCAGAATTTCTCCAGTGCTAACTTTAAAATCTAATTCTAAAAAAATATTTTTTTTTATTTTCTTTTTATACTCTCTAAATTCCAGTGTCATTGTAACTCCTACTTTATTAAAATAAAATACTATCTAACATCTACTAACTTATTATTCTTAATTTTTGTTAAACACAAGTAGTATTATATCTTATTATGATACCATTGCTTTTAATTATTGTCAAAAAAGATTTACTTAAAATAAACAGCAAACTATCATATGATAATTTACTGTTTATATAATTAATAAATTAATTTTCTTTTTTCACAAGTGATAATACTAATCCTAAAATAAATCCTAATACTGCAAAGTTAATCCAAGAAAAATCTCCTTGAATAGGAAGAACTTTCACTAAGAAATTATCTACAGCTGGTACAGATAATTTAAATGTTGATGCAATAGTTGTATATAAACTATACGCTCCTGTTACTAATGCTGTTGATGCATAAACAACTTTTTTACCACCAAATAAATTATTTGCAAAACCTAATAATATTAATACCATTGTTAATGGATATAATAGTACAAGTACTGGAACAGCTCCTTGAATAATAGCAGATAAACCATAGTTCCCTACTGCAAATGAAAATAATGATAATCCTACTACATAAGTTTTATAACTTATTTTATCATATAATCTTACAAAGTAAGTTGCACATGCAGTTACTAAACCTACACTTGTTGTTAAACATGCTAAGAATACAATTACGAATAATAAAATTTTACCTACATTACCGAAGTAGAAAGTAGTTGCACCTGTTAAAACCCCAGCACCTGTTTTTTGTAATCCTAGCACTGATACTGATGTTGTTCCAATATTAGAAATAAATACATAAACTAGCGCCAGTAATAATGCTGCTATAACTGCTGCTTTAGCTGTATTTGAAAAAATTTGTTTTTCTGTCTTTGCACCATATAATTTAACTGAGTTAATTACGATAATACCAAATACTAATGAAGCTAGTGCATCCATAGTATTGTAACCTTCCATTAATCCATTAGTAAATGCTAAAGAATTTGTTGAATATGCTTCAGTAGGTGCTTGTGCACTACCCATTGGATTTAATAATGAAGCAATAATTAAAATAATCATTGATACTAATAAAACAGGTGTTATAATTGTTCCAATTCTATCTACAAGTTTATTAGGTGTTAATGATAACCATAGCGTAATCCCCATGAAAATAGCTAAGAAAATTGCTTGTGCAATAACTGTATTTTCAGGTGCTATAAAACTAGATAATCCTAATTCAAAAGTTGTAGTTCCTGTTCTTGGAATTGCAAAAAATGGACCAATTGTCAAGTAAAGCAATGTAGTGAAGGTTATACCAAATCCCTTTCCTGCCCTACTAGATAAATCTAATAAATCTTGGGCACCTGAGTAACCCATCACCAATACTCCTAATAGCGGAAGTCCAACTCCCATAATAATAAACCCTATCATAGCCACCGATAGATTACTTCCCGCATTTTGTCCTAAAAAAGCTGGGAAAATTAGATTACCTGCACCAAAAAATAGTGCGAATAGCATAAGTCCGATTGAAATATATGAATTTTTCTTTAAAAACTTCAACATTACATTTCCTCCTAAATAATTTAAATTTCATTTTAATTTATGGTATGTTATATAGATTAATATATTTGTAAAAATTTGTCAATAGATTTTTTAAAATAATTTAATTTTTTTCTTATAATTTATCTTAATTTTCTGACAATTGCAAGTAGAAGTCTACTTTACATTATTAGGCAGCAAATATAAATAGAAGTCAATAGTACATATCGACTTCTATCTTTATTATTTTTTTATTTCCTCTTTATAATCACAATTCCCACAATAAACTCCTTTTTTCCCTTCAAAAAGAATATTATTACATTTAGGGCATTGACGATTTAGAGGTTTATCCCATGCCACAAAATCACATTTCGGGAACCCTTCACAACCATAAAACACTTTTCCTTTTTTAGATTTTTTCTCTAGCACATCATGTTTATAACATTTAGGACAAGCTACACCAACTTTTTTCTGAATTGTATTTGTATATCTACAATCTGGGAAATTAGAACATGCTATGAATTTCCCAAATTTTCCTAATTTAAACACTAATGGAGAGTTACATTCTGGACAGTTTTCTCCAGTAAACTCTTGTTTGATCTCTACCTTCTCCATTTCTAATTCAGCTTTCTTTATATCTTTTTTAAAATTAGAATAAAAATCAAAAATAGCTTTTTCCCATTCAACTTTTCCATCAGCAATCTCATCTAATTGATTTTCTAAATTAGCCGTAAATTTAGTATTTATAATATCTGGAAAATATTCTTCAGTTATTTTACTTACCAAAGTACCTAATTCTGTTGGAGTAAACACTTTATTTTGCAGCTTAGCATAATAACGTTTTTGTAGTGTTTCTACTATAGTAGCATATGTTGAAGGTCTACCAACACCTAATGCTTCTAGTTCCGCTATAAGTTTGGCTTCAGAATAACGTGCTGGTGGTTGAGTAAAATGTTGTTCTTCTTTTATTTCTTTAATTTTTGCATCTTCCCCTACTTCAAATTCTGGAAATAATTTTACTTTTTCTTTTTCTTTTAATACAGCTAAAAAACCATTAAATAATAATTTTGACTCCGAACCACGATAGACTACTTTATTATTTTCAAATGTGGTTGCAGTTGTTTCATATACAGCAGCACTCATACGGCTTGCTACAAATCGCTCCCATATTAACTTGTATAATTTATACTGATCATTTGACAAATATTCTTTTATACTATCTGGTGTAAAATTAACATTTGTTGGTCGTATACCTTCATGCGCATCTTGAACATTTTTATTAGATTTTCTAACTTTTGTAGAAATAGTAAGATATTCTTCACCATAATTTTTTTCAATAAAGTCACTCGCCATCTTTATCGCTTCATCTGATACTCTTATTGAGTCTGTTCTCATATAAGTAATAAGCCCTGTTACTCCACCTAATTTTTTTAAGTTTATTCCCTCATACAATTCTTGAGCAACACTCATTGTTTTTCTTGTTTTAAAATTGATTTTTCGTGAGGCATCTTGTTGCATTGTTGAAGTAATATATACATTAGGCGCATTACGATTTTTCTTAGCTTTAGAAATATCCGTTACCTTAAAAGTCTCGCCTTTTATAGCTTTACGAACTTTACTTACATCTTTTTCATTCTCAAGCTTTATCTTTTCTCCATTATACGAATAGAAGTTTGCTGTTAAAACCTTTCTATTCTTTATAAAATCTATTGGCATAGTCCAATATTCTTGAGGTATAAAATTTTGGATTTCTTCCTCTCTATCTACTATCAATTTTAACGCTGCATTTTGTACACGTCCTGCCGATAACTTTGGCTTAACTTTCTTCCAAAGTACTGGTGAAATATTATATCCAACTAAACGGTCTAGAACACGTCTTGCTTGTTGTGATTGTACTAAATCCGTATTTATTTTTCTTGGATGTTTTATTGCATCCTTTACTGCATCTTTTGTTATCTCGTTGAAAACTATTCTATTATTTTCTTTATTATCTAAATCTAATATATGTGCAATATGCCATGCTATTGCCTCTCCTTCTCTATCAGGGTCGGATGCTAAAAAGACTTTTTTCCCTTTCGCTTCTTTTTTTAAACTTTTTATTACATCACCCTTCCCACGAATTGAAATGTAATCTACATCAACATTTCCATTATCTAGTACTTCTACTCCCATTCTACTTTTAGGAAGGTCCCTTACGTGACCTTTTGAAGATATTACTCTATATTTTTTCCCTAGATATTTTTCTATAGTTTTCGCTTTAGAAGGAGACTCGACTATTACTAAATTCTCTGCCATTTACTTCTCTCCATATTTTTTAATAAGTAGTATCTTAAAACATTTTCTTTATCTTGTCAACTTTTTTCAATATTGGATTAATCAATTTTTGTTAAGATAAGTGGTTCGTTATTTTCTCTTATTACAATAGTATGTTCATATTGAGCTATATAAGAACCATCTTTTGCTACTAATTCCCACTCATCTTTATCTGTATTTGTTACTGTTTTTGCTTTTGTTGATACAAATGGCTCCACAGCTAAACACATTCCTTCTTTTAAAATCAAATTATCCCATGGATCAAAGTAATTAAACACATGTTGCGGCGCTTGGTGAAGTGATGTTCCAATCCCATGCCCTGTTAAATTCTCTATCACTTCTAATTTATGCTCTTTAATCTTTTTATGGATATGTTTTCCTATTTGATTTATTTTGCTACCTGCTCTTGCATGTTTGATTCCTTCAAAAAATGCTTCTTCAGCAACTTCACATACTTTTTCTTTCATTTCATCATCAACTTTCCCAACAACAAAGGAAATCCCTGTATCAGCGTAATATCCATCTTTACAACCTGAAACATCTATATTTAACAAATCACCATCTTTTAAAATTTTTGTGCTAGAAGGTATACCATGTGCTGCTTGGTAATTTAATGAAATACATGTATATCCTGGAAAATCATATTCTGTTATTGGTGCTGATTTTGCACCATATTTTTCAAATAGTTCTTTCGCGATATTATCCAATTCTTTAGTAGATACCCCCGGAACAGCTTTTTTCTTCATTTCATCGCGAATAGTTGCGCAAATAAAACCTATTTCCTTCATTTTTTCTAATTGTTCTTCTGTTTTTATAATCATTGTAATCTCCTCAGTTTAATCTTCTATTAATTTTGATAAATCTTCTATTGTATATGTTGGTTGTATTTTTTTAAGTTTCAAGTTTTCTAAAGTAGTTACTCCTGTTTGAACATGGATAGTATCGATTCCGCTATTTATACCCGACATTATATCAGTATCATAGTTATCACCGACCATAACTATCTCCTCTTTTTTATAATCAAAAAGTTCCATTGCGCATTCCATAATTATCTTACTTGGTTTTCCTATTACTGTCGCTTGAACACTCGTAGCATATTCTAAATATTTTATTTGTCCTCCATTACTAGGTATAAAACCATCTGCAGTTGGAAGTAGCGTATCTGGATTAGTTCCTATTAACTCTGCCCCAGCTAAAACAGCTCTTGCTGCAACTGTAAGTTTTTCATAAGTTAATTCTCTATCAAGTCCAACAATAACAGCATCCACATCTTCAGTATTTTTTTGTTCAAAGTTTACTAAAGTATCTTTTAATCCTCTTTCGCCGATTATATAGATATTATTATATCCTTTCTTCAAAAGATACATTTTTGTAGCATCACTTGACGTATAAACATGTTCTTCTGTTGTATTTACACCTAAATTTTTTAATTTATCAACTACATCTTTTGGCTCTTTTGTTGAATTATTTGTTAAAAAAAGGTAATCTGTTTTAGTTTTATTTAGGTAATCAACAAATTGATCAGCAAATTTTATTTTTTTTTCACCATTATAAATAGTTCCATCAAGATCAATAAGATATAATTTATATTTTTTTATATTCATTTTATTTCTCCGTAAATTAGTCAACTTCCATTTAATTTAACTAAATACTATTTTACAACGTTTATAAAAAAAATAAAAGCATTAATTAGGTTTTTCCTTCTTAATGCTTATATAAATTCGTTAAAAATACTATTTAAAAATATTAACCACGCATTCATCTCTGTTAACTGTTTCTTTTCGTGGTACCAAACTATCATAATAACAGACTGTAGTGTTATATACCATTTTAATCTACTTCTATACTTTATCGTTGGTTCTTGACCATAGATTTCCAGCCATTCTCCCCACTTTTCTTGTGGTATATAGCGATATAATATAAAAGAAATATCTATTGCAGGATCACACAATATTGAATGTTCCCAATCAACCAAAAATAGTTTCCCTTTGTCAGACAATAACCAATTATCCTTATGAAGATCTGTGTGACATGGAGTATATTCTATATCTTCATCTGGTAAGAAATTCTCCAAATAGTTTAATGCATCAACTACATTTTTATTTTTTCTCAATTCATCTGCAATAATGGTTTTTAGATTATTAAGTGAATTAGAAGCCGTCTCTTCTTTATATCCTTGCGCCTTCATAATCTTTTTTAACTTTGGAGACGTATGAACTTTTTTTATAATTTCAGGAATACGCTTATCAGTCATATCTTCCTTCTCAAGCGTTCTTCCATGCTCAAAATCTTGAGCAATTAAAACATCTCCGTTGCTTATTCTTTTAGTCCAACGTAAACGAGGCACTATTCCCTCCGCAGAAAGAGTTGCAATCATAGGAGTAGTATTCTTTTTTATAAAATAACGACGATTATCTCGTGAACAAAAATAATCTTCTTCATAATTTTCATCTAAAGTCCAACCCATTTGATAATATTCTTTAGACATATTCCTACTCCTTTCTTAAAATTCTCTTTTATAAACTATAATGCACTATTTATTTTACAATCTTTGAACTTATTTTTCAAGTTACTATTTTGTTACATAATTAAAATTCTCAAAGATATTTTAATTATCACTCTGTAGTATTTAATTAAATATCTTTGAGAATGTTTTTTTAACTTGTCTAATAAAGAAAGTTTCTTATAACAAATAAATATTTTTATAAAAAATTTTTATTCACAACAAAGTTGATATATACCTTCAGCATAAATTGCAGTTGCTAATAATAAATCTTCAATTTCTAAAAATTCATTGGCTTGATGCATTGTATCTTGTTTACCTGGGAACAATAGACCAAATGCTACACCTTTTTTAAGGCAACGTGCATAAGTTCCTCCTCCAAGTACGAAGGCATCATTTTTAGTATCGCCAGTATGTTTTCTATAGACATCAACTAATGTTGTAACAAGTTCATCATCTTTTGGAACATAGTGTGCTTCCTTAGTACTTGTCACTTCTATAACCATATTATCTTCTTTTAAAGTTGCAAGTTTAGATACTAAATCAAAATTTTTAGGATGACGACAGTCTGTTGAAATAACCCCTATTTTTTCTACTGCATCATATTTTAGAATTCCATAGTTATATGTTGAAGCACCCATTTCATCATCAGAATACTCAATTCCTAATACTTTACCAAATGGGTCATTAGCAAGGCGTGTAGCAATGTATTCTACATAATTTTTACCATTAACATCTAAGCTTAATGTATTTAAAAATTCTGCTAATTTTGTTGCGGCATTAATACCAAATTGTGGTGTTGATCCATGAGCTGCTTTACCTTTTAATACTAAAGTAATAACATCAGAAACTTTAATTTCTCCTTCTAATTTTTCAGCTGCTAAAAATTTGTCAAATTTTTCTTCAATATCACGTGCTTCTCCTTTAAGAACAGCCTCTGCACTTGCAACTACCATATTTAATACTTGACCACCGTTAAATTTAACTAGTTTATAATCAAAATTTCCTTCTTCTGATTTGAATTCTAATTTATGATCAAATGTTGCACGAGCTTTTTCTGCATATACAAGAGGGAACATTGCATCAGGTGTAAATCCTAGTGCTGGTTGTTCTTCATGTTCAAAATATGATTTTACACATCTAAATCCTGTTTCTTCATCACTACCTATGATTAGGCGAATACGTTTATTCCATTTCACTCCTAATTTATCAAGAAGTTTAACAGCATAATAAGCAGCCATTGTTGGTCCTTTATCATCTAATGAACCACGTGCATAAATTTTCCCATCACGGACTTCTGGTTTAAAAGGATGACTAGTCCAATCCGCTTCTACCACTGGAACTACGTCAACATGACCTAGGATACCAAATAACTCTTCTCCTTCTCCCACTTCAATATGACCTGCTTTATTTTCTACTAATTTAGTTTTATAGCCATCACGCTCACCAAACGATAACATTTTATCAAGAGCTTCTCTTGGACCGCTGCCAAATGGTGTTTCTTCAGTAATATCTGTTCCTAAAATAGAACGAATACTTAATAACTCAAATAGGTCTTTTAACAAATCCTCCTTATGATTTTGAACTTCTTGTTTAAAATTGATATTCATAATATATTCCTCCATTAATTTTTTAATTTTTTCAGTTCCTGTTCTGTTAAATATCTATACTTACCTAGTTCTAAAGTTTCATCTAAAACTAACTCCCCTATAGATAATCTTTTTAAATATGTTACTTCGCAACCTAGTGCTTTCATCATTCTTTTAACTTGATGAAACTTACCTTCCGTTACATAAATATATGCCGTACTTTTAGATACATCTGAAGTTAAAATATCTAATTTTGCACTTTTACACTTATACCCATCTTCAAGTATTATTCCTTCTTTTAAATAAGGTATATGCTCAACCTTTAAAACCCCATTTACTTCAACATAATATTGTTTTTCAACATCTTTTTTAGGTGATGTAAGTTGATGTCCTAAATTTCCATCATTTGTTAGTAACATTAATCCTTCTGTATCTTTATCCAATCTTCCTACCGGAAATGGTTCAAAAATACAATCTTTTTCTTCCAGCAAATCAATTACAGTCCTAGATATACTATCTTCTGTAGCAGATATTACCCCCTTGGGTTTATTCATCATAATATAAATATACTTTTGATAAATAAGCTTTTCTTCATTTACTATAACTTCATCATTGAATTCATCTATTTTAAAATCCGGTGTCTTAACAATGTTTCCATTGACTAAAACCCCTTTTTTTATAATCTTTTTTGACTCTGCCCTGCTTAGTAAAGTAGTGTGCCCTATGTATTTATCTAATCTCACTATATTTTTCTCCTTAGACTCTTAAGGTTTTTTAATGTTATTTTTCTACCAAATAAGTATTCCACAAATCCCATATTAACAATACTGTAAAAATAGATTATAGTACCTAGTACTGCACAAATAACTATTAAAATCATACTTGATAGTTTTGCCTCTAAGACAAAATTTGATATTATAGCTTCATAAACCGCTGCTACCGCTATAAACATTATAAAACAACTGCACACCAGGATAATAAATTTTTTAACAAACTCAATCATTCTTAATCTTACTTCTGCATTAATAATAACTAAATTAATAATTATCATTACTAAGTAAGTTATTACAGAGGATAAAATTACTCCATTAGTTTCAAACATAATAACCAATGGCTTTATTGTTACGTATTTAATCACTAACCCGAAGATTATTGTAATCAAATTTATTAACTGTCTATTAATTGCCTGCATTATTACACTAGTTAAACTATAGATAGAATATAATATCGCAAGTGGTAGATAAAACCTTAATAATTCAGAATTTATCAAGCTCCTACTATAGAATGCTGAATATAAAGGATCAGCTAAAATATACATCCCAACTAATGCTGGTAAAACCACCATCATTAAAGACAACACCACTTTATTTATTTGATTACTAACTCCAGCTTTCTCTCCCACTGCATACAATCTAGTTATAGAAGGTAAAAACGTGCTAGAAAATGCTGGCGCAATAGCTACTGCTATCATAACTATTTTGTTAACAAGCTGTAAGGCTGAAAATCTACCATCTACTATATCTGCCTTACCTATTTCTGTCATACCATGAATAAAATTATGTTGATCTATAATATTTAAGATAGGAAATAATCCAACTATAAAGATAAATGGAATAGATACAGAGAAAAATTCCTTCACAAGGCTCATTGTTGAAATATTTAATTCTACCTCATCGTTTTCTGTATTATAGTCTAAAGAGTTTTTATATTTTTTATAAAAATAAAATAGTGTAAGAACGGAGAATACTGCACCTACTGCTGCTGCAAATGTTGCAGTTACATTCCCTTCAACAATACCATACCCTAAAATTTTAATAACAACATATGTTGCCCCTAACATAAATACAATACGAACAACTTGTTCAATAAATTGGCTTATTGCCGATGGAAACATTACCTCATGACCTTGGAATAATCCTCTAAGTCCTGCTGAAACTAAAACTATAGGCACCCCAAAACTTAAGCTTTTTAAAACTAACGCTCCATCTGCTGGTGTGAATTTTTGTTGATTACTTATTAAAATTTGTTCAGAAATATAATCAGAACCAAAAAACAAGACACAAAAACCTACTATTCCCATAATTATTAATAACCATGAACCCATTTTGTATATGCGTCTACTTACACTATATGCTCTAAGTGCATTATATTTTGCAACTAATTTTGCTATTGCTAGAGGCGTCCCTGCGGCAGAAATTTCTAAAATTGTTGCGTAATAACTATAACCATAATTGTACAATGCCATTTGTTCTTCTCCACCTATTATTTGATAAAATGGAATAAGATAAATAGCTCCTAAAATTTTTGTTAATATTAAACTAATACTAAGCATTGCAGTTCCTTTAAACAAGGAATCTTTTTTCAAAATTTTCACTTCCAAACATATTTTATATTATAAATATAAATATTGATAACAGTACACTAAAGCTGTAACTAGACTATAGGCTGCTATCAATTTTAAAACTTTATCCATACGTCTCTTCTTAATTTTATTATTAGCAACTAATAATATATATGTCCCTAATAATAGTACAAAAGAGATAAGGAATACCATAACAGATAAAAATATTACCATACTGTCTATCCTTTCTTATTTGTTATATAGTCTATTCTATCATGATTTTTAAAATTTTTAAATACATTTTTCTGATTATTAAAAAATTCTTCAATGAAATGAAACTCATCTACATAGCCATATTACTTTTCATTAAATCTTGTTAACTATCTTTTGCTTTTTCAAGTAAAATCATGTTATATTTCGAAGTATATGTTATATTTTCTAACATATACTTTATATTGTTATACTTTTTTGCTATTATACATATGTAGATTAAAAAATATTTATTTCACAAATTTAAAGTGAGGTGATTAGATGGGGTTCAAAGAGTTTCAAAAAAATCTTCCTGTTTTCTCAATAAGTGTCGTTACCAAAATTACACAGTTATCTGCACGACAGATTCGTTACTATGAAGAAAAGAAACTTTTCACTCCTAATCGTACTGAGGGCAATACCCGGCTGTTTTCTTTAAATGACATCGATAAACTACTAACAATTAAAGATTTGTTAACAAAAGGCTTTAATTTAAAAGCTATCGATGAAATAATTAATGAAAAAGAAGTTTCTAATGAAACTACACAGTTACGACAAATTATTCATAATGATATTTTTGCTGGTCCTAGTGGTCTTCCTAGAGAACGATCTATAGGTCGAGGCGACTTATCAAGATTTTATAACAACAAAAAAAATAAATTTTGACGTTAGGTTTTATTACAAAAAAAGGAGTTACCATGGCTACAAAAATTACTAGAGAAGATATTTTAAAAAGAATTAAAGAAGAAAATGTGAAATACATTAGATTACAATTTACAGATATTACTGGTACAATAAAAAATGTAGAGGTGCCTGTAAGCCAAATTGAAAAAGTTTTAGATAATAAAATGATGTTTGATGGTTCTTCTATAGAAGGCTTTGTTCGTATTGAAGAAAGTGATATGTATTTATACCCAGATTTAAACACATTCTTAGTATTCTCATGGGATAGTGAATATGGAAAAGTAGCACGCTTTATCTGTGATGTGTATACTGTTGACGGAAAACCTTTTGCCGGTGATCCACGCGGTAATTTAAAACGAATTCTTAAAAAAATGAATGAATTAGGTTTTGATACATTAAATTTAGGACCAGAACCAGAATTTTTCCTATTTAGGCTTAAAGAAAATGGCGAACCTAGTTTAGAATTGAATGATAATGGTGGTTATTTTGACTTAGCTCCTGTTGATCTTGGGGAAAATGTACGACGTGATATTGTTTTAGAATTAGAGAACCTTGGTTTTGATATCGAAGCCAGTCATCATGAGGTGGCTCCAGGTCAACACGAAATAGATTTCAAATATGATGATGTAATCTCAGCTTGTGATAACATTCAAACTTTTAAACTTATTGTCAAAACTATAGCGAGAAAACACGGTCTACATGCAACATTTATGCCTAAACCTATGTTTGGTATCAATGGTTCTGGTATGCACTGTAATGTCTCTTTATTTAGTAAAGGAGAAAATAGTTTTTATGATAAAAACAGCAAAAACGGCCTTTCAGAAACAGCTTCCCATTTTATCGCTGGAATTTTAAAACATGCACGTAGTTTCACAGCCGTTTGTAACCCTACAGTTAACTCTTATAAACGTCTAGTGCCCGGATATGAAGCACCTTGTTATGTTGCTTGGTCTACTTCCAATAGATCTCCATTAGTTAGAGTACCCGCATCTCGTGGAAAATCAACACGTGTAGAGGTTAGATCTGTTGATCCAGCTGCTAATCCATACTTAGCAATGTCTACTATTCTAGCTGCCGGTCTAGATGGTATAGAAAACAAACTTGTTCCTGCTGATGAAGTAAAAAGTAATATTTATGTCATGACTCGTGAGGAAAGAATTGCAAATGGAATAGATGAACTCCCTTCTACTTTATATACAGCACTTAAAGAACTAAACTCTTCATCAATCATGAAAGAAGCTCTTGGTAAACACATCTTCTATAATTTTATCGAAGCAAAATCTATAGAATGGGATTCATTTAGAACACAAGTTACAGATTGGGAAATTGATCATTATTTAAAAAATTATTAATTATAAGATAAAGGAAGTCAATGTACTGACTTCCTTTAATCTATATTTTCAAAAAATCCCTAATTTTAAAATTAGGGATTTTTACTATTAATTAATATTTAGATAATAATTGCACTAATGTTTCTTTTGGTTGGTAACCTGTTTTTTCTTCTAAAACTTCACCATTTTTCATTACAAGTAATGTAGGAATTGACATTACTCCGTATTCTCCAGCTGCTTCTTGATTTTCATCTACATTAATTTTATAGAATTCAATGTTAGTAAGCTCATTTGAAACTTCTTCTAACACTGGCGCTAGCATTTTACAAGGACCACACCATGGTGCCCAAAAGTCAAAAACCTTAACGCTGTCTGTTTTTGATAATTCAAAAAATTCTTTATCTGTAATCTCTCTCATTATTTTATCTCCTTTTACTTTATATAATTCTATCTTATTATAATATTATCACTTATTCAACTATTTTGCATTTTCAAGAATACTACATCATTGGCATCTGAGGTTGCATAGGCAATTCCTCTGTAATATCAGCTACAACTGCTTCTGTTGATAAGAATAAACTAGACACACTCGCAGCATTTTGTAACGCTGAACGAGTTACTTTCGTTGGGTCTACTATTCCCGCTTTTATCATATCAACCCATTCTTCTGTAGCAGCATTAAACCCTATACCTATTTCTTCAGATTTTAGTTTTTCAACAATAACACTACTTTCTAATCCTGCGTTTTCTGCAATCTGACGAACCGGTGCTTCTAGTGCTTTTTTTATAATATTAATACCTGTTTGTTCATCACCTGTAGCTACTAATTTTTCCACTTCAGAAATCACTTGAACAAGAGCTGTTCCTCCTCCTGCAACAATTCCTTCTTCGACCGCAGCACGAGTTGAATTAAGCGCGTCTTCTATGCGTAGTTTTTTCTCTTTTAGTTCTGTTTCTGTCGCTGCACCAACTTTTATTACAGCTACACCACCTGATAATTTTGCTAAGCGTTCCTGTAACTTCTCACGATCAAACTCTGAAGTTGATTCTGCATATAATGATTTTATTTGGCTTTTACGACTTTCTATATCTTCTTTATTTCCCTTACCATCAACAATAATCGTACGTTCTTTTGTAACATTTACTTTTGATGAATTACCTAACATTGTAATATTCGCATCCTTAAGATCTAATCCTAAGTCTTCTGTTATTAATGTTGCTCCTGTTAATATAGAAATATCTTCTAAAATTGCTTTTCTTCTTTCACCAAAACCAGGTGCTTTAACAGCTACTACATTGAATGTCCCGCGCAATTTGTTGACTACCAACGTCGCTATAGCTTCTTGTTCGACATCATCCGCTATAATAAGAAGTGGTTTGGCAGCAGCAACTACTTCTTCTAAAACTGGCAAAATTTCTTGAACTGCATTAATCTTTTTATCAGTAACAAGAATATATGGATTGTCTAAATCCGCTAGCATTTTCTCTGTATCGCTTACCATATATGGCGAAAGATATCCACGGTCAAACTGCATACCTTCTACAACTTCTAGCATAGTTTCTAATCCTTGAGATTCTTCGATAGTAATAACACCGTCATTTCCTACTTTATCCATTGCTTCAGAAATAAACTTACCTACTTCTTCATCCGCAGCAGAAATAGCACCTACTTGAGCTATTTTACCTTTAGAATCTACAGTTACGCTAATTTCACGAAGACGTTCAACTGCAACTTTGACTGCACGCTCCATTCCGCGACGCAGCCCGACAGGATTTGCCCCGCTAGTTACATTTTTAAGACCTTCCGTTATCATTGATTGTGCCAAAATTGTTGCTGTAGTAGTACCATCTCCTGCAATTTCATTAGTTTTATTTGCAACTTCGGCTACTAATTTGGCCCCCATATTTTCATAAGGATCTTCTAATTCTATTTCTTTAGCTATCGATACTCCATCATTTGTGATTAGTGGTGATCCAAACTTTCTATCTAACACAACATTACGCCCCTTAGGTCCTAATGTTACTTTAACAGCATTAGCAAGCTTATCAACACCACGCTTCATTGATTGACGTGCATCTTCTGAAAATTTTAACTCTTTAACCATATATCCTCCTAATCTTCTATTACTGCAAGAACTTCCTCTTCATTAACTAAATAATATTCTTGCCCTTCAAAATCTACTTTTTTATACTTATCAGAAAAAACTACTTTACTTCCTGCACTTAGTTCTCCTTCATTATCAGTAGATAGTAAACAACTCTCACCCAACGCTACTACTATTCCAATGTTAGATGTATCCTCTTTAGAAGCCAAGACAATTCCACTAGTTGTCGCTTTCTCTACCTCAATTTTTTTTAGTAAAACATTGTCAAATAACGGTTTAATCATTTCTATTACCTCTTTTTTTAAATTATGTCATTAATAATTATATATCATATTAACTTTAAAGCAAAATAAATAATTTATTAATAAAATCTTCTTTATATATATTCTTTATATATAATAAAAAAGATTTTTCTACTGTTCATAATAAAACAAAAGTCAAATAAAGTCAAATTATTGATTTTTATTTTTTAAGTGCATTTATATTTAACTTTTATCGTTATATTTTAAATTATAAAAAATTTCTACTAATTAGCTATATAATTATTTTTATTTTATTTTTTTTAAACAAATTATTTTTATATAAAAGCGTTTCATGTTAAAATTTAAAATGTATATTAATACACCTAATTATAATTTATAGATACAGGAGGAAAAACAATGAAATATATAGTTGTTGGAACATCGCACTTCGGATATGAAGCAGTTCAAACTATTTTAAAAAATGACAAAAATGCTGATATTCATTTATATGAGAGAGGCTCTAGCGCTTCTTTTATGGGATGAGGTAGTCAATCTTATTTAGATGGGACATCTAAAGCATTATCAGAATTACACTTTGCAACAGAAAAATCTTATGCTGAACAAGGAATTAATATTCACTGCAATAGCGATGTTATAGGATTGAATGCAAAAGAGAAATACATAATAGTAAAAACTTCTTCTGGAGAAGAAGAAAAACAAAACTATGATAAACTTCTTTTAAGCCCAGGTGGCGCAGCAATTAAACCACCATTTGAAGGAATAGAATTAGAGAATATTCATACATTCCGTGGCCCAGAAGATACTCAAGCAGTATACGATTGCATGCAAAAAAGTAAAAAAACAGTAGTTGTAGGTGGTGGCTATATCGGCCTTGAAGTTGCAGAATCTTATGCAAAACATGGCATCGATGTTACAATCGTTGATTTTGCTCCAAGGATTCTAAATACATATCTAGACCAAGAACTTACTGATATCCTAACTAATGAAGGTGCAAAACACAACCTTAAAGTTCATGGTGGGGAAAAAGTTCTTTCATTTAAAGGTGAAAACGGAAAAGTTACATCTGTTGTAACAGACAAAGGCGAATATGAAGCAGACACAGTAATTATGTCAGTTGGAGTTCGCCCTGACGCTTCATGGTTAAATGGTGAATTAGAATTAACTGAACGCGGCTTTGTTATAACTAATGAATACCTAGAAACATCTGCTAAAGATGTATATGCTGGTGGAGACTCTACACTTCTACCATACGCTCCTACTCGCGGTCAATTACCAATTGCACTTGCTACTTTAGCACGACGTCAAGGAGTAATTGCAGCATTAAATGCTATGGGAATCAAAACTAAAATGCCTGCTGTTAATGGTACATCAGCATTATCATTCTTTGATTATAAATTTGTGAGTACTGGATTATCACAAAATGGTGTTAACCTTTATGATGGCAAGGTCTCTTCTAAATATGTAGAGGAGAAGATTTACCCAGACTTTATGAGAAAAGAAAATAATCTTGTTCACATGAAAATCTACTTCGATGAAGATACACACAGAGTTTTAGGAGCTCAATTAATGTCTAAACATGACGTTTCTAGCGCTATCGCAGCATTATCTATAGCTATCGCATCAGACTGGACTTTAGAACAATTAGCACTTGCTGACATATTCTTCCAACCAGAATTTGATCGCCCATGGCACTTCATTAATGTACTTGCAATGGCAGCCCTTGATTATAAATTAGGTGGAGCAGATAAATTACTATTCTAATAAAACACTAAAAAAGTTCGTTGGAAAATTCCAATGAACTTTTTAATTACCAGAAATCACTTGGTCTAAATTCGATACTATTCTTGCTCTACCTTGAACTTTGAAATTAACAATATTATCAAACACATTTAGGATAATGACCTCTCCCTTATTTAATATTTCTAAAGCTTCTTCATTATTTGTTTTCTTAGTGATTACCTTCACATTATCAACTTCTGCCCTTATAATAATATAGCTAGTTTCTTTCATAATATACTCCTTATCTCTTTACAATTCTTCAAATTATAACTTAATTTTATATTGAATATCTTTGACTAGTTCTGTATCTTCTAAAAAAACACCAGTTTTTTTACTAGTTACTGTTTTTGAGCCTATTTTTTTAATACCACGCATTGCCATACACATATGCTCCGCTTCTATAATTACATATACACCTTTAGGTTGTAATTGCTCTTCTATTGCATTTACCAACATAAGTGTCATATCTTCTTGAATTTGAAGTCTACGGCTTGCACTCTCTACAAGACGCGCCAATTTACTAAGACCAGTGATTTTTTTATTATTAGGAACATAAGCGATATGGCAAACTCCGTAAAAAGGTAGCATGTGATGTTCGCATAACGAATAAAATTGAATATCTTTGACTAATATTGGTTCATCGTTCTCTGATTCAAAAAATGTATTAATTTCTTCTTTTGGATCCATATTAGTTTTAGACAGTAACTCTTCATACATATTTACACATCTTTTCGGTGTATCTATTAATCCAGCTCTTGAAGTATCTTCACCTATATTTTCTAATAATGTTTTTATTAGTTGTTGTGATTGTTCCTTATTTTTCAAAATTAACCTCCGAATTTTATAAAAAAAGAAGTTACCCGTAAGTAACTCCTCTTAAAATTAAATTTTTATTATTTAACTGCGTCTTTAAGAGCTTTACCAGCTTTGAATGCAGGTACTTTGCTTGCAGCGATTTCGATAACTTCGTTAGTTTGAGGGTTACGTCCTTTACGAGCAGCTCTCTCTCTAACTTCAAAATTACCAAATCCAATAATTTGGATTTTTTCACCTTTAGCTAAAGTTTCTTCAACTGTTTCTACGAATGCTTCGATAGCAGCAGTTGCTTGTTTTTTTTGTAGTCCTGATTTTTCAGCTACTTTTGAAATTAATTCTGATTTATTCATTAATTCTTTACCTCCATTATTGAGTAGCGGTTACCCGCTTCACTTATTAAATATTACCATATAAATTACTAATAATCAAGGATTTATTAAAGAAAAATAGCGAAAACACCTATTTTTTTCTATATTTTTAATAAATTTTCTTAAAAATCTAGCTTTTTCTACTAATTTATTTAGATAAACCTTCTTTTTACTCAAATTTATTTAGTTCTTCGGCAGCCATTTTTTTCATTAAATTATTAACACAATCTTTAATACTTAATCCCTCATATAGAACTTTATAAATATTTTCGGTAATAGGCATATAAACATTATATTTTTTCGATAGAAAATAACAAACTTTTGTAGTTCTTACACCCTCTGCAACCATATCTAATTTTTCTATGGCTTGTTCTAATGTATACCCTTGCCCAATTAAGTATCCACAATTGTAGTTTCTTGAGTGCTTAGATGTACAAGTTACCACTAGATCTCCAATTCCTCCAAGACCTAAAAATGTCATTTCATCTGCGCCTAGTTTTTTCCCAAGTCGTGTTATTTCTATTAAACCACGTGTAAGTAAGGCTGCCTTTGCATTATCACCATACTGCATTCCATCTATAATACCACAACCTAATGCTATTATATTTTTTAGCGCACCACCTACTTCAACTCCAATAATATCCTTATTGACATATATTCTAAAATATTTATTATGAAAAATTTCTTGTGCTAGTTTATTCAATTCATCATTTTCAGAGGCAATTGCAACTACTGTAGGATTTCGAAGAATTAATTCTTCAGCATGAGAAGGCCCACTCAAAACACCCACACCTTTCAGATTGTCAGATATTATTTCATCTTTTATAACCTCTGACATTCTTTTATTTGTCTCCATCTCTAATCCTTTAGAAACATGAATAATATATTTCGGCTTTTCCAAATATTCATTTATTTTCCTGGCAGTTTCCCTCATAACTTTTGTAGGTACTGCAATTACTATTACATCAGCAAAAGTAACCGCCTCACTTAAATCAGATGTCGCTACAATTTCATTAGGTAATACAGCATCTTTCAAATATCTTTTGTTTGTATGCTCAATATTAATTTCATCTCTGGCCTTTTCTGTCCTAGCGTACAGTAACAATTCATGCCCATTGTCTACTATTGCCTGTGACAAGGCTGTTCCCCAACTTCCTGAACCAATTACAGATACTTTCATTTTTCATCCTCACTATTTTTACTATTTACTTAATTATATCAAATTTTCATAAAATATACATTAATTTTCCTCTATAAATAAATTTTTTACTTCTCTTAATTTTGCCTACTACATTTTTGTATAAAGCTATGCTATAATAAAATTATAATTTTAAAAGGAGATTATTTTTTATGAATTGGTTTGAAATAACACTAATTGATGGTACTCGAGGGCTTTTAAATCTTGATAATGTTGTTGATATTTGGAAAGGTTTAGATGATGATTATGCAACTATTAGCCAAGTCAATGATGAAGAACTAGAAGTACCCGCATCAGAATATGATAGACTAAAACGCGCATTAGACTTGAAAGGTTATACTCTAGGAGGATTCTAATATGGTTAGGTTTTTTAAAATTTTTACTACACTATTGATTATTTCTCTACTAGCAATCGGTATATATTATTACTTTAACAATAACACTAATTCAGATAACATTGAGGACAAAACAAATATAGAAAACACTGTAAAAAGTGAAACAAGTTCTAATGAAAGTATTGAAGGCACCGTTGTTGCTAAGCGTAGTACTGAAAATAAATAATTAATAAGAGGTTAGATTTTATGAAAAATAAACAATTAAAAAGATTAGGGAAAATTTTATTTTCTCTTACACTTATATTTTCTTCAATTGGGATAACAAATACTCATGTTGTAGATGCTAAAAAAAGCTCTACTCCGCGCCCAAAACCAAGTAGCAAACCTACCAGCAGTAAGCCGAATGCAAAACCAAGTTCTCAAACATCTAGCAATAAACCTACTTCTAACTCAAGTTCTAAAAACTCTAAAGGAACTTACAACAAAAACTATAATAGTTATAATAATAAAGGTTACAAAAAGCAATATACAGAGTATTTAAATAATAATTACAGAAATAGTGGTTTTTTCTCAGGAAGCAGTATCACAAATGCGCTTTTATGGTACACACTATTTAATTCAACAGCTTCTCGTAATCATATTCATGCTAGTGATAAACAAAAAGAATTGGTAGATAATGTTAAAGATAGTAAGGTACCTGTTTATATGCTTGAAATAAAAACTAAAGATGGCGAAATAAAACACGTTACCGTTACTAAAGAACAGTATGATGAAGTGAAAGAAGGCGATAATATCTCTCTTAAAGATGGAAACTTAGAAATTAAAAATTAAAGGAGCTAATTAATTAGCTCCTTTAATTTTTGTAGTATCTTTCTCTCAACATTTGCGCTGCTGCAACCATATTTTTCAATTTTTTTTGGATAATCGGGTACGGATTTAACGGTCGCTTAGCGAATGTTGCAAAACCACAATCAGGATTTAACCAAATTTTTTCAGGTGGAAGAAACTGTAAAACTTCCTCTACCCTTTCAACTATTTCTTCAACAGATTCAATTCGTTCACTTCGCGGGTTAATACAACCAAACCCTAGAATTATCTTGGTATCTAAGAAGTTATTAAAGAATAGTTTTTCTATTTCTCCTGCTCGCGGTGTTGAAAATTCTAGTGCTAACATATCTACATCTAGCGAATCAAAAAACTTACCTAATTTATCATATGCACCATGTAATAAAACACTCTCATCTGTAGTCCAATTCCCTCGACATACATGCATTGCACTGGTGACACCTTCATACTTTCTAATTTCTGCAAGTACAGGCGTCAGCAATGATTTTGCAAATTTTAACTCTTTGTCAACCTTGACTTTTTCTGATAAGGCCCCTCAGTAAAAAGAGTTATCTGCTTTTTCATTAGTAAATACTACCTCTGATAAAATAGGTTCATCAATTTGAATTATTTTAGCTCCACTTTCTACCAATTCACGTATTTCATTACATAAAAGTTCTACAACATCTTCTCCCAATTCACGACGCCCATCATAAACTTTTCCTGTTACTTCTTTTAACCACATTGAACGTGTTAATAAATATGGGCTTGGCAAGGTGCATTTTATATCACCATCTACTAATTCTTTTAAGATACCAAATTCAAAATCATTAAGTCTCTTTTTTGTATCAAGTTTTGAAAAACATATAGGGCTATTCATCGTATCGTCTGCAGCATCCATTTCTTCTAAACTCTTGCTAAAATTATCAGTATTATTAGTTAACGACATTACTTCTTCCATATTAAGTAATTTTATACCATCAACGACTTCAGCCACATAACTCATATAATTATCTCTATTTAACTCACCGCTTACTATTACATCAATTCCACATTCTTTTTGTAATTCAACTACTCTGCGAGTTTCTTCCAATAATTTTTCTTTATACGCTTTTTCATACTTCGAACTATTATTACTACTTTCTTTTAATAATAGTAGTTCTTTAGTTCTTGGAAGACTACCTATTAAAGTTGTTGTAAAAGGTTTAAATTTCGTCATATATACCTCCTAATTAAAAATAAAAGGCTAGCAATATATTGTTATCACCTTTCCGTTAATCTCTCGTGATTCATTCATTATATCAACTAGCCTTATAACATTATTATGGTTCAACTACTAGATCACTATTAGTCATTATATCTATAACTTCTGACATTGTTGTAGTTCCACCTACTTTAAGGTAATCATCTAAATCATAATAATCTAGACATATTCCACATGAAAGAATTTTAACACCTCGTTTTTCTAATTCTAGTAAATCTTCTAGTGATTCAGATCCTTTAGTAGTTAATTTTACTCCCTCACCATAAAAAACAATATGTTGTGGTAAATGTTCTTTTTGAGAAAGAACATGAATGAACCCTTTCATTAAATTATCTATTAATTCTTGTTCTCCACTTCCCATTCCTGTTGTTTTTATTACAACGTCATATTTTAAAGCCATAATAACGCCTCCTTTTATAAATTGTTTAATTATATTTTTAGATTAATATCTATAAATATTATAACATAAGCATTATAACCTTATCAAGGACTTTATAAATCAATATATTTTATTATATTTTAGAATATAATAAATATAATAAAATACTATACTTACATTTCCTTATTTATAGGTAAATAGATATATAATATAAAATTATATTTTTTCAATAAAAAAAGAAACTCTATATTATAAAGTTTCTTTTTTTATTGAATTTATTCTTCTGCATATTTAGCTTTGCGTGCTGCTTTTTCACGCACCGCTTTATCTAATTCTTTTTTACGTAATCTTATTGATTCAGGGGTTACTTCTAAATACTCATCATCACTCAAGTACTCTAAACTTTCTTCTAATGTCATAATACGTGCTTTTTTAAGAGTTACTGTTTGATCTTTTGTAGAAGAACGAACGTTTGTTTGAGCTTTTGCTTTCGTAATATTTACCGTTAAATCATTTTCACGACTATTTTCTCCTACAATCATACCTCCGTAAACCTCTGTACCTGGTTCAATAAACACTGTACCACGATCCTCTAAACTAGAAATTGAATAAGCTGTCGCTTGACCATTTTCTAATGCAACTAATACGCCATTTCTACGTCCACCAACTTTACCTTTTTGCATAGGTTGGTAAGAATCAAATGTATGATTAATAATTCCATATCCTTTTGTCATAGACATAAATTCTGTGCTATATCCGATAAGACCACGCGCTGGTACATTAAAGATAAGACGTGTTTGTCCATTTCCATCAGCTTGCATATCTACCATGTCACCTTTACGTTGTCCTAGAGATTCAATTACAGCTCCTACACTTTCGTCTGGTACATCTACTTGAACACGTTCAACTGGTTCACAATCTACTCCGTCAATATTACGGATAATTACTTCTGGTTTAGATACTTGAAGTTCATAACCTTCACGACGTAAATTCTCAATTAAAATAGATAAGTGCAGCTCACCACGTCCACTTACAACCCAAGAATCACTACTATTTGATTCAACTCGAAGAGATACATCAGTTTCTAGTTGTTGCATTAATCTATCTTCTAATTTTCTTGCCGTAACAAATTTCCCTTCTTTTCCTGCAAATGGTGAATTATTTACTAAGAACGTCATTTGTAAAGTTGGTTCATCAATGTGAAGTACAGGAAGTGCTTCTTGGTGCTCAGTAGGACAAACCGTTTCACCAACGTTAATATCATCCATACCACTTACAGCAACAATATCTCCCGCATGGGCTTCTTGAATTTCATCACGTTTAAGCCCAAAATAACCAAAAATCTTTGTTACACGGAAATTTTTAACAGTTCCATCTAATTTCATTAGAGAAACAGATTCTCCAACTTTCATACTTCCTCTAAATACACGACCAATACCAATACGTCCAACATAGTCATTGTAATCTAATAACGCTACTTGGAATTGAAGTGGTTCATCACGATTGTCGACTGGTGCCGGTACGTAATCAATAATAGTATCATATAAGCATTGCATGTTCTCATCTTGTAGATTTGGATCACTTTCTAAAGATGCTGTTCCGTTAATTGCTGAGGCATAGACAACAGGGAATTCAAGTTGGTCATCATTAGCACCTAATTCGATAAATAAATCAATAACTTCATCAACTACTTCTTCAGGTCTTGCAGAATCTTTATCAATTTTGTTAACAACAACGATAGGTTTTAAATTCTGTTCAAGAGCTTTTTTAAGTACAAAACGAGTTTGTGGCATAGTTCCTTCATAAGCATCTACTACTAAAAGAACACCATCAACCATTTTCATAATACGCTCAACTTCTCCACCAAAGTCGGCATGTCCTGGTGTGTCTAGAATATTAATTCTTTTTCCTTTATAATCAATCGCAGTATTTTTTGCTAAAATAGTAATACCACGTTCTCTTTCTATATCATTAGAATCCATTGCTCTTTCTTCTACATGTTCATTAGAACGAAAAATACCTGATTGTTTCAGTAGTTCATCAACTAATGTTGTTTTACCATGGTCAACGTGAGCAATAATAGCTATATTTCTAACATCATCTCTTAATTTTACTGACATTTTTTTCTCCTTAAGTAATTAACTTATAAAATAAATTATATAATATATTTTCACTATAATAATTATATATCAAAATAATTAATCTAACTTACCAATAATACCACTATTTTTTTCTCTTGTAAATAAATATACTAGTAATTTCTAATATTTTTTATAAAACTTTTATTAAATTTAAAGATTAAAACCAAAAAAAGAAGATTGAGAAAATCTCAATCTTCTTTAATTAATTCACTATTTTATTTTATGGGTGATGAGGAATCATCCATCCAAGTATTCCACTAGCTTGCAGGTAAACTATAATACACACTACAATTAGTAAGATAAAGCTGTGTTTAACTGTAAATTTAAGTAAATCAGACTCTTTACCTACTAATCCAACCGCTGCAGCTGCAACTGCGATAGATTGTGGAGAAATCATCTTACCTACAACCCCTCCAGATGCGTTAGCTGATACTGCAACTAATGGATCCATACCAACTTGGCTAGCTGTAACTTGTTGAAGTTTACCGAATAGTAAGTTAGCTGATGTATCTGAACCTGTGATGAATACTCCGATCCATCCAAGAGCTGGTGATAAGATCTTGAATGCTGCACCTGTAGCTGCTAGAGCGTATCCCAGAGTATTTGACATACCAGAAGCGTTCATGATATATGCAAATCCAACTACGAAACAGATTGTTAATAATGCAAGTTTAACTTCTGAGAATGTTTCAACAAAAGTTTTGAATGTTTCTTTCCAGCTAAGTTTAATAATAAACTTAGATATTAATGCTGCAACAAGAATACCTGTTCCGATAGAACCGATAAGATCTAATTTAAATACAGCTGCAATTTCTTTATGAGAAATAGAATTCACTATATTGTTGTGGATAAGTGGAACTTTTGGATTAAGAGCAATCGTTTTAAAGAATGCTTTAACTGGTTTTAACGTCCAAACAAAGATAATTATTGTTAATACCACGAATGGAGACCATGCTACCATAATCTCATTTAATGAGTGTTTAGGTGCTGCATTTTCTTTATTAGCACTTTCTTCTTCACCTTCAAATCTCCAAGTTGTTTTTGGTTTCCAGTATTGTAATAAAATTACTGTTGCGATTAATGAAACTAATGAAGAAAGAATGTCTGGTAATTGTTCTCCCATATAGTTAGAACTTATGAATTGTGCAATTGCGAATGATCCACCTGATACTAATAGTGCAGGCCAGATTTCCATAGTTTTTTTGAATCCAGCCATCATAAGCACTAAGTAGAATGGGATGAATATAGAAATCAACGGTAATTGACGTCCAATCATAGCTGCGATTTCAACTGCTGCAATAGGTGTTCCATTAGCATAAGTAGTTAATCCATCTAAAGCTGTTACCGGTGCCCCAACTGCTCCAAAAGCAACTGGTGCAGTGTTAGCTACCATACAGATACCTGCTGCATATAACGGTTTAAATCCTAACCCTACTAAAAGTGCTGCTGTGATAGCAACTGGTGCCCCAAATCCTGCAGCTCCTTCTAAGAATGCTCCGAATGAGAAGGCAATGATTAACGCTTGAATACGTCTGTCATCAGTTAATGATGTAATACTATCACGAATAATCGCAAAGTGACCACTTTTAACTGTCATTTTATATAAGAACACAGATGTTAAGATAATCCAAGAGATTGGAAGTATCCCGTAAACCATACCATGAAGAGTTGACATTGCTGCAAATTGGAATGGCATTTTGAAGAATACACAAGCTACTATAATTGCAACTATTAGTGTAAGCATTCCTGTTAGCCAACCTTTTACTTTAAAACCTGCTAGCGTTACAAGATAGAACACTATAGGTATTAATGCAACAAGTGCAGAAATATAAAGATTATCAGCCACTGGCTGTAATAATTGAGTGAATTTTTCCATAAATACACTTCTCCTTTTATAAATATATTTTGTTTATATAAAAACATTATTTAATATCAAAAAAACTTTCTATATTAATATTATTTTAAAAATATTATCATACTTTATTTTATTTAGACTTATTATAAATACTTAATTAAATTTAAAGTACAGTTATATAACAATGTTGGAACTGTAATATATCAATCACTGTATTTTACAGTCACATGTTATATTAGCATATTTTTTTGTGATATTTATTTAATGCTTTTTCAACTTACATTTAATATTGTAGCACGCTTTCATAAAAATGTAAAGCGTTTTTTTAGTTGTTTTATCAATATTCTTTGCAAATGCTTTTGTAGCAAAGAAAAAGATATATATTTTTTGAAATACATTCATTATTTTCAATATAACAGATTTTCATATTCTATATTTATTTTTGATATATTAGATAATAGTATTATATTTTTTTAAAATAAGTATAATCAATATAATAAAAAAATACATCTTTTTAATGAATCAAAGATGTATTTTCCTAAAATTATAAAATAATAAGTTGTTTTTTAATATCGTTGTTTGTCTTTTAATACCCTATTTATTTCTTTTGTAGCTTCTTTTTGTTTCAAGACATGACGTTTATCATAATTCTTTTTACCTTTTGCTACACCTATTAGTAATTTAGCATAACCATTTTTTATATACAACTTTAGTGGAATTATACTAATTCCTACTTCATTTTGTGCATTGGTCAAAACTGCTATTTGTTTTTTCTTTAATAGTAATTTTCTAACACGTAGTGGCTCATGATTAAATCTGTTCCCCTCTTCAAAATGTGATATATGCATATTATAAACAAACATTTCTCCACGTCTTGATTGGCAATATGAATCTTTTAGATTTATTCTACCACGACGTATAGATTTTATTTCTGTACCAGTTAAAACTAATCCAGCCTCATATGTGTCTTCTATAAAATAATCATGGTTAGCTTTCTTATTTTGAGCTATTACTTTTATCTCTTTATTCATAGACTTCATCCTCTATTTTTTCTTTATCAATGATTTATGTTTTAGTATTTTAAAATCAATCTCTTGATTTTCTAAATCAACATTAGCAACCTTTACGATTACCTCATCTCCCAAACGATAAATCTTTTTGTTTCGACGTCCTATTAAGATCATATTTTTTTGATCGTAAGTATAATAATCATCATTCATTGTCTTAATATGAACTAAACCTTCTATCCCTTTACTCTCCAGTGTTATAAAGATTCCAAAGTTTGTTACACTTGAAACCATCCCTCTAAAACTTTGTTCTTGGTATTTCAACATATACTCACACTTTTTCATTTTATCAACTTCGCGCTCACAGTCAACAGCACGTTTTTCATATTCAGATGAACTCTCTGCTAACTCTGGAAGTTTACAAGCGTAATGCTCCAGTGTTTTTTCACTTACATCTCCTTCAAATAAGTATTTTCTAATCATCCTATGAACCAATAAATCTGGATATCTTCTTATTGGTGATGTGAAATGAGTATAGTATTTAGTAGATAAGGCGAAATGTCCAATATTAGACGTTGAATAGCGAGCTTGATTCATCGTTCTAAGAAGGATTGTTGATAACATAGGCTCAACTACCTCTCCCTTAAATTTTTTAAGCATATTAGCTAAAATATAAGGAGATATTTCATCTACCTTCCCTTTTGTTCTATATCCCAAACTAGCTGATATATCAAAAAACTGGCGTAGTTTTTCTATTTTCGGCTCTTCATGAATACGATAGATAAATGGTACTTGCATCCAGTAAAAATGTTCTCCTATTATTTCATTCGCACTTAGCATAAAGTCTTCTATTAGTCTTTCCGATATCCCTCTTTCTCTTAGAACTATATCTAAAGCATCTCCATTTGAATCAACAATAATTTTTGACTCTTCCTTATCAAAATCAATCGCACCTCTTTTTTCACGATTGGTCCGAATTTTTTTCGACAACTCTAATGCTGTCTTTAACATAGACAAATATGGTTTATATTCTTCTACTGTCTCAGCAACATTTTCATAAACTTCATTAACTTTCTTATACGTTAAACGTCCTTTTGATTTTATTATAGCTGGATATATATCATAACTTTCTGGGAAGCCTTTTTCTGAAAAATCAATATCACAACAAATAGTATATCGCAATACATCTGGATTTAATGAACATATATTATTAGATAGTTTCCTTGGTAACATAGGCACAACTCTATCAGCCAAGTATACACTACATCCCCTATTTGCAGCTTCCTTATCTAATGGACTATCTTCTGTTACATAGCGACTAACATCTGCTATAAAAACTTTTAATCTATAGCCTTTCTTTGTTTTCACAACAGAAACAGCATCATCTAAATCTTTTGCATCATCTCCATCTATTGTAACTATCATTTCTTTTGTACAATCACGATAGCTATCATCCATTGTTATTTCATCGCTTATAGCATTTGTTTGTTCTTCTACTTCTTTCGGAAATTCATTAGGAACACCGTGCTTATATATTACTGATAGTATATCCATTCCAGGGTCATCCTTATGCCCCAATGTTTTTATTATTATTCCTTTATGATCTTCAAAACTCACTTTAGAATAATCTGTTATCTCAACTAATACTTTAGTTCCATCAACTAAATTAAAATTTTTAGAATTAATTATTTTAATATACTTCTCTATATTTTTATCATCACTCTTTACAAAAGAGAAAAATTTAGCATTGGTTAACGTTCCAACAGTATACTTAGTATTTCTTTCTAATATCTTTTGGACTATACCTTCTAAATTGCGCTCATCCTTATATACACTATCAATTTTTACAAATACTTTATCACCAGTCATAGCACTTTGAGTAAAGCCTTTAGGGATATAAACTTCTATTCCTAAACTTTCTACATAAACGAATGCAAAACCTTTTTGATGCAATCTAATTATTCCCTCTAAACCTAATTGTTCTTTAACATAAAGAAATTTTTCATTAGGTAGTTGTACTATAGTCGATTTTTGTTCTAATTTTTCTACATGCTTAATTAATTCAACAAAATCTTTTGCCGATTCTATATTTAACTTCTCTTTTAAATCTTCAATACTTAATACTTTATGTTCTTTGAATAAACTTAAGATAATTTCTGACATATAACCCTCCTTTGTCCTAAATTTATCACTATAAAAATAAACCTAAAATGAGTTCACATTTTAGGTTTATCATTTTCAGTCTATAATTTTAACCAAGTAAGACACACTAGCGAAATAACAAATATTACTGCTAACACAATTGTAATTCGTTGTAAAACTAATTCTGCTCCTCTTACTTTTTGTTTCCCAAACAATTCTTCTGCTCCACCAGTTAATCCCGATAGACCACCAGACTTACTTTCTTGTAATAAAACTACTATAATTATAAGTATACTACTTATCATTGCTGTTGCCATTAAAAAAGTGTGCATACTCTCCTCCTAAAATCTAATTCATTTATTATAATATCGCATTTTATCATAACATATTTTATGACAAAAAGCAAATTTATTAAACAATCTTGGTGAAGATAATTCTTCCTGATGAAGTTTGAAGAACACTTTGAACTTCTACTTCTATATTTTTTCCTACATAGCGTTTACCATTCTCTACGACTATCATAGTTCCATCTTCTGTATAAGCAACACCTTGGTTATTTTCCTTACCTTCTCTTAGAACTTGGACTTTTAAGCGTTCACCTGTTGTTAGAATAGGCTTTACCGCATTACTTAAGTCATTAACATTAAGTACCTTAATCGATTGTAATGTTGCAAGTTTATTTAAATTATAATCTGTTGTTATTATAGCACATTTATATTTTAATGCATAATCTATTAATAGATTATCTACACCTTTATGTTCGCTATATTTATAGTGATTATCTATTTCCAAATCTATTTCTTTCATCTTTTGGAGATCCTCTACACAGTCAAGCCCTAGTCTTCCCTTAGCTCGCTTTAGCGGATCTTCTGAATCGGAAATAAGTTGCAATTCTTTTAACACAAAATCAGGAACTATTATTTTCCCTTCTAAAAATCCTGTTTTAGCAACATCGTGAATACGCGAATCTATAAGTGCACTAGTATCAATTACCTTTGCCATAACTTCTTGAAGCTTTTTAGATTTTTGTTTAGCTTCTTTATCCTTATTTCTATTACTAAATCGAAATGCATCAAAAATACTTATAAATTCTCCACCTCGACGATAACCTAAAATTAAACCAAGGTAGCCAAAAACAATATAAATAACTGAAGAAATTATTCTTCCCATTATACCAGCCCCTGCTATTACATCAACAGCTGCAGATAATAATGCAGCTACTAATAACCCGAGTATTAATCCTATCGTAGTAAAGACAATTTTTTGAATAGGAGTTTTTGATAAACGATCTTCTATTCTTTTCATAGTTGTTACAAATTTATCTGAAAATAATAAAGACATTAAAACGAAAACTACAGTAGTTCCTATTGTAACAACTAGTCTTAAAGTCGTTTCATTCATTGTTGGAAAAACATTATAATTTAATAGAATTCCTGTTGATAAAGTTCCTATAGTTATTCCTAAAAATAATGAAACTACTATTAATACTTTTTTTAACATAAAATCACTCCTTTTTTTATTTTTATAACAAATCTTTTAAATTAAGCATCTAAATAATATAATTAGTAAAAATATAGGATACTAAATAATTTACTACTTAATAAAAAACTTACTATATTTCTATTCTACTACAACTTCTTTAAAATTAATATAATTTTTATAAAAAAATTAAAAATATTTTTTAAGTAAAATATCTTTAATCAGCCCTTGAAAATTAATATAAGAAATTTATAGAAGAATAAGTTGAAATTCTACAACAAAATTTCAACTTATCTCTTTTTAAAATATACTTCCGAATGCTATATCTAAACATTCTCTAATATCTTTTACTGGTATAATTTCTATTCCAGGAGGAAATTCAGCATTCTTCATATTCCCAGCCGGAACAATCGCGCGTTTAAAGCCATGTTTTTTTGCTTCACTTATCCTTTGTTCAATACGGCTAACACGTCGAACTTCTCCAGTTAAGCCTACTTCTCCAATAAAACAATCATTCATATCGACTGCTATATCTTTAAAACTTGAAGCAACAGCAACAACTACACCAAGGTCTACCGCGGGATCATCTATTCTAACACCACCAGATACCTTTACATAAACATCTTGTTGTTGCAACAAATATCCTACTTTTTTCTCAAGAACAGCCATAAGTAAAATCAACTTATTGTATTCTAGACCTGATGATACACGACGAGGATTATTAAAAGCTGTTGGAGTTGTTAAAGATTGGATTTCTACCAATAATGCTCTACTACCTTCCATTGTACTTATTATAGTAGCACCAGCTAAATTTTTACTTCTTTCCTCTAGGAACATCTGTGAAGGATTAGCTAAGTCTTCTAATCCACTAGATTTCATTTCAAAAATTCCTATTTCATTAGTAGATCCAAAACGATTTTTCACCGCTCGAAGCATCCGATAACTATGTTGGCCTTCTCCTTCAAAGTATAGAACTGTATCAACCATATGTTCAAGCATACGAGGCCCCGCTATTGTTCCTTCTTTAGTTACATGTCCCACAATGAATATGGCAATATTTAAACTCTTTGCAATCTTCATAAGTTGTTGAGTACATTCACGAACTTGAGTAATACTTCCTGGTGAATTTTCTAAATTTGGATTATATATAGTTTGTATTGAGTCTATTACTAAGAATTTAGGTTTAACTTTTTTTACTACCTCATATATCAAGTTTAAATCTGTCTGTGCATATACATAAAGTTCATCTGTATTATTTTTCAACCTATCTGCTCGGATTTTGACTTGTCTTACTGATTCTTCCCCAGTAACATAAAGAACATCATGTTCTTTCGCTAAATATGCTGATATTTGTAATAATAGCGTTGATTTACCAATCCCTGGATCTCCTCCTAAAAGAACTAGTGAACCTCCAACGACCCCACCACCAAGAACTCTATTTAGTTCTTGACTATCTGTTAGAGTTCTCGGAACATCTTGAGTAGACACTGATTTTAGTTTTCCGGCCTCTAAACGTTCTGTATCACTACTTGTTGGAATAAATGCGGTATGTTTTGTCTTTTTTTGTGGAGTTTCTACCACTTCTTCCATTGATGCCCATTTTTTACAACTTGGGCATCTCCCCATATATTTTAAACTTTGATAACCGCAGGCATTGCACTCATATTTCACATTTACTTTTGCCATAATTACCTCTTAGTCTTTTTAACCACAAATTTATCATTTTTATAGTCAATATTGATAATCCCACTTAGTTCAGGATTTCTTAATAGCTCTTCACTCAATAAATCTTCGATATTTTTTTGAATACTACGTTTTAATGGACGAGCTCCATATTCTTTAATACTTCCATCTTCAACAATTTTCGCCATCGCTTTTTTAGTAAGTTTGATAGTTATATTTCTGTCTTCTAAGCGTTTCGATAAACCTTTAATTAATAATTCAGATATTTTTTCTAATTCTTCTTTTTCTAGAGTTTTGAAGACTATAATATCATCAATACGGTTTAAAAATTCCGGACGATATTGTTTTTTCAATGCTTCCATCATTGTATTTTGAACATTTTTATAATCATTTTTAATTGATTCACTTCCTCCAAAACCAACAAATTTCTGATCTTTAAGTTCACTAACTCCAACATTTGAAGTCATAATGATAATTGTGTTTTTAAAATCGATTGTTCGACCAGAAGCATCTGTTAAACGACCATCATCTAATACTTGTAGTAAAATATTAAATATTGATGGATGTGCTTTTTCTATTTCATCAAATAATACTACAGAATAAGGTTTCTGACGGACTTGTTCTGATAATTGGCCTGCTTCTTCATAACCAACATATCCTGGAGGAGCTCCAACTAATCTACTAATTGAATGAGGTTCCATATATTCACTCATATCAATTCTTATCATATTATCTTCAGAACTAAACAATGCTTCTGATAAACTTTTAGCAAGTTCTGTTTTCCCTACACCAGTTGGCCCTAAGAAAATGAAACTTCCTATTGGACGGTTTTCCGCCTTGAAGCCACTTCTTGCACGTCTAACTGCTTTAGCAAGGCTAGTTACTGCCTCATCTTGACCGATTACGCGCTCATGAAGAATTTCTTCAAGTTTTAATAATCTTTCACTTTCTGTCTCAGTAAGCTTAGTAACCGGAACTCCTGTCCATGCTGCTAATACCTCCGCTACATGATCTGATGTGATTTTTATTTTTTCTTTACTCAAGCTATCTTGCCAAGAAATTTTAAATTGCTCTATTTTATTTATAATTTGATTAACTTCATCACGTTTTTGTGCTGCAATCTCAAACTCTTGATTCATTACCGCTCGATCTTTTTCTTTATTTAAACGACTAAGTTCTTCTTCATATTCTTTAAGTTTTTCTGGTGATTTGTAAAATCTTAATTTAACTTTTGAACATGCCTCATCAATCAAATCAATAGCTTTATCTGGTAAACATCTATCAGTTATATATGTTGTACTTAGTTTCACAGCAGCATCTATCGCCTCATCTGAAATCTCTACATTATGATGCTCTTCATATTTATGACGTAATCCTTTTAATATTTCTATAGAATTTTCCGTACTAGGTTCTTCTACTTTAATCGGTTGGAAACGGCGCTCTAAAGCTGCATCTTTTTCAAAGTATTTTCTATACTCTTCTGTTGTAGTTGCACCTATACATTGAATCAGTCCACGAGATAGAGCTGGTTTTAATATGTTTGATGCATCAGCACTACCTTCTGTTCCACCTGCTCCTATGATTGTATGTATTTCATCAATAAATAGAATAATATCACCAGCATCTTCTATTTCTGAAATAATATTTTTTAATCTTTCCTCAAACTCTCCACGGTATTTAGTTCCAGCTAACAAAGTCCCCATATCAAGAACCATAACTCTTTTCCCTAATAAATTACTAGGAACATTTTGTGAAATTATTCTCTCTGCTAAACCTTCTACAATAGCTGTTTTCCCTACACCTGGTTCTCCAATAAGAACAGGATTATTTTTAGTTCTTCTATTTAATATTTCAATCATACGCGTAATCTCTTTATCGCGTGCTAATACTGGATCTAATTTATTATTAAATGCATCTTTAGTTAAATCTTTTGCTAGAGAATTTAACGTTTTAGTTTTTGCCGAACTATCTTCGGGCATATCTAATTTTTTGAAACCATCAAACAACTTAGCGAATAACCCTTGACTTTGTTTTAACAGTTCAAATAGTTCTGTTATCATCGCCTCTACATGTACATTTAATTTTTCTTTTAGTAATCTTACCGCTGTACTAGTTTGTTCATTTAATAACGATAGTAATAAGTGCTCACTCGTTACTACAAAGCTAGATGTATCATCAGCAAACTGTTGACTTTTTTCTATTGTTCTCACAGCACCATTTGTATAATCAATTTTCATAAGAACATTGCGATAAAAATCTGTTCCTTCTAACTCACTCTCATAAAATTCTACAACATTCTTTCTAAAATCGTCATAGTAGATGCCATATTTATTTAATGTTCTACAAGAAAGAGTATTATTCATGCTAAGCATCGCAAGCAATAAATGTTCAGTTCCTACAGCCTTAACACCAAAATCGTTAGCTTCTTCTTTGGCAGTAGTTAAAACCATAAGAGCCGTTTCGTTAAATCTTATATACATAACTCTATCCTCTCTTATTGTATTTTATATTGGTTAAAAATTTTACTGTTAAATCTTTTAAATTTGTTTTTGTTTTATGTTGCAACTTTTCAGCTACTTCTTTATTTATATAATTTAAGCATTCGTTATGAACCGCAATAATAGTTTCTAGACTGTTTAAAAAATGATTATAATCAAATTTTTCTATATATTCTTTATCAAGTAAGATTTTAGCTATTCTCACAGCTTCATCTAACTCTATTATTTCGTCATCCATAGTATCAATTAAATAATCTATGTAATCTTTATTTGTATGAAGTGTAATTTTGGTAATTCTAATAAAGCCACCTCCACCTCTTTTACTTTCTATTATAAAACCATGTTCCGGTGTGAAACGAGTTTTTATAACATAGTTTAATTGAGATGGTACACAATCAAATTTTTGTGCAACATTACTTCTTTTAATTATTATATGATCTTCTGGAGCTTCATTAAAAAGTTTTTTTATATATTCTTCAAGAATGTCCGTCATATTACTACTATTATTATTCATAAGGCCACCTCCTTTATTGACTAAAATTGACCTTTAATTAAATTATACTACACAAATATATTTTTGTACACAAAAAGATAGTCAATTATAGCAAAAGAAATGAAATATGCTCTCGTTTGAAAAAACAAATATAGCTTGATATTTTTAATAAAAGAAGAGTCATAAGTTTTACCCTATGACTCCTAAAAAATTATTTTTTCCTTTTTGATCTTCTATTAAATATTAAATTCATAACAATCGCCACTATTGTTCCAAGAACAATTCCACTATCTGTAAACATACGAATAAAACTTGGAAGTTGAGCAAATGCTGTCGGTACCGTCGTTACTCCTAAGCCAAGTCCAACAGAACATGCAATAATCATTAAATTCTCTTGTTTTGCAAAATCTGTACTACCTAACATTTTAACTCCGTAAGCAAGAACCATTCCAAACATACTTATCATCGCTCCTCCTAAAACAGGTTGCGGCACAATAGTAGCAAGAGCTCCAATTTTCGGAATAGATCCAAACACTAAAAGAATAAGAACCATCACATACATTACTCTCTTACTCTTAACCCCAGAAATTTGAACAAGACCTACATTTTGTGAATATGTAGTATAAGGAAAAGCATTAACAGTAGAACCAATCATAACAGCAAGCCCTTCTGCAAAATATCCACTACGTAAATCTTTTTCCCCTATTTTTTTATCACAAATATTTCCTAGTGCATAGTATACACCTGTTGATTCTATCATGCTAACAATACCTACAATAACAAAAGTTAAAATAGCACTAGCACGAAATTCGAACCCAGAAAATTTAAATGGTGTTGGATGTTGGAACCAAGAAGCATTTGATACTTCAGTAAGGCTAACCATCCCCATAAAACTTGCAATAATAGTACCTATAACAAGACCTAATAAAATAGCAATAGATTGAATAAAACCAGTTGTAAACTTGTAAATTACTAAAATTATTGCAAGGGTAATACAAGCAAGAACAATATTTTTTGGATTACCAAAATCAGGTGAACCTTGTCCTCCCGCAATATAATTCATCGCAACTGGTACTAATGTGATACCGATAATAGTAACTACACTTCCTGTAACCACTGGTGGAAATAATTTTGCAACCTTAGCAAAAAATGGAGCGATTAAAACCACCACTAATCCAGAAATAAAAATAGAACCATACATAGTTGCTAGACCTGCACTATTCCCTATCGCAATCATTGGAGCAACCGCAGTAAAAGTACAACCTAAAACAACTGGTAGACCAATACCTACGAATTTCCCTTTGTAAACTTGTAGAAATGTTGCCACCCCACACATGAAAATATCAACTGATACCAAATACGTCGTTTGTTCAGCACTAAGTCCTAGACCCGCAGCTACTATAATCGGAACAATTACAGCTCCTGCGTACATGGCAAGAACGTGCTGCAAACTTAAAATAAAAGTTTTCAAAATAAATTCTCCTTTATATTTTGCACATAAGACTGTAAAAGTAAGTTTTCGAATTCTTCTATAAAAATAAAAACTCGCCTATATTATAAAAATAATATAGGCGTAATCCTTCAATATACTAATAAAATTAGAATAAAATACTAAGAAAGCCCATAGTCGTTAAATTTACGGTTAAACGGTAGAAACTCGCAAGCCATATTCTTGCAGTTATATGTGCATATTTATTCTATTAATATATCAATTTTTATTTATAAATTCAAGTGTTAAATTAAAATTTTTTATTATTTTTCTTAATTACTTAAATGTGTATAATTAAATAATCATATATAACTTTTTATATTATCAAGTTGCTATGTACTCATAATTTTATAACCTCATTATACTCCTTACAAAAACAACTTGAATTAATCCTGGTAGTTAATATGTAAATTGTTCTACCAATTTTGCTCTGTCAATTAAATTTTTATAAATTTTTGAATGTTCTAACAAGTAGTTATGAGAACCTTGACATTCGACTATTCCATCATTCAAAACTATTATTTTATCTGCATTTTCTATTGATTTTAATCTATGAGAAATTACAATAACTGTTTTATTTTTTATCAGATTATTTAGGCTATCCTGAATTTTTTTCTCATTTTCAACGTCTAATGCTGCAGTTATTTCATCCAAAATTATTATTGGTGCATTTTTCAAGAAAGCTCTAGCAATAGATAACCTTTGTCTTTCCCCGCCTGACAATGTAGCACCATTTTCTCCAATAACTGTATTATATCCGTTTTCTAAATTATCAATAAAGTCACAGCATGCCATCTTAGCTGCTTCTATAACTTCTTCATCAGTAGCATCACTTCGTCCTATCCTAATATTTTCTAAAATTGATGTATTAAACAATACTACATCTTGGAATACTATAGATACATATTTATACAAAGAATTTGTTGCTATGTCTTTTATATCATGATTATCAATAACTATCTTCCCATCATCATAATCATACAATCTTGATATTAATTTTAATATACTAGTTTTACCACAACCAGATACTCCTACTAGAGCTGTTACTTCATTTTGTTTAGCTATAAAACTAACATCTTTTAAAACTGGATAGTTTTTATCATAACCAAACTTCACATTTTTTAGTTCAATATCAAAATTATTTAATTCTACTTCTTTTCCTTCTTGAATTTTTGTTTCTTTTATTTCTTTAATGCGCTTAATACGAGCATCTAAATAAAATAGCTCAGATGTATTCGCTCCTAAACCATCTACGATATCCTTCATCTTCATAGCAACAAATATATAACCTATTAAGTATAGTAGATTAATACTGCCATTAGCATATAAATTCGCACCGACAATAACTACTACAGCTAAAGTTCCTTGCGTAACAACCCATGATAAGAATAAAGGGATAAACAGCGTGATTTCCGTCTTAAACATCATCTTTTCACTTTCATCCATATCTTTATTTAATTTTTCTCGTATTTTATTTCCTAAGCCAAAACTCTTAATATCTTGCTGTAGTTCAATTGCTTCTTGAAAACTATCCGAGTTTTGGCGTAATTTGTCATAATGTTTTTTATGATTTTTTAATTGCAATTTCTTTGATACAAGTATCAAAGAATAACTTAATACAACCGGAATAATTATAGATAGACCTAAGTATATATTACCTACTAGCATTAGCGCCGACATAATAGGAAAGAATAATACAAAACCTATTATTTTTGCCATTGCATGACTCATCGCATGTTCTATAGCTTCTACATCCTTCATAACTGTCTGACTAATATCTGATAAGTCATGTTTAGAAAAATATGCAAGTGGCAAATTACTCAGTGTTGTCGCTATATCTGTTCTTAGATTTGCACTTTCTCTATAAGTTGAACTATATAAAGCATCATATTCTTTCGCCAAAAGAATATACATAATTACTAATATAAATATTGAAATACCAATATACAAAGTATCACTCTTCACATTCCCTAATAATAATTCATCAATAAGAATCATCAGCAAAATTGCAGGAAACATATTACAAAAAAATACTAAGAACGAAAGCATACTTGCCTTCAAAAGATCACTTGCACCTTGATTGGTTAATGCAAACCATTCTTTAATTTTATTTTTCATAATTAACCCTCCATTCATTTGCTACACTATATAAGTTTTGGAATTTTCTATATCTGCTATCTATACTCATTAGTTGACTATCTGTCCCTCTTTCAATAATCTTTCCATCTTCCATCACTAATATTTCATCAACATTTCTTATACTTGGTAACCTATGTGCAATCATAATAACAGTCTTATCTTTTATTAAATTTGAAAAGGCTTGTTGCAACTCATATTCATTATCTGGATCTACCGCTGCACTAGCTTCGTCCATAATAATTATTTTTGCATCTTTTAATATCGCTCTTGCTATTGCAATTCTTTGTTTTTCTCCTCCTGACAGATAGACCCCTTCTGTACCTATAAGAGTCTGTTCTCTCAAATCAAACTTTTCAAGAATACTATCACATCCTGCTAACTGTAAAGCATTCATAACTTCTTCATAAGTTGCATCTTCCTTACCAATTTTTACATTCTCATAAATAGTAGCTTTAAATAGCTTAACATTCTGAAAAACAAAAGCAATATTATTTATTAAGGCATCTTCTGTATATGACTCAATATTTTTACCCCCTATTTTTATAACTCCATCATTTATTTTATAAAACCCTGAGATTAATTTTGCTACAGTAGATTTCCCGCTTCCTGAAGCCCCAACAAGTGCATAGCATTTATTCTCTTCTAAGCTAAAACTTAAATTTTCGATAACATTCTTATCTGTATATCCAAAGCTTACGTTATCAAATTCTATATTGAAACTATCAAATTTGTTATCATTCCCAAATTTTAAGTTATTATTGTTCATTTCTTCAAATAATTTTTCTAACTTTTCAACTACAGACTGTCCCATAAAAGCATACATTGAAACATACATAATAGCCATTAATGATACAAACAGAGTTCCACTTAAAAATAACAACATAATCAACTCAACAGTTAGCATCTTAGGATCATCTTTACCTATAAATAGGACTATTATCGGAATAAGTATCGCAATAAAGCTGAAAAAGAACCATTGAAATCCTACAAATCCTCTTTTACATGTCATCGCATACTCCAATGAATATTTTGAATAATTATTAATAGCAGTATTCAAAGCCTTAAATGATTCCACATTTATACCAAATATCTTAATTACTTGTATACCTCTAACATATTCAACGGTTTCACTACTTAATGTCTCTAGAGATTCTTGATAAATCTTCATAAATTCTTTTTCACCAGCCATCATTGAAAGTGAAATTCCCCCTACCACACAAAGACACATAAGAACTATCCCTACTTTCAAACTAACAAAAAATCCTAGTATTAGTAGTAAAATAGGCATTAGTATTGCTCCTGCATTATCTGGAATTAGGTGTGCTACTATCATATGTGTTTGAGAGGCATTGTCATCTATAATCTTCCTTGTTTTCCCTGAAGGATGTGTATCAAAAAAACTAAAACTCGCCTTTGATAAACCTCTTATACCATATTTTCTAAGATTAGTTTCCAATCTAAAGCCTAATACATGTGTTACCAATCCTGCAATTCCATATAAAGTAATACCACCTACTAATAATCCAACAATTATTAAAGCATATGACTTAGCATCACTAATATTATTAAATATTATTAACTCAACTAAAAATCGACTTAAATAATAGTAGGCAAAAACTTTTAATACTACTGAAGCCATTGACAAGATAATCCCTATATATGCCAAATATTTTTCTTTTGGTACGTAAGACAATATTTTTTTATAAACTTCTAACATGATTTTCTCCTTATATTTATAGATTTTTATTAACATAAAGTCATAGACAAATAAACCTAATAGATCTCTTACCTTAATTTTATCACTTCAGTTATCAATTGTAAATAATAATTATTATCAGTTAAATTCTCTCTTAAAATTTTGCAAAAAAATAATTATAGAGATATTAATTATTCTGTAAATGAAATAGCTAAAAAAATGGACGTATATATTCCTACAATATAAAAAACTCGACTTTTTACATCTAATCAAGAAAAATTTTTTTCAAATAGAAAAGATTAAGATGAAATTTTGTCTCACTAATCTCCATTTATCTTAGCAACAATTCTAATGAAAATAGTAATGGTCTTTTTAGGGGTATTACACTAAAAAGACCGATTTAAGTAATATTTATTTAGTTAAGTTAGTTGAAAATCTAATTCAATAAACAAATAGAAATAGAAAACGCCTGAATTTTAAAACATCATTTGAAGCATATATACATAAACTTAATTTGTTATGATATATATTTCTTTTTTATTTGTAATTTATCAATTTCCTATTCTCTTAACTTGATTTATAATTAATTTAATCTTCATTTTTAGACACTAACATCTTTCCTGAAGCAACTTCTTTTCCTTCTTCGTCTAGAATCACAGCATCAATTCCTAAAAGTTTACCTAAATTAGACTGTAATTCGCAAATTATCCTTAATTGATCGCCTGGCATTACTAATTTTTTAAACTTAAAATTTTTAACACTAGCCAGATAGCCTACTTTATTAGTAATAGCTTCATAATCTACTATTTTATCTATTTCCTCTAATCCAATATAGTCCAAAATACATAACAATCCTGCTGATTGAGCTGCCATTTCAATCATTAAAACACCAGGTACAACCGGCTGTTTTGGGAAATGACCTTGAAAGTACGGCTCATTTATTGTTATATTTTTACGGCACTCAATTACTCCCTTTTTGTAACTAACTACTTTATCCACTAACAAAAATGGATAACTATGTGGTAACAACTTCATTATAGTTTCTATATTAATCATTATTAATTACCTCTCTATTTATATTAATAAAGCTTCATCTGAAAAATTCAATGAATAATATTACATAAATATCATTTCCGTAATAACTCAGATATGAAAAGTTATTTTACTGCAAGGATTTTTGCTTATCTTTTCCTCCTTTCCTTTTCTAACAACTATTTTAATATCTATTGAGTAAATCTTAAAACTTTAAATATCTTTACTATATATAATAAAATTTTATTCTTCAATTGTCAAATCAAGAGAGGAAATTATCTATTAAATTAAGCTATAATTTCTTAAACTATTAACCCTATATAAAATATTTTTCTATGAGAATTAAACAATAATCAATTATAGTTGTACAATAACTAGGTTTTATAATAAATACTATCCATAAAGTACTTCTAACAGGTAATGCCCCTGTTATATCTTTTCTTTGTTTTATTATTCTTTATATAACTTACTAACACTACTTTATCTTAAGATAAAAAAGAAGTTGGTTTCTACCAACTTCATACTCTACTCCTTATCCCTAGAAAAATCTGAAGTAAGGTATGCCATTATAGTTATATATAGATATAGTGACTACTATTGAATAAATCACCACCTAGTGAATGACCAATCAGATAAACCTCTTCACAATCTCTTACTTCATCATTAAACCAATTTTGCAGTTCCTTTTTATCTTGTATTATTTCTTTATAGGGATTTAGAAAAATAGTTTCTACTTCAAGCTCTTGAAAGAAATCCTTTGCGAAATAATAATTACTGCCTAAACCACCTATAAAATATATTTTAATTTTTTGATTCATTACTACCTTTAACTCCTTAAAATACTAAGATAAATATAAAATCAATATTTTCAATATTAACTTATATATTATAGCTCTTAAATTTTAACCAAAATATCTAAGCAACATTATAAACATAATGACTATTATAAATAAACTAAGTGTACTCCCCAATATCGCAAAAAACATTTTAACCGGCGAGTTATATTTACGTACTTGAATAGATATATCTAATGGTTCTCGTACTCTTTCATCACAGCCATAAGAGATAATATACTCTCCTTCCGTAGCCTCAAATGAATATCGTTCTTCTCTGTGACTTCTTAGACCTGATACTGTTGTTTGAAGATTACTTTCATTCAAAAGTAATTTTTCTCCAGTATATCGATTCATTACACATATTCCTAAATCTCTAGTTTTTGTTTTACCAAAAATAGTACTAACTAACCTAATAGAGTAATTTACCTTTAACCATATAGAATATTTTCCGTATTCACTTATTGTAAAAGTAGTTTCTTTCTCACTACTAGGTAATTCACAAATCGCTTTATTTATTATAATTTTCACAATAGACCTTATACAAAATAATAATAACAATACGCTAATTGCTATTAATGCATAATATAAATTAACCACACTGTTCTCCTAAATTTTTAGTTATTTAAATATAAATAATTCCTATAAGTATTTATATACTAATAATATTATTATAAGCTATTTACTTTATGAAAACAATAGGAAATTAATAACCTATGATATATGATAGCAATTTTATAAATAATATATCAAAAAATAATATTATTCTTATATTTATACGTGATTCTAAAAACTACATTTATAATAATTAATTAAAAAATCGAAGCTAATTTCTTAACTTCGACTCTTTACTATTACCCAATATCCCTAGAGTAATTAGGATTTATTCTAATAATATATAAAATCATATTATTTCCCCTATACTACCTTTAAACATATTATACACCTCTTACAGAATTTCTGCAAGGATTTATTAAAAATAGTACGTATTCTCTAATGAAAATACAAAAAAAAATAATTTTACAGTAAAAACACAATATTAATACATATAATATTTTGAAACTAAAAAATAACTCTAATTAAATACGAACATTATGTAAATCTATATTTAATATATAAAAAAAGCAAGGTGAAATTCACCTTGCTTTTTTTGTTTCAATTCAATTATTATTTAACGATTGAAGTTACAACACCTGAACCTACAGTACGTCCACCTTCACGAATTGAGAAACGAGTTCCTTCTTCGATAGCGATTGGAGAAATAAGTTCTACGTTGATTGATACGTTGTCCCCAGGCATTACCATTTCAGTACCTTCTGGTAAAGTAACTACACCAGTTACGTCAGTAGTACGGAAGTAGAATTGTGGACGGTAGTTTGTGAAGAATGGAGTGTGACGTCCACCTTCTTCTTTAGATAATACGTACACATCAGCTACGAATTGAGTATGTGGAGTGATTGTTTTAGGAGCTGCTAAAACTTGTCCACGTTCGATATCTTCACGAGCAACACCACGTAATAATGCACCGATGTTATCTCCTGCTTCAGCGTAATCTAATAATTTACGGAACATTTCAACACCTGTTACAGTAGTTGAAGCTGGTTCTTCAGTTAATCCAACGATTTCTACTACGTCACCAACTTTAACTTGTCCACGTTCAACACGTCCAGTAGCAACTGTACCACGACCTGTGATTGAGAACACGTCCTCAACTGGCATCATAAATGGTTTAGCGTTATCACGTTCTGGAGTTGGGATGTACTCGTCAACTGTTTCCATTAATTCGATGATAGCTTTTTCAGCATCTGCATCTCCTTCAAGAGCTTTAAGAGCTGAACCTTTGATTACTGGTAGTTCATCTCCATCAAATCCGTATTCAGATAATAGTTCACGAACTTCCATTTCTACTAATTCTAATAACTCTTCGTCATCAACCATATCACATTTGTTTAAGAATACAACAATTTTAGGTACTCCAACGTTACGAGATAATAGGATGTGTTCACGAGTTTGAGCCATAGGACCATCTGTAGCAGCGATTACTAAGATAGCTCCGTCCATTTGAGCAGCACCAGTGATCATGTTTTTAACATAGTCAGCGTGTCCTGGGCAGTCTACGTGTGCGTAGTGACGGTTTGGAGTTTCATACTCGATGTGAGAAGTGTTGATTGTGATACCACGTTCTCTTTCTTCTGGTGCGTTATCGATTGAAGCGTAGTCTTTAGCTTCTCCACCATATGTTTTTGCTAAAACAGTAGCGATAGCTGCTGTTAAAGTAGTTTTACCGTGGTCAACGTGACCAATTGTTCCAATGTTAGCATGTGTTTTACTACGGTCAAATTTTTCTTTTGCCATTTTATAAAATCTCTCCTTAAATTTAATTTAATATACATTAGTCACATAGCAATCTATGATAACTATATTTTATAATGTTACAACAAAAATTGCAACTATAAAGGGTAATTTTTATTACCCTTTATTTTTTTTGATAATTTCTTCAGAAATTGATTTTGGTACTTCTTCATAGTGGTCGAATACCATTGAGTAAGTACCACGTCCTTGAGTTGAAGAACGTAAAGAAGTTGCATATCCGAACATTTCAGATAATGGTACTGAAGCACTTACTACTTGAGCATTACCACGAGCTTCCATACCTTCAACACGTCCACGACGTGAAGTGATATCACCCATGATGTCTCCTAAGTATTCTTCAGGCATAACAACTTCAACTTTCATGATTGGTTCTAAGATTACTGGGTTACATTTTTTAGCAGCTTCTTTAAGAGCTAATGATGCAGCAACTTTGAACGCCATTTCAGATGAGTCGACATCGTGGTATGATCCATCGAATAATTTAGCTTTAACGTCGATTAATTCGTATCCAGCTAATACTCCGTTTGCCATAGAGTCTTTAAGCCCTGCTTCTACAGCTGGGATGTATTCACGAGGAACAACCCCCCCAACGATAGCATTTTCGAACTCAAATCCTGCACCTGGTTCATTTGGAGTAAACTCAATCCATACGTCCCCGTATTGTCCACGTCCACCAGATTGACGAGTGAATTTACCTTGTACTTGTGCAGCTTGTTTGAATGTTTCACGGTAAGATACCATTGGAGCACCTACAGTACATTCAACTTTGAATTCACGACGCATACGGTCAACGATAATATCTAAGTGAAGCTCACCCATACCTGCGATGATAACTTGTCCAGTTTCTTCATCAGTTCCTGCGCGGAATGTCGGGTCTTCTTCTTGTAATTTTTGTAAAGCTGTAGACATTTTATCTTGGTCAGCTTTAGATTTTGGTTCAACTGAAAGTTGGATAACTGGTTCTGGGAATTCCATTGATTCTAAGATAACTTCGTTTTTCTCATCACAAAGTGTATCACCAGTTGTAGTATCTTTAAGACCAACAGCTGCTGCGATATCTCCAGCATATACTTCAGAGATTTCTTCACGAGTGTTAGCGTGCATTTGTAAGATACGTCCTACACGTTCACGTTTACCTTTTGTTGAGTTTTTAACGTATGATCCAGATGAAAGAATACCTGAGTACACACGGAAGAATGTAAGTTTCCCTACGAATGGGTCAGTCATAACTTTGAAAGCTAAGGCTGCAAATGGCTCTTCATCAGAAGAGTGTCTTTCGATTTCTTCATCTGTATCTGGGTTAGTACCTTTAATTGCTGGTACATCTAATGGAGATGGTAGATAAGCTACTACAGCATCTAGCATTGGTTGTACCCCTTTATATTTGAATGCAGATCCACATACTACTGGGAAGAATTCTACTGATAAAGTAGCTTTACGAATAGCAGCTTTAAGCTCATCTACTGTAATTTCTTCTCCACCTAAGTATTTTTCCATGAAGTCTTCATCGAATTCTGCAACAGCCTCGATTAATTTTTCACGGTATTCTTCGGCTTGATCTTGGTATTCAGCTGGGATTTCTTTTTCTACAAGATTTTCCCCAACGCTTCCTTCGTTATAGATAGCTTTCATTTCAACAAGGTCAATAACACCTTCGAATAAATCTTCAGCTCCGATTGGAAGTTGAATTGGGTGTGCATTAGCTTGTAATCTATCATGGATTGTTCCTACAGAATATAGGAAATCTGCTCCTGTTTTATCCATTTTGTTAACGAATACGATACGAGGAACTCCATAAGTTGTTGCTTGACGCCAAACTGTTTCTGTTTGAGGTTCAACACCTGATTGCGCATCAAGTACAGCAACTGATCCATCAAGTACACGAAGTGAACGTTCAACCTCAACAGTGAAGTCTACGTGTCCTGGCGTATCGATGATGTTAATACGGTGATTTTTCCATTGAGCAGTTGTTGCAGCAGATGTGATAGTGATACCACGTTCTTGCTCTTGTTCCATCCAGTCCATTTGAGCATTACCATCATGAGTATCCCCAATTTTATGGATTTTCCCAGTGTAGAACAAAATACGCTCTGTTGCAGTTGTTTTACCTGCGTCGATGTGAGCCATGATACCGATATTACGTGTATCTTTTAAAGAAAATGCTCTAGTCATGAGTCAATTTTCTCCTTTCATAATTTTTAAAGTTTTTGAGTAATTTGTCTTTTATAGTGAAAAACTCAAGCTATAAAATAGCTTGATATTCACCCTATAATTACCAACGATAGTGAGCAAACGCTTTGTTAGCTTCAGCCATTTTGTGAGTATCTTCACGTTTCTTAACAGCTGAACCAGTGTTATTTGCTGCGTCTAAAATTTCATTAGCTAAACGTTGTTCCATAGTTTTTTCTCCTCTTAAACGAGAATAGTTAACTAACCAACGTAGACCTAATGTTATTCTTCTTTCAGCGCGTACTTCTACTGGTACTTGGTAGTTAGAACCACCAACACGACGAGCACGAACTTCAAGAACAGGCATAATGTTGTTTAATGCTTCTTCGAAAACTTCCATAGCATCACGTCCTGATTTTTCTTTAATTAAATCAAACGAAGAATATAAAATTCTTTGTGCTGTACCGCGTTTCCCATCTAGCATTAATTTGTTAATCAATTTTGTAACTAATTTTGAGTTATAAATTGGATCTGGCAAAACATCACGTTTTGCAACTGGACCTTTACGTGGCATAGAATTTGCCTCCTTTCACAATATTCTTTATCAAATTTTATCTAATTATTTTTTCTCTTTTGGTTTTTTAGCACCGTATAGTGAACGTCCTTGTTTACGGTCGTTAACTCCTGCAGTATCTAAAGCTCCACGGATAATGTGGTAACGTACCCCTGGTAAGTCTTTTACACGTCCTCCACGAATAAGTACAACACTGTGTTCTTGTAGGTTGTGTCCGATACCTGGGATATATGCTGTTACTTCGATTTGGTTTGATAAACGAACACGTGCATATTTACGTAAAGCTGAGTTAGGTTTTTTAGGTGTCATAGTCCCAACACGAGTACACACCCCACGTTTTTGTGGTGAAGAAATGTTAGTTTCTTTCTTTCTTTGAGAGTTATACCCTTTGTTAAGAGCTGGTGAATCTGATTTCGATACTTTTGATTTACGAGGTTTACGAACTAATTGGTTAATAGTTGGCATTTTTCTGGTTTCCTCCTTTCCTAAATATTTACATTTTATGAATCACACTTCCAGGTGGTTCATAACTTCAAATTTTTTATAAGCCATAAAATGACTTTACACAGAGTGCTTTTGCACTCACGTATAAAATAATAACACTTTTATTTTTCATTGTCAAGCATTTTTTTAAACTTTTTCACTATCTTTTAAAGCTTTTATCTCAACTTTTTAGTTTTACACACTTCCAGGTGTATCGAATTTCAAGTTTAAAACTCACATTTCCAGGTGTATCTTAATTGTAATTATCTTTTTATTTCCCCGTCTTCTGTAAAGCTATTAAAAAAAATACAGTTTTACTTTACTTATAAATACTATCTTTTAACCTCTATAACTGTTATAATTAAAATACTTAATTTTATAGGAGGAAATACATTATGATAGAATTCAAAAATGTCTCAAAACAATACGACTCTAAATTGGCATTAGACAATCTTAATCTTACTATTAACGATGGAGAAATATTTGGACTAATAGGTCACAACGGAGCTGGAAAATCTACAGCTATAAAGGCTTTAACTAGTATAATTGAAGTTAGCAACGGGGATATTCTTTTTGATAATATGAACTTACGTGAGAATCGACTAGAATGTAAAAAACAAATAGGCTATGTCCCTGATAGTCCTGACATATTTTTAACTTTATCACCTTATGAATATTGGTCTCTAATTGCCAACCTTTATGAACTTGATGAAAAAACAACAGAAGAGCGTATATACGAATACTCTAAGTTATTTAACATGATAGGCGTTGAACATCAAGAAATAAATTCATTTTCTCATGGTATGCGTCAAAAAGTTTTTCTTATAGCTGCCCTTCTATCTAACCCTCGCTTTTGGATAATGGATGAGCCAATGACTGGACTTGATCCACAAGCAGCTTTTGATTTAAAGAATCTTATGAAAGAACATACAAAGCAAGGTCATAGCGTATTATTTTCTACACATGTCTTAGAAGTTGCAGAACATCTATGTGATAGAATTGGTATTCTTAGCCATGGTAAACTTATTTTTGTCGGAACACTTGATGAGTTAAGAGCACAACAGGAAGGAAACTCGCTCGAAGAAATTTATCTTAACCTAATCAAAAGTTCTAATCGATATAATCTAGGTGGTGTTTAATATGCGTTGGAATATCATAAAAAATTTATTTTTTACTAACTTGATGTATGTTAATCCTATGCAAACAGCAAAATATAGAAAAAAATATAAGGGAACTGCTGATATTAGAAAGAAAATATTTAATAATCTATTACTTTTAAATATACTTAATATAGTCGTCTTCTATATATTATTCGGTAATTCAATGTTTAGCAGTGTTCTAGCAGGTCCTTCTTATAAATACATACTATTATTTTTAATTATAATGACTGCTTTAACACTATCAACAACATTTTTAAATATGTTTTATGAAAGCAAAGATACCCATTCTTTACTACCGCTACCCGTTAGCGAGAAAGAATTATTTATTGGGAAGTTTTTAGTATTACTTTTCCAACTATCCGGATTATTTATCCCTGTGATTGTAATTAACTTTATTATAGCAATTAATACAGAATTTTCATTAATACAGATTATAATTTCTCTTATTTACTCATTATGCATAATTATTATTATTTCTGGAGGCCTAACATTACTTTTATCTACAATTACATACATACCTAATTTTGAAAAAAATAAAAATAAAATTAATGGTATTATTATAATATTCGGATTACTATTAGGAGCAGGGTATGTTATCTTATCTAAAGAACTTGTTTCTAATGATTTAATGTTACTGCAAACAAAATATAGAGGAGACTTTTTCTTTGATATACTAACAAAAGAGTCTTATATGAATTTACTTATCTTGATTATCATTACTATTGTTATAGCTGTTTTAGTGAATACTTTAGTGGCTAAAAAATATTTAAATGATATTCATAGAATAGCTGGTGTTCATAAAACAACTTTAAACTCAAAACAAAAAGAACACAAAGAAAGAAGTTCTAAAAACAGCTCTCTAAATGCAAAACTAATCAAACGTAATTTTAATCTATTTAGTCATGGTACACTTCTTGCTAATATTTTCTCTAGTTATTTATTATCTATTATAATTTTTGCCGGAGCTGTAATACAAATAAGACGTGAAGGTGGAATCCAACTTGGAATAGAATTCTATCCTTTTGCAATTTGTTTCGGATTTTCAATGGCATTACTTATGATGTCTAGTCCTATCAGTTTTACAGGTGTTGCAATCTCGCTTGAAAAACAAGATTACTATCACTTGAAATCTTTGCCGATGGATTTTAAAAAATATATGAAAACAAAATTTATTGTAAGTACGTTCCTTCAAATTTCTTTAGGTATTATTATATTCATGATAATGCTTATATTTGCTGGAATATCAATTGAATTATTTATTATTACTATTTTTTCATATATCATTACCGGTATAGCTATAGCATTTTATAGTTTTACTAGAGATTTTAATAAACTTTATTTAAACTGGAATAATATACTCGAACTTAGTACTCGAGGAATGAGTCAGATATTACTTGGGATAATTGGATTCTTATCTTTTATCGGATTAATAATATTAAATACTGCTACTATTTTCTTGTTATTAGAGTATCCAAGCGTATCTCATATTTTGGGAGTAATTTATGCGATATTAATTATAGTTGCTATTACTCTAACTAGTATGAAAGCAAAAAAACAAGTTTTTGACAAAATATTTTAAATTTAAAAGCAACGTTAAGTAATTTTTTAACGTTGCTCTTTTCTTATAATTCTCTATTAAAATCTGTATCTATATCTCGATATGGTTTTATATCTTGAACATATTCTAATACACCTTCAAATTCACCTTTTTCATTACGAACTGCTGCATAAGTTATATGAACAAATTTCCCTCGTGATTCTGATTTAAACCACATCTCATACTTATCTTTTTTTCCTTCTCGAAGATTTTGCATTATTATTTTTACTTTCTCAAAATACTTCGGAGGATGACAAAGTTCTACATTACGTCCAATTTGGCTTGGCACACGAGGAAATATCATTTCTTCTTCACCTATTTGTTTATTATAGTATTGAAAAATATCATCTTTATTTACGAAAGTAATCTCTAATGGCAAATGATTCAAAATTAAATTTGCTTGTTCAACAGATAAATAACCTTCTCCAAATTTCTGTTGACTATCTCTATTTATTATTTCCTCTTTTTTATTTGGTTTAAAGGAAATAGTAAACTCTCCTTCTGATGTTTTTATAACTTTTGTAAGTTCATCTTGAACAGTTTCTTCTGCATCTACATTATCTGCATTTTGTTCAAAATCTTCACGATGCGGAATCCATTCTTCTGTTGGTGTTATTATTGCATAACCATAAATTGCACTATCGTGAGCTATAGTTAGCCAATCATCTTGACTAAATGTTTCAAGAAGAATCATAAGTAAAATAGATTCCTCTTTAAAAATCATTTCTTCAAACTCTTTTACAAATATTTCAAATTTCTCTTTAATTTCTAATATATCTGCGTTTGGAAGCTTCTGAACCTCATTAAGAACCTCTTTAAACAAATCACGAATTTCATCATCAACTCCCCACATAACTTTTGGTGGAGCTGTGTGACCATAGCGTTCCATTAAAGGAAACATCAATTCTTCTTTTCGTTTATAATGTATATCAAAAGTTCCTAATAAGTTTAGTTGGCGATTTAAACCTTTTAATACCGCTCCTTGCATTTCCTCATCTTCAACATTCTTATAATTATCTAAAATACGACGTATACGAATAATAGCAGCTCTAAAAGCTAGGTTCTCTTGTTTAAACACTTGAACCGGATGCCCTGGATGTTCACTATCAGTTACTTCAACATCTTTTATCGCACCTTTAAATAAATTAGCATGTACATTACACAATTTCATAACATCTTCAAAGGTAACTCCAGAATCAGAGTTCATAAGTTCATGTTCCATTAGGCTAATCTCTATTGCAGAGACACCTGTAAAGTGTTTGTCAAATTCCTCTTGAACGTTTTCTGCACTCTCACCGTTATGAAGCCTAAGCAATATATCTTTTAATACTTCTATTCTTTTTTCAGCCATTAGTCTAACCCCACTACCTCATAACCATTCATTTCTAATGTTGAAATGATAGTTTCTAATTTGATTCCTGCTAATTTAGAACCCATCCTTAATGAAGTTTTTCTGCCAACTGTATTCCTCATAATTGGATTTGCTAATGGTTTAAACCCTAAATCAACCAAGATATCTAATACCTCTGGGTGTTTATCTACTACCTGTGCAACAGGTATACTTACATCAATTATATTATCCATTTTCATTACCTCACTAGCTCATATTATTATCATAATTATAACATAAAGCATTGATAATCTCTATCATGAATTATTAATAGAAAAATAAAGAAGATTAGTATATTTCTACTAATCTTCCTCAACACTTTCTAGATTAATTAATAACAAAAACTACTTTCTCTATATACTAATTTTAATAGAAAATAACTATAAATTATTTCTCCACTCAAGAAGTTTTTCCACATCTTCTTGTTTGATATAATTACTAGCTACCGCTTCTTCTATTAAGAAATTGTAGTTTGTTAATGTATGATATTCTACATTATCTGTTACAAAGGCATCTTGTGCTTTTTTAAGTTCATAACTGAAAATTGCAACCACCCCTAGAACCTCGGCTCCAGCTTCTTCTAATGCTTTTGCAACTTTTAATGAAGAAAGCCCTGTTGATATCAAGTCCTCTATAATAACAACTTTTTGTCCTTCTAATAATTTACCTTCTATTTGATTTGTTTTACCATGTTTTTTAGCAGAATCTCTCACATAAATCATTGGAAGATCAAGTACTTCACTTACCCATGCTGCATGAGGAATACCAGCTGTTGCAGTTCCAGCTACTACCTCTACTTCTGGGAATTTTTCTTTAATAACTTTGCTCATTCCGGCAGCAATTTCACGACGAATTTTTGGATATGACATTGTAATTCTATTATCACAGTAAATTGGTGATTTAATTCCTGATGTCCAAGTAAAATAATCATTTGGTCTTAATGCCACCGCTTCTATATCTAACAAGTGTTTAGCTATTGTTCTTTCTAAAGTCATGTTTATTCTCCTTTTAATATTTCTTCGTAAATTGTTCTTTTATTAAGTTGTAAACTTCAAGTGGATTTTTAGCTTTTGTTATTGAACGACCCACTACAATGTGAGTACTTCCCTCACAAGCAGCACGTTCCGGTGTTGCTACACGCTTTTGGTCACCCACTTCATCAGTCTCAAGCCTTATACCTGGTGTTACTTTTAAAAATTCTTCTCCACAATTTTCTTTAATTACTTTCGCTTCCCATACAGAAGATACTACCCCATCTAGACCAGCTTTTTTAGCAAGTTTTGCATAATTTATTACACTCTCTTCTAAACTTACACCTACTAACTGCTCTTCTTTTACTTGTTTTTCAGAAGTAGATGTTAATTGTGTTATTGCTATAACATTAGTTTCCGCGCTTCCACCTTCAATCATTCCGCGTTTTGCTGCAGCAAGCATCTCATATCCCCCTGCTCCATGAACAGTAAGTATATCAACTTTGAATTGTGCTAATCCTTTTGTTGCTCCATAAACTGTATTTGGAATATCATGCAATTTTAAATCTAAAAAGACTTTATGTCCTAAAGATTTTATTTTTTCCAATACTACTGGACCATTTTGAAGATACAGTTCCATTCCGACTTTTACAAAAAGTTTTTCATCTCCAAATTTTTCTAAGAAATTTATAGTATCTTCCAGTGTAGGAAAGTCTAATGCTATTATTACATCTTTGTTCATAATAATTCTCCTTTTCATTTATTTATAAGCACGTCCACGTAACTCTAATATATGATTTACCCCAAGCTCATCAAGTGCTGATTCGAGTTTATCGATAATTTTTGGACAAGCATATGGGTCTGTAAAGTTTGCTGTGCCAACTGCTACAGCACTGGCTCCTGCCGAGATAAAATCAATTACATCCCATTCATCCATAATACCACCCATTCCTATAATTGGAATATTGACAGCTTGACTTACTTGGTAAACCATCCTTATTGCTACGGGTTTAACCGCTGGACCAGATAACCCTCCCGTTACATTGGCTATTATAGGTTTTCCTGTTTTTCTATCTAACCTAACTCCAACTAAAGTATTAATCATCGTAATTCCATCTGCGCCACCTTCTTCTACAGCTTTCGCCATCGCTACTATATCTGTAACATTTGGAGAAAGCTTAACGTAGACTGGCACACTCGAAACTGCTTTCACTTTTTGTGTAAGATTTTTTGCTATTTCTGGATCAGTTCCAAATTGAATACCACCATGTTTAACGTTAGGACATGAAATATTTAATTCTAAGGCATAAACATTTGGCGACTTACTAATATGTTCAGCAACATAAACATAGTCATCTATTTCACTACCTGCAACATTAGCTATTATAGGAACATCGTATTTTTCTAATTCTTTTAATTTAGTTTCCATTATTTCATGAACGCCTGGATTTTGTAATCCAATTGCATTCAACATTCCACTTGATGTTTCTGCAACGCGTGGTGTTGGATTACCAAAACGTGGTTCTTTTGTTGCTGCTTTTATCATAATTGCTCCTAATTTGGATAAATCATAAAAATTCGCATACTCTAATCCGAAAGCAAAACATCCTGATGCTGGCATTACTGGATTTTTAAGATCTAAACCTGGTAATTTTACCCTTAATCTCTCGCTCATACTTCCTCCTATAATGCTATTTCTTTCGAGTCATAGACTGGCCCATCATAACAAACTCTTGAGATACTTCCATCTTGTTTTTCACAAACACAGGCATAGCACGCACCAACACCACAGGCCATTCTCTCTTCTAATGAAATATAACCAATTTTTTCTTTATCCATTTCAGTTAGTGCTTTTAACATTGCCAGTGGCCCACAACTATAGTATTTATCATACTTAATTTTCTTATATTCAATAACATTAGTAACAAAGCCTGCTTCACCATAACTTCCATCAGCAGTTGCTACATAAGTTGTTCCTAATTCTGCGAATTTTTCTTCATAAAAAACATCTTTTTTATTATTAAAACCTAGTATATGAATAGTATTTATCCCTGCATTTCTGAACTGCTTTGCAAGTTCATATAAGGGAGGCACGCCAATTCCTCCGCCTACTAAAAGTGCTGTTTGACCTTTTTCTAATGAACTTATATTGTATCCTTTCCCTAAGGGTCCCAGTACATCTACTAAATCTCCAGGCTCCAACTCAGAAATCTTTATTGTCCCTGCACCATCCGCGCGATAAATCATCACAAAGGTATTCTTATCCTTATTAATTTCACAAATTGAAATAGGTCTTCTTAGTAAAAACTCATAACCATTATTTACCTTTATATTAACGAATTGTCCTGGAGTATTCATTTCACAAACTATATCACCATGTAATTCTATTCTAAATATCTTATCGGCAATTTTTTCGTTACTTACTACTGTTGTTAAATAAGTATCCATCTACACACTCCTTCTCATGAAAAAGGAGAAGATAACTTTAAATATTGATTTTATAGAATCAAATCTATCAAGTTAACTTTCTCCCCTTTTCATTAAATTTTTATAGTTGTTAATCCCATTCTATATTAGCAGCTTCTTCTTTTATAACTTTATATAATTTTTCCTCATTTTCAATTAAGTCAATTATAATTACTTTGAACTTTTCTGCTTTAATTTCGTTTTCTGGCGTATAATCATAGTACACTGTAAACATTCCTGCTTCTGGATCAAAATCTATCCCCTCTAATATTTCTGGATAGTTTTTTCCAAGGTAATAATTGAAAAATGCCTCCCAATTATATCCATTCATATAAGCATCTGCACAAATCTCATTCATTTTTTCGCCAATATCAAATGGTTTATCCTGCTCAATATTAAATGTAAGATTAATTATATTCCCATATTTCATGATTTTTACATAATCCATGACTTTTCTCCTATAATGGTAAGATGCTAAATGAAATTGATTCTAATACTTTTAGTAAAGCATCCGCTGTATCAAGTGATGTTAGACATACAATTTCTTGTTCACTTGCTACACGGCGAATCTTAAAGCCGTCTTTTGTTACATCTTTATCTTTTGATGTTGTATTAACTACTACATCCACATCTCCATTGTAAATTGCATCTAAAACGCTGTACTTGCTTTGATTAATTTTTCCAACAGCAGTTACTCGTAATCCATTTTCTGCTAGGAACTTCGCTGTTCCTTCTGTAGCAAGTAGGTTATAGCCAATATCAGAAAAGCGTTTAGCTATATTTAGTGCTTCTTGTTTATCATCATCACTAATTGTAAATAGAATATTTCCTTGATCGCTTATTTTAATACCTGCTGCAAGTAACCCTTTATATAGAGATTTTTCTAAAGTAGAGTCACTTCCCATTACTTCTCCTGTTGATTTCATCTCAGGTCCAAGTGTTGTATCAACATCTTTAAGTTTTTGGAAACTAAATACTGGAACTTTCGTATAAACATTTGTACTTTCTGGTAATAACCCTGTCTCATATCCTTTAGATTTAAGTGTTTCGCCTATAATTGCACCAGCTGCAAGCTTAGCCATCGGTACTCCTGTAATTTTACTTAAGAATGGTACTGTACGTGAACTACGTGGATTTACTTCAAGAACAAATACTTCACCTTTGCTTATTACATACTGGATATTTAATAATCCAACAATATTCAATCCTTTTGCCAACTTAATAGTATATTCTATAAGCTTATCCTTTTCATTTTGAGTTAATGTTTGCGGCGGGTAAACTGCTATTGAGTCTCCAGAGTGAACCCCTGCTCGTTCAATATGTTCCATAATACCTGGAATTATAACTGTTTCGCCATCGCTAATTGCATCAACTTCAATTTCACGTCCTACTAAGTAACGGTCAGTTAATACAGGATGTTCTGGGCTTAATTTAACTGCTGTTTTCATATAACGACGTAATTCTGATTCTTCATAAACAATTTCCATAGCACGTCCACCAAGTACGTAAGAAGGTCTTACTAATACTGGATAGCCGATTTCCTCAGCATTTTTAACTGCTGTTTCTACATCAAAGGCCGTTTTTCCTAATGGTTGTGGGATTTCAAGCTTGCGTAATAATTCTTCGAACTTATCGCGATCTTCCGCATTATCAATTTCTTCTAACGCTGTTCCTAATATTTTTACACCATGTTTTTCTAATTTTGCAGCAAGATTAATTGCTGTTTGTCCACCGAATTGAACCACAACTCCAATTGGATTTTCATGGTTAATTATTGCCATTACATCTTCTTCTGTTAATGGTTCAAAGTAAAGTTTATCAGAAATTGTAAAGTCTGTTGATACAGTCTCCGGGTTATTGTTAACGATAATCGCTTCATAACCTGCATCTTTAATCGCCATTACAGCATGCACTGTTGCATAGTCAAACTCTACCCCTTGACCTATACGAATTGGCCCAGACCCAAGAACAACAATTTTCTTTTTATCACTAACAATAGATTCTTCTTCTTGCTCATAACTTGAATAGAAGTATGGTGTTTCTGATACGAATTCTGCTGCACAGGTATCTACCATTTTGAACACTGGCGTAATATTTTTTTCTTGACGTAGCATGTAGATTTCATCTTCTGTAGTATTCCAACGATGAGCAATTACTTTGTCAGAAAAACCATATTTTTTAGCATATTCTAATAAATCTGTATTACCTACATTATCTTTCAAATCATGTTCGATATCGATAATATTTTGCATTTTTTCTAAGAAAAACATATCTATTTTAGTTATATCATGGATATCTTTTGTGCTTTGTCCACGACGTAGCGCTTCTCCAATGAAGAATAATCTCTCATCACCTGCTTGTTTTACTTTATCCAAAATTTCTTCTAAAGTAAACTCATCACCATTAGGTAATCCTAAATGATGAACTCCGTATTCAAGAGAACGGATAGCTTTTAATAAACTTTCTTCATAAGTTCTACCCATCGCCATAACTTCCCCAGTAGCTTTCATCTGAGTTCCAAGTTTTCTATCAGCATTTTCAAACTTATCAAACGGGAAACGTGGGATTTTACTTACAACATAGTCAAGTGTTGGCTCGAAACATGCATAAGAATTTTTTGTAACTGGGTTTATAATTTCATCTAGTGTTAAACCAACTGCAATTTTTGCTGCGATTTTTGCAATTGGATATCCTGTGGCTTTTGAAGCTAGCGCTGATGAACGTGATACCCTTGGATTTACTTCGATAATATAATATTTGAATGATTCCGGATCAAGTGCAAGCTGAACATTACATCCACCTTCAATTTTTAATGCGCGAATAATCTTTAATGACACATCACGCAACATGTGATACTCTCTGTCCGTTAATGTTTGAGATGGCGCTACTACAACTGAATCCCCTGTATGAATACCAACTGGATCTATATTTTCCATATTACATACTACAATCGCAGTGTCATTTGAGTCACGCATTACTTCATATTCAATTTCTTTAAACCCAGCTATAGATTTTTCTAATAAACATTGTGTTACTGGCGAATAATGTAATCCACTACTAACAATTTCTTCTAAATCTTTTTCGTTATAGCAGATTCCTCCTCCAGTTCCTCCCATCGTAAACGCTGGACGAACAATTACTGGATAGCCAATCTCAGCGACAAAATCATATGCTTCCTCTACAGTAGTTATAATTGCAGATTCTGGAACTGGTTCATTGAGTTCATTCATAAGATTTCTAAATAATTCACGGTCCTCCGCTTGTTCTATCGAACTAAGTTTAGTTCCTAATAATTCCACTCCATATCTATCTAATACACCACTTTTGTGAAGTTCTACTGCAAGGTTAAGTCCTACTTGTCCTCCCAATGTCGGTAGCAGCGCATCAGGACGCTCTTTTCTTATAATTTTACTAACAAACTCCAAAGTTAATGGTTCCATATAAACTTTGTCTGCTATTTCTTTATCTGTCATTATCGTCGCTGGATTAGAGTTCACTAAAATAACTTCGTATCCTTCTTCTCTTAAAGAAAGACATGCTTGTGTCCCAGCATAGTCAAACTCTGCTGCTTGACCGATTGTAATCGGTCCAGATCCTATTACTAAAATAGTTTTTATATCATTACGTTTTGGCATTTTTATTCTCCTTAATTTAGCATTGATACTTTAGATTCTTACTATAAAATTTTGTGTTATTTTTTACTTTCTTTGAATTCTCTCATATTATCGATAAATTGATCGAATAAGTGGTTAGGGTCGTGTGGTCCTGGTGATGCTTCAGGATGGTATTGTACTGAAAATACTGGATATTTTTTATGACGAACACCTTCACATGTTTTATCATTTACTGAAAGATGTGTAAGTTCTAATTCTGTATCTTTTAATGAGTCAATATCAACACTATATCCATGGTTTTGTGATGTTATATCAACTTTACCTGTAAGTAAATTTTTAACCGGATGATTAGCTCCACGGTGCCCAAATTTTAATTTATAAGTTTTTGCACCAGACGCAAGCGATATAAGTTGATGTCCCATGCAAATTCCAAAAATTGGAATCTTAGGCATTACTTCTTTAAGCATTTCAATAGTTTCTGGAACATCTGTTGGATCTCCAGGTCCATTACTTAGCATTATTCCATCTGGATTTAATCTGAAAATTTCTGCAGCAGTTACGTTATGAGGTACTACTACGATATCACAATTACGTTCGTTTAACTCTCTTAAAATACCTGATTTCATTCCAAGGTCGACTAATACAACTCTATACCCATTACCTGATGATAAAAATGCTTTAGGTGTTGAAACTTGTTCAATTTGATTTGTTGGTAAATTAGTATTTCTTAATTTTTCCAATTCTTCTATTGGATCCATACAAAGATCTGTAATTATCCCTTTAATCGTACCGTGTTCTCTTATCTTTCTAGTTAAACTACGTGTGTCGATTCCTGAAATTCCTGGTATATCTAATTCCTTTAAAACCTCATCTAAACTATATTCTGTTCTAAAGTTTGATGGCTTTTTACAAACTTCACGAACAACTAAACCTTTAATGCTTGGATTAATTGTTTCAAAGTCATCTCTATTTATTCCATAATTTCCGATTAAAGGATACGTAAACGTAACTATTTGACCGTTGTATGATGGATCTGATAATGTTTCTTGGTATCCTGTCATTCCTGTATTAAATACTACCTCTCCTGCCATAGTTTTATTCGCACCAAAACCATAGCCTTTATAAACCGTTCCATCTTCTAATATTAGCTGTCTATCATAACTGTACATAGCTTTTCTCACTTTCTTAGTTTTTCATATTATTAAATTTTATATCTTATATATCAAATACTTCTGAATCTTTATAAGCTACTTTCCCTTCGCTTAGTGTTAAAACTGGTATTCCGTAAATTTCTTCACCTACATATGGTGTATTACGCCCTTTTGATAAGAATTTTTCTGGATCAATTTTTAATGATTTTTCTAAATCAATTACTACTAAATCTGCATATCCATTTTCTTCTAGGCGACCATAAGGTAATCCAAATGTATCTGCTACTTTTTCAGTCATTAATTTCACTAATAAATCTAGTGAGAATACACCAGTTTTTACAAATTTTGTATAAAGTTGACTAAACGCTGTTTCACTACCAACAATACCAAAAGCTGCTTTACGCATTGTTAAATCTTTTTCATGTGTTGCGTGTGGTGCATGGTCTGTAGCAATAACATCAATTGTACCATCTAATAATCCTGCTATTAAAGCATTTCTATCTTCTCGCGCGCGTAAAGGTGGATTCATTTTCCACATTCCATTATCTTCTGGAATATCCATTTCATCACTTATAAGATGGTGAGGACAAACTTCACATGTGACTTTTATTCCTGCTGCTTTTGCTTCTCTTACAACACGTACTGATTCTTTTGTTGATACGTGGCACACATGATAATGACAACCTGCTGCTTCTGCTAGTAACACATCACGTGCAATTTGAACACTTTCACAAACTGATGGTATACCCGGAAGATCAAGTTCACGACTACGACGACCGCAGTGCATACACCCCCCACGAATGAGTGAATTATCTTCACAGTGTGCAACGATAGCTTTGTTTAACTTCGCAGCAACCATCATTGATTCGTACATCATATTAGCGTCTTGAACACCACGACCATCATCACTAAATGCAAAAACATAGTCTACTAATTCCTCAAACTCAGCGTAATCCTTTCCTAGTTCACCTTTTGTAATTGCACCATATGGTATAGCTCGTATAACACTATCTCGTTCAATAATATCCAATTGTATTTTTAGATTTTCATAATTATCTGGTACTGGATCTAAGTTCGGCATTGGCATAGCTGTTGTAAATCCACCACGAGCTGCCGCACGAGATGCATGATAAATATTTTCTTTATATTCAAATCCTGGTTCTCTCCAATGAACGTGAACATCAATAAATCCAGGAGAAACAAACTTTCCTTCTAAATCTAAAACTTTCTCAACATTTTCTTGGATATTTTTATCAATTTTCACGATTTTTTTATCATCAATCAAAATATCCTTACTAACTAGAACCCCATTTTTTAAAATTTTACCATTTTTTAAAAGTAGCATATCTTTTCTCCTTCTTATAAATTATTATCTTTTATTATTTTTTCAATCATTGCTTGGCGCATAAACATACCATTTTTCATCTGTTCAAAGATTACAGATTTAGGTGCTTCAACTAATTCAGTATCAATTTCCATTCCACGATTAACTGGTGCAGGATGCATTACTATTGCACTTTCTTTCAATTTATTATAGCGTTCTTTTGTTAAGCCATAATTATTATGATATTCCTCTTTTGAAAGCCCCATTTTTGAATCATGCCTTTCATGTTGAACGCGCAGTAACATACAGACATCTACTTTATCGATAATCTCATCAAAATCAACTACATCTCCTAAAGTTTCATCTTTGAAGATATCTGGACATACAAATTTAACTTTAGCTCCTAATCTTGTCAACATATTATAATTACTTCTTGCGACACGAGAATTCCTAATATCACCAGCAATTATAATATTCAGATTTTCAAAAGTTCCAAATTTTTCGTACATTGTCATTAGGTCAAGTAGACACTGGCTTGGATGTTCTCCACTTCCATCACCACCGCTTAAAATTGGTATATTTAGGTTTGATAATTCATTGTAATATGCATCTTGGCTATGACGAATAACCAGCATATTGCAGCCTAACATCTCCAATGTTTTACAAGTATCATAAAGTGTTTCTCCTTTATTAACTGATGATGTTGCTGCATCAAAGTTTATAACATTAAATCTATGTTTATGCTCTGCAACCTCAAAACTGTGTTTTGTACGTGTTGAATTTTCAAAGAATAAATTCGCTACAAAAAGGTCTTCTCTAGCTTCTACCTTAGCTCCATTCTTAAGTTCTAAAGCACGAGTTATAAGTTCGTATACCTCTGCATTTGTTAAGTCTGACATTTTTACTATGTTCTTCATAGTGTTCCTCCATTTTTTTAATAAAAAATACCTTGCGTCCAAAGACAACAAGGCATGATTTCATAATCAACTTAAATTTAAATTCTAGTAATAGATACACTAAAACTTAGTTATATCTAAATACAGCTATACTATTCTAGTATATACTTTAAATTCAATCCCTTGTTAGCCTCTCTGGACTAGCTTAAAAAGACTTATATTTAAATTAATAATATTTCTTCACTTTTATCAACTTCTTTAAGATAAACTTTAACATTCTCTTTTTTCGAAGTTGGGATATTTTTTCCAATATGATCTGCACGAATCGGAAGTTCACGATGACCACGATCAACTAATATTGCAAGACGAATAGCTTTAGGACGGCTAACATCCATAATTGCATCAATAGCAGCACGTACAGTTCTTCCAGTGTATAATACATCATCAACAATAATAACAACTTTTTTATTCAAATCTAGTTTAAACTTCGGTGTTGTAATTTCAGGCTCAAAACTTTGCTTTTCAAGATCATCACGATAAAACTTAATATCTAAACTTTCAACTGGAATATTAATATTTTCAATCTCACCAATCTTTTGTTTTAATCTTTTAGCAATATAAATTCCTCTTGTTTGAATTCCTACTAAAACTATTTCTTCTAATTTATTTTGCTCAATAATTTCATTAGCAATTCTTGTAATCATTCTTGAAATCATTACTTCATCAAAAAGAACTCTTTTTTTCATACTTCACCTCAAAAAAATAACCTACTCATAAGAGCAGGACAGCATGTTTAAACTAGGTATATTCATTCCAATAAAACTAATCTTTGCTGACCTCTCTGGATCACATTAAAGATACATTATTTAAATTATTATTAGTATATATTATATTAGTAGAAATGTCAAATATTTACCTACCAACTTTGACTTAATAAAAGTACAAAACAATGGTATAATTACTTTATACAATAACTTAATTGAACGGAGAAAATTATGCTTTCGCTACTTATTAAAGAAGAAATTAAAAATTACTTTCCTGAGATGGTAAAATTACGTCGATATATGCATATGAATCCAGAAGTATCATTTCATGAAAAGAATACAGCAAAATTTATTGAAAATTATTTAAGAGAATTAGGTATTAAAGATGTTAAAACAAATATTGGTCTTAATGGTGTTGTAGCACGAATCAAAGGAAAAGACTCAAGTAAAACTCTTGCTTTCAGAGCTGACTTTGACGCGCTCCCTATCAACGATGAAAAAGATGTTGACTACAAATCTAAAATTCAAAATACCATGCATGCCTGCGGTCATGATGGCCACACAGTATCTTTACTTACTACTTGCAAAGTTTTAATGGAAAACATCGATAAACTTCCTTATGATATTGTCGCAATTTTCCAATATGGTGAAGAACAAGCTCCTGGTGGTGCTAAACCAATGATTGATGCCGGTTGTTTAGAAAATGTTGATGCAATCTTTGGTGCTCATCTTTGGACTCCGCTTCCGCTAGGAACTTTAGGTTATGGCTATAGTGAGCTTTGTGCAGCTGCTGATAGATTCGAAATAAAAATTACTTCTAATAAAAATTCAAATTTAATTGCTGCAGATTTTATATCACAAACACAACAAATAGTTTCGCGCTTTGCAAAACCACGAGAAACTCTAGTAATTACCCTTGGAAAATTAGAAAGTACTAAAAATAATGCTAGTATTACTGGTACAATACGTCATTTTAATAAAGAACTTCATAAAATGGTGATATCTAAACTAAAAAAACTTTGTTTATCATTAGAAAAGGAATATGAAAACGCAACTATAGAATTTATCTACTATGGTGGTTATCCGCCACTTATAAATCATAAAAATGCCGTTAAAGAAATTATAACAGCAACGTCTGCTACCCTTCCAGAAATAAAACTTAAAGAAATCGAGCCACTAATGATTGGTGAAGATTTTGCATATTATCTAGAAAATATTCCAGGGGCATTCTTTTTAATCGGTGCTGGTAATAATACTTTTGCTAAATATCCTCATCATCACCCAAAATTTGATTTCGAAGAAAAAGTTATGACGCATACTGCTTCAATATTTCTCAACTTAGCATTAAATGCTGATAAAGTTATTAAAAATCTTAAGGAGGAGCAATAATATGGAAAAATACAAACTCTCTATTTTTGGAAAAGGTGGCCATGGAGCAGAGCCTGATGAAGCGATTGATACAACCATTATTACCAGTGAATTTGTTAGAAAAAGTACAAAATATAAAAATATAGAGATAATTTCTGTTATCAGCGGTACTTCCTTTAATGTTATCTCCGGAAAAGCAGAAATTATTTTAGAAACTGATAACTTAAATAAAATAAAAAATTTAATAGAAGCTATTCTAGTTTATTACGGAGAAGAAACTACATACGATTTAACCTGTTTATAAAAAAATAGAAGTTACTTAATTTTTCTTAAGTAACTTCTATTCTTTAATTTAAAATCTTTTCTATTCTTTCTTGTAACTCTGGTACTACTTCTTCAAGAAACCAAGGATTATTATTATGCCATCGGAAATTTAGTGGTGATGGATGAACTATTGGAAAATACGTTGGTAAATATTTTTTATAGTTCTTAACTGTTTCTGTTAAGTTTTTTCCCTTCCCATCTTTTAAGTAGTAATCTTGAGCATATTTTCCTACTAAAATAATAAGTTCAACATCCGGCATTAACTCTAATACTTTAGCATGCCATCTAGACGCAAAATTTTTTCTCGGTGGCAAATCTCCACTTTTCCCTTTTCCAGGATAATAAAAATCCATAGGAACTACTCCGATTAACCCGGAATTATAAAATATTTCATTATCAATTCCCATCCACTCTCTTAATTTTACACCACTTTTATCATTAAAGAATATTTTACTCTCCTGTGCTTTTAGTCCTGGTGCTTGACCTATTATCAATATTTTAGCAGGTCTAGGTGCAGAAAAAAGCGGTTCAATTCCCTTATCTGAATATTTCTTATTATCAATATCTGACATTATATCTTTTTTTAATTGTTCAAACTTTTTATCCAAAATATTTCTCCCTCTATAACAACATTATTTTTTAGGAAACCATGGAAAGACTCTGTTTACTCTAGCGCAATATTCAATATACTCTTGTCCAAAAGCCTCTTTTAGCCACTTTTCTTCTGTAAGTTTTAAAAGAATAGTCATATAAAGCCAAAATACTATTGGAAGTATAAGTAACCAAAGATTGGCTTCTATTAATAACATCCCAGTAAAAACAAAGAAAAATGCAGAATATATCGGATTCCTTACAACAGCATAGACTCCTTTAGTCAAAAGAATATTATCTTTTATTGCCTTTACCATTTTTTGTGAAAATACAGCTTGTATCCATAATATCACACCTAATAAAATAGAAAGTACACCTAAACATATCAAAATTAATCTGAAGTTGCTAATTTTTCCTGAATTAAGACTCCCTTTTTCAGATAGATATATTGATAAAACTGCTACAATTAAGCAACTCAATACATAAACTGGACCTATTCCTAACACTGACATCTTTATCTTTTTCATTGGTTTCCCCCTCCCACTAAGCCTAGATATTACTTCCTAATTAACTCCACTATCGCCTCTACAGCCGCTGTTCCAGGGAACATATCTATTGGTTGAATACGTCTAATTTTGTATTTTCTAGTAAGTACTTTTAAATCTCTAGCCAATGTTGATGGGTTACAACTAACATAAACTATTTTCTTCGCATCTACATCTAATAAATTCTTTGCTAAATGACCTAAACCTGTTCTTGGTGGATCAACTATTGCAACATCAAAATTAATTCCTTTTTTCTTCCAACGAGGTACAATTTTGTTAGCATCACCTGCTACATATATACAATTAGTTAAATTATTTAACTTAACATTATTATTTGCATCTTTTATAGCATCTTCTACTATATCTACACCATATACTTCATGACATTTACGACTCACATATTGGCCAATTGTCCCCACACCGCAAAAAGCATCAAGAACTATATTCGTTTCTCTCAAATCAGCAAATTCTACAACTTTATCATAAAGCTTTTTTGTCGCTCCTGGATTAAGTTGGAAAAATGATTTAGCTGATAATTCATATTTAGTATCACCAATTTTTTCAACAATATAATCCGAACCATATAAAGTTATGTTTTCACTACCCATTACTAGATGATCGTTATCATTCGTTACATTCAGCACTATACTCTTAACTATAGCTTCACGTTTAATCTCATTAACAACTTTATCTAAATTTTTAATTTTATCCGTATTAGCTACAAATGTTAGCTGAACATCTCCATTATAAAATGAAGTGCGAGTTGAAATATATTTTACGCCATAAGTCTTTTTATTTGTAGAAATTTCTACTTTATATTTTCCTAAACATTTTTTAGCAAGATTAGTAATCTTATTACCATTTTCATGTAATGCAACATCCTCATTTATTTCTACAAGATCATTACTTCCTTCTTTATACAAGCCCGCAATTACACGGCCATTACGAACAGCAAGAGGAAACTGATTTTTATTACGATAATGTTCTATTATAGGCGATGCTAAAGTTTTTAGAACCAATTTATCTGGTTTTGTTAATTTATAATACTTATCAAAAGCATCTAATAAAATATTACGTTTATACTCTAGTTGTTTTTCGTAACTAACATGAGCTAACCCATATGCTCCACTTTCTGCATATTCTTTTTTTACCGCTACTCTATATGGACTCGACTCTTTTACTTTGACTAATTTTCCTATAATGTATTTTGGCGTTTCTTCAATAATTTCACAGACAATTACCTCATCTGGAAGAGCACCTTTTACAAATGTAATTTTCTTTTTGTAATAACCTATCCCTTCACCATTAATACCAATTTTTTTAATCGTTAAAAGAACATTTAATTTTTTACCACTATTTTTCTTTTTCATTTTAACCTCTTCATAAAGATAAGCTGAAGAGAAGTAAACTACTCCTACCTCAGCTTATAATTTTTATTTTATAGTTTTAATTTCGTTATCTAATTCTTCTACTAAAGCAATTAATCTGTCAATTTGAGTTAAATCAACCTTTTCAGGTTCAATATTTTCTAGTTCACTCGCAAAATCTTCAAATTTAGTTTTTAATTCTTCTAAAATATTATTAGGCATGATATTCTCCTTTTTTCTTCTCTATTCCATTATAATATAAATCGGCAAAAATTCAACTCATAATACAAAATTACTAAAAGTTTTTTAATATCTCCTTATTTTCAATGTATCTTTTTATAATTTTTTGATATATATTTTTTAACAATTATATAATCTTTTATATTATCTGTATAATTATTATCTGGACTTTTTCTGTATTTTAAGGTAGTATTTAACTAGGAGTGTTATATTATGAATTATACCAATTTTAAAATTTTAAATATAAATTTTACATATATTTTAGATTATATGACAACATTATTTAGCGATATTCGTTTAGATATTGATATTTTATTAACAATATTTCTAATTATAAATACATTACTAGCATTCTCTATAGTTTTTTTAGAATATCAAACTACCCGTTCTTCTTGGGCTTGGATTTTAGTTTTATTCTTAATACCTTATTTAGGTTTTATCCTTTATTTAATGCTAGGAAGACCTATTTATAGAGAAAAAATCTTCCCTTTTTCTGATGAAGAAAAAATTTCGTATCAAGAGAGTTTATTAAAACAATCTACTCCATACGAAATTTCAAAGGAAGAACAAATTATTTATAAGTATAGAAATTTAATAGAGTTAAATTACGAAACAGATAAAGCTTTCTTATCTAAAAAAAATAAAATCAAAATTATTACAGATGGAAAAGAAAAATTTGAATTATTATTCGAAGATATAAAAAAAGCAAAAGATTATATCTATATTCAATACTATATTCTTAAAAAAGATGGTATCGGAAAACAATTATTTAATTTACTTGAACAAAAACTTAAAGAAGGTGTAAAAGTATATATCTTGTATGATGACATAGGCTCAAGGAAATTAAGTATCTCCTCACTAGGAAAATTAACAAAAAACAATGCAAAAATAAAAAGTTTTTTCAAATCTAAGCTACCACTTATAAATTTTCGTATGAACTACAGAAATCATAGAAAAATAGTGGTTATTGATGGAGAGATTGCTTATACCGGAGGTTTTAATGTTGGTGATGAATACCTAGGGTTAGATAAAAAATTTGGTTATTGGCGTGATACACATCTTCGTATCGAAGGAGAAGCAGTTGTTTCTTTAGAATTTCGTTTTATTGACGATTGGAACTCTCAATCTTCTAAAAAAACTGAACAAATCAAACTAGAGGAAGAGCACGCTGCTATCCCTGTTGATAATTACCTTCCAATTCAGATGGTTGCTAGTGGACCTGATAGTAAACTTGAAAAAATAAAGTATGGTTATTTACATATGATTTCTCGTGCAAAGAAATATATCTATATTCAATCACCATACTTTATCCCCGATGAAAGTGTCATGGATGCTTTAAAGATGGCTATCCTTTCAGGGATTGATGTTAGAATAATGGTACCTAATAAACCTGACCATATGTTTGTATATTGGGCTACTTATTCATTTATTGGAGAACTTGCTTCTCTAGGGGCGAAAACATATATATACGAGAATGGTTTTATCCATACAAAAATGATTATTATTGATGATGAAGTTACAAGTTTAGGTAGTGCAAATTTTGACTATAGAAGCTTTAAATTGAATTTCGAGTTAAATGCCTTTATGTATGATTACAAAACTACAAAAGCATTTAGAAAAATATTTTTAGAAGATGTCAAAAAGTCAACTTTAGTATCTTATTCTAAATATCAGCAACGTAGTTTAATAATTAGAATTAAAGAAGCTTTTGCACGACTTATTTCGCCTATTCTTTAGTTGTTTTATAATAAAAAATATGGTATATTTATACATAGTTACAATTAGGAGGATAATAATTAATGAACAAGTTTAAAAAAGCTATTTTACCTGTAGCACTTAGTGTATCGGTTATAGGATTAGCAGGATGCTCTGGAGGTACAAAATATATCTCTAGTAAAGCAGGAGATGTAACAGAAAAGGATATCGTAGAAAGCATAGGAGCTAGCCAACTTTCTAAAACAGCTACTAGTATGATGATTCAAAAAGTTCTTTTAGATAAATATAAAGGAAAAATTGATGAAAAAGCTATTGAAGAGCAACTTCAAAAAGCTCAAACACAATATGGTGGCAAAGAAAAATTTGAACAACTTTTAAAACAACAAGGATTTACTTTAGATAAATATAAAGACGGACTTAAAGTTAAAGCTGCTCAAACTCTTTTAATAAATGACTATACTGGAACTAACGAAGATAAATTAAAAGAAAACTACGAAAAAAATAAGCACCAATACCATTTAGCGCACATTCTTATAAGTGTTAAAAGTGACTCTAATCCTAATGGATTAAGTGATGAAGATGCTAAGAAAAAAGCTGAAGAACTACATAAAAAAATTAAAGATGGAGAAGATTTTGCTACTCTAGCAAAAGAAAACTCTAATGATACTGCTAATGCTTCTAATGGTGGAGATCTAGGTTGGTCTTCTAAAGAAGATAATTCATTCGTTAAAGAATTTAAAGAAGCTGCATATGCACTTACTAAAGATAAAGTATCTGACGTTGTAAAAACTTCATTCGGATACCACATCATTAAAGTATTAGATGAAAAAGACGCTACTTTCGATGAAATGAAAGCAACACTTGCTGAAAAAGCAGCAGAAGAAGCTGTTAAAAAAGATTCTACTGTAGTAAGTAAAGCACTTAAAAAATTATTTGAAGAATACAATGTTAAATCAAGTAATAAAGATGTAGAAGCATATCTAAAATCTATGTTAGAAGGAACTAAATAGTAATTGCTAAACAAATAACTTATGCTGTTAAATTCAGAATATAATCTGAGCTTAACAGCATAATATTTTTTTAAAAAACAAGCCCAAATGATAAATGAAAAACTATCATTTGGGCTTATATTTTAATTAACATCGTCTCGTGCACCTAATATTTTTATAGCATTTTTTATTCTATCTTTTGTTGGTGGATTGATATCATTTAATTCGTATTCAAGTCCTAATTCTTTATATTTGAATTTAGCCATATCATGATATGGTAAAACTTCAACTCTCTCAACTCCATCAAGTGTATCAATAAACTCACGAAGTTTTTGTAAATAATAGTCATCATCCGTCCATTTTGGAACAAGAACATGTCTTATCCACATTTTTGCTCCATTATCGCTTAAAAATCTTGCAAATTGTAGAATATTTTTATTTGTTCTTTTTGTAAGTTTAATGTGTTGCTCATCATCGATATGTTTTAAATCCATTAAGAATAAATCTGTTAATGAGATTAACTCTAATATCTTTTCGTTCATAGTAGGAGTATTCACATAGAAACCACCACATGTATCAACACAAGTATTAATATCTAGTGCTTTTAATTGTCTAAATAATTCAAGAACAAAATCTAATTGTAGAAGAGATTCTCCCCCACTTACTGTAACTCCTCCACCTTCGCTAGCTTCAAAGAAATTTCTATACTTAACTATTTCCTTAGTTAATTGACTTACTGTAACGACTTTAGCATCAGGATTATGCATCTTCCAAGTATCAGGATTGTGACAATATTTGCATCTTAACATACACCCTTGAAAGAAAACTACATATCTTATTCCTGGTCCATCTACGTTACCAAATGATTCTACAGAGTGAACATTTGCAGTTAGTTCATTTGTATCCTCAACAGGTGCTAAATTAGATAGTTTCATAATTTGCCCCCTCCTTTACTGTTTTCTATATACTTATTATAACGTATTCTATAACTTTGTGTAAATACTTTTACAATATTTTACAATAAAAAAGTGGGGGCTAAGAGCCCCCTCCTTTTTTTGTTTAATTATTATATTACATGAATTGGTGCATTGTACGGCTTAATACGTCACGTTGTTGTTCTGGAGTTAAACTGATTAGACGTACTGCGTATCCTGATACACGAATTGTGAAGTTTGGATAATCTTCTGGAGATTCGATAACTTTAAGTAAAGTTTCTTTGTTAAATACGTTAGTATTTAAGTGGTATCCACCTTGTTTGAAGTATCCATCCATCATTGCTGTTAAGTTTTTGATTTGATCTTGTTTAGTTTTACCTAATGAATTTGGTGTGAATGCTGCTGTTAAGCTGATTCCATCACGGCTGTATTCGTATGGTAATTTAGCTACTGAGCTTAAGCAAGCTAGTGCTCCGCTTTGGTCACGTCCGTTCATTGGGTTAGCACCTGGAGAGAATGGTTCTCCTGCACGACGTCCATCTGGAGTGTTACCAGTTTTCTTACCGTATACTACGTTTGAAGTAATAGTTAAGATAGAAGTTGTAGTTTCATCTGCACGGTAAGTTTCGTGTTTTTTAAGTTTAGTCATAAACACTTTTAGTAACTCAACAGCGATTTCGTCTGCACGGTCATCGTTGTTACCAAATGTTGGGAATTCACCTTCAATTTTGTAATCTACTGCTAATCCAGTTTCATCTTCGATTGGTGTAACTTTAGCATATTTAATAGCTGATAAACTGTCTACTGCTACTGAGAATCCAGCGATACCTGTTGCCATGAATCTTCTTACTTTAGTGTCGTGTAATGCCATTTCTAAGCTTTCGTAAGAGTATTTATCATGCATGTAGTGGATTACGTTTAATGTATTGATGTATAGTTTACATAACCATTCCATGAATACATCGAATTTAGCCCATACTTCATCGTAGTTTAATACGCCGCGGATTGGCTCAGTTTTTGGTCCAACTTGAACACCTGATAATTCATCGCGTCCCCCGTTGATTGTGTATAGTAAAGCTTTAGCTAAGTTAGCACGAGCTCCGAAGAATTGCATATCTTTACCAGTAGTCATACCACTTACACAACAAGCGATAGATTTGTCACAAGTTCCTAAGAAGTCTGCTAATAATTCATCACTTTCGTATTGGATAGCACTGTGGTTGATTGAAGATTCAGAACAGTAGTCTTTGAATCCTGTAGGTAATTTAGTAGACCAAAGGATAGTTAAGTTTGGCTCTGGAGAGTTACCCATGTTGTCTAATGTGTGGATGAAACGGAAGTCAGTTTTTGTAACTAATGATCTTTCTGCATCTAACATTTCACCAACGATTAATGTAGCCCAGATTGGGTCTCCTGAGAATAATTGGTTGTAGTCTGGAGTACGAGCGAATTTAACGCAACGTAATTTTAATACTAAGTGGTCAATTAATTCTTGAGCTTCAGACTCAGTAATTGTTCCATCTTGTAAATCTCTTTCGATATAAATATCTAAGAATGTAGCAATGTTACCGATAGACATCGCAGCACCGTTTTGTTGTTTGATAGCTGCTAAGTATCCGAAGTATAACCATTGTACAGCTTCTTTAGCGTTTGTAGCTGGTTCTGAAATGTCGAATCCGTAGATTTTAGCCATTTCTTTTAATTCACCTAAAGCACGGATTTGTTCGCTAACTTCTTCACGATCACGAATAACGTGTTCAGTCATAACTCCGTCAGCTCCGATTTTAGCTAAATCTTCTTTTTTCCAAGCGATAAGTTGATCTACCCCGTATAAAGCTACACGACGGTAGTCACCGATGATACGTCCACGTCCGTATGCATCAGGAAGTCCAGTGATAACACCAGATTTTCTTACTAAACGCATTTCTGGAGTATATGCATCGAATACACCTTGGTTGTGAGTTTTACGGTAGTCAGTGAAGATTTTGATAACTTCTTCATCTACTTCATATCCGTATGCTTTACAGCTGTTTACAGCCATGTTAATACCACCAAAAGTCATTAAAGCACGTTTTAATGGTTTGTCAGTTTGTAATCCAACGATTTTTTCACGATCTTTATCGATGTATCCTACTCCGTGTGAAAGAATAGTTGAAGGAATACTAGTATCCATATCTAATGTTCCACCAGCTAAACGTTCTTGACGCATTAACTCATTGAATTTTTCTACTAAAACTTTAGTGTTTTCAGTAGGTCCAGCTAAGAACGAAGAATCCCCTCTGTACTCTGTGTAGTTAGATTTGATAAAATCTACTAAATCCACTTCTGTTTGCCATTTTCCACCAACGAATGCTTTTTTTTCTGCAACTGTTGTCATATTTATGTCACTCCTTAAATTTTTATAATATAGTGTGAAAAATAAATTTATTAATTAAACTATTTGTTACACTTTTAGTGTACCTTAACCCTATTTCTGTTACAACACTATTCTATGTTAAAATGTGTACATTTTGTGAACGTTAGTACTAATACACTTTATATTTATTTAAAATAAATTAGCCTATATATAGTAAAATATTAGTTGGAATTATTGCAAATTCTTTTGCAAGTGAAATGAAAACTCTTACATTAAGTGTTTTTATTTTTAAGTATTTTTTAATGAATAAATAAAACTGTTATTATACTGTTATTATTTTTATGATATCGTATATAACACATTTATTATATTACATTAAATTTTTGGCACTAAAACTATTTGAAACAGGAGATAATTGATAGTAATTGTCAATTATCTCCTGTTTTACTGTTTATATAGTATTATTTAAAAAATATTTAATAAATAACCATATCCTTCTTTTTCCATATCCTCTTTTTTTATAAATTTTAATGCGGCGCTATTTATACAATATCTTAATCCACCTAATTCTTCTGGACCATCTGGAAAAACATGCCCCAAATGAGAATTACCCACTCTACTTCTTACCTCAATTCTTTCCATAAGATGAGAGGTATCCTTGTAGTATTGCGTTACCTCTTTTTCTATTGGCTTGGCAAAGCTCGGCCAGCCACAATTAGATTTAAACTTATCTTTTGATGAGAATAATGGTTCCCCTGTAGTTATATCTACATATATTCCCTCTTCAAAACTATCCCAGTATTTTCCTGTATAAGGACTTTCTGTTCTGTCTTCCATAGTTACAGAATATTCTATTGGTGATAATATTTTTTTCAATTCTTCAACATTTTTTCTTTTATAGTTATCTGCGTTTATTTTATTATGTCCCATATTCATATTTATCATCCTTACTACTTCTCTAAATATTGTTTTAAATCTTCTATAATATTATTCCCATCTTTCAATCCTAAATCATAAACTTTTTGTAGCTTCTCTATGTCCTTTTCTAGACGCTTGATTGTAATATTTTCACTCGGTCTAATTACAAACAGTTTTCCTTCTTTCTCCAATTCAACTATTTTATCAACTGTATCATTATATTCTTTGTATCTATTCTCTAGTTTTTCTACTAATTTTGGATATTTTTTATAAAACAGCTTATATTGAATACCCGTTGTTTTTTCTTTTCTATATGTTATTGGACGTGTCAAAATAACTATTACCTTGTCAAAATCTTGCTTTTCAAAAAAATCAATGGGGATACTATTAGAAATACCGCCATCTAAATATTTCTTATCACCTACTTCTATTATCTCTGAAATAAACGGTAACGCAGAAGTAGCACGTAAAGTTTCCATTTGCTTATAGGCATCTTTTATTTTTACAAACTCTGCTTCTCCTGTTTCTATATTCGTCACCGTTGCAAAAAAGTTTATAGGTGATTCTTTAAAAGTTTTATTATCAAAAACATCAAGTTGAAATGGCAATTTATAATATGTAAAATCTTTATTTATTAAATTCCCTGTTTTTAACCAACTCTTTACATTCATATAGCGTTTATCATTTATATATTTCAAATTATAACGCAAAGCTCGCCCTCTTTGTTTCGAGACGTAATTAACTCCAAATAATGTTCCTGCTGAAACCCCTACTACATCTGTTACTTCTACATTATTATCTAAAAAGATATCGAGCACCCCAGCGGTAAATAATCCACGCATCGCGCCACCTTCTAAAACTAAACCTATTTTCATAAAATTTCTCCTTCCTTTATAAATTGTCTTTATTATATCATTTTTCATAATTTGTTTAAATATATTTACTTTAAAATTCATTTATGATATTATTTTACACAAATAAACTCAATTATAGTTAATATATGAGGTGAAATATGAATATTCTTCTTATTGGGGGAAATGGCTTTTTAGGTGAATCTTTACTTAAAGAAGCCCTAAAGAATAACATAAATATTAGTTATTTAGCTAGACATAAAATAAAAAACAAAGAATTAAATCATATTAACTGGATTCAAGCAGATATCTTTAATATAGAAGAAATTAATATAGAAGAAAAGTTCGATGTCGTTATTCATTTAGTAGGTACTATAAAGAACAAAAATATGTACAAAAAACTAAACACTCAAAGCGTAACAAAGTCTATTAAACTTTGTTCCAAGTTCAATATTAACAAACTGGTTTACATCTCTGCAAATGGTGGATTTAAAGATTACTTCAATAGTAAAAAGCAAGCTGAAGAATTCGTTAAGTCTTCATCATTAAATTATCTTATAGTCCGTCCTGGGCTAATGTATGGATCTAGTAGACCGACATCTTACTTGAATGTTTTACCAATAAAAATTTTTTCAGCACTAAATATTTCATTTTTCAAAAATGTCTATCCCTTGCCTGTCTCAAAGGTTTCAGAAAAAATTATTTTTTCTCTAATAAATAAACCCCATACTAATTATTTAAATATAGAAGACTTAAAATAAGTCGCAAACTGGCGACTATCTAAAGTCATCGGTTTTTATTTATGACATTTGTCATATTCCTATATGACAGAGCTTACTAAATAAATTATTTATTTCTCGATATAATATAAGTAACAACAAAAGAGGTGATTAATATGATAAGTAAAAAAATTATTACTGCAAAAAATATAAGTAAAGTCATAAAGGATAAATATATTTTAAAAGATGTTTCATTTGATATATCAGAAGGCGAGTGTGTAGCTCTTATCGGGCCTAATGGAGCTGGTAAAACTACTCTTATGAATTGTCTTCTTGGTGCTAAGTTTATAACTTCAGGAGATATAAAAGTTAATGATTTGAAACCAACTGATAAAACATTAAAAAACTATGTTAATGTTTTATCACAAGAAAATGCTGTTCCAGAAAGATTGAAAGTCAATGAACTAATAAGTTTTGTTCAAAAGCTTTATACAGATCACTTAACTGATCAAGAAATTGACAATATACTTAGATTTGATGATAAACAAAAAGATACACTAGCTTCAAAATTATCTGGTGGTCAAAGAAGATTACTTTCTTTTGCACTTACTTTAATAGGGAAACCAAAAATTATTTTTCTAGACGAACCAACGGCTGGTATGGATACTTCTACTCGTATTCGTTTTTGGGAAATAGTTAACAAATTAAAAAACAATGGATTGACTATTATTTATTCTTCTCACTACATAGAAGAAGTAGAACATACCGCAGATAGAATATTGGTTTTGCATAAAGGCGAGTTAATTCGTGATACAACTCCTCATGCTATGCGCGCTGAAGAAGTAGAGAAATTCTTTACTTTACCTCTCCAATATCTTGAAGTATTAAAAGATAATGAAAATGTCTATAATTTGGAAGTAAAACATGACAGCTTCAACTTCCTTACAAAAAAACCAGAAGAAATTTGGACATTATTGCAAGCAGCCGGTTGTACATTAAAAGATTTAGAGGTTCAAAACAGAACTCTACTAGATAGCGTTTTTGCTACAACGAAAGAAAACTAAGGGGTAAAAAAACATGAAAAATCTTACTACATTATTAAAAATGGAATTTATATTTACAAAAAGAGCACTTTCGAATTTTACTATGGGATTAGGTTTTCCTGTTATCTTCTTTGTTTTATTCTCTGGAATGCAACAATTTGATAATGCTGAGATACAAGCACGTGTTGTAAAAGATATGCTAATTTCTATGACTGCATTTAGTAGCATTAGCTTTGCATTATTTTCACTACCATTGTCAATTCGTGAAGATGAAACAAATAACTATCTACATCTAATAAATAATTCACCGATAAAATTATCTGAGTACTATATTGCACGTTTTATTCGTATTATTTTTACTTTTATTATAGCTGTAGTTGTAGTATTCGTTGTTGGTCATTTCTTACGAGATGTTAATATGAGTGCTCGTGAATGGATTATGGCTGGTGTTTTAATGGTTGTTGGTTGTATAACATTTTTAGGAATTGGGGTATTACTAAGTCTGATTAAATCAGTTGAAAAATTAAGCCTTTTTGCTAATATCTTATATCTAGGTCTGGCTATGCTTGGAGGATTATGGTGGCCTACTTATCTTTTCCCTGAATGGCTACAAAATATTTCTAAAGTAACTCCAACATATCACTTATTAGAATTTGTTAATAAATATTTAAAAGAACAAGTATTTTCTTTCACTTCACTTGGCATTTTACTAGCATATGGAATTGGTTTTACTATTCTTACTTTAATTATCAAGCGTAAAATCGAAATTAAATAAACTAAAGGTGTGTGATTATTTATTCACACACCTTTATCTTTATGATATTATTATAATAGAATTTACCAAAAGGAGTTAGTCATGAAAAAAATATTAGCAATAATGTTAAAAGAAAACTTCCCATTTTATATATCACTAGTATTTTTTATTTTCCCGTTCATATATACTATAACTGGAACTTATCCATTTTATGTTTTGTATTTTACAATTATTGCAGTAATAGATTATATAGTTATTCTATATACGAAAAATAAATATATAATCTTTGCTCAATGGAGTTATCTAGTATTTTATGTGATTTATATGACAATTACTATCCATCCTATGAATATGCTATATTCTTTTTACTTAAGTAGCCTGCTAATCTGGCGTTTTCACGATAATTATACTACATATAGAACTATTAGTTTTTTAGGGACTATAAACTACTTAATGATTCATATATCATTAGCATCTTTCAATATAGCAGATAAGGTTATTATGTTTTTCTTCTATTTTCTTTGTT